>NZ_JBXARE010000005.1:92894-380939 GCF_058807935.1 Pseudoduganella sp. GW821-FHT11H04 | reverse complement strand
GCGGTGTCTGACCCGCAGGGTCAGACACCGGGTCCGGCGGCCGCCGCGTATCGGGTGTCTGACCCCGCGGGTCAGACACCGCATTTAAGGTTTTGAGAGAGGCACCCATGTCCCGCGCATTTATCCTGTTGTTAGACTCCTTCGGCCTCGGCGCAACGCCGGACGCTGTCAAATACGGCGACCAGGCCTGCAACACCTTCGGCCACATCGCGAAATGGGCGGCCAACGAAGGCAAGCCGATGTCCCTGCCAACCATGGAAGGCCTCGGCCTGGCCGCTGCCGCGCATACTGCGTCGGGCGAGTGGGCCGCCGGCTTTGCAAAGCGCGACGGTTTCTCTGGCGCTTACGGTGCGGCGCGCGAGCAATCCACCGGCAAGGACACCCAGTCCGGCCACTGGGAAATCGCCGGCGTGCCGGTGCTGTTCGACTGGGGTTACTTCCCGAAGACCGTGCCGTCCTTCCCGAAAGAGCTTACCGACAAGCTGCAAGAGCTGACCGGCGTGCCGGGCTTCCTGGGCAACTGCCACGCTTCGGGCACCACCATCATCAATGAGCTGGGCGATGAACACGTCGCAACCGGCAAGCCTATCCTGTACACCTCCGCCGACTCCGTGCTGCAGATCGCGTGCCACGAAGAGCACTTTGGCCTCGAGCGCCTGTACGAGATGTGCGAGAAGGCGTATGAGCTGGTCCAGCCGTACAACATCGGCCGTGTGATCGCCCGTCCCTTCGTCGGCGCCAACGGTGATTACAAGCGCACTTCGAACCGCCATGATTACGCCGTGCCGCCAAGCGCACCAACCCTGCTGGACCACGTGAAGAACGAAGGCGGCGAGGTGATCGCACTGGGCAAGATCAGCGATATCTACGCCGCGCAGGGCGTGAGCCGCGTGATGAAGGGCGCCGATAATATGGCGCTGTTTGACAAGCTGCTGCAGGCGCAGGACGAGGCGGGCGACAAGTCGCTGACCTTCGTCAACTTCGTCGATTTCGACCAGGCTTTCGGCCACCGCCGCGACGTTGCCGGCTACTCGAACGCGCTGCACGAGATGGATGCGCGCCTGCCGGAATTCATCGCCAAGCTGAAGGATGGCGACCTGTGCGTGATCACCGCCGACCATGGCTGCGATCCAACTTCGCCAGGCTCCGACCATACCCGCGAACATATTCCCGTGCTGTTCTTCGGCCCTGGCGTCAAGCCACAGTCGCTCGGCATCTCCGAGACCTTCTCGGACATCGGCCAGACCATCGCGCATCATTTGGGCGTGAAACCTCTTTCCAACGGAACCAACCTGCTATGACCATCATTACTGACTTCAAGCGCAACGAGGCGATCGGCCTCGATCTGGGCTGGCTGAATCACATCCACGTGAACAAGGCCGCCGCGGACCGCCGCGCAGCATCGCTGGCGAACCGCCGCACCGTCAAGAAAGAGTACCAGGCCGCATGGCTGGTGAAGGCAATTGAACTGATCGACTTGACCACGCTGGCAGGCGACGACACCCCTGGCCGCGTTGAGCGCCTGTGCATGAAGGCCATGCGTCCGCTGCGCCAGGACCTGGTGGAAGCCTTGGGCCTGCAGGAACGCAACCTCATGACCGGCGCCGTCTGCGTGTACCACGAGATGATCCAGCACGCCGACGCGGTGCTGAAGGGCCGCCTGCCGATCGCGGCGGTGTCGACCGGCTTCCCGGCCGGCCTGACCAGCATGGAAACCAAGGTGCGCGAAGTCGAACTGTCCGTCGCCGCCGGCGCGAAAGAGATCGACATCGTTATCACCCGCCAGCACGTCCTGACCGGCAACTGGCAAGCGCTGTACGATGAAATGCTGGCTTACCGCAAGGCTTGCGGCGAAGCGCACGTGAAGGCCATCCTGGCCACCGGCGACCTGGTGACGCTGGAAAACGTGGCCAAGGCATCGTGGGTCTGCATGATGGCAGGCGCTGACTTCATCAAGACCTCGACCGGCAAGGAAGGCGTCAACGCCACCATTCCAGTGTCGCTGGTGATGGTGCGCGCGATCCGCGAATACTACGAGCGCACCGGCTTCAAGGTGGGCTACAAGCCGGCAGGCGGAGTAAGCACCGCCAAGTCTGCGCTGCAATACATGACCGTGATGAAGGAAGAACTGGGCAACGAATGGCTGGAGCCGCACTTGTTCCGTATCGGTGCATCGAGCCTGCTGACCGACATCGAGCGCCAGCTGGAGCACCATGTGACCGGCGCCTACTCCGCCGCCCATCGCCACGCGCAACCATAAGAAGACACCGCCATGCCAACTATTAACGAGATCCTCAACACTATGGACTACGGCCCTGCACCAGAAAGCCAGAAAGAAGCGCAAGCGTGGCTGGAGCAGCGCTCCCGCAAGTTCGGCCTGTTTATCGACAACGAATGGACTTCGCCAGGCGAGACCTTCGCTTGCTACAACCCGGCTGACGGTTCGCAGCTGGCAGAACTGACCCAGGCGACTGCCGTCGACGTTGCGCGCGCAGTGACTGCGGCACGCAAGGCGTTGCCGGGCTGGCAGGCATTGGGCGGCCATGGCCGTGCGAAAGTGATGTACGCAATCGCACGCCTGATGCAAAAGCACGCTCGCCTGTTCGCTGTGCTGGAAACTTTGGACAACGGCAAGACCATCCGCGAAACCCGCGACGCCGACTTGCCGCTGGTGGCGCGCCATTTCTACTACCACGCCGGCTGGGCGCAACTGTTGGACGAAGAATTCCCGGGCCACCGCGCCGTGGGCGTTGTCGGCCAGATCGTGCCGTGGAATTTCCCTCTGCTGATGCTGGCGTGGAAGATCGCTCCTGCAATGGCAGCCGGTAACACCATCGTCTTCAAGCCGGCTGAATTCACGCCGCTGACCGCGATGCTGTTCGCCGACATCTGCCAGCAAGCCGGCGTGCCAGCCGGCGTCGTGAACATCGTGACCGGCGACGGCCGCACTGGTGAAGCCATCGTCGGCCACCAGGGCATCGACAAGCTGGCCTTCACCGGTTCCACCGAAGTTGGCCGCATCATCCGCGAAGCCACCGCCGGTACCGGCAAGAAGCTGTCGCTGGAACTGGGCGGCAAGTCGCCGTTCATCGTCTTCGAGGACGCGGACCTGGATGCTGCGGTTGAAGGCCTGGTCGATTCGATCTGGTTCAACCAGGGCCAGGTTTGCTGCGCTGGTTCCCGCCTGCTGGTTCAGGAATCCGTGCAGGACCGTTTCCTGAAAAAGCTGAAGGCGCGCATGGACAACCTGCGCCTCGGTTCCCCGCTGGATAAATCGATGGACATCGGCGCCCTGGTCGATCCGATCCAGCAGCAGCGGATCGCCGGCCTAGTGGATTCCGCCCGTGCCGAAGGTTGCGAGGTGTACCAGCCTGCCGGCTGCGAACTGCCTGCCACCGGCTCGTGGTTCCCGCCAACCCTGATCACCGGCGCGTCGACTTCCGCAGCCGTGGCGCAGGCTGAAATCTTCGGCCCTGTATTGGTGGCGATGAGTTTCCGTACTCCGGCAGAAGCAGTTCAGTTGGCGAACAACACCGTGTACGGCCTGGCTTCCTGCGTTTGGACCGAAAACATCTCGCTGGCGCTGGATATGGCGCCGCAGATCAAGGCTGGCGTGGTTTGGATCAATACCGCCAACCAGTTCGACGCCTCTTGCGGCTTCGGCGGTTACAAGGAATCGGGCTATGGCCGTGAAGGCGGCCGCGAAGGCATGTTCGAGTATCTGGTGCCGGTGTCGGAAGATGCACGTCCCGCAGCGCCAACGTTCAAGAAGCCTGCCAAACCAGATACCGAGCACGTTCCGTCGACCGATCCGTTCGCAGTCGACCGCACTGCCAAGCTGTATATCGGCGGCAAGCAGGCGCGCCCTGACGGCGCCTATTCGCGCGCCATCCACGGCGCCGACGGCAAGTTCCTCGGCGAAGTGGGCGAGGGTAACCGCAAGGACATCCGTAACGCCGTTGAAGCGGCGCACAAGGCAACCGGCTGGACCAAGGCGACTGCGCATAACCGCGCACAGGTTCTGTACTACATCGCTGAAAACCTGGCGGCTCGCGGTTCCGAGTTCGCGGAGCGCATCGCTGCGCAGACCGGCACCAAGAACGCTGAGAAGGAAGTTCAGGCTTCGATCGAGCGCCTGTTCTACTGGGCGGCTTGGGCTGACAAATACGACGGCCTGGCGCACCAGCCTCCGATGCACGGTATCACCGTGGCGCTGAATGAAGCGATTGGCGTGATTGGTGTCGTCTGTCCAAATGAGAATCCGCTGCTGGGCTTTATCTCGCTGGTGGCGCCGGCTATCGCTGTGGGTAACCGCGTGGTAGCTGTGCCTTCGGAGGCGTATCCGCTGTCGGCGACTGATTTGTACCAGGTGTTCGATACGTCGGACCTGCCGGGTGGCGTGGTGAATATCGTGACCGGTTCGGCTGATGAACTGGCGCGTACCCTGGCTTCGCACTCGGATGTGGATGCTGTGTGGCGTCACGATGGTTCGGCTGCTGGCTGCGCGGAAGTGGAGAAGCTGTCGGCTGGCTCCCTGAAGCGTACCTGGACTGGCGGCGCCAAGGGGCGTGACTGGTTCTCGACTGCGCAGGCAGGCGGGCGCGTTGTGCTGGCGCATGCTTCGCAGGTTAAGAATATCTGGATTCCTTACGGAGTTTAAAACCGGTACCCCAGTGTCTGACCCGCAGGGTCAGACACTGATACGCGAAGACCGCTTGGCGAGTGTCAGACCCTGCGGGTCTGACACTGGTTTGCCGGTTTGGAAGTAAAAAAGAAAAGAGAAAAAAATGTTCCTCCCCCAGGAAATCATCCGTAAAAAACGCGACGGTGGCGTGCTGTCCAAAGAAGAAATCCAATTCTTCGTCAAAGGCATCACCGACAACAGCGTCAGCGAAGGCCAGATCGCCGCGCTGGCGATGGCAGTCTTCTTCAACGACATGTCCATGGACGAGCGCGTCGCGTTCACCCTGGCCATGCGCGACTCCGGCGAAGTGCTGGACTGGAAATCCCTGAACCTGCCAGGTCCGGTGATGGACAAGCACTCCACCGGCGGCGTCGGCGACGTGGTATCGCTGATGCTCGGCCCGATGATCGCGGCCTGCGGCGGCTTCGTCCCGATGATCTCCGGCCGTGGCCTGGGCCACACCGGCGGCACGCTGGACAAGTTCGATTCCATTCCCGGCTACTCCACCGTCCCGACCAACGACAAGTTCCGTGAAGTGGTGAAGGACGTCGGTGTCGCCATCATCGGCCAGACCGCGAGCCTTGCCCCGTCGGACAAACGCTTCTACTCGATCCGCGACGTCACCGCGACCGTGGAATCGGTCGCCATGATCACCGGCTCCATCCTGTCGAAGAAACTGGCGGCAGGCCTGGACGTGCTGGCAATGGACGTGAAGGCTGGTTCCGGCGCCTTCATGCCGACTTATGAGAAATCGGTCGAACTGGCCGAATCCATCGTCAAGGTAGGCAATGGCGCGGGCACGCTGACTTCGGCGCTGCTGACCGATATGAACGAATCGCTGTCCCCATGGGCCGGCAATGCGCTGGAAGTACGCGGCGCGATCGATTACCTGACCGGCAAGTTCCGTCCCGCACGCCTGCACGAAGTCACCATGGCGCTGTGCGCCGAGATGCTGGTTCTGGGCAAACTGGCTGCGAACGAAACCGAAGCGCGCGCCAAGTTGCAGCACGCACTGGATTCCGGCGAGGCGGCGGAACGCTTCTCGCGCATGGTGAAGGCGCTGGGCGGCCCGGCCGACCTGGTGGAGAACATGGATAAACACCTGGAGAAGGCGCCGATCGTTGTGCCGGTTCCGGCGCCGCGTGCTGGTTATGCTGCGTCCACCGTCTGCCGCGATATCGGGCTGGCTGTGGTGTCGCTGGGTGGCGGGCGTCGCCGTCCGACTGATGCGATTGATTTTGCTGTTGGTTTGACTGATTTGGCGGAGCTGGGGCAGCCGTTGCAGGCGGGCCAGCCGCTGGCGATGGTGCATGCGCGTACCAAGGAAGCTGCGGAGCAGGCGGTACGTGAGGTGCAGGCGGCGTACACTATTGCGGATGCGGCGCCGGCGGCGAATCCGATCGTCTACCGCACTATTCGGCCTTAAACCCGGTAAATCGGTGTCTGACCCGCAGGGTCAGACACTGATTTACCGGTTTTGGAGAATGCATGAACAACGAAAAACTCATCGAAGAAGCCAAGGCCGCGCGCCTGAAAGCCTACACGCCATACTCCAACTTCAAAGTAGGTGCAGCGCTGCTGACGAAAGACGGCAAGATCTTCCACGGCTGTAACGTGGAAAATGCCAGCTATGGCTTGTGCAACTGCGCCGAACGCACCGCTTTCTTCAGTGCCGTTGCCCAAGGCTACAAACCAGGCGACTTCGACAAACTGGCCGTAGTCGGCGAAACCGACAACCCCATCGCCCCATGCGGCGCCTGCCGCCAGGTCACGCTGGAACTAGGCGGCAACCAGCTGCCCGTGGTGCTGGCCAACCTGAAGGGCGACACCCGCGAGACAACTGCGGCAGAATTGCTGCCGGAAGCCTTTGGTGGCTGGGACCTTAAGAAGTAAAGAAGCAAAGAGTGAAGAAGGCCATCGACGTTCAAACAGCGGTCGCCATTGCGGCGTCTGAAGCGATTGCAGCAAAGAGCCAGGGCACGTTCGGTGTCGGCGGCGTCCTGCTCGACGCCAGCGGAACCGTGCTCAAAGCGCTGCACAATAACGTCATCAAGCTTGGCCTGATTTACGATCCCACCGCGCACAGCGAGCGCCAGCTGATCGACTGGTATTTCGCCGAACGCGCCAAGGGCCGCGAATTGCCGCCGCCCGAAGAATGCACCATCGTGACATCGCTGGACCCGTGCTGCATGTGTACGGGCGCCATCCTGGCAGCTGGCTTCAACGTGGTTGCGGCGGCGCCGGACGGCAAGGCCGGCATCAACTACAACGGTTCCGCGTTCTACCCGTCGCTGCCTGTTGCATTGCGCCCGCAAGCGGAAAGGACGTTCTCCTATCCCGCCGTGCTGGGGACTTCGTCCTATTCGCGGCGCGGGGCAGGGGTGGTGCCGAAGTCTTTCTTCATCGGGAAAACCATTTCGGAACCGACGCAAGCCTTATGCTCCTTGGTGTTCGAGGCTACTTCGGCCACCGTGATGGATTTGTTCAATATCGATCCGCCGCAGCAGGACCTGAAAGATCCCGCCTCGCTGCCGGAAGACCATTTCATCGTCCGCGCCCTCAAGCGCGCCTTCCCCGATGCATTGACCTACCGCTGCGATCCGCGCACGCCGGATGCCGGCCTGGCGCCGTACCTGCAACAAGCCATGGCGCGAGATAAGGCGCAAGGCGGCAATGGCGATGCGGTGGCGCTGCTGGATTCCTTTGGCAACCTGCTGCTGTGCAGCCATGGACGCCAGCAAACCTCTGCAATCCGCACCGCCTTCATGGAATGCACGCGGGCTTATGCCCAGTTGCGTTACAAGCTGATGGAGGGCGCCGATGCGGCGACCCAGGCGGAAGTGCGTCATTACCTTGGACACCCAAAAGACGGCACCTTCGTCTTCGCCAATGGCCCGGACGGAAGCGCGTTGAGTTTCATGACGCTGGGAGCTTATGGTTCGACGATGGAGGGCGCGCTGCCGCACAATAATCCGACGCAGTTCCAGTACGTCCGCTCCGCGATGCCGGAACAGGCACTGCACGAAATCTGCAGTCACCTGCCGCCGCTTTATCGCAACCTGATCAAGATCCGCCCAACGCAAGTCGCCGACGCAGCGCTGATCGCAGCCCTGGCTTAAGGCAGCGGCTTGCTGCTCGCGTAAATGCGCTCGCCGGTGCGAGCGATCAGGCAGTTCTTGCGCTGTATTTCGCGTATCAAGGCATCGCCCTGGATCTGGCTCTCGATCGAGCACGCCAGCAGGGAGGACTTTCTCCATTCCGCAAATTCTTCCATGAGCTGACGGCCTTCGAACGAGGGTTTGGCGTCGGCAGCGCGGTGGGCGAGTTGCTCTGCGAGGCGGCTCTTTTGGTCAAGCTCACCTTCCAGGCATTGGTTCAGGGCCGCAGCATCACGCAGGTCAGCGCAAGCGGGTGCGCCGGCGGCGGCCAGGCAACACAATGATGCAGCCAGGGCGAAAATCCATTCTTTCATTGCGACTCCTTTCAATTGCTTGCCGAACGTTCCGGATCAGGCAGTGCGGAGCGCATGGTGGGCGTCGCGCCGACTGCTGTTGTTGTAGCCAGGCTGCGCACGTCGGCGCCGCAACGCAGCTGTACGCCGTCCGCCGTCACTCGTTGCAGGACTACGCCATGGTCGAAGTCCACGCCTTCGGTCACCGTGACAGTGCCGCGCTGCGCGTGATGCAGTACGGCGAATCCGGTTTCCCGGTAGCCGCCCACGCCTGAGCTGAGCAGCTCCCACTCCGCCATGCTGCGCGCGTTGCCGCAGGCTGGCGCGGCAGGCGACAGCGTGACAGATGTGGTGGGGACGGCTTGAGCCGGGGTGCTTATCGCCGCGGCGGACACTGCGCGCGGTGCGGCGGGCACTGGCGCCGCGTCCTCGTCTGTCATGCGGCTGGCCAGCACCACGCCAGCCCCTGCCACGGCAGCGGCAAGCAGCAGTGCTGACTGTATCAGGGACGTGGCTCGGCTCATGACTACCAGCGTAGCACAGGCGGACGTGTCAGTCCGGGCACGCCTTCGACGTGGCCCACCATCGATTGCAGGAAGTTGTTGCTGCCTGCCAGCGTGATCTTCAAGTCGTACCAGCCATTCGTCGCGGCATAGGCGATGGTCTTGCTTTGGCCTGGCCCGACCGAGACAGCGGTCGAGCTGCCCGCGCCGCTGGTGATGCGATCCAGCAGCGTGAATACCGCCGTGTTTGTGGTGCCCCGGTTATCGAACAGAATGCTGATCGATTGTGTGGCTCCATCGACAGTCAGCTGGACTTGCGGTTCCATTTGGCCGTTCCACGCAGCTGCATTCAGGTAGCCCTTGAAGCGGCGGTAGAACTGGTTTGGACCGATCATCTCCAGGTCGTAGAAACCATTGCCGTAACTGATCACGCTCCAATAGTCGCGCGAGGTATTGTTGGCGGCCATTGTGTACTGCCAAGGATTGTCGCTGCGGTAGGCATTCAGGTTGATCTGCAGCGGCGCGCCCTTGCTGCCGCTGTTGCTCCAGTTGGTCCAGACGCGCTTGGCCGTCATGTCCTGGGTCAGCCAGCCATTCAGTTGGTATGGCTGCACGCGCTGCGGTTTCTGGCCCGCCTCGTAGGCCGGCATCACGGTGTTCGGCGCAGGCGGGGTAGGTGCAGGGTAGGTCTTTTGCTGTAATGCCTGCGCGGCGAGGGCAGCGGTGTTGGGAAGGGCAGGCATGGCGCTGTTGCTGACGCTGAAATCGAAACAGGAGGTCATATCGCCACACACGGAACGGCGCCAGGCGCTGATGTTCGGGCAGGTGACGCCGGTCCACTTTTCCAGGAACTGGATGATGGAGGTGTGGTCGAAGACTTCGCTGGCGATCCAGCCGCCGCGGCTCCATGGCGAACAGACGATGGTGGGCACGCGCGAGCCCAGGCCGATCGGCACGCCGGCCACGAATTCATCGGGAGTGCCCGGCGGAGGGGTAGGCGTAGTGACGTGGTCGAAGAAGCCGCCGTTTTCGTCGTAGGTGAGGATGAACGCGGTCTTTGCCCACACCGCAGGGTTGGCGGCCAACGCTTGCAGGTACTGGTTGACGTAGTCGCCGCCGACATTCGGCGAACCATTCGGATGTTCGGACTTTGCGGCGGGCGCAATGATCCAGGACACCGCAGGCAAAGTGTCATTCATCACGTCGGCCTGGAAGTCGGCCAGCACGCGCTTCTTCACGCCATTGATGTACAGCGGAGAATCAACCGGCAAGTTCTGGAACTGCTTGAACCAGGCCAGCGCGTCATCATCGTAGTTATCGACTTCCTGGTAGGTGCGCCACGAGATGCCGGCCGCCTGCAACGCTTCGGGATAGGTCTGCCAGGTCAGCGAACCGTAGGCAAAGCCATTGGTCGTGCATGGCCCGCCGTGCAAACCTTGCGGGTCGATGGTGCCGGTCATCAGGAACAAGCGGTTCGGATTGGTCGACGTGCGCGCCGAGCAGAAATAGTTGTCGCACAGGGTAAAGGCGTCGGCCAGGGCGTAATGGAAAGGGATGTCCGAGCGCGTCAGGTAGCCGTGCGAGTTCATGCCTTTGTTTGGCAGCCATTTATCGCTGCGACCCTTGTTCCAGGCGGCGGTGCCGCTATTCAGGTCGTGCGGCACGTCCGACAGCCATTGGGCCGCCGTGGTGCTGGAGTCGAGGCGCCACGGCGTGTACAAGGAGCCCGAAGAGTTGGCCTGTGAGAAGACATTGCGCGAGGTGGCCTGGATGGTCGCTGCGTGGTCGTCATTGAAACCGCGGCCGCCTTTGAGGGAGCCGAAGTAGTGATCGTAGGAGCGGTTCTCCTGGCACAGGATGACGACGTGGCCGATGGAGCCAAGCGTGCCCGAGACGGCCGGTGCGGCCAGCGCGCTTTGCAGCGCGGGCGGGAGCATGGTCGTGCCTACGGCGGCCATCGAGCCTTTCAGGAATTTTCTGCGGGTAGGTGGGTTCATAGTGGGTTCTAAGATTGGAAGGCAGCCCATCTTAGGAAGCCGATATGACGGTTTTGTGACGCGCAGGAAAATAAACAAAAGCCGCACTTTCGTAACTTTCGAAAGTGCGGCTTGGATGGGCTTTCGTTTGATCAGCTGAGCATATTGGCGTCGCGCGCCAGCTGCCATTTGCCGGCGGCGTTCTTGCGATAGACCGACAGCACATTGCCTTCCTTGCGCATGGCCTCGCCGCCCGCGAGCGGCGTGATCACCACGCGCAGGTGGGTAGTGCAATACGCCAGGTTGCCGCTGACTTCCACCTGCTTCACATCGGCGTGCGATTCAACGCGATGCGATGCCAGCACCGCGCGCACGCCTTTCTCGAAAGCGTCGCGGCCGCGCATGCTGGGCTGGCCGGGGACGTAGAATTCCACGTCCTCCGTCATCAGCGGAAGGATGCGGTCAACTTCGGCAGCCAGCGTAGCACGCGTCCATTCTGCGACCAGGTCGCGGATGGCTTGTTCGTCGCTCATTCAGGCCCCATCGAAGGAAGCGCTGGCGTCGGTCTGCATCATGCCGAAGATATTGCCGTCCGGGTCCTTGGCGTAGGCCAGCCAGCCGACGCCGGGAATCGGCATGCGCGGCACGGCGACAGTGCCTTTGAGTTCTTTCAGGCGGGCCAGCGACTGGTCGAGGTCTTCCACGTCGACGGTACAGACGAAGGCGTTGACGGAGGCGCCGTCATCCGGACGCGGGCCGCGGCGAGGCAGCAAGCCACCGTTGATGCCTGGCGCGCCGACCTCGCCAGTGCCGACGAGCCAGTACTCGCCGCCTTCCCATTTGGAAAAGCTCCAGTCGAACATCTTGCCGTAAAAGTCGATCAGGGCTTGTGGCTCGCTGGCCTGGATTTCAAAGTGAACTGTGCGTCCCATCAGTGCTCCCAAGGGTCATAAGTGCCTATGCTCCACACATGCCCTTCGGGATCGCGGCAGGTAAAACCACGGCCGCCGTAATCTTCATCCTGCAAGGGCATCTCGATTGGCGCCCCGGCTTGCACGCAGCGCGCATGCACTTCGTCGGCGTCGTTGACCACGAGGTAGGCGCTTTGCGTGACAGCCATCCCGATTTGGGAGGGCTGCTTCAACAGGCGGCCATAGTCGGTATCAAAGATGGAGCTTAGCATGATCATGCCGTTGCCATAAGAAAGCTGGGCATGGGCGATGGTGCCGTCTTCGTTGGGGACCACAAGTGCGGCCTTGAAGCCCAACGTTTTGCAGAGCCAGTCAATCGCGGCGGGCGCATCGCGGTAACGCAGGCAAGGCATGATGGTCGCGCGCGTAGCCTTTGGAATCGTCATCACTCTCTCCCTGAAAACGCTGCATGGAAAGAACAATATAGACTAGCACCGTACGGGGAGCAAGCGAACGTGGGGGCCTTACATTTGCTGGAATAAATGGGTGTTGCCGCGGCTAACTTCGAGTTCTTCCGGTGAATTGCGCACGCGAACCATCTGGCGGCCGCGCAGGTCGCGCGTCACTTCGGCGATGGCATCGACGCGTACGAGGGTGGAGCGGTGAATGCGCCAGAACTCGTTCGGGTCCACTTCGTCTTCCAGTTCCTTCAGCGTCTTGCGGATCAGGAACTCGCCCTGCGCCGTTTGCACGCGCGTATATTTTTCATCGGCGCGAAAGAACAACACTTCCTTGGTCGAGATCATGCGCAAGCTGTTGCCGACCTGGGCCTGGATCCAGTGCAGGTACTCCGGTTGCGGTGCGGCGGCGCCGGCAGGACTGCGGCCGGTTTGCTGCAGCAACTGGGTCAGCTGGCGCTCAATATTGTTGGGGGCTTTGCCCAGGCGCGATTGCAGGCGGCCGCAGGTGGTTTTCAGGCGATCCAGGTTGACAGGCTTGAGCAGGTAATCCAGCGCGCCCTGCTCGAAAGCTTCAATCGCATACTGGTCGTAGGCGGTGATAAAGACGATGTGGCAGCGGTTGAACAACATGCGCGCGGCTTCAATGCCGGTCAGTCCGGGCATGCGGATATCGAGGAAGACGATGTCGGGCTGGTGCTGGCCAGCGAGGGCGATGGCCTCGATACCGTTGGCGGCTTCCGCCACAATTTCCAGTTCGGGCCAGGCTTCATGCAGGCGCTTGCGCAGCATGTCGCGCATCGGTTCTTCATCGTCGGCAATGATGGCGGTGGCTTTGGGCTGGGTCATGGTTTAAGGCTTGGCGAAAATATCCGGTGCGAAGGGAATGCAGATGGAGGCGCGGCAGCCGCCATCCATTGGCTGCTCGATCAGCAGCTGGGCGCGGGTGCCGTACATCAGCTTGAGGCGTTCGCGCACATTGGTCAGGCCTACGCCATCGCCGGCATAAGCGTTGAAGCCGATGCCGTCGTCCTGCACGTCCACTTGCAGAACGTTGCCGTTGACGCTGGCGCGGATGTCGATGCGGCCGCCTTCCACCTTCGGCTCCAGGCCGTGCTTGATCGAGTTCTCGATCAGGATTTGCAGCATCATTGGCGGGAAGGTGGCGCTTTCCAGTTCGGGCGGCACATCCAGCGAGACGGCAAGGCGCGACTTCATGCGCGCTTGCATGATGGCGAGGTAGGAGCGCGCCATCTGGATCTGGCGGCCCAGCGTGCCGTTGCCGCGAGAACGCATTTGGGGCAGGGTGGCGCGCAGGTATTCGATCAGGTGCGTGTGGATCTTGGCCGCTTCCGGCGGATCGGTTTCGATCAACTGGCCGATCAGGGCCAGGGTGTTGAATAAAAAGTGAGGCTCGACTTGCGCTTGCAGGGCCGACATCTGGGCTTCGACCAGGCGGCGCTCCAGGCTTTCGCTACCGGCTTGCACGGCAGCCTTGCGTGCTTCAATTTCCGCCTTGCGCTTGCCGCCGGCGAGAATTTTCAGGCCTGCCGACAACAGCAGGAAGAACACGGCTTGCTCCGGATGCAGTGCCGGCGTACACGCCAGCAGGAAAGCCAGAATCCAGGTAACGACCAGCTGACGCAGTGGCACTTGTGCCAGCCAGTCGAAAAAGCTCCACCACATGGCGCTGGCGGTTTCGCCAACCTCGCCAACGAAGGAGAGCACGCCGCGTGCACGATTAACCATGTTGTTTCTTGTCGGAGAATACGTTGATGGCCAGCTTGGCGATCAGCACGCCGACGAACAAGGTGATGACCAGCGGCAGGATGGTCAGGAACAGGGCGATCACGATGCACATGCCGACGATGGCAGGCCAGGACATATGGTCCAGGGTGCGTACAAAGTGGCGGCCGATGCCGATGAAGGCTTGCCAGACTTCTTTGACGGTTTCTTTAGCGCTTTTGTTGATGGTTTTCATCACTTCCTCCTTGTTTTCGATGATGCAACTGTACCCCTGCCGCTGGCAACAATGTTGGGCTATCCGACGAACTGCAAGGAGGGGCGGATGACCTGCTGCGGAGGCCGATAAGCTGCTAGCGGGCGGCCTGCCAATCGGAGCGCAGGAGACCGAAAAAGTCGGTATCGCAGATCTCGCCATTGATGATCCAGCGCTCGCGCAGGCGGCCTTCATGCACAAAATGCAAGCTTTTCAGCAGCTTGGAGGAGGCGGTATTGCGCGGATCGATGTCGGCTTCTATGCGGTGCAGGCGCAAAACACGGAAGGCGTAATCGATCATGGCGGTCATGGCCTCCTGCATATAACCTTTGCCCCAATATGCACGGTCCAGCATATAGCCGACATCGCAGCGGCGATTCTGGCGGTTGAAGCTGTATAAGTTGACGACGCCGGCCAGGGTGCCGTCGATTTCGACCCCCATGCGCAGCATCTCGCCGCTTTCATAACCGGCCTGGCCGGCGGCAAAATAGGCTTCAGCCTGCTGCATATCCTCCCATGGCCCGCTGCTCCAGTAGCGCGTGGCGTCGGCATCGGAATACATGCGGTACAGGGCCGGTACGTCGGCTGAACTCAGGAAACGCAGTTGCAGGCGCGGGGCGGACAGTGTGAACGGTGCAAAGGCGGGCATGTCTGTTTCATCAGGAAGTGGATTTTCATTCTAGCAAATGTTAGATTTCCAATGTCTATCCTTTACCCTGGGAGTACGGAATGCAACTCGGCGTCTTTTCCATCAGCCTCAACGTCAAGGACATCAAAGCCTCACGCGAGTTCTACGAGAAGCTGGGCTTCAAGGATTTTGGCGGCAATATCGCGCAAAACTGGCTGATCATGAAGAACGGAGAGCAGGTAATCGGACTGTTCCAGGGCATGATCGAAAAAAACACGCTGACTTTCAATCCGGGCTGGGACAGCAATGCCCAGGTTGTGCCGGGCTTCACCGACGTGCGCCAGCTGCAACGCCAGCTTGAGGAAAGCGGCATCACCTTGTCGGCACGTGCGGACGAAAACACCACAGGTCCTGCTTATATCATCGCCGTCGACCCGGACGGCAATCCTATCCTGATCGACCAGCACATTTGATGGCGACGGCACTCCTGTTCGCACTGGCGGTGGCGGTGGCCCAGCCGGTTGAATACGAACGCGAAGGCGGCACCGGCACGCTGACAATCACCCCTGCCGGCAAGGGCATGAAGAAGTTCGGCCTTTCCACCTTCGGCGCCAACGCCCACACCTGTGAATTGGGCGGCAATATCAAGGGCACCCAGGGCACGCTGTACGACAATGAGCCGGGCCAGGCCGAATGCCGCATCACCTTTGCGCAAAAGGGCGACTTGATCGAGGTGACGACCCAGACGCCGGATGCCTGCTCGGGAGTATGCGGCGTGCGCGCCACATTCGAAGGAAAATACTTCCTGCCGCCAGCTGCCTGCATGCCGGCTGCCAGCAAGGCGACCAAGGACGCTTTCCTGGTGCAGTACAAGGCGAAGAACTACCAGTTTGCCTTTGAAACACTGAACGGATGGCTGGGCCAGTGCTCGCACCTGCTTCACTGGATGGAGGCTGACCGCGCCCGTAACGACCTGGCGCTGGCGCAGTATCATATGAAACAGCCCGAAGCCTGCATGGATACGCTGGCCAGGACCTATGCTGCGGAAATGAAGACGATCAAGGCGGTTGAAGAAAGTTTGCCGCCGGTCGATTACGAGGCCTATGCCGGCACGGCCAAGGCTACCTTCCATAACCTGAAACTTTGCGGAAAATGAAGACACGGATCGCATTCATAGGGGCTGCGCTGGCAATGTCCTTCAGCGCGCTGGCGGCAACGCCCACCGAACAACTGGTGCAGCAGGCGTACGCCTGGGACAAGGCTATCATCCGCAAGGACGCTGCTGCCATCGCCGCCAATATGGCCGAGGACTTCCGCCAGATCAGCGCGCGCGGCGACGTGGCGGGCAAGGCTGCCTTCCTTGACGCGATTACCTCGCCGAGGCTGGTCATCAATCCCTATTCGGTGGAAGATATGGATGTGCGTTTCTACGGCGACGTGGCCCTGGTCAGCGGCCGTACCCGCATGACGGGAAGCTGGGACGGAAAGCCTTTCGGCAGCCATTACCGCTACGTCGACGTCTATGTGCGCAAGGACGGGCAGTGGCGCGTGTCCAGTGTTCAGATCACGGAAATAAAGGAGTAAGCGATGAGCGACCGGCTGGATCTTCCTCCATCAAAGCTGGTCGCCATTATCGACGCCCAGCTTGAACTGGCGCGGCTGGGACAATCCTTTGGTCCTGTGATGGATTGCGCCGCCGCGAAAGCCATGCAGTTGACTGGTGCGGACGGCGCCGTCATCGAACTGCTCGAAGGCAGCGAAGTGGTGTACCGCGCCGCACGCGGCCTGGCGGAAGCGCAGCTCGGCTTGCGCATGCCGATCAAGGGCAGCCTGTCAGGCCTGGTGCTGACGTCGCGCCAGGCTGCCACCTGTACCGATTCCGAGACCGACGATCGGGTGAACCGGGAGGCCTGCCGTCGCGTGGGCTTACGTTCAATGGCGATCTTGCCCTTGCTGTTTGGCGATCAATCGGGCGGTGTGCTGAAACTGGCCTGGCGCGAGCCGCGTCCATTCGACCAGGACGAGGTGCCGATAGGGCAGGCGATTGCCGATATGACGGCCGCCATGATGTACCACGCCTCGCAAGAAGGTGCGCAAGTCCTGCAGCGCAAGGTGACGCACGATCCGGCGACGGGGCTGGCGAACCGTTCATCCTTCTACGAGCAACTGCGCCTGCGCACCGACGATGCGATCGCGCAGCGTGGCCATGTTGGCGTGATGCTCGCGCGCGTCAATCCCTACCGCCAAGAGGTGATGGTGGAATTGGCCCAGCGTCTCGCAAGGGAATGCCGCGATGGCGATGTACTGGGCAGGCTGAGTGTCGATGAATTCGGCGTGATCCTGAGCGTGGCGGGGCGCCGCAGTGTTGTCGAGAGCCAGGTGCTGCGCTTCCGGCAAGCCGCGACGTCGGCACCGGTGCAGCTGCCGGATGGCGCGAAGGTAGAGCCGACGATGCACTTTGGCAGTTCGCTCTTCCCCGAAGACAGTAAGGCCATTTCCGAGTTGGTTGCCATGGCGCGGAAGTCTGATTAATTCGCGCTTACAATGCAGGGATGTCATCCAAACCTCCAATTTTCCCCGGCCCCCGTACTATGCGAGGCGCCGTGCTCGCGGTACTTCTTTCGAACGCAGACCAAACTGGTAAAGAGCCGCTACGAGGGCGAGTAACACTTGCCGCAATCGTAAAAGCGCTGAAACGCAAATACCACTGGCCGATTGAAACCATCAGTTTTCCATCCACCGCCGCCGATGGCCGCGCGACCTGGGCCACCGTGTACAGTTTGCCTCCAGAAGTCATCACTGCGGCTTTGGACGAAAGAGGCCTCGACTGGTTAAAGAGCGCCAGGTAAGAAGCACCGGGGCATTCCCACATCTGATTTTCGCTGGCGCGGGCTAATTCGCGCGACCCTACGCGAACATCAGGCTCCTACGCAAGGCGACTATCTCCGTCGCCATTCGCAGGGCTATTTAGATGCTGCTAATTACCTCTGCTAAGATCGTCGTAAAAGTCGATCTAGATTCCTGAGGCTTGTGCCAGTTGGCCAGAAACAGTCATTCCAAACGTAATTGAAAACGATGATCTATTTAGCGATTACTGCCAAAGGCCTTCGAGATGTACTTGTGGCCGTTGCCGGTTCGGGTGCAACCGTTTGGTGCGGTGCCGATGCAATGACAGAGCAGGAGTTTAGCCAAAACTTGGGTGCCAATATTTCGCGCTTTTCATATGCATTAGAGAACGAACCCGATGATGTCCTCGCTGATGCGATTCAAACAGTACGTGAACATCATCCAGGCGCGACAATTTGGATTGAGTCATAGGCGTAACCGATAATCGCCAAATGCAGAACTTGGAATGTGGCGGTTTGTTCGTTCAACAGGGAGTGTCCGTAAGTGCAGTTGAAAATTAAGGTTACGTGTGGCGACGAAGTGAAATGGGCGGGCGCATCGCAAAGCGGACTAGTCTATTACGGCGGTCCGCCCCCTGAGACAGGAATATGGAAGCTGAGCATAGCAAGGATCGAAGACTATTTTGATGCGGCCTTGAAGAATTACACGTATGGCGACTCTGTGGAAACCTTTGTCCTCGGGTTTGAGATTGGGGAGTTGGAAGGCTGGGACGAATTCTTCACTTCGATGAGCCGCTACACTAGCTACCGCCCAAAGATCAAAGCGCTGGTCTCAGTGGGGCAGCTTAATTGGCCCGATGTGAAAGATCTTGCGGCTAGGGAGCAATTTCAAAGATTCTCTGAGATTCTGCTCGCTGCAATTGAACGTGTAGCTGAGATGAAACGAAAACCAAAGGGGTTTGATTCAGCTGCGTTCTCGAAAGATGTCGCACGATTGCTGGCGCAGTGTCCGGTCGATGATCTGGAAGTATTAGCAAGCTCGTAGGCTGTAGTCGGCTGAGAACGGCTAGTCAAAAACGATAAATGGATAAATGAACATATGCTGAGCCTTGACGATGCGATTTGGAAGGAGCTCCACGGTGGCTATAGAATTCCTTATGACATCTCGATAGCCCTGAAGTCGATGAGAGATGGCGTCGACGTGTGGGATGAGCTTTGGAGTGAACTCCATCATCAAGGCGATGTCGGTGTCGCCTCTTACGCAGCAGTTCCACAAATCGTCAGCATCGCTGCCACTGCGATTACTCGTGATTGGAATTTTTATGGGCTATTGGCGACCATCGAGGTTGAGCGTCATCGCAAAAGTAATCCTGCTTTGCCCGCATGGTTGAAGGCAGATTACGATAGCGCCTGGGTGCAAACTTCTGCATTGGCTTTGACTGATCTCGGATTGGAAACCGACAGCACGACCGTCCAGGCCATTCTCAGCGTGGTGGCTTTAGTAAAGGGCGAGTTGAAATTGGGCGCCATGCTTTCGAATCTTGATGCATCGGAGCTGGACGAAATGCTTGAAGAGCAGTTCGCCTGGAGCGAAACCTACGAAGAACAGGGTCGATAGCTGCCAGAAGCCGACGGTGGTGGGCATGAGGTAGGGTATGAATTTGATTGACTTGGAAAGACTAGAAGAGCTAGCGGACGATATGGCGATGCCTCCTGAAGTGCGTCGGATCAGCGCAGCATTGGCCGCTGCGATTACCGATTGGCCTACTTACAATTTAGTCTCGGTCGAGCCCTTCCTTCTGGAATTAAAACAAGACTTCGGCGAGCTCTCGAAGGCCAACCTATTGAGCAAGATGAAAAGCATTTCGGTGCAGACGAATGCTTGGAAGCTCACTTCGCTCTCCGAGCTGATGGAAGCATGGGACGGTACTGATGAAAGTATCCTGCTCGATGAGTTGGTTGAACGGATTGCGATCTATCAACAGTAGTCTGCCACAAGCGGTCATGCGACAAGAATCGGAAAACGCCTGGGCACAGGGTCGCGGTATCTTTTTTCGAGGGGCGGTCTAATTCGCCCTAAATCGCGATAGTTTGGTCTAAGGAGGGCTAGAAATGCGGGGAGTGTCCGGCTCTTTCGACCGAATTCGACCCCGCAAAGAAACACGTGGACCGGTTTAGACTCTTGGCCACTCAGGGCTAGACCGCGTTAGACAGTTCGATTTCGCTTTTAGACTGGTTAGACTGCCGCTCATGATGCCGCATTCTGCATGTGCCCGCTCGTACCCAGTAATCATTTCCCGGAAAACGTAACCAGACGAAGCGCCAAGCATTGCGTCCTTTGGCGTGACGATTTGCAAACTGCGATGGCGTCAGCTTCATGCCGTCGTCGGCGACGACCTGGTCGCCGACGACTTTGGCAAATTCAATGCTGCTGCAATAACTGGTTCGCAGAGCAGTTCCTTCGGGGAGGAAAACATTTTTCCACTGGAAACCGTGCATTGCATGGCCTCGCTCCCGCAACGAGAGCCGCTCCATTTCCACTGCGAGCCAACGATTCACAAGGTCCGTGACAAAGGCGTCCGGCTTGACGCCCGGACGCGTGTCCATCAGGAAGAACTCCAGTTGAAAATAATCGGTCACGGGCAGGTAAACAGCTTGTTTCGCTTCGTAGGTCATGATTCAGTCCTCTCGAAAATGGTCTAAACGTTGGACCACGGAACGGAAAAATGGTTCCCTTTAGACTTTGGCTTCGAAAGATTGGATTGAATTGGACTTGGCTCAGAAATTCTTGGGCTGCTTTAGACATCTCACTCCGACGCCTATACCGAATTAGACCCGAAAGGTTCCGATTAGACCGAATTGGACCTAGGGCGGTTTAAGAACACCCAAGGTATCTCCTCCCCCGTATCGCGAATGTGGACCGAACGGGCAGACGCAGCAATGAATGCGAAGGTCCGAGAAGGGGTGCGGATTCAATCGGTCGATGCAAGTACCTGACCGAACCAGCTCACGTAAGAATCAAGCCCTCCAGTATTTGCTATAGACCGCAAGCACGTCCTGTTTGACCCTGTCCTGACCTGTGACCGGGTCTTCGACCACTATCGCGTATTCATCCATATTGGTGATGTTCTGGCGCCATTGCCAGCCGGTGTATCCGACGTCGGCTGCGTTCATGCGCGACAGGCCTGCGTCAAGGTAGAAGTTGCCGGGATCGTCGCCGGTTCGCACGCCGAATTGCTGGATGAAGACGGGAACGTTGCGGGTGTTGCGCATGGCGACCAGGGCGCCAAGGCGGCTATCCAGGTTGGCGATGTTCTCTGCTTGCGTCTTCCCGGTGCGCAGGAACAGGTTGCCGGTGTAGACGACGCGGTTGGCCCAGCGCGGATCGCTGATATAGGCTTCGTCGCACAAGTTGATGTTGTAGGAGTCGCGTGCCCCGACCAGGAAGGGCGTGCGTTTGTCGATGCCGTCGATGGCGGCCATCAGCTCTTGGTAGAAGGCGGAGACTTGCATGGCTTGGTCAGGTCCGGTGCCGCCAAGGGGTTCCGGCAGTAGTTCGTAGAATGCGATGTTGTTGTAGTCCTTGAGGATGCCGGCCAGGTATAGCCAGGCCTCCTTGAATTTCTGGCGCATGGCGAGGTCGGTCCAGAAATTATGCCCGCCGGGGTAGGCGCCGCGGGGATCGCAGTAAGCGACCATGTTTGTGTCCTGCAGGCCGTTCTGGCCGCAGTTGGAATCGATGGCGGGAATGACCCACAGGCCTGCATCGAGGCACCACTGGATCTCGCTGAGGAAGCGCTGAACATGGGCCGGGTCGAAGTGGCCGGGCGAACTGTCGGCGCGGCTTTCGACATCCGGTGTTCCGTACAGGCCCCACCAGCGTATCAGTACGCGCACCACCTTTCCGCCTTGTGCGGCGATATCGGCTGCATCTTTCTGCTGCATCTCGCCCCACGTGCCTTCGTTCATGCCGCGCAGCGTGACGCTGGCGCCGCTGGGCAGTTTCATCGACGAGCCGTTCAGCGTCAGGCGGGTGGGCGTGGCGGGAGGTGGTGATGGCGGGACGGGTGTGGTGGCGGTGCCGCCTGATCCGCTGCCTCCGCAGGCAGCTAATAAGGCGGCACCGAGTAGTGACATCAAAGCTGACCTGCGGCCGGGCGAGAAGTCCATGTTGTTCTCCATCGTTGGATGGACTCCATTAAACTCCCGCCGCAAAACGGAAGGCGTAACAATTTGTTAGCGTGCGCTCGGTACAAGGGCCGCGATCACCAGTTTGCAGATGGTTTCTTCGGCTTCGGCGAAATCAGTCGCAGTCAACTCGCGTGCGCCCAGCACCAGGTGCATTTGCGCTGCGAAGTCTGCGTAGGATTGCGTCATGGCCCAAATGGAAAACAGCAGGTGGGTGGCGTTGACGGGAGCGATGCGGCCTTCGGCGATCCAGCGTTCGAACACTTCGATGTCCTTGTGCACCAGCGGTACGACGCGCTCGCGAATTTGGGCGCCGTACATCGGCGCGCCGCTGATTACTTCCATTGCGTAGACGCGCGAAGCCAGTGGATGCTCGCGCGAGAAATCCAACTTGGCTTTGATGTAGGCGCGTAGCACTTCGCCCGGTTCGCCATCGGGGGCGGCGAGGTTGGCCATGCGCTCCAGCCAGTTGTCCAGAACGTCGTCCAGCACGCGCTGGTAGAGCACCTGCTTGGTGGGGAAGTAGTACATCAGGTTTTGCTTCGACAGTCCGACGTTCTCCGCGATGGTGGCGACGGAGGCGCCTTCGTAGCCGGATTCGGCGAATACGCGCACGGCTTCGGCGACGATGTCCGCTTCCAACCGGTCGCGATTGAGCACGCGGCGCAATTTAGCTGATGCCATATTCTCTCCTCATGGCCTGCAGGAAGTTCCGCAGTTGTGGGCTGTCTGAATAAGCGACGTTGAAGCGGAACCAGATCGATGGCGGTTGCCGCAGCTGGAAGAATTCGCCCGGTGCGAGCAGGATGCCGGATTTGAGCGCCTGTTCGGCGATTTGCTTGCCGTTGCATTCGGGCGACGGCGGCTGCGACCAGCCGGCGCTGACGAACATCCCGCCGCGCGGTTTTGCGATTGGTTCCATGCCGGCCAGTGCCAGAAGTTCGGTGGTGCGCTCGCGCCCTTCCGCCAATTGGGTGACCAGGCGATCGACCATGCGCTTGTAGGGACGCGCGGTGATGGCGTGGTAGGCGGCGCGTTCGTTCACTTCCGATGTGGTGAGGCCGGCCAGCATCTTCACGCGCACGAGTTCCGGCAGCAGCGATGCGGACGCGCAGATCGAGCCAACGCGCAGTACGGGCGACAGCGTCTTGGAGAAACTGCCGACGCGGATCACGCGGCGCAAGCCGTCCATCGCCGCTAGCGAAGCTTCGCCGCGCGCCGTGAGCTCGCGGTAGATATCGTCCTCCACCAGCCAGAAGTCGAACTGCTCTGCAAAGCCCAGCAGGCGGTGGGCCTGCGCCTGTGTGAGGCTGGTGCCAAGGGGATTCTGCAGCACGGTGTTGACGAACATGAGCTTGGGCTGGTTTTCTTTCGCTTGCGCTGCAAGGAAGTCCATGTCCAGGCCATTCTCGTCGCGTGGGATGCCGATGGCGTGGCAGCCGTGGTGGCGTATCAGCGACAGCAGGTTGCTGTACACCGGGTCTTCTACGAAGACGGTGTCGCCCGGTTTTGTGAGTGTACGCAGGATCAGGTCGAAGGCGTGCGTTGCGCCGTGCGTGAGCAGGATTTGCTCGGCTTCGACGGCGAATAGTTCGTCGCTAAGCGTAGTGGCCATGTATTGGCGCAGGCCGGGGAATCCGAGCGGGTGGCCGTAGCCGCGCAGTCGGTTGGCGGGAATGCGCATTGCGTGGCGCACGGCGTCGAGGATGGTGTCTTCACCATACCACTCGGGAGGCAGCCAGCCGGCGCCGACGGGCAGCGCTTCGGAGGCGCCGGAATACAGTTCGGGGGTGAGGGCGTCGACGGCGGCGGGCGTGGCGAGCATCGTGGCCGGCGCGGTATGGGCGGGAGCTTCCTGCCTGGCAACGTAATAGCCGGAACCGCGGCGTGATGACAACAGTCCCAGGGTCACCAGACGGTCGTAGGCTTCGACAACTGTGAAGGTGCTGATGCCATTACACTTCGCGAATTGCCTGACGGAGGGCATTTTTGTGCCCACGCGTAACTCGCGGCTGGCCGCCATCGCGCTGATGGCGTCAACGATTTTTTCTACCAGGCTGCCTTTCTTGGTGCGCTCGATTGGCAATTCTGGCCAGGTGTTGTTTGGCATGTGGGCCTCTGGAACTGTACAGTTTTTGTTGCCTGTACGGTTGGGGTGTTTCTCTGTGTGTGTATATGTGCCATAGTTAACTTGCTGTCTATTATTGCATCATGATTTTGCCAACTGGTAAAGTATTTTGAGCATCGTAAAAAAACCGGCAACCCAGTGTCAGACCCGCAGGGTCAGACACTGATACGCGGCGGTCGCAGGCCAGGTGCCTGACCCTGCGGGTCAGGCAACGGTTTACCGGTTTTATTAACAGGGAGATAGCAAATGAACGAAGCCCGGCCGCAATCCATGGCGTCCTTCTGGATGCCGTTCACGAATAATCGCGACTTCAAAGCGAGCCCTCGGCTGCTGGTCTCGGCCGAAGGCGTGTATTACAAAGACGTCGACGGCAACCAGGTGCTGGACGGTACCGCTGGTCTGTGGTGCGTGCCTTGCGGTCACCGCCAGCCGAAAATCGTGGCGGCAGTCAGCGAAATGGTCAGCCAGCTCGATTTCGCGCCGACCTTCCAGATGGGCCACCCGGCTGCTTTCGACCTCGCGGAAAAGCTGATGGAGTTCACCAGCCATCGCTTCGGCCACGTCTTCTACACCAACTCCGGTTCCGAGGCAGTGGACACGGCACTGAAGATCGCGCTGGCCTACCACAAGGCGCGCGGTGAAGCATCCCGCACCCGCCTGATCGGCCGCGAACGCGCCTATCACGGCGTGGGCTTCGGCGGCATCTCGGTCGGCGGCATTGCCGGCAACCGCAAGCCCTACGGCACGCTGCTGCCAGGCGTGGATCACCTGCCGCACACGCACAATCTTGAAAAGAACGCCTACTCGCGCGGCGAACCTGAATACGGCGCCAACCTGGCCGACGAACTGGAGCGCATCGTCGCGCTGCATGACGCTTCCACCATTGCCGCCGTGATCGTGGAGCCGGTGGCTGGTTCAACCGGCGTGCTGGTACCGCCGAAAGGCTACCTGAAACGCCTGCGCGAGCTGTGCACCAAACACGGCATCCTGCTGATCTTCGATGAAGTGATTACCGGCTTTGGCCGTCTGACCACGCCATTCGCCACCGACTACTTCGACGTCGAACCGGACATGATGACCGCCGCCAAGGGCCTGACCAACGGCACGATTCCAATGGGCGCGGTGTTCAGCAAGAAGTTCATCCACGACGCCTTCATGGACGCACCGGCCGGCATTGAGCTTTTCCACGGCTACACCTACACCGGCCACCCGGTTGCCTGCGCCGCCTCGCTGGCTACGCTCGAAATCTTCAAGGAACAGAAGCTGCTGGAGCACGCCAAGGAAATCCAGCCGTACTGGGAAGATGCGGTGCATTCGCTGAAAGGCATGCAGCATGTGATCGACATCCGCACCATTGGCCTGGTTGCCGGCATTGAGCTGGCGTCGCGCCCCGGTGCGCCTGGAGCGCGCGCTTATGCAGCGTTCAAGAAAGCTTTCGCGGATGGGCTGTTGATCCGCACGACCGGCGACATCATCGCGCTGTCGCCACCTCTCACCTTTGAAAAGAAGCACATCGACGAATTGTTCGGGAAGCTCGGAAAGGTGTTGAAGACGCTTGAGTAAAACCGGTAAACCGGGGTACGACCCGCAGGGTCGGACCCCGATGCGCGAGCGCCGCGGGGTTGGTTTTGAGATCCGTGGCGGACGAGCAGAAGGGGTCTGACCCTGCGGGTCGGACCCCGGTTTACCGGTTCTAAAAACCAGAGAGGAGACGAACCATGTTGGTAGGCGTACCGAAGGAAATTAAGAATCAGGAATCGCGCGTTGGCCTTACCCCGGCCAGCGTCAAGGAACTGACACTCCGCGGGCACCAGGTGATGGTGCAACACAACGCGGGCGCTGCAATCGGTCTGACCGACGAGATGTATGTTGGCTCCGGCGCCACGATCGTCCCCACGGCGGAAGAAATCTTCGCCAAGGCGGAAATGATCGTGAAAGTGAAAGAGCCGCAGCCGCAGGAATGCGCCATGCTGCGCGCGAACCAGATTCTATACACCTACCTGCACCTGGCTCCCGATCCCGAGCAGACCAAGGCGCTGGTGAAGTCCGGCGCGGTCTGCATTGCGTATGAAACCATCACTGGTCCAAACGGCGGCCTGCCGCTGCTGGCGCCAATGAGCGAAGTGGCAGGCCGTATGGCCATCCAGGCCGGCGCTGCCCATCTTGAGAAATCCAAAGGCGGCATGGGCCTGCTGCTGGGCGGCGTGCCGGGCGTGGCGCCGGGCCAGGTGGCGATTATCGGCGCCGGCGTGGTCGGCACCAATGCGCTCCAGATTGCCGTCGGCATGGGCGCGCGCGTCACGGTGCTGGACAAGAATGTCGACCGTCTGCGCCAGCTTGACCTGATCTTCGGCAACCGCATCCAGACCATGTACTCAAACGCGCACACCATCGACGATGCCGTGACTGAGGCAGACCTGGTGATCGGCGGCGTGCTGGTGCCTGGCGCTGCCGCTCCGAAGCTGGTCACGCGCAGCATGGTGTCGCGCATGAAGCAAGGCTCGGTGGTGGTCGATGTGGCCATCGACCAGGGCGGCTGCTTCGAAACCTCGCACGCCACCACGCACGAGAACCCGACCTTCGTTGTTGATGGCGTCGTGCACTACTGCGTCGCTAACATGCCGGGCGCCGTTGCGCGTACCTCCACCTTTGCGCTGAATAACGCCACCATCGGACACGCCGTTGCGCTGGCCGACAAGGGCTGGGCCAAGGCCATGAAGGCCAACCCGCATTTGCGCAATGGACTTAATGTCTGCCAGGGCCAGGTCACCTATGAAGCAGTGGCGCACGACCTTGGTTATCCCTATGTGCCGGCGGAATCACTGCTGGCGTAAACCTTAGAGCCTTCTATGAGCAATCTCGATACCATCACCCACTTTATCAATGGCGCCAAAGTCGACACGACCGGCGGGCGCTATGGCGACGTCTTCAATCCTGCGCTGGGCGAGCCCGTGTCGCGCGTGGCACTCGGCACGGTGGAAGAAGTCGACGCCGCCGTGCGTGCCGCCGAAGCAGCTTTCCCGGCCTGGTCCAACACGCCGCCGCTGACCCGGGCGCGCGTTCTGTTCAAGTACCTGGAACTGTGCCACCAGCACACCGAGGAATTCGCCGCGATGCTGACCCGCGAACATGGTAAGACGTTCGCGGATGCCAAGGGTGAAGTGGCGCGTGGTATCGAGATGGTGGAATTCGCTGTCGGCATCCCGCAGATGATGAAGGGCGAATATACCGACCAGATCGCGCGCGGTATCGATGCCTGGTCCATGCGCATGCCGCTGGGCGTGGTGGCCGGCATCACGCCGTTCAACTTCCCGGTGATGGTGCCAATGTGGATGTTCCCCATCGCTATCGCCTGCGGCAATACCTTCATCCTCAAGCCTTCCGAACGCGATCCTTCTCCGTCGCTGCTGCATGCGCGCTTGCTGAAGGAAGCCGGCCTGCCGGACGGTGTGTTCAACGTGGTGCAGGGCGATAAGGTGGCGGTTGATGCACTGCTCGATCACCCGGTCGTACAGGCGGTCAGCTTCGTTGGATCGACGCCGATTGCGGAATACATTTACTCGCGTGGCTCGCACCATGGTAAGCGCGTTCAGGCACTGGGCGGCGCCAAGAACCATATGGTGGTGATGCCGGATGCCGACATGGATATGGCGGTCGATGCGCTGATGGGCGCGGCCTTCGGTTCCGCCGGTGAGCGCTGCATGGCGATCTCTGTGGTCGCTGCCGTGGGCGATGCAGCCGACAAACTGATGGTCGCCCTGAAAGAACGCACTGCCGCGCTCAAGGTGCGTGATGGCATGGCTGCCGAAGCGGAAATGGGACCGGTGGTAACCGCCGCCGCCAAGCAGCGCATCGAGCGCCTGATTGGCGAAGGCGTGGAGCAGGGCGCGACCCTAGTGGTCGATGGCCGCAATTTCAAAGTAGCAGACCGCCCGAACGGCTTCTTCATCGGCGGCACGCTGTTCGACCATGTCACGCCGGATATGAGCATCTACAAGGAAGAAATCTTCGGCCCGGTGCTGTGCGTGGTGCGCCTGCCTGACGTGGCGTCTGCGGTTGAGCTGATTAACAAGAACGAGTACGGCAACGGTGTCGCAGTCTTCACCCGCGACGGCGGCGTGGCGCGCGAGTTCGTGCGCCAGATACAGGTCGGCATGGTTGGCGTCAACGTGCCGCTACCGGTGCCGATGGCCTTCAACAGTTTCGGCGGGTGGAAGCGCAGCATGTTCGGCGACCACCATGCATATGGACCGGAGGGTGTGCGTTTCTACACCCGTCACAAGGCTGTGATGGAGCGCTGGCCGAATACCGCTAGCGCCGGCGCACAGTTCGCATTTCCTCAAATGAAGTGAGGCATCAATGATCGAGTCACTCAAATACATACCGCAGCCAAAAGCCACGAACGAGGAGTTGGCCGGTCATTTCACCGACCTGGCGCCAGCGCTCAACGCACGCCAGGCTGCCATTGAAAGCTCGCGCTGTTTGTATTGCTACGACGCGCCGTGTACGCGCATCTGCCCGACCAGCATCGACGTCGCGAGCTTCATCCGCAATATCCATGAGAAGAATGTGAACGGCGCTGCCGTCACGATCCTTCAGCAGAATATCCTCGGCGGCAGCTGCTCGCGCGTCTGTCCGACCGAAGTCCTGTGCGAGGACGCCTGCGTGCGCAATCACGACGCTGAAGGCCAGCCGGTCAAGATTGGCCTGCTGCAGCGCTTTGCGCTCGATAACGCCACGCTGGACGGCCACCCGTTCAAGCGCGCCGCATCGACCGGCAAGAAGATCGCCGTGGTCGGAGCAGGGCCTGCGGGACTCTCCTGTGCCCACCGCCTGGCGATGCTAGGTAATGATGTGGTGATCTTTGAAGCCCACGAAAAATCAGGCGGACTGAATGAATACGGTATCGCCAAGTACAAGCTGACCGACAACTTCGCGCAGAAGGAAGTCGATTTCCTACTGGGAATCGGCGGCATCGAGGTGCGCCACGGCCAGAAACTGGGCGATAACGTGCATCTGAAAGAACTGCACGCGCAATATGATGCCGTCTTCTTGGGCCTGGGCCTGGGCGCCAGCCGCGCGCTGGGCCTGACCGGCGAGGATGCGCCTGGCTTGATGGCGGCGGTGGAATATATCGCGGAACTGCGCCAGGCGGATGACCTGAGCAAGCTGCCCGTGCCGCGTCGCGCCATCGTGATCGGCGCCGGCAACACCGCCATCGACATGGCGGTGCAGATCCAGCGCCTGGGCGCGGAAGAAGTGACGATGGTGTATCGCCGCGGCTTCGACGCCATGAGCGCGACCCACCACGAGCAGGACATCGCCAAAGCCAACCAAGTGCGCATGCTGACCTGGGCGCAGCCGCAACAGGTGCTGCTGGACGAAGCGGGCCGTGTGCGCGGCATGCGTTTCGAACGCACCGCGCTGGATGGCACGCGCATGGTCGGCACCGGCATCACTTTCGAACTTCCGGCCGACGCCATCTTCAAAGCCATCGGACAGGCGATGGAATCGGCCGCGCTGGCCGACCCGCTGGCGGCCATGTTGAAGCGTGATGGCGACAAGATTCATGTGGATGATGGCTTCCGCACCATCCTGCCGGGCATTTACGCCGGCGGGGACTGCGTCTCGCTCGGCCAGGACCTGACCGTGCAGGCCGTGGAGCATGGCAAGCAGGCCGCCATGGCGATCCATTCCGATATCCAGGCGAAGAAGGGAGCAGCATAATGGCCGACCTGAGCATCAATTTCTGCGGCATTAAGGCGCCGAATCCATTCTGGCTCGCCTCCGCACCGCCGACCGACAAGGCATACAACGTCATCCGCGCATTTGAAGCAGGGTGGGGCGGCGTGGTCTGGAAGACACTTGGCGAAGATCCGCCGCCGGTCAACGTGTCTTCGCGCTACTCCGCCATCTACGGCAAGAACCGCGAAGTCATTGGCTTCAACAATATCGAGCTGATTACCGACCGTTCGCTGGAACTGAACCTGCAGGAAATTACCGAAGTGAAAAAGGCCTGGCCTGACCGCGCCATCGTGGTTTCGCTGATGCTGCCTTGCGAGGAGCAGGCCTGGGCCGACATCCTGCCGAAAGTCGAAGCCACCGGCGCCGATGGCATCGAACTGAATTTTGGTTGCCCGCATGGTATGCCAGAGCGCGGCATGGGTTCCGCTGTCGGCCAGGTGCCGGAGTACGTTGAGCAGGTCACCGCATGGTGCAAGAAACACACCAAGCTGCCGGTGATAGTTAAGCTGACGCCGAACATCACCGACATCCGCCGCCCTGCGCGTGCAGCCAAGGCGGGCGGCGCCGATGCGGTTTCGCTGATCAACACCATCAACTCGATCACGTCACTTGATTTGGACAAGATGGTCGCCTACCCGAACGTGGGCGGCGCCAGCACCCACGGCGGCTATTGCGGCCCTGCCGTGAAACCGGTGGCGCTGAACATGGTGGCCGAAATTGCGCGCGATCCGGAAACGCACGGCCTGCCGATCTCCGGCATCGGCGGTATCGGCAACTGGAAGGATGCGGCCGAATTCATCGCGCTGGGCGCGGGCTGCGTACAGGTTTGCACCGCCGCCATGCTGCACGGATTCCGCATAGTGCAGGAAATGAAGGATGGCCTGGAACGCTGGATGGATTCCAAAGGCTACAAGACGCTGGACGATTTCATGGGCAAGGCGGTGCAGAACACCACCGACTGGAAATTCCTGGACATGAACTTCAAGTCCATCGCCCACATCAACCAGGACGACTGTATCAAGTGCGGCCGCTGCTACGTGGCCTGTGAAGATACCTCGCACCAGTCGATCTTCCAATTGGTGGACGAGGCGACGGGCACGCGCACCTACAAGGTCAATGACGACGAATGCGTCGGCTGCAATCTGTGCGAAATCACCTGTCCGGTACAAGGTTGTATTACGATGGTCGCAGTCCCAACGGGCAAACCTTATATGAACTGGACACAGGATCCGCGCAATCCTCGTGCCGAAATCAAGGAGACTGCATGAGCGAAAATTCCCAGTTGTGGAACGAAGACCTGGCCCCAACCAATGAATCGCAGCGCACCTGGCGCTGGTATCACTTCGCTGCACTCTGGGTCGGGATGGTCATGTGCATTCCCGCCTACACGCTGGCGGCCAGCCTGATTGAAGGCGGCATGTCGGCCGGGCAGGCGGTGCTCACGGTCTTCCTGGCGAATACGATTGTGCTGCTGCCGATGCTGTTGATCGGCCATGCCGGCACCAAATATGGCATACCTTACGCGGTGCTGGCGCGTGCATCGTTCGGCACATCCGGCGCGCGGCTGCCGGCTTTGATGCGGGCTATTGTGGCCTGCGGCTGGTACGGCATCCAGACCTGGTTCGGCGGGCAGATGATCTACACCCTGCTGGGTGTGATGATGGGCGGAGAGATCGGCGGCGCAAAGATCGCCGGCCTTGGCATCAATGGCGCGCAGCTGCTTTGCTTTGTCGCGTTCTGGGCCATCCAGTTCTGGTACATCGTGCACGGCATGGATGCGATCCGCAAACTGGAGACTTATACCGCTCCGCTGAAAATCATCATCTGCTTCGTGCTGCTTGGCTGGGTGTACCAGAAGGCAGGCGGCTTTGGAACCTTGCTCGACCAGCCTTCGCAGTTCGTTGAAGGCGGCAAGAAGGCCGGCCAGTTCTGGCCTACGTTCTGGCCTTCGTTGACGGCGATGATCGGCTTCTGGGCCACGCTGGCGCTGAATATTCCGGACTTCACCCGCTTCGCCAAGACGCAGCGCGACCAGGTGCTGGGCCAGTCGGTGGGCTTGCCTGTGCCAATGGGTTTGCTGGCTGCGCTGGCGGTGATCGTGACTTCCGCCACGGTGGTTTTGTATGGTAAGGCGATCTGGGATCCGGTCGACCTGGCCAGCCGTATGACCGGCGCGGCGGTGCTGGTGGCGCTGGTGATCCTGCTGATTGATACGGTGTCGGTCAACCTGGCCGCAAACCTGGTGGGCCCGGCCTATGACTTTTCCGCGCTGGCGCCGAAGCATATTTCCTATCGCACCGGTGGCTATATCACGGCGGGCATCGCGCTGGCGATGATGCCGTGGAAACTGCTCGAAACCACACAAGGCTATATCTTCACCTGGCTGATTGGCTATTCCGCGCTGCTTGGCCCGATCGCGGGCGTGCTGATTGTGGACTACTACCTGATCCGCAAGACGGAGCTGAACGTCGGTGCGCTGTACGTCGAGAACGGCGAATACAGTTACACCAACGGCTGGAATTCGGCCGCGTTGCTCGCCTTTGCTTTTGGCGTGGCGCCGAATGTGCCGGGCTTCCTGAATGCAGCCTTCCCCGCATCGTTTGGCGATGTCGGCGCGGGATTCAAGCTGATTTATACCTATGCGTGGTTCGTCGGCATCGCGATTGCGGCGCTGGTGTATGGCATCTTGATGAAGGGCAGGTCGGCCAAAGCCGTTCCGCCTCCAATTCCGGAGAAAGCATAAATGGCAACCCTGATTCGTGGCGGTACCGTAGTGAACGCGGACCGCGCCTTTCGCGCGGACGTGCTGTGTGAGGGCGACAAGATTGTGGCTGTGGGTCCGGGTCTGGCCGCACCGGCCGGCGCCGAGATTATCGACGCAGGCGGCCAGTACGTCATGCCTGGCGGGATCGACCCGCACACCCATATGAACCTGCCGTTCATGGGAACCGTCACGCAAGACGATTTCTTTACCGGCACCGCAGCCGGCCTATCAGGCGGCAACACGACCATCATCGATTTTGTCATCCCCAGCCCGAAGCAGCCGCTGCTCGACGCTTACCATCAATGGCGCGGCTGGGCGGAGAAGGCCGCTGGCGACTACAGCTTCCACGTGGCGATCACCTGGTGGTCGGACCAGGTGCATGAGGATATGGGCACGCTGGTGCGCAACCATGGTGTGAACAGCTTCAAGCACTTCATGGCGTACAAGAACGCCATCATGGCCGACGACGAAACGCTGGTGAAAAGCTTCCGCCGCGCTTTGGAGCTGGGCGCCATCCCCACTGTGCATGCCGAAAACGGCGAGCTGGTGTACCAGTTGCAGCAGGACTTGCTGCGCCAGGGGATTACCGGGCCGCGCGCCCATCCGCTTTCGCGCCCACCGGCAGTAGAGGCGGAAGCAGCCAACCGCGCGATCGCCATCGCCAACGTGTTGAATACGCCGCTCTACATCGTGCACGTGTCGTGCAAGGAATCGCTGGATGCGATCACGCGTGCCCGCGCCTCGGGCCAGCGCGTGTACGGCGAGGCATTGGCCGGTCACCTGATCGTGGATGACAGCGTGTACGACCACCCGGACTTCGAATTCGCTGCCGGCCACGTGATGAGCCCGCCATTCCGCAGCCGCGAGCACCAGAAGGCGCTGTGGCAAGGCCTTCAGGGCGGTAACCTGCACACCACCGCCACCGACCACTGCACTTTTTGCGCCGAGCAGAAAGCGGCAGGGCGCGACGACTTTACCAAGATTCCGAACGGCTGCGGCGGCGTGGAAGACCGCATGGCCGTGATCTGGGACGAGGGCGTCAATAGCGGCAAGCTTACCCCATCCGAATTCGTGCGCGTGACGTCGGCCAATGCGGCGCAGATCTTCAATATCTATCCGCGCAAGGGCCTGATCGCAGCTGGATCGGACGCGGACATTGTGGTGTGGGACCCGGAAGGCAGCCGCACTATTTCAGCAAAGACCCAGTTCGCAAAGGGCGGCTTCAATGTCTTCGAGGGACGTACTGTCAAAGGGATTCCAAGCACCACAGTGGCGGCCGGGAAGGTCGTATTCCATCGTGGCGATTTGCGGGCGGTGGAGGGCGCAGGTCGCCATATCGACCGTCCCGCTTTTGCGCCTGTGTCGGCGCGCTAAGGAGTAGATAATCATGAGCGACCTACGTATCAACAGCGACCGCCTGTGGGACTCGCTGATGGAGCTGGCGAAGATTGGCGCCACACCCAAAGGCGGTGTCAAACGCCTGACCCTGACGGACTTCGACAAACAAGGCCGCGACCTGGTCACCGGCTGGGCGCGCGATGCCGGCCTGTCGATCACGGTCGACCAGATTGGCAACGTCTTCATGCGCCGCGACGGCGAGGACAACACGCTGCCGCCGATCATGACCGGCAGCCATATCGACACCCAGCCGACCGGCGGTAAATTCGACGGCAACTACGGCGTGCTCGCAGGCCTGGAAGTCGTACGCACCCTGAACGACCGCGGCATTCGCACGAAGGCCCCAATCGAAGTCGCCTTTTGGACCAACGAGGAGGGCTCGCGCTTCGTGCCCGTGATGATGGGTTCCGGCGTCTTCTGCGGCGCCTTTACGCTGGAACATGCCTACGCCGCCAAAGATACCGAGGGCAAGACCGTCGGCGAGGAGCTGGAACGCATCGGCTACAAGGGTGACGAAGTTCCAGGCCAACACCCTATCGGCGCCTATTTCGAAACGCACATCGAGCAAGGCCCTGTGCTGGAAGATGCCGACAAGGTGATCGGCGTGGTGCCCGCTGTGATGGGCCTTTCCTGGTACGACTGCACTGTCACCGGCATGGAAGCCCACGCCGGCCCGACCCCGATGCACCTGCGTAAAGACGCCATGCAGGTCGCCGCACAAATCATTCCCGAAGTGGTCGCCATCGCAAACCGTTATCCGCCATATGGACGCGGCACGGTCGGCATGATGCAGGTATTCCCTAACAGCCGCAACGTGATTCCGGGCCAGGTCAAATTCAGTATCGACCTGCGCAACGTGAACGACGAGCTGCTGAACAAGATGCACGAAGAGATGCTTGCCTTCGTCGACAAGATCTCCGCCGAAACCGGGCTGCCAGTCAAGATCGAACGCGTGTCCTACTACCCGCCATGCCCGTTCCACCCGGACTGCGTGGGCGCGGTACGCAAGGCGACCAGCGCGCTGGGCTACTCCACGATGGATGTGGTTTCCGGCGCCGGCCACGACGCCATCTACGCAGCCCGCGTCGCACCGGCAGGCATGATTTTCGTCCCCTGCAAGGACGGCATCAGCCACAACGAAATCGAGGACGCCAAGCAGGAGCACCTGGAAGCGGGCTGCAACGTGCTGCTGCACGCCATGCTGGAGCGCGCAGGCGTTGTATAAGCGCAGATTTGACGCAGGCTTAACGCTGGGCTAACGAAGCAGCGCCTATCGTAAGGAAAACATCCCTTTCGATGGGGGCCTGAAATGAGCGCGAATACCTTGAGCCGCCTTGCGGGCGGCACGGTGCTGGCTTGTGCCTTTGTTTTGTCAGCTGCACATGCCGATGGCGGGCCTTTGGGCATCGACCACCGGCTCAATGAGGACAACGACGGCATCTGGGGCCGCAGCCAGCAGCACATCATGCTGGGCGCGCTTGTCGCAGGCACAATTTGCCTGGGCCTGTGGGAAGGCGGCGAAACGCGCCTGGGACGCACCGACTGGCAGGCGATTGACGCCATGCTGTTTACGTCTGTTACGACGGAAGTCATGAAGCGCACTTTCCGCCGCAAGCGTCCAAACAGCACGGACGATCCCAACCAGTGGTTCGGCAGCTCGCGCGACCGTAGTTTCCCCAGCGGCGAGGCGGCTTCGTTTGCTGCTGTGGTGACGCCATTTATCCTCGAGTACCACGAGGAGCATCCCTGGGTTTACGCGCTGGCCGCGCTGCCGGTGTACGACGGCATTGCGCGCATGAAGACGCGCGGGCACTGGCAGACCGACGTCATCGCCGGCATAGCAATCGGTTCGGCCTTCGGCTACTACACGCACAATCGCGGCAACTCATTCACATTGTCCGTTCTGCCGCATGGCATACAGGTGGGCTACCACACCCGCTGGTAGCGCTTAGCGGCCGAAGGCGATGCGGGTGATGGCGACCGTCGCTTCGTGGGCCAGGTTTTCCAGTTCTTTATGCTGGGGGCGGGTTTCGGAGATGAACAGCATGGTGCCCAGCATCTGCGCCACGATCAGGGCGCCGCGAATCTCGCATTGGGCCATCGGGAGTTCGGGATCGATTTCGTGAATCAGGTTGCGCAGCGTTTTGCGGGCGCGGCTCATCATGGTGTCGAACAGTTTGGCCGCTACCGGGTGGCGGTTGGCCAGCGCGGAGATCTCGAAGAACAAGCCGCTCGATACCTGGTCGCGCAAGTCGGCCAGGAAGTAGTCGATGATCGATTCAAACAATTCCACACGCGGCCCGGTACCGGCGGCGGCGACGCGTTCGTCGATGCCGGCCTGGTAGCGGGCGAAGGTCTGCTCCAGCAGCGCTTCGATCAGTGCATCACGGCTCGGGTAGTAATGCTGCACAGTCGACAGGCTCACGCCAACTTGCTGCGCCACGCTGCGCATGGCCAGGGCGGCGTAGCCTTCGTGCGCCAGCAGCAAGCGCGCCGCCTCCAGGATGGCGCTGGCGCGCTCAAATCCTTTTGAGGTCGTATTCGATTCCTTTGCCTGCAAGGGCGTGTCTGATTTTTTCCGCATAGGGGACGAATTATGCCCGCTGATTGACAAATAGGTCAACCGACCGATACTATTTCGGTCAGCTGACCTATAACACTATCCGGAGACTTTTGCCCCATGATCCCCCGCACCTTATTCACCGAAGAACACGACATGCTGCGCGAATCCGCGCGCCGCTTCATGGAAACCGAAATCGCCCCGCACCATGAGCGCTGGGAAGAGCAGGGTTATGTCGACCGCGAAGCGTGGATGAAGGCCGGCGCTGCGGGCTTCCTCTGCCCGACCATGCCCGAGGAATACGGCGGCGTGGGCGTGGACCGCCGCTACAGCATGGTGCTGATCGAAGAGCAGGCCCGCATCGGCGCTTCCGGCCCTGGCTTCATGCTGCACTCGGAAATCGTGGCGCCCTACATCCTGCATTACGGCAGCGAGTACCTGAAATCGCATTACATCCCCACGCTGGCCACCGGCGAAATGATCGGCGCCATTGCGATGACCGAACCAGGCACGGGCTCCGACCTGCAAGGCGTGGCTACCACCGCCATCCGCGATGGTGACCACTACATCCTGAACGGCTCCAAGACCTTCATCACCAATGGCTGGAATGCGGACTGCGTGATCGTGGTTGCGAAGACCGATCCGACTGCCGGCGCCAAGGGCATCAGCCTGTTCGTGGTCGATACCTCGATGGCTGGCTTCAGCAAAGGCAAGCGCCTGAAAAAGGCCGGCATGAAAGCGCAGGACACTTCCGAGCTGTTCTTCGAAAATGTGCGCGTGCCGGCGCAGAACCTGCTGGGCGAAGAGGGCGCAGGCTTTAAATACCTGATGCAGGAACTGCCGTGGGAGCGTATGCAGATCGCCATCATGGCCGTGCAAGCCGCCGAATCCGGCCTGGAATGGACCGTGCAATACACGCGCGACCGCAAGGCCTTCAAGCGCCCGATCGCCGAATTCCAGACCATCGCCCACACCCTGGCCGAAATCAAGACTGAAGTGCAGATGTGCCGGGTCTTCGTCGACCGCTGCGTGGAACTGCTGCTGGAAGATAAGCTGGATGCGGCCACCGCTTCCATGGCCAAGTACAGGACCACCGAAATGCAGTTCCGCGTGCTCGATAAATGCGTGCAGCTTCACGGCGGTTATGGCTATATGTGGGAATACCCGATCACCCGCGCCTGGGCCGACGCCCGCGTGCAGCGCGTGTACGGCGGCACCAACGAAATCATGAAAGAACTGATCAGCCGTTCGCTCTAAGGAGACCAGCTTGGAAGCTTATATCTTTGACGCCGTGCGCACGCCGCGCGGCAAAGGCAAGAAAGACGGTTCGCTGCACGGCGTAACGCCGTTGCGCCTTGCAGAGACTGCGCTGCGTGCGCTGGTCAGCCGCAACAATTTCGACAGCGCGCTGATTGACGACGTGGTGCTGGGCTGCGTGGAGCCGGTGGGCGAGCAGGGCGCTTGCATTGGACGCGTGGCGGCGCTGGCGTCCGGCTATGCCGAATCGGTGGCGGGTGTACAGATCAACCGCTTCTGCGCGTCGGGCCTGGAGGCCTGCAATATGGCGGCGGCGCAAGTCATGTCCGGCCAGTCCGATATGGTGGTTGGCGGCGGTGTGGAAGCGATGTCGCGCGTGCCGATGGGCTCTTCGGGCGGCGCCTGGCCGGTCGATCCGCAAAGCGCATTCGATTCCTATTTCGTCCCGCAGGGGATTTCCGCCGATGCGATCGCGACGATCTGGAGCTATAGCCGCCGCGACGTGGACTCGTACGCCGTTGAATCGCAGCAGCGCGCCCACCGCGCCTGGAATGAAGGCCGCTTTGCACGTTCCGTGGTGCCGGTGGTAGACCACAACGGCCTGACCATGCTGGCGCGCGATGAACTGGTGCGCCCTGAAACAACGGTCGAATCGCTTGGCGCGCTCAAAGCTTCGTTTTCCGAAATGGGCGCGAACTTCGGCTTCGATTCCGTGATCACGCAGCGCTACCCGGAGATCGAACAGATGCAGCACGTCCATCACGCTGGCAATAGCTCCGGCATCGTGGACGGCGCAGCGGCGGTACTGATCGGAACCCGTGAAGCCGGCGAACGTGCAGGACTGAAGCCCCGCGCGCGCATCCGTTCCTTTGCCTCCATCGGCAGCGAACCGTCGATCATGCTGACCGGACCAAGCTACGCAGCTGAAAAGGCCTTGAAGCGCGCCGGCATGAAGGCCGCTGACATCGACTTGTATGAGCTGAATGAAGCCTTCGCCTCTGTGGTGCTGCGCTTCATGGACGTGCTGAACGTCCCGCATGACAAGATCAACGTCAACGGCGGCGCAATCGCCATGGGCCACCCTCTCGGCGCGACCGGCGCCATGATCCTGGGCATCCTGCTGGACGAACTGGAACGCCGCAACCTGCAAACCGGCCTGGCCACGCTGTGCGTCGGCGCGGGCATGGGCACCGCCATCATCATCGAGCGCATTTAAGGGAGACAGACAATGATTGATTACAGCCTGGATTCCTACGGCATCGCGACCTTGAGCTGGAATATGCCGGGGCGCAGCCAGAATGTGCTGAACGAAGAGAGCTGCGCCGCGCTGTGCGAACTGGTTGAGCGCGCGGTGAACGACACCGCTGTAAAGGGCGTCCTGATGACGTCCGCCAAGCCGGACTTCATCGCCGGTGGCGACCTGGAATGGCTGCTGTCTGCAAAGACTGCGGAAGCCTTGTTTGAGCGTGTGGTGCGACTCGACCGCGCCCTGCGCAAGCTGGAGACCTGCGGCAAGCCTGTCGCCATGGCATTGCCTGGAACTACGCTGGGCGGCGGGCTGGAAGTGGCGCTGTGCGGCCATTACCGAGTGGCGGCCGATAATCCGAAGGCCCGATTCGGCCTGCCGGAAGTGACGCTTGGCCTGCTGCCGGGAGGCGGCGGCACGCAACGTTTGCCGCGCATGGTCGGCATCCAGAAATCGCTGCCGCTGCTGTTGGAAGGCAAACGCCTTACTGCCGCTGCGGCGCGCGAGCTGGGCATATTGAACGAAGTCGTCCCGGCGGGCAGCGAGTCCGCCGCTGCTCACGCTTGGCTGCTTGGCGCCATCGCTGCCGGCGGCGCGCAGCAGCCTTGGGACGCAAAGGGTTTCAAGATTCCTGGCGGCGCAGTATCGTCGCCGGCAGTGCAGCAAGTGTTCATGGCTGCCAACGCCATGCTGCGCGCCAAGACCTACGGCAATTACCCGGCGCCGCGCAATATCCTGTCCTGTGTATACGAAGGCCTGATTACGGACCTCGACACCGGCCTGATGACGGAAGCGCGCTACTTTGTGCAAACCGTGCTCTCGCCGGAAGCGAAGAACATGATCCGCACCCTGTTCTTCAGCATGAATGAGGCGAACAAGCTGGCTGCACGCCCGCAAGGCGTGCCAACGCAGAAGTACAGCAAGATCGGCGTGCTGGGCGCGGGCATGATGGGCGCGGGCATCGCCTACGTCGCGGCCAAAGCCGGGATCGAAGTCGTGCTGGTCGATACCGCACAAGCAGCGGCGGAGAAGGGCAAGTCGTATTCGGCTGGCCTTCTCGCCAAGCAGCAGCAACGCGGCCAGGTTTCGGCAGACAAGGCCGAAGCGCTATTGGCGCGCATCAAGCCGACGACCGACTTTACCCTTCTGGCAGGTGCGGACGTGGTGGTGGAGGCCGTGTTCGAAGACCGCGCTATCAAGGCCGACGTGACGCGCCGTGTGGAAGCAGTACTGGGCGGTGACGCGATCTTCGCATCCAACACGTCCACGCTGCCAATCAGCGGACTGGCCGAAGCCAGCGCGCGACCGGCCAATTTCATCGGCATGCATTTCTTCTCGCCGGTGGACCGCATGGCGATTGTGGAAATCATCGTCGGCAAGCAGACTTCGGACGCCACGCTGGCCCGTTCCATGGACCTGGTGCGAGCTTTGGGCATGACGCCAATCGTGGTCAACGACTCGCGCGGCTTCTACACCAGCCGCGTGTTCTCGACCTATGTGCTGGAAGGCCTGGCGCTGCTGGCGGAAGGCGTGGCTCCGGCACTGATCGAGAACGCCGGGCTGCAAGCCGGCATGCCGGTCGGTCCGCTTGCCTTGACCGATGAAGTGTCCTCTGAATTGATCTGGAGGATTGACCGCCAGACCCGCCTTGACCTGGGCGATGCTTACAAAGGCCGTCCCGGGCACGAGGTGGCTGCACGCATGGTGGAACTTGGCCGCATCGGCAAAAAGGCGGGCAAGGGCTTCTACGACTATCCGGAAGGCGGCAAGAAATCGCTGTGGGCCGGCCTGGCGGAGCTGTTCCCGCGCGCCGCTATGCAGCCGGACGTGTCGGCGGTAGTAGAGCGCCTGACCGTGGTGCAGGCCGTGGAAACCGCACGCTGCATGGACGAAGGCGTGCTGCGCTGCGCACGCGATGCCGATGTCGGTGCTATCCTCGCGTGGGGCTTCCCGCCATTCCGCGGCGGCCCATTGAGCATGATCGACAATGCCGGTTCGGCAGCCTTTGTGGCCCAATGCGAACGCCTGGCCGCTGCGCTCGGCGAGCGATTCGCGCCGCCTGCGCAGTTGAAGGCGATGGCTGCAAGCGGCGCCACTTACTACACGGAGCGTTGAAATGGGTGTGTTGTCCGGTGTCAGGATTATCGAGATTGCGGGCATCGGCCCGGGTCCGTTCTGCGGCATGCTGCTGGCGGACATGGGCGCGGAAGTGATCCTGGTTGAACGTCCCGGTCCGGCGGAGATCCCTACCGCAGGCATCCTGCGCCGTGGCAAACGCGTGATGGAACTGGACCTGAAAGATCCCGGCGCCATCGACACCGTGCTGGATCTGATCGAGGATGCCGATGGACTGATTGAAGGCATGCGCCCCGGCGCCATGGAGCGCCTTGGCCTTGGCCCCGATGTGTGCCTGGCGCGTAACCCGCGCCTTGCCTATGGACGCATGACTGGCTGGGGGCAGGACGGCCCGCTGGCGCAGGCCGCAGGCCACGACAACAACTACATCGCCTTGTCCGGCGCCCTGCATTACGCAGGCGCGGGCGATGTTCCGCCGGTTACGCCGCCTACGCTGGTGGGTGATCTTGGCGGCGGCGCCTTGTATCTCGCGCTGGGCATCGTGTCTGCCATCCTTCATGCGCGCGGCGGCGGCAAGGGGCAGGTGATCGATGCCGCAATTGTCGATGGTTCGGCGCATATGATGAACCTCCTGCTCGACCTGTCAGCAACGGGCCTGATGCGCGAGCAGCGCGGCACATCGGTTCTGGATGGTCCGCACTGGTTCAACACATATCGCTGCAAGGATGGCCGCGATATCACGGTCGGCGCGCTGGAGGGCAAGTTCTACAAGCTGCTGCTGGAAAAACTCGGCCTGGCCGATGACCGCCGTTTCGCCGCCCAGCATGCGGCAGGCCAATGGCCGCTGCAACGCGGGGCGATGGCGGACTTGTTTGCGATGCGCACGCGCGATGAGTGGTGCGCACTGCTGGAGGGGACGGATGCCTGCTTCGCGCCGGTGCTGTCGCCCTCAGAAGCTGCCCGCCATCCGCACCTGGAGGCCCGCGGCACGTACGCGAAAGTCGACGGCGTGCTGCAGGCGAACCCCGCCCCGCGTTTTTCCGAAACTCCGTCCGTGGCCGGCAAAATTCCCACAAAATGAAACCTATAGGTTCCATTTTGAGAAGTTTGTGTTACATTGCATGACAGGACAACTACTTTGAGGTGACTGTCATGACGCAAGAAAAAATGAATTCTGATGTGCTGGTGCGGATATCCCACATGAGTCTTTGGGTTTTGCTGGGGACAATCCTTTACGTTGGCGCCGCAATCCTGGTGATGATGCTGGGCGATCCGGAAACGGCCGCACGGGCGCGCTGGGCTCTGGTTCTGCTTCCCGTCTTTAATGCCATCGCTTTTGGCGCCATTCTCACGAAGTCGGGCAAAGCCAATTGCGCCACTTCGCCGCAAATGCGCGCCGTGATGGATGATGAATTGCGCCAGCTGGCGCTGTCCAAAGGTTATCGCAACGGCTTTTTCGCCACGCTGGTGACAACGGTGGCCGCTTCGCTCGTCGTCTCGCTGGAAGGACTGGAGAAAGCGCCGGCCGTCATCATGGTGGTGGTTGTCACGGTAGGCGTAGCAACGATGCTGGCCAGCGTCCTGTATCACGACAGGTGAAGCGATGTCCGAGCAACTTCTTACGACGATGAAGACTCATCGCGCGACGCACGACCTGACCCAGGAAGACTTGGCGCAATTGGTGGGGGTGACGCGCAAGTCGATCAACGCCATTGAGGCGGGACGGATGGTGCCATCCACCGTGCTCGCGCTCAAGCTGGCGCGCGCGCTGGGCGTGACGGTGGAGGCGTTGTTTAAGCTTGAGGGCTGAAGCTGCGCAGGAAATCCAGCAGGACTTGCGCGGCGATTTCCGCATCATCGGCCGTCATGGTTTCCAGCGGGTTGTGGCTGATGCCGCCGTTGCCGCAGCGGGTGAAGAGCATGGCCACATCGGTCAGCGCGGCAATCGCCATCGCATCATGGCCCGCGCCGGATAGCAGGTCGAAGCGCGGCAGGCCGCTGCGCTCGACGGCGTCGCCCAACTGCTGCATCAGCCAGGGCGCGCATGGTGCGGCCTTGGCTTCCACGATTTTTTCGGACTTGAATTCGATGTTGCGGCGGGCGCAAATCGCGGCTATGCCGTCCATCACATCGCGTACCGCCGCCTCGCGCACCGCATCGTCGGCCGCGCGGATGTCGAGCGACAGTTTGCATGCGCCGGGGATCACGTTCACCGAACCGCCCGGCACCTGCAACTGCCCCACGGTGCCGACCAGCGCCTCGCCTTGCGCGCAGCGCTGTTCGACCAGCAGCACAATTTCGGCGGCTGCCGCGGCGGCATCCTTGCGCATATGCATAGGCGTGGTGCCGGCATGGCTTGCAACGCCTTTCAGCTCGATGAGGAAGCGCGAGCTGCCGGCAATCGCCGTGACAACGCCGACAGGCAGGCCGTGTTCCAGCAATACCGGGCCTTGCTCAATATGGACTTCCACATAGGCTGCGATGTCTTCGCGGCGGCGGGCGATGGACGGAATCGCTGCCGCATCGTGGCCAGCGGCGGCCAGCGCATCGCGCATCTTGATGCCGTCGGTGTCGACAGCGTCCAGCAGGGCCATGTCAAATTTTCCGGTAACGGCATTACTGCCGAGGAAGGTGCTGCGGAAGCGGACGCCTTCTTCTTCCGCAAAGCCGATTATCTCGAAATGGAAGGGCAGCTTCTCGCCCATGTCGCGCAAATGCCGCACGATGGCGATCGGCAGCAGGATGCCAAGACGGCCGTCGTACTTGCCGCCGTTGCGCACCGTGTCGTAGTGGGAGCCGGTCATGACCGTCTTCGCGCCTGGCGCGTCGGACAAGTGGCGGCCGACCACATTGCCGACGGCGTCGATTTCCACCTGCATGCCGGCCTCGCGCATCCACGCCGCCAGTTGTGCTGCGGTGGCACGGTGCGCGGTGGTCATATAGGCGCAGGTGAGGGCGCCTTCATCGTCGCTCCATTGCGCCAAGTCTTCCGACCACTGCATGATTTGCGGGCCGAATTGCAGCTGCACGCCCAGCAGGTCGTTCAGGCGAATTTCTGCGATGCGGTGGATCTGGCGCAGGCACTCGGCCATTTCATCGGCACGCTGGTTTTTCAGGCGGCGCGCAAAGGTGGCGATGACGGCTTCTCGCGTCAGGCCTTGCCCTGTCGGGCCTTTTACGGCAAGGATGAAGGGGAAGCTGAATTTGGCGTTGTAGTCCGCATTCAGTTTGTGCAGGGTGGCGAATTCCTCGGCGCTGCACAGGTTCAGGCCAGACCGGGCCTGCTCGCTGGTCGATTCCGCAGTCAGTTCGCCGGCGATGGCCGCTTTGCCCGCCAATTCCGGGTGGGCGCGCACCAAGTTAAGCTGCTCGGCTTCCGTAGCGTTGGCGACCACGCCCTGCAAGGACTGCTTCAGCGACGCCAGTGTGGTGAACGGCCGCCGCGCCGCAGCCCGTTCCGGAATCCACGGCGAATGTTCGTAAATGCCGCGCAAGCGGTCAACAAATGCAGACAGGTCGCAGGAATTCAGTTCGGAGAGAGTCGTCGTCATTGCAGGTGTCCCAAAATAGATCGTCGATCATATCCCGCCCAAAGCAGCGCGCCATAAGCGCCACTATATACCCGTCATCAAATGTCCACTTCGGGGTCAGGAACCCAAGTGGACATTCCCTGCAGAAATGTCCACTTTCGTTCCTGACCCCGAAGTGGACATTTACAGCAGTTTGGCGGCGGCGGTGACCTGGTCGCGTAGCCATTTGTGCTCGGGGGCCTGGTGCACGCGTTCGTGCCATAGCTGGTAGAAGCGCATCGGCGGGAATTTCACCGGCGGGGTAAAGAACTTCAGCGGCAGCGAATTTTCGTAGAAGCGCAGGAATTGGCGGCCGGTGGTCAGCACCAGGTCGGTCTGCGCCAGCATATAAGGAATCAGGCTGAAATAGGCAGATTCCACCGCGACGTTGCGGCGCATTCCCTGGCGTTCGAGGAAGGCGTCGATCACGCCGCCATAGCCGGGCACCATTTGCGAGGGCGCGACATGGGGCAATGTGAGGTAGTCGTCCAGCGACATGGCATCGCTGGCGGTGCGCTTGGCGTATGGGCTGCCGGCGTGCATGGCGCAGATGATCGGGTCTTCGAACAGCTTGGAAATATGCAGGTGCTGCGGCGGTTCGTCCCAGTTGGCGATCACCAGGTCCATGTCACCATCCGACAGCAATCGCAGGTAGTCGGTGCCGGGGCCGATCGAGTGGATCACCACGCGGCTTTTCGGCGAGCCGCGGCGCAGCATTGCCACCACATTCGGCAGGAACTGGCTGTCCAGGTAATCCGGTGCGGCGATGTTGAAGGTGCGTGCTTCTTCCTGCGCCACGAAAGGCGTCTTTTTCACAAACAGCGATTCCGTCTCGTCCAGGATGCGTTTGGCAGGCTTGAGCAGGCTTTCGCCATGTTGGGTCGGCACCATGCCGCGCGCGCCGCGTACCAGCAGGGGATCGCCAGTCAGTTCGCGCAGCTTGCGCAGCGAGGCGGAGATTGAGGGTTGCGGCTGATTGAGCTTGAGCGCCACGCGCGACACGTTCTTCTCCACCAGCAGCAGGTAGAGAATGCGAATGAGGTGAATATCGAGGTGTTGCGGCAGGCCGGACATCTTGCGTACGTATATGAATTCGAATATCTTGAATATACGACATATTTCATGTTGCTGGGGCTCGAAAGCGCGTATCTTCGATAGATTGCCACTTCTTCAACTCAAGGATTTACATGGAATACCTGCTGCCCTACGGCCTGGAATGGGCAAACCTGCTGGTGCGCTGGCTGCACATCATCACGGGCATTGCCTGGATCGGCGCTTCGTTCTATTTCGTGTGGCTGGATAATTCGATTCGCCCTCCTGCACCGGGTTCTGACTTGGCGAAGAAGGGCGTCTCCGGTGAACTGTGGGCGGTGCATGGCGGCGGTTTCTATAACCCGCAGAAGTATCTCGTGGCGCCAGCCGAACTGCCGAAGGAGCTGCATTGGTTTAAATGGGAGGCTTACACCACCTGGCTGTCCGGTATCGCCTTGCTGACCATCGCCTATTACTTCAACGCGCAGGCGATGATGGTGGATAAGCAGGTGGCCGACCTCTCCAGCCTGCAGGCCGTGGGCATCGGCATCGGGTTCCTGGTCGCGGGCTGGGTTGTGTACGACGCCCTGTGCCGCTCCCCGCTTGGCAAGAGCGAGAAGTGGCTGGGCCTAGTGGTGTTCGCGCTGCTGGTGGGTGCGGCCTATGCGTTGACGCATCTGCTGAGCGGTCGCGCTGCCTTCATCCACATCGGCGCGATGATCGGCACCATCATGGTGGCGAACGTGGCGATGCTGATCATCCCCGGCCAGCGCAAGATGGTTGATGCGATGCAGGCTGGCAGCCTGCCGGATCCGATTCACGGTATCAAGGCGAAGCAGCGCAGCGTGCATAACAACTACTTCACGTTGCCGGTGCTGTTCATCATGATCAGCAACCATTACGCGATGACATACCAGGGCAAGTATGCCTGGCTGGTGCTGGGCTTCATCATGGCCGCCGGTGTCTTCATCCGCCACTTCTTCAACCTGCGCCATAAGGGCCGCGTTGAATGGCGCTATCCGGCGATTGGTGTGGCGCTGCTGCTGGCGGTGGCCGTGGCGATCGCGCCGCCCAAGCCTGCTGCCGTGAAGCCTGCCGCTGATCCTGCCGCGCAATTTGCGAAGGTGAAGGCGATCATTGAAACCCGCTGCGTGGCCTGCCATTCGGCGACGCCAACGCAGCCGGGTTTTGCGACAGCACCGGCAGGTGTGATGTTTGATACTGCCGACCAGGTACGCCAGCGTGCTGCCCAAATCCAGAAGCGCGCGGTGGAGCAGAAGGATATGCCGATCGGGAACCTGACCAATATGACCGAGGCCGAACGCGCCGAGCTGGGCGCCTGGTTCGCCACAGGAGCAAAGTGATGAACGAGAAACTGACCCAATGGATCGATGCGCACTTCGACGAAGAAGTGGCGCTGATGCAGCAAGTGCTGCGCGTCCCAACCGATACTCCGCCGGGCAACAACACGCCGCACGCGGAAACCGTGGCGGAACTGGTGAAGGCTTATGGCTGGACGGCCGAGAAGCATGCCGTTCGGGAGCAGGAGGTGCGCGACTATGGCATGGAGTCCATCACCAACCTGATTATCCGCCGCCCTTATGCGGCGGGCGGCCCGACCATCGCCCTGAATGCCCACGGCGACGTGGTGCCGCCGGGGGAGGGCTGGACTTACCCGCCGTATGGCGGCGTGATCGACAACGGATATATCTATGGCCGCGCGGCCGCCGTGTCGAAATGCGACTTTGCGACCTACATCTTCGCGGTGCGCGCCCTGGAGGCGCTGGGCGTGAAGCTGAAAGGCGGCGTCGAGCTGCACTTCACGTATGACGAGGAATTCGGGGGCCTGCTGGGCCCAGGCTTCCTGCTGCGCGAAAAATTGACCAAGCCGGATTTTGTGATTGCGGCAGGCTTCAGCTACAACATCGTCACGGCGCATAACGCTTGCCTGCAATTGGAGATCACGGTGCACGGTAAATCCGGCCACGGCGCCATGCCGGAGACGGGGCACGATGCGCTGCAGGCGGCGACGAAGATCCTGAACGCGATTTATGGCCAGCTGCCGGAGCTGAAGAAGGTCAAGTCGAAAGTACCTGGCATCGATTCGCCGACTATGCTGGTGGGCCGCATCGACGGCGGCACCAATACCAATGTGGTGCCGGGCAAAGTGGTCATGAAGATGGATCGCCGCATGATTCCGGAAGAAGACCCGGTCGCGGTGGAGGCGCAGGTACGCAAACTGATCGAGGATGCGGTGCAGGGCGTGCCCGGCATCCACCTTGAGATCAAGCGCCTGCTGCTGTCGCACGCTTTGCGTCCGCTGCCGGCTGGTGCGCAGCTGGTGGCGAACCTGCAAAAGAATGCGCGCGAGGTGCTGGGGGAGGATATTCCGGCCGTCGGCACGCCGCTTTACGCAGACGCGCGCCTGTATGGCGAGCATGGCATTCCCGCAGTACTATATGGCGCTGGGCCGCGAAGCGTGCCCGAATCGAATGCCAAGAAGGCGGATGAGAAACTGCTGCTGGAAGATTTGCGCAAGGCGACCAAGATTGTGGCCCTGACTTTGCTGGACTTCCTCGCGGACAAATAAGGGAGTGGTGATGTTTGAGAGGAAGATGCTGGCCGGCTGGGGCGATATGGATTTCAACAGCCATATGGCCAATACGGCTTACCTGAACAAGGCTGGGGATGTCCGCATGATGTTCCTGGGCGAGCATGGGTTTCCGATGGCGGAGTTCAAGCGGCTGAATATTGGTCCTGTTGTGATGAAGGACGATATTGCGTATTTCAAGGAAGTGCTGCTGATGGACCAGATTACTGTGACGCTGGCGCTGGCCGGGATGTCGCAGGATGGGAGCCGGTGGATGCTGCGGAGTGATGTTTATCGCAGCGATGGGAAGCTGTCGGCGAGGATTAACAGCTCGGGCGGGTGGTTGGATCTGACGGTGCGGAAGCTGGTGACGCCGCCGCCGGCGTTGCTGGCGGCTTGGCGGTCGTTGTATCAGACGGATGATTTTCAGGTGCTGCCTAGTAGTATTGCGAAACCCTGAACCGGTAATACGGTGTCTGACCCGCAGGGTCAGACACTTGTCCCGCGACGGCCGCTTGCCGGGTGTCTGACCCTGCGGGTCAGACACCGAAGTGCCGGTTTTACTTCAAAGTCCGCTCAAACAGTTGGTAAATCCGGCGATACTCGTCATACCAGCTCTCCGGCTGCACAAACCCATGCCGCTCCAGCGGATACGCCGCCAGCTCCCAGTGATCCTTCTTCAGCTCAATGAAGCGCTGCGCCATGCGCACCGAATCCTGGAAGAACACATTGTCATCCACCATGCCATGCGCAATCAGCAGGTGGCCTTGCAGCTTGTCCGCATATTCAATCGGTGACGAAACACGATAAGCCTCCGGATCGATATCCGGCGTGTTGAGGATATTGGCGGTGTAGCCGTGGTTATAGGTAGTCCAGTCAGTCACCGGCCGCAGAGCCGCACCGGACTTGAACAGCGCCGGCTCGCGCAGCAGCGCCATAAAGGTCATGAAGCCGCCGTAGCTGCCGCCGTAGATGCCGACCTTGTCGCCATCGCCTTGCTGGTTCGCCACCATCCATTTGGCGCCATCGACATAGTCGTCCAGTTCAGGATGCCCCATCTGGCGGTAGATCGCCGTGCGCCAGTTGCGGCCATAGCCCTTGGACGCGCGGTAGTCCATGTCCAGCACGATGTAGCCTTTTTCCACCAGAAGGTTGTGGAACATCTGCTCGCGGAAGTAGTTGGGGAAGCGTTTGTGCGAGTTTTGCAGGTAGCCCGCGCCGTGCACGAACATCACGATCGGGTACTTCTTGCCGGGTTCCAGCGTGGCAGGGCGATACAGCTTGGACCAGATTGGCAAACCCGCGCCGTGGGTCGATGGCACGGCCACCAGTTGCGGCTGTATCCACTCGCGCGCCTTGTAGTCGGCGGTGCGGGTATCAGTCAGTTTCGTTGCAGCGCCTCCGGCAGCAGGCACAGTGGCCAGCTGCGATGGCGTGTAAGCGCTGGAATAGTGCACCAGCAGCTTGCGCTGGTCCGGCGACAGGGCGAAATGCTCGACGCCGCCATCGAGATGGCTGACTTCGCGTACCGTCGCATCCTTGGCCGAAGCGGAGCACACCTCGTATTCGCCGGGATTGCGGCGGTTGCACAGCATATAAGCCAGGCTGCCGTCGGCATTCCATTTGACTTGCGTCGCTTCCCATTGGCCGCTGGTCAGGGTGCGCTGCTTGCCGTCCGCGCCGAGCGTGTACAGGTGGGAGTAGCCGCTTTCTTCGGACATGAACCACAGCGTGCTGTTGTCCGGCAGCCAGCCGAATTCGTTGTAGCTGTTATTGACCCAGGCATTGTCCGTCAGTCGATGCACGGACTTCAGTTTTGCGCCTTCGAGGTCGACCGTCGCAAGCCAGCGGTCCTTGTTGTCCACCGCGCGTAGCATAACGGCGAGCTTGCCGCCATTGCTGCTCCAGCCGATGCCGTCGCCTTCGTCATCATCCAGGCGGGTGGCGCGGTTGCCTTTCAGGGCTGGCTGCTTGGCCGCTTCACGCAGGCTGGCCAGCGGATCTGTAGCGATGCCTGGCAAGGTGTCGAACGGCAGGTCCTTGATCGTGCCCGTGCGCAGGTCCACCAGTTTCAGGGACTGGGCCAGCGGGAGGTTGCGGCCGACGCGCGCGCGCTGGTCGTCGAATTCTTCGTAACCGGATTCGGTCACGTAGCGCGGCATTTTTCCGACCCGGCCACTGTCGCTGGACTTTGGCGAGGTGGCGACCAGCAGCCAGCGGCCATCCGGCGACAGCGAGGAGGCATCGATGGAGACTTTTTCGCCGAAGTAGAGCGGCGCCGGTGCGCGAGTGCCGTCGGCGTCGCGCAATTCCTTGGCGCGGGCGCGTGTTTCGTCGCGTTCATCCTTCTGGCGCTTGAGGGTGGTGATCAGGCGCAACTGCAAATCGCGCAGATAGTCCTCGTCCGGTGCTGCGGCAGGGTCTTTGGCTGCGCGCGGCAGGGCCACTGGCGAAACCAGATGGTCGGCGCGGCTCCAGCTGAACCAGTCGTTGCCGACTTTGAATTGCACGCTGTGGCCGTCGGCCGAATACTGCGGCGTGGAGGCATTCGCGGTGCCGCGGCTGATTTGCACGAGGGCGCCGGACTTCATGTCGCGCTCGAACAGGTCGCCGTTGCGCAGCAAGATGGCGCGGGTGCGTTCGCGGTTGAACACCAGGTTCGGGCTGTCCTGGCTGGCCTGCTCGGAATCGGCCACCAGGCGTGGTTTGTCGCCTGCCTGGAAGGTGTCGCGCAGCGACGAGCCGGCGCGCTTCTGTTTATAGAACACCTGTTTGCTGTCCCAGCTCCACCACGCGCTTTCCACGGGTGTGCCGATCCAGTCCGGGTTGGCCATGGCCTGGTCGAGGGTGATTGGGGTGGCTGCAAATGCCGGGGCGGCCAGCAGGGCTGCCAGCGCGGGAAGGGATAGTCGACGCATAGAGTGCTCAAGAGAATTCGAGCAAACATTCTAGCAGCCGCCCCCTGCCCAAAAAGTATCAGGCTTGTAACAGGGTAGCGTCCTTTTCGTTGGGCCTCTAGAATGTCGCTCATTCAGCAAACTTAGTAAATTCAGTACATTCAGGAGACAAGATGGCAAAAAGCCATGTAGCGGCGCTGGTCCTGGCCCTGGCGGCCACCGGCGCGATGGCGCAGCAGCAGACTGCCATGCAGTGGGAGACCGCGGCCCTGGCCGGGTCTTATAAAGAAAACATCAGCGAGGACGAAAAAATCGCAGGCCTGTCCAAGCTGTGGTCGGAAGTGAAATACAACTTCGTCGATACCGCGACGCTGGAAAAGCTGGATTGGGACAAGCTGTATCTGGAAGCGCTGCCGCGCGTGCGCGCTACCCGCAGCACCGAAGACTATTACCGCGTTCTCATCGAGACGGTGGCCAAGCTCAAAGACGGCCACACCAATGTCTATCCGCCGCAAGAACTGTCGGAGCGCATGATGGGATTGCCGCTCCTGAAAACCCGCCCGGTAGAAGGCCGCGTGATCGTGACCGAGGTGCTTGACCCGGGCCTGCGCGCCAAGGGCGTCATGCCGGGCCTCGAAGTAACGGCCGTGGATGGTGTGGAAGTGAAGACTTACGCTGCACGCGAGCTTGCGCCGTATGTGAGTGCCTCCACACCCCAGGACGAAGAGCTGCGGACCTTCGGCTACCAGTTCCTGCGCGGCGCCGTCGGCAGCTCTCCGCGCGTATCTTTCCGCGACGCCGCCGGCAAGCAATTCGAGCAGCAGGTGCCGCGCGTGAATGGCGAGGCGCGCAAGGCCGCCATGGCTAATTCGCCATCGTTCGAATTCAGCATGCTGCCTGGCGATGTCGCCTACGTTTCCCTGAACAGTTTTGAAGACAATAGCGCCGCCGATGCCTGGCTGGCCGCCTTCGACGAAATTGCCAAGTCGACCGCACTGGTGATCGACGTGCGCCGCAACGGCGGCGGCAATTCCGACGTGGGCTACAAGATTCTGGCTACGCTGGACGAGAAGGCTTTCCTGACCAGCCGCTGGGCGACTCGCGACTACAAACCGACCTGGCGCGCCTGGAGCAAGGAGCAGCCGATGTATGCGGAAGCGCCGGACGCCGTGCAACCGGATCCCAAGCGCCAGTACAAGAAGCCCGTGCTGGTCCTGACCAGCGCCGCCACCTTCTCGGCGGCCGAGGATTTCGCGGTCGCCTTCGACGGCATGCAGCGCGGCGCCCTGGTGGGCGAAGCAACCGGCGGCAGCACCGGCCAGCCGCTGTTCATCAAGCTCCCGGGCGGCGGCACTGCTCGCATTTGCACCAAGCAGGATAGCTATCCGGACGGCCGCGCCTTCGTCGGCGTTGGCGTGCAGCCGCAGCATATCGTCAAGCAAACCGTGGATGGCGTACGCGCCGGCCGCGATGAGGTGCTGGAAGCCGCCCTGGCCACGCTGCAGGCGAAATAAAAAAAGGCCGCCGGACCTTGATCCGGCGGCCTTTCTTTCCCAAGCAAGTGCTTAGAAGTTGTACGCCACGCCTACGCTCAGGTTGTGGGCGTTGTTGTATGGGCGTTGCAGTTCAATGCGGCCGGTAACCTGTTTGGTGAACTCGTAGCTCACGCCTGCGCCGAACAGGCCGCGGGTGACGTCATCGCCCGAACCGCTCAGGGTGTTGAAGCCCAGGCGGCCGTAGATGGCAACGCGGTTAGCCACTGGCATGGAGCCCAGTACGGAGATGGAGGTCTGCTTGATGCTGCCGCCGAAATCGCCCAGGTCACGGTAGCCCAGTTCCACAGCCACGTTCTGGTTGAAGTTGTAGCCGCCGAACACGCCAACGCTGGTGTCGCTGGAGTAGTGTTTGAACTTGGTCGAGCCGATGTCGCCGCCGACGTAGAAGTTGCCTTGTGCCGCGGAAGCAGCGAAAGAGGTAGCAGCCAGCAGGGCAGCAACGGTGAATTTCTTGATCATTAAGTTTCCTATTCTTTAACTAGATTGACTTGCTTGATGCAAGGCAACATTGAATTTTAGCGAACGCCTTTAAACACTGCAAATCCACTGTTCGTGCGTACAGTATAATTTCGCCATGCCTGGTTTTATCCTCACCCGCGCCTGGCGCGACGCCCGCGATGGCACGGAAATCGAGTTCTGGCTCGCCACCGATGACGGCCCTCGCAAAATCCTCCTGACGGAGCAAGCCTCGGTGGCTTTCGCCGAGGCTTCGCTGCGCGACACCATTGCCACCCTGGTTGCCGGCATGCCGGGCATCGACATCCGGGAAGTGGCGCTCAAGACTTTCCAGCGCGAGCCGGTGGTCGGCATCTACGCAAGCCATTACAAGCAGCTGCTGGCGCTGGAGCGCAAACTGGGCGAACGCGGCATCCGCCTGTTCGAGGCGGATATCAAACCGCCGGAGCGCTACCTGATGGAGCGCTTCATTACCGCCGGCGTTGAGTTCGACGGCGGCAAGCTGCGGCCCGCACCGGAGTTTCGTCCGCGCCTGCGCATGGTGTCGCTGGATATCGAGACCAGCGCTTTCGGCGACCTGTATTCGATTGCGCTGGAAGGCTGCGGCCAGCGTCAGGTATATATGCTGGGCGAACAACCCGCTGTGGCGCCCGACGTCGACTTCGACCTGGAATACTGTCCAACGCCGCGCCGCGTGATCGAAAAGCTCAACGAATGGTTCCGCGTGCACGACCCGGACGCCATCATCGGCTGGAGCGTGGTGCAGTTCGACCTGCAAACACTGCAAAAGAACGCCGAGAAGTACAAGGTGCCGCTGCTGCTTGGCCGCGAAGGCCGCCCCGTCGATTGGCGCACCCACCAGGCGCGCGACGGCTATGTGTTTGCCTCCATCCCCGGCCGCATTGCGATCGACGGCATCGAAGCCCTGCGCGCCGCGTCCTGGAATTTCCCTTCCTTCAGCCTGGAGACCGTGTCGCAGCAGCTGTTGGGGGAGGGCAAGGATATCGGCAGCGATTACGACAAGATGGCCGAAATCGAGCGCCGCTTCCGCGAGGACAAGCCGGCCCTGGCCACCTACAACCTGAAAGACTGCGAACTGGTGACGCGCATCTTCGAAAAGACGCGCGTGATGGACTTTATCCTGGAACGTTCGCACGTGACCGGACTGGTGCCCGACCACATGGGCGGATCGATTGCCGCCTTCAGCCACCAGTACTTGCCGCGCATGCACCGCGAAGGCTATGTGGCGCCGAATGTGGGCGAGGTTCCCGCCGTGGCCTCGCCGGGCGGCTTTGTGATGGACTCGCGCCCCGGCTTGTACGACTCTGTGGTGGTGCTTGACTTCAAGAGCCTGTACCCGTCGATTATCCGCTCCTTCCTGGTCGACCCGGTCGGCATGGTCGAAGGTGAAGTCGAGGATGATCCGGTACCGGGCATGCGCGGAGCCCAGTTCTCGCGCACGCGCCACTGCCTGCCCGCCATCACCACTCAATTATGGCAAGGCCGCGATGGCGCCAAGCGCGAAAAGAACGATGCTCTGTCGACCGCTCTCAAGCTGCTGATGAACTCTTTTGTCGGCGTGCTGGGTTCCACCGACTGCCGCTTCTACCACCCGCAGCTGATTTCTTCCGTCACACTGCGCGGCCACGAATTGCTCAAGCTCACGCGCGAATTGGTGGAGAAGGAGGGCTACGAAGCGATTTACGGGGACACGGATTCCATCTTCATCTGGCTCAAACGCCCGCACGAAACGGAAGAAGCGTTGGCCATTGCCCGCGCCCTGGTGGCCAAGATCAACAAGTGGTGGCGCGATCGGCTTAAGCGCAAATACAAACTGGAGAGCTTCCTGGAAATCGAGTTCGATACCTACTACCAGAAGTTCTTCATGCCCACCATTCGCGGCACGGAAATGGGCAGCAAGAAGCGCTACGCGGGCCTGACGAGCGACGGCGACATCATCTATCGCGGCCTTGAAGTTGCGCGCAGCGATTGGACGCCGCTGGCGCAGCAATTCCAGCAAGGCCTTTTCGCCCGCATTTTCCGCAACGAGCCATACCAGGACTTTGTGCGTGAATATGCCCGCAAGACGGTGTCCGGCGAACATGACGATCTGCTGGTTTATCGCAAGCGCTTGCGCCACCGCCTGGACGAATACCAGGTCAACGTGCCGCCGCAAGTGCGGGCCGCGCGCCTGGCCGATGAATTCAACAAATCGCAGGGTCGTCCGCTGCGCTACCAGAACGGCGGCCGTATCAGCTATGTGATCACCACCAGCGGGCCAGAGCCGCTGGAAGTGCAGCGCTCACCGATCGACTACCAGCATTATCTGGACAAGCAGTTGCAGCCCATTGCAGACGCCATCCTGCTGCCGCTGCACGACAGCTTCTCAGCCCTGACCACGACGCAGCAGGCACTGTTTTAGGTGCGCGGCATCAGCCATTTTGTGAAGAAGAGCAGCAGCACGGTGCCGACAAAGTCGCCCAGCGCCATGACGGCAAAGCTGTTCAGCAAATGGACGCGGCCTTCATACACGGCGAACCAGAGATGGTGCAGGAAGGGGCTGGCCAGCGAATAAGCAACGGCACAGGCCAGCACCTGCCATGCTGCCAGGTTGGCCAGCGAGCCTTGCAAGTCCAGCCAGCGCCGGGCGCCAAGGTAGACCAGGTAAGGCGCCGCGCTGGCCAGGATGCCGCCGGCAAAGTCGCGCACGGGTTCATTCGGGAATAGCAGGAAGAAGCAGTAAATCCAGGAGATCAGCAGCAAGCCGACCGCGCCCGCTTCGGCAAAGAGCAGGGTAGCCAGCAGTCGCACGCCGGCGGGGAGGTAGATCCAGTTGATGCCTTCCGCGAATTCGAACTGCTTGAACAGGAGTTCATTAATCAGCAGCGCCGCGCCGAACATGATCATCGTGGTGAGGATCATGAAAAGGTTTTGGCGGAGGCTCGGCATGAGGGGGTCTTATCAGAAAGGTAGTACGAATCGGACACCGCCTGTCACTGGCCGGGCGCCGCCGCGCGCGCCACTGGCCTGGTGGACGCTGTGTGCAGCGCAGGCATCGGGCCGCTAAAAGTGTGGCGAATTAGCCTCATTCCTGTTTACTAAAACAAAACTAAACTTCTTCTAAACGCAGAAAGTTTGTTGAAGTGGTCAAGGTTCCTTGTTTAACTATCCCTAGTGGAATGCGATTCCCACCAGGAGACAGGCGACAACCCCCGCCGTTTAGTAAATCGCCGTCTCACATAGAGCCCCGCCGCTGGGCATAACCAGGAGACCTATATGACGTTAAGAACCAACCTTGCGCCGATCACCATGGCGGTCAGCGCAGCCCTGCTGACACTTGCCAACGCCCAAGCGCAGACCGCGCAAGACCCGAATACGGTGGTGGTGACCGGTTACCGCTACTCGATCGAGAAAAGCCTTGACCAGAAACGCGAATCCAACTCGATCATCGAGGTGGTGACCGCTGAAGATATCGGTAAATTCCCAGACAAGAACGTGGCCGATGCGCTGCAGCGCGTACCGGGCGTGATCATCGACCGCAGCGGCGGCGAAGGCAAGAACGTCAGTGTGCGCGGCCTGTCCTCGGAGTTGACCCTCACGCAGTTGAATGGCAACTACATCGCCACCGCCGAATCGAACGGCGACCCGACCCGTTCCTTCAACTACATGCTGATGCCGTCGAATATGCTCTCCAGCGCGGAGCTGTTCAAGTCTCCTGAAGCGCGCATCGACGAAGGCGGCATCGGCGGCACCGTGATCCTGCACACCCGCCGTCCGCTGGACGTGAAGTCCGGCAGCGGTTTTGTATCCGCAGAAGGCACCTGGGCCGACACCACCAAGAAGGCCAACGGCCAGTTTGCCGGCCAATACGCCTGGCACGACGAGAGCAACCGCTTTGGCGTCCTGGTCGGCCTGACCTCGCAAAAGCGCACCACCCGCACCATGGGCGCCAGCACTGAAAACTGGCAGTGGTACGGTGACGACTACAAAGGCCACCCGGCGACCGACGTCAATGGCAAAGAGTCGAACCTGGACAGCTACTGGTGGGGCCAGTCTGGTTTCCACGACCAGAACGGCAAGTACTACACCAACTTCATGATGCCGACTTCGGTCAACTTCAACGTGAAGAGCGAAGAGCGCGAGCGCAAGGGCGGCCAGTTGACCCTGCAGTTCAAGCCAGTGCGCAACCTGACCCTGACTGCCAACTACTTCCGCTTTGACCTGAAGCAGAATTCCCAGACCAATACGCTGAAGATCCCTGAGTGGAACCTGGCGCGTTATGACGGCGACGGTAACTGGCCGGGTGGCCGCATGCTCGACGGCCTGACCTTCGACCCAAGCAAGACCATCGTCACCGGCGCCCAGTACAGCGCGCATGCCGGCAAGACCTACTACTGCAGCGAAGCGCAGGCTGCTGCCGGCGGCCAGCAACCAGGCGGTTGGGGTCCTGACGACTGCACCATTCCTACGCCGCAGATCACCGGCAGCTACAACCGCGAAAAAGCGCTGTCGCAGACCGCCGACTTCGAAGCAAACTGGAAGGGCCAGGACCTGGACGCGACCTTCAAGCTGGGACGTACCTGGGCTTCGGGCGGTCCTGAAATGCAGATGACGATGCCGATCAAGCCACGCATGCAAAACGCGGACGGCAGCTGGACCCTGGGTAACTACGCCAGCGCCTGGAACACAGTAGGCACGCCGAGCATGACCTTCTCGCCGCAGCTGATGGACAACCTGGCAAAAGGCATCGGCGAGATCGACCTGGGTTCCACTTCTTCGTCGTGGACCAAGAACAGCACCCAGCAGAAGTACGGCCAGGCCGACTTCACCTGGCACACCGACACCAAGTGGCTGGATTCCCTGCAGTTTGGCGCCAAGTATCGTGATGGCGGCACCCATCGCGCCACCGGCAACAACTACTGGGTTTGCAAAGGCGCCGATCCGTCCAACTACGACCAGCGCTTCCAGAACGGCTGCGATTCGACTGCCAACAAGTTCCAGTCGCAGTTCCTGTACGGCGAATCGCTGGGCAACCTGGCTGGCGGCATCAATGCCAGCGCCTTCCCTGCGATTAATTACCCGGCCTACATCTCGCACCTGGACCAGACATACGGCCAGATGCAGACGCGTAACGAAGACAACTTTATCTTCAATGTCAGCGAGAAGATTTCGGCCGCCTACCTGCAGGGCAATATCAAGGCAGACCGCCTGCGTGGTAACGTTGGCCTGCGTTTCGTGAAGACCAAGCAGCACGCCGATTCGACCGACCAGGTTGACTACTACAGCGACTACTTCTTCAACGGCGCCAATGGCAGCCCGGCTCCTTGCCAGGCAGGCGGCGCACCAGCAGTAGGCGCACCAGCCGGTTCCGGTTGCACCAGCGGCTTCACCCGCCTGCCGGAGCGCCTGTCGCACACCTCGTCGTTCGTGGTCAGCTCGCTCGACCGCACCTACAACGACGTGCTGCCAAGCCTGAACCTGGCCTATGACCTGAACCAGGACCTGGTGCTGCGTGCGGCTGCTTCGAAAGTGGTGGCGCGTCCAAGCTACGGCGATATTGCTTCGCCTGGCGGCCTGCAGAACTTCAGCCAGGAATACGTCAACGACCGCCGTCTGATCGGTGGCGGCGACAAGGTGGGCTGGTTCGGCGCCGGCAGCAACAAGCAGCTGGAGCCGTACAAGGCCAAGCAGATGGACCTGGGCCTGGAGTGGTACTTCCAGCGCGGTTCCGTGCTGGGTGTGGACTTCTTCCGCAAGAACGTCAGCAACTTCTCGGTGCCTGTGGTGCGCGACGTGACCATGGACGTCGGTGGCCAGAGCGTTGTGGTGCAGAGCTACTCGACCACTGCCGGCGGCCGTGACGGCGTGTCGAAGGGCGTTGAGCTGTATGCGCAGCACACCTTCTCGTCCGGCGTGGGCTTCCAGTTCAACTACACGTACAACAAGACCAACCAGGCAGCGATCAGCCTGGCCGACGGCACCGAAATCGGCAAGTCGCCGCTGGTGGGCAGCGCCAAGAACCAGGCTAACCTGACTGTGTTCTACGAAACCGCCGACTTCCTGGCGCGCGCTTCCTACAACCGCCGCGGCGTGGTGGTGGATGGCCTGGTCAACGGCTTGAACGTGTATGAAGAGCCTTACAGCCAGATCGACCTGAACGTGGCCTACAACATCACCAAGGAATTGAGCTTCACCGCCTCGGTGCTGAACCTGACCAAGCAGGAAACGCGCTCCCATCTGGGTGACGACACCAAGGACCGCTTCTACTCGAACGGTTATGCCGGCCGCGTTGCCTACTTTGGCCTGAACTACAAGTTCTAAGCCTTCCCTCCTTCCTCCTCGCGTGACCCGCGCGTAGCGCGGGGTGGCCGCGAGGAGGTTTTTTCCTGTTTGGGGTGCCGCAATGAACCTGCACGACCGAATCAGCAAGATCACAATCGTTGGTGGAGGAAGCGCGGGCTGGATGGCCGCTGCGGCGCTGGCCACTTATCTTGGCAAGGGCGCTTCGGTACGATTGATCGAGTCCGAAGAAATCGGCATCGTCGGCGTGGGGGAGGCAAGCGTCCCGCATATCAGGATGTTCAATGGACAAATGCTCGGCATCGACGAGACTGAGTTCATCAAGCGTACGCAGGGCACGATCAAGCTCGGCATCGAATTCAATGACTGGAGCCGCATCGGCGACAGTTACATCCACGGTTTCGGCACTATCGGCCGCTCGGTCGGGCCGCTGCCGTTCCACCAGTTCTGGCTCAAACTGTTCCAATCCGGGCGCGCTGCACCGATTGGCGAATACTCACCGCAAACCGTCATGGCGCCGCAAGGAAAATTCGCGCCTGGCGACCGCAATGCGCCACCGGGCTCGCCGTTGGCCGATATCGCTTACGCCTATCACTTCGACGCCAGCTTGTACGCGCGCTTCCTGCGCGAGCTGGGCGAACAGCGCGGCGTGCAGCGTATTGAAGGCAAGATCGTCGGCGTGAACCAGCGCGCCGATGACGGGTTTATCGAATCAGTGACGCTGGAAAGCGGCCAGGTGGTCGACGGCGAACTATTTATCGATTGTTCCGGCTTCCGTGGGCTGCTGATCGAACAGACGCTGAAGACCGGTTATGTGGACTGGACGCACTGGCTGCCATGCGACCGCGCCATGGCCGTGCCTTGCGAAAGCGTGGCCCCGATCACGCCTTACACGCGCTCCACTGCGCGCACAGCGGGCTGGCAATGGCGCATTCCGCTGCAGCACCGCACCGGCAATGGCTATGTATACTCGAGCAAGCATATCAGCGACGATGAAGCCGCCGCGACCCTGCTGGCCAACCTGGATGGCAAGGCGCTGGCCGAGCCGCGCGCTCTGCGTTTCACCACCGGCATGCGCAAGAAATTCTGGAACAAGAACGTGGTTGCACTGGGCTTGGCCAGCGGCTTCCTCGAACCGCTGGAATCCACCAGCATCTACCTGGCGCAAGCGGGCATTACGCGTCTGCTGGCGCTGTTTCCTAAACGTGATTTCCACCCGCAGCTTGAAGAGCGCTTCAACCGCGAATCCGCATTTGAATATGAGCGTGTGCGGGATTTCCTGATCCTGCACTACAACGCCACCGAACGAAACGACTCGCCGTTCTGGGACTACTGCCGCACCATGTCCATCCCGGACAGCCTGCGCGAGGCGGTTGAACTGTTCCGCTGCGATGGCCGCTACTTCCGCCATGGCGAAGACTTCTTCGCCCTGCCAAGCTGGGTGCAGGTGATGCTCGGGCAGCGCATCATTCCGCAAAGCTACCATCCGATCGTCGACGACATGCCGGAGGAAAAGCTGCTTGATGTTGTTGAAAGCATGCGGGTCAATTTGGCAAATGCCGTTGCCAGAATGCCGAGCCATCAGGAGTGGATTGAGCGTCACTGGAAGGCGAGCGCACCATGAGTACGCAACTGTACTGGCGCTCCCTGGTGATCCTGCTGCTCGGCCTGTGCCTGACGGCAGTTGCAGCTGTCGCCACTGCGGCAACGCCGGAGCGGGTCGTTGTAGGCAAAGCCTGGACCTTCCGCCTGGCGACGGGCAACGCGCAGCTGGCAGCGCACCCCGAGGCTGCACCGTGGCATTCGGCGAAGGTCCCGGGCACGGTACACACCGATCTGTTCGCAAACAAGCTGATTCCCGATCCCTACGTCGGCGCGCCGGAAGCCGGCCTGCAATGGATTGGCCTGGCGGACTGGGAATACAGTACCAGCTTCGACGCACCGCGCCAGACTGCACGCACTGACCTTGTCTTCGAGGGCCTCGACACTTTCGCCGAGATTTGGCTGAATGGCGAAAAGTTGCTTGATGCCGACAACGCCTTCCGCACGTGGCGCGTGCCGGTGCAGGGCAAGCTGCGCAACAAAGGCAACGAGCTGCGCGTCGTTTTGCGTTCGCCGATCGCAAAGCTGCTGCCGCAAGTGCAGGCCATGCCGCTCAAGCTGGCCGGAAATTACCCATCGCCTTACAGCGATGAACCAAAAGACGCGATGATCGGCAATTTTTCCCGCAAGCCCGGCTACCACTATGGCTGGGATTGGGGGCCGCGCTACGTCACCACAGGCATCTGGAAGCCGGTCGTTCTGGAAAGCTGGGACGCAGCGCGCATCGACAACCTGCAACTGCGCCAGGACCACGTGGACGAAGCCCGCGCCGACATCAGGGCAATCGCTTCGCTCGACGCCGTGCGCGATGGCGCTTTCGATCTCCGCCTGTGGCAAACCGCACCTGGCGACAAGCGGTCGCTGGCGGCGCAACGCCGCATTGAGCTACATGCAGGCGACAATCGCATTGAGCTCCCGCTTCACATCGAACGCCCGCAACGCTGGTTCCCGAATGGCTACGGCGCGCAGCCGCTGTATCGCTATGAGCTGGAAATTGCCGATGGCAAGAGCATCATCGCCAAGTCCATCGCCCGTACCGGCTTACGCAGTATCGAATTGCGCCGCGAGCCAGACGACAAGGGCAAGAGCTTCTACTTCGCTGTCAACGGCATTCCTGTCTTCGCCAAAGGCGCGAACAGTATTCCATTCGATATGTTCCAGCCGCGCGTGAGCAACGCGCAGTTGCGCCGCGTACTGCAATCCGCGCGCGACGCTAACATGAATTTCCTGCGCAGCTGGGGCGGCGGCTATTACGAGAGCGACGAGTTCTTCGACCTGGCCGACGAACTTGGCCTGTTGGTCTGGCAAGACTTCATGTTCGGCGGCGGTATGCCGCCTGCTTACGACGACGCCTTCCGCGCCAACGTCGTCGCCGAAGCGCGCGACAATGTACGGCGTTTACGAAACCACCCAAGCCTTGCCCTATGGTGCGGCAACAACGAAGAAGAAATCGCCTGGAAATACTGGGGCCCTGGCAAAGAAATGACGGCGGCCGATCCAGCCTTCGCCGCTAAAGTCTGGAACGGCTACCAGCAGCTGTTCGGCACCGATCTGCGCAGGGTAGTGGCGGAAGAGGGCGGCGGCATCGCCTACTGGGCCAGCTCGCCCAGTGACGACCTGGCCGAAGTAGCCAACACCCCTGCCAGCGGCGACATGCACTATTGGGAAGTGTGGGGCAATCCCGCGCATCCGCCATCGAAATACCTGGAGATCACGCCGCGCTTCATGTCCGAATACGGCCTGCAGGCATGGCCGGTGCAGCGCACGATTGACGCCTTTGCCAAACGCGCCGACCAGGGCATCGCCACACCAGTCATTGAAGCGCACCAGAAATTCCTTGCTGGTAAAGGCAATGAGCGCCTGATGAAGTACGTGAACTACGAATTTGGCGAGCCAAAAGACTTCGCCCACTTCGTCTACCTTAGCCAGGCCGCGCAAGCAGAAGGCATCGAACTGGCAGCGCTGCACCACCGCGCCAGCCGCCCCTACACCATGGGTTCTCTGTACTGGCAGCTTAATGACGTGTGGCCCGGCGCCTCGTGGTCCAGCGTGGACTGGTTCGGGCGCTGGAAAGCCTTGCAGTTCCACGCACGCCGCTTCTACGCTCCGATCGCCGTCGCTGCCTTGCGCAGCCCTGAAGGCCGCACTAGGGTCAGCCTGCTCAACGACCGCACGCACGCTGTCCAAGGCGAGTTGCGCCTGCGGGTGATGACCTTGGACGGTAAAGTTCTGCGCGACGAGCGCAAGCCGCTCGAACTGACGCCATTGTCTGCCGCAAGCTTGCCCGAATACGAGGATAAGGATTTGCTCGGCAGCGCCGACCCCGCAAGTACCGTCGCGGTATTCGACCTGCAGGCAGAAGGCGAACCTACGTCGCGCGGCCTGGTGTATTTCAAGGCAGCGAAGGACATGCGCTGGCCCGCTCCCGGTTTGCATGCCGAGTTGCGGCGCGATGGCGCAGGCTACCGGCTCGAATTGAAGGCCGCGAATCTTGCCCGCGCAGTCTGGATCGACTTTGGCGAGGCCGATGCCGAAGTCTCCGACAACGCTTTGACCCTGCTTCCGGGAGAAAGCGTCTCCTTGCGCATTTCATCAAAAGCCGGACTGACCGCGCTGCGTAAATCGCTGCGCCTGCTTTCGGTAGCGGGGTAGTTGCCGGTTGACGCCCCCATAAGCGGCTGATATAACGCAGCCAGAAGCGTTTAATAAACCGGAAAAGGGAGACTTTTTGTGAGCCAGGTCACACTGCGCGATATCGCGGAAGCCACCGGGCTTTCTATCGGCACCGTATCGCGCGCGCTGAAGAATCAGGCCGGCATGACCGAAGCCACACGCGACAAAGTGCGCAAGGCCGCCCTCAAGCTTGGCTATGACTTCGCGCAGCTCAAGAAAGGGCGCATCCGACGCATCGCCTTCCTGCTGCATAGCCAGCACAATACGCTGGCATCGAGCCCGTTTTTTTCGCCGGTGCTGCAAGGCGCGGAAGAAGCCTGCCGGCGTGAAGGAATCGCGCTGTCCTTTATCGCAGTAGGTCCTGCCGATCCTGTGCTGGCCCAGATCCGCCTGCACCAGCCTGACGCCATCTTGTGCGCGGGCTTCTTCGAACCGGAAGTGCTGGCCGCCTTGCATCAGGTCGGGAAGCCAATGGTACTGGTGGACATGCACCGCATAGGCTTCACCTCGGTCAACCCTGACAATGCGCGCGGCGGCTACCTGGCCACCCAGCACCTGCTGCGCACTGGCCGCAAGCGGGTCGCCATGCTGTCCGGTTCATTGGCCCACTACAGTATCCAGCAGCGCAACCATGGCTTCCGCAAGGCGCTGTTCGACGCCAAGGTCCATGCCGACCCCGATCTGGAAGTGATTGTGCCCAGCATGGGCGATGGAGAAGACGGCGTAACGCAAGCCATGCGCAGCCTGCTAGCCCTGCCCAAGCGGCCCGACGCGCTGTTCTGCTACAACGATATTACGGCGCTGGCGGCCATGAAGTACTGCCTGAACGAAGGGATGAAGATCCCGCACGATATCGCAATCGTAGGCTTCGACGACATCAGCAGCGCCGCCGCCGCCATTCCTCCCCTCAGCACGATTCACGTGGATAAGGAGGCCCTGGGGCGCGCCGGTGTTGAATTACTGCTGCAGGACCCGGACGAAAATCCAGCCCAGATCACCATGCCGGTGGAAATGGTCGTACGCGAAAGCAGTTGCGACGATTAAGCTGGATTATTCTGCCAGCGCAGCCTTTTCTTCAGCGGTCAGGCGCTTGGCCGAAACCACTACTACTGGAGGTGCAACGTTTGCGGCGGTCGCCACGTGAGCGACTGGCGCGCGTGCGGCCAGCAGTTTAGGCACGGCAGCTACCGCCGCTGCGGAAACACCGATCAGTGCCAGTGCGCCTACAAAGATAAATTCCATGTTTTTGCTAAGGTTCATACTGTTCTCCGTGAAATGTTGTCCGGGCGAGAACATTATGATGCGCTGCAACATATAATTCTAATTCTTTGTTTTAATACGGCATATTCACAAAGAATATAACTTAGAATTTAATGGTCGGGGTGAGAGGATTCGAACCTCCGGCCTCTACGTCCCGAACGTAGCGCTCTACCGGGCTAAGCTACACCCCGACTGGTGTGAAATCATTCTACCCATAATTTTGTGCAATTATCAACTCCATTGCTGAGTGATATAGTGGGGTCTTTGTATAACTTGATTTGCACTATGGGAATTACCATTTATCACAACAATGCATGCAGCAATTCGCGCGGCGCGCTGGCGCTGATCCGCGAGGCAGGCATTGAGCCGGAAATCGTTGAATACCTGAAGGCGCCGCCATCGCGTGAAGTGCTGATCGACTTGATCGCGCGCGCAGGCCTGACTGCACGCGGTGCCATGCGCGACAAGGGCGAGCTGTATGACCAGCTTGGCCTGGGCGATGAGTCGCTGCCGGAGTCCAAACTGATTGATGCCATGATGGCGCATCCCGAACTGATCAACCGTCCTTTCGTGGTGACCGACAAGGGCGTGCGCCTGTGCCGTCCACCGGAAACGGTTAAAGAGATCCTGTAAGTGCGCAAAGCCTTCGCCCTCGCTGTCATGGCTGCCTCGCTGGCGGCAAGTGCACATGCCGATACCGCGGAATGCGAGATCGACATGCTGGCTACCTATCCCTTCTCGCATCGTCCGACGGCGGAACAGGTCGCAGCCCTGAAGGACTGCGATGCGGACAAGCTGTATTACGGCATTGGCGTGCATTTCGATTATGTGAAGGCGCGGCACTGTGCATTTGCCAAGGATAATCAGGACGTCCTGATGATGTTGTACGCGAATGGCCTTGGCGTGCCTCGTAACTATGCTGTGGCGAAGATGGCGGCCTGCCGTGCCGACGCGCTGCCGCCTGAAACTGATGCTCGCCTGGCGCGCCTGACCCGTATGCAAACCGGGAAGGAAGGCCCGTCGCCAAAGATTGATATTTGCGATGACGCGGCCAGTAGCCATCTTGGCGCGCGCTGCGAGGTAATTAAATTGGGCCTGGTCGACCAGGATCGCAATGCGCGCATCGACACTATCTCTGCCCGCTGGAGGGATTCGGACAAAGCTGCGCTGCAGCAGTTGCGGAACCAGGTTGCTGATTCGGCGCAGCTTGAAGAGGTGTTCATTGCCTTGCAGGAGTTCGAGTCTGGCAAGCTGCCGTCGTTCACGCTGGAAGATGCGGCTAGCGCGGAGAGGGAAATGGGCCTGATGAAAATCGTGCCTGAAAGACAGCGGATCTGGCTGGCCTATCGCGATGCCTGGATTGTGCTTGGGAAGCTGCGCTACCCGTCGGTGGCACCGCATGCTTGGCGGGCGTATTTTGCTAAGCGGCGCATCGCAGCGGTAAAATAAAAAAGGCCAAAAAAAGGCGCCGATTCGGCGCCTTAGTATTTAGTGGCTGCGGTCCACTGAGAAGCGGGCCAGCTGCAGCAAGGATTGCTTGTATTCGCTGTCCGGCATTCCGGCGATGGCGTCGATTGCGCGCTGTGCTGCCACTTGGGCGGCGTGGCGGGTGTAGTCCAGGGCGCCGCTGGTGGTGATGGCGGCCAGGATGGTGTCGAAGTGCTGCTCGTCGCCGTTCTCGATGCAGGAGCGCACCAGGGCGCGCTGCTCCTCGGTGCCGTTCATCATCAGCCAGATCAGCGGCAGGGTAGGTTTGCCTTCGCGCAGGTCGTCGCCTACGTTCTTGCCGATTTCCTCAGCGTCGCCGGCATAATCCAGCACGTCGTCGATCAGCTGGAAGGCGGTGCCCAGGGAACGGCCGTATTCGCCGGCGGCGGCGATGTGTTCATCCGAAGCACCGGCAACCAACGCGCCCAGTTCCGCGGCAGCCTCGAACAGCTTGGCGGTCTTGGAGCGGATCACCTGCAGGTAGCTTTCCTCGGACACGTCCGGGTCGTGCATGTTCAGCAGCTGCAGCACTTCGCCCTCGGCGATGACGTTGGTCGCATCGGACAGGATCTGCATCACGCGCATGGAATCCAGCGACACCATCATCTGGAAGGCGCGGGAGTAGAGGAAGTCGCCCACCAGCACGGAGGCAGCATTGCCGAAGAGCGCATTGGCAGTCTGGCGGCCGCGGCGCATTGACGATTCGTCAACAACGTCATCATGCAGCAGGGTAGCGGTGTGGATGAATTCCACGACGGCGGCCAGCTCGTGGTGAGCGACGCCTTTGTAACCGTAGGCATTCGCCACCAGCAGGACCAGCACTGGTCGGATACGCTTGCCGCCCGCGCTGATGATATATTCAGCAATCTGGTTGACCAGGGCCACTTCCGAGTGGAGGCGCTGGCGAATCACCGAGTTGACCGCGTCCATATCGGCGGCAATGGTGCTGGTGATAGTGTTCTGGGCGTTGTTCGACAAGGCAAACCTGCTAGTAACGTTGGTAAGAGTGCCGCGATTATACGTTACTCGTTGCCCACATACCACGTGGGCCGTCCGCCGACAATACCTTTTGACCGATTTCCCGAATCTATGTATAATCGGCGGTTCCCCGGCTTTCGCCTTGTTGTTTTTGGGTGTTGAGCAAGGGAGACTTATTAACAATTCAAGAGGTTTCCAATCATGTACGCGGTCATAAAAACCGGCGGCAAACAATACAAAGTTGCTGCTGGCGAAAAAATTAAAGTAGAACAGTTGCCGGCTGACATTGGTTCCGAAATCACTATCGACCAGGTTCTCGCCGTAGGCGCGGGCGACAGCATCAAGTTTGGTGCTCCACTGGTTGCAGGTGCATCGGTTCTGGTGAAAGTAGTCGCACAAGGTCGTCACGACAAGGTCCGTATCTTCAAGATGCGCCGTCGTAAGCACTACCAGAAGCGTCAAGGCCATCGCCAAAACTTCACCGAAATCCAAATCGTTTCGATCAACGGCTAATCGCTGTTCATCAAGACTCACCGAGCTATCAAGGAGTAACTAAATGGCACACAAAAAAGGCGGCGGTACTACCCGCAACGGTCGCGACTCTGAATCAAAACGCCTTGGCGTTAAAGTGTACGGCGGCCAGACCATCAATGCTGGTGGCATCATCATCCGTCAACGCGGCACCCCAGTGTCCGCTGGCGAAGGCGTAGGCACCGGTAAGGACCACACCCTGTTCGCACTGGTGGACGGCGTTGTGAAGTTCGTGACCAAGGGTCCGGACAGCAAGAAGTACGTTACCGTCATCGCTGCTGCTTAATCAGCGACGAATACTGGTACAGTAAGGCGAAAGCCTTCTCTCCAAAAGGCTCTGCCAGTGGTAGGGCCTTTTTAGTTTTAAAGGTGGTCTCATGAAGTTTATTGACGAAGCACGCATCGAAGTCATCGCCGGCAGCGGCGGCAATGGCTGCGCCTCTTTTTGCCGTGAAAAATTCCGTCCATTCGGCGGCCCTGACGGCGGCGACGGCGGCAAAGGCGGCAGCATCTGGGCGGTAGCCGACCGTAACGTCAATACGCTGGTGGACTATCGCTATTCCAAGATGCACCGCGCCGGCAACGGCGAATCCGGCCGCGGCTCCGATTGCTACGGCAAGGGCGCAGACGACATCTTCCTGCGCATGCCGGTCGGCACACTGGTGATCGATGAAGTGTCGGGCGAAATCATCGCCGACATGACCGAACACGGCCAGATGGAACTGCTGGCAAAGGGCGGCGAGGGCGGCTGGGGCAACATCCACTTCAAGACCTCGACCAACCGCGCACCGCGCCAGAAGACCGACGGCAAAGACGGCGAACGCCGCGAGCTGCGCCTGGAGCTGAAAGTGCTGGCCGACGTTGGCCTGCTGGGCATGCCGAATGCCGGCAAATCGACCTTCATCACCGCCGTGTCGAATGCCCGTCCGAAGATCGCCGACTACCCGTTCACCACCCTGCACCCGAACCTGGGCGTCGTGCGTGTGTCGCACGAAAAGTCGTTCGTGATCGCGGACATTCCTGGCCTGATCGAAGGCGCATCTGAAGGTGCGGGCCTGGGCCACCAGTTCCTGCGCCACCTGTCGCGCACCGGCCTGCTGCTGCACATCGTCGACCTGGCGCCGTTCGAGGCGACTGTCGATCCGGTGAAGGAAGCCAAGGCACTGGTCAAGGAACTGCAAAAGTACGATCCTGCGCTGGGCGACAAGCCGCGCTGGCTGGTGCTGAACAAGCTGGACGTAGTGCCGGAAGAAGAGCGCGCCAAGAAGGTCAAGGACTTCGTGAAGAAGTTCGGCTTCAAGGGCCCGGTATTCGAAATCTCCGCACTGTCCCACGAAGGCACGCAGGAACTGGTCAACGCCATCTACCTGCACCTGGAGCAGCAGCGCTACTCCGAGCAGCGCTCGGAAGAAGTGCAGATGACGGAAGAAGCACGCGGTATCTCCTCCATCGACCCGGACGACCCACGTTTCAAAGTTCTCGATTAAAATCGAGGATACCTCTTATCTTTGCCGCCCCTGCCAACCGCGGGGGCGCGCACTGTCTGCGGCAAGCCGGCAACATCCTGCCCGGCGCATCACCAGAAGTTTCGCTTACCTTTTGTTTGATCAGACTTTTGCCGTCCTATGAATTCGCTTATCCAGAACTCCTCCCGCATTATCATCAAAGTGGGCTCTTCGCTCGTCACCAATGACGGCCGCGGGCTCGATCATGCCGCTATCGCCCGTTGGGCCTCGCAGATTTCCGCCCTGCGTGCGCTGGGCAAGGAAGTTGTGCTGGTCAGCTCCGGCGCCGTAGCCGAAGGCATGCTGCGACTGGGCTTCGACAAGCGACCGACGGACATCCACGAACTTCAAGCATGCGCCGCAGTGGGCCAGATGGGCCTTGCACAGATTTATGAAACCAGCTTCCGCGCGCACGGCATCGGCACCGCGCAGGTGCTGTTGACCCACGCCGACTTGGCCGACCGCGAACGCTATCTGAACGCGCGCTCGACGCTGACTACCTTGCTGGCGCTGGGCGTAGTCCCGATCATCAACGAGAACGACACCGTCGTCACCGACGAAATCAAGTTCGGCGACAACGACACGCTGGGCGCGCTGGTAGCCAACCTGATCGAAGCCGACGCGCTGATCATCTTGACCGACCAGCGCGGCCTGTTCAGCGCCGACCCGCGCAAGGACCCAGCGGCCTACCTGATCACCCACGGCCGCGCCGGCGATCCAACGCTGGAAGCCATGGCTGGCGGCGCCGGCTCCTCGCTCGGTCGCGGCGGCATGCTGACCAAGATCCTCGCCGCCAAACGCGCCGCCAAATCAGGCGCGCACACGGTAATCGCCTTCGGCCGCGAAGCCGACGTGCTGACCCGCCTGGCGGGTGGCGAAAGCATCGGCACCGAACTGGCCGCACAAACCGGCCACCTGACCGCGCGTAAGCAATGGATGGCCGATCACCTGCACACCGCAGGCCAGGTTGTGCTGGACGCGGGCGCGGTGCAGAAGCTGGTGAAAGAAGGCAAGTCCCTGCTGCCGATTGGCGTGATTGAAGTGCACGGAGAATTCGGCCGCGGCGCCGTCATCACCTGCGTCGGCGAAGACGGCCACGCCATTGCCCGCGGCATCAGCAACTACACCAGCGCCGAAACCCGCCGCATCAAGCGCAAGCCTTCCGCCGAAATCGAAGCCATCCTCGGCTACGTCGAAGGCCACGAACTGATCCACCGCGACAATATGGTCCTACTGTAGAACTCGTGTCCCACCATGGGGTCACACCCGAAATGAGACACGAGCTGGTCCGGTATATGGAAGAGGTCGTGTCCCGAAACCGGTGTGACCCCAAGGTGGGACACGGGCTCAGGCGTCGGCGGGGGCGGGGGTCTTGCCTTTGAATTCGCAGAGGTCGGCGATGATGCAGTTCCAGCACTTGGGCTTGCGCGCTATGCAGGTGTAGCGGCCGTGCAGGATCAGCCAGTGGTGGGCGTCCATCAGGAATTCCTTCGGTACGAACTTCATCAGCTTTTGCTCGACGATGTCGACGTTCTTGCCTGGTGCGATGCCGGTTCGGTTGGAGACGCGGAAGATGTGCGTATCGACAGCCATTGCAATCTGCCGGAAGGCGGTATTCAACACTACGTTTGCGGTCTTGCGGCCTACGCCTGGCAACTGCTCCAGTTCCTCGCGGGTTTCCGGTACTTCGCCGCCGTACTGGTCCACGAGGATCTGACAGGTCGCGATCACATTCTTCGCCTTGGTCTTGTACAAGCCAATCGTGCGGATGTATTCAGTCAGCTCGTCGAGACCCAAATCCAGGATCGCTTGCGGGGTATTCGCCACCGGGTATAGCTTGCGCGTGGCCTTGTTCACACCCACGTCGGTTGCTTGCGCCGACAGCAGCACAGCGATCAGCAGCTCGAATGGCGTCGTGTATGCGAGTTCGGTTTCAGGGTTCGGGTTGGCTTCGCGAAGGCGCGTGAAAATCTCTAGTCGTTTTGCAGGATTCATTTGTCTTGGCTGCCTTCGCCACGTTTGCGGGCGCGTTCCATGGCGGCGGCGATGATCTGGCGTTTGCGTTCTTTCTCTGCTGCTTCGGCATCGTTCTCCGGCGAGAGTCGTTCAACGGCGGCGGCCTTGGCGTGCGCCTTGGCGGCCAGGCGCGCATCGTTCTCTTCGCGTTCGCGGATCAGGTGCACGAGGCGGAAGTCGTGGCGGTCGCGCGCTTCATCGGCCTGCGCCTGCGTCCACGCGTCCCAGCCGGTGGTTTCCGTCACCGGGTACATCACGATGCAGTCGACGGGGCAGGCTGGCACGCACAGGTCGCAGCCGGTGCACTGTTCGGGCACGATGGTGTGCATCTGCTTGGCCGCGCCAAGGATGGCGTCGACCGGGCATGCCTGGATGCAGAGCGTGCAGCCGATGCACAGCGATTCGTCGATGAAGGCCACCGCGCGCGGGCGTTCGAAGCCGTTGACGGGATTCAGGGGGATGACGGGGCGCCCGGTAACGCTGGATAACCGGCGGATGCCTTCTGCGCCGCCCGGTGGGCATTGGTTGATGTTCGCTTCACCGGACGCAATCGCTTCCGCGTACGGGCGGCAGCCTTTATAGCCGCACTTCGTGCATTGGGTTTGCGGCAGCACGTCCTCGATGCGGTCGGCCAGGGTCTTCGGTTCAGTCACGGTAAGAGGCGAAACGGTAAAGCGCTATTATCCAATATCTGCGCAGCCTGTGCGGAGATTGCCTTATGGCAACTTCTATGGGAACATATCGGATTCTTGTCCTGGATGGGGATCCATGCGCGTTTTGACGGTGATTGCTTGCGTACTTTGCTTGCTGTTCGTGCGGCAAGGCGTCGCCGTCGCCGCTCCCGCCGCCCACCTCGCATCGGATGAATGGCCGCCTTATGTGTCGGCAGCCTTGCCCGACAACGGGATGTCCGGCGCTTATGCGTCTGCAGTTTTCTCGCGGCTTGGCAGTGGGACGAAGATCGATTACTTCCCTTGGAAGCGTACTCTCGAAGTGGGCATGAATGATCCGCGCTATTCGGGATTGCTGGCGGTCTGGCGCACGCCGCAGCGTGAAGCGCAGTGCTATTTTTCTTCGCCGATCGGCGCCACCATGACGGTGCTGGCCTACCTCAAGGAAGCGCCTGTGATTGCTTCCGGCATGCGCGAGCTGCGTGATGCGCAGATCGGCACGGTGGCCGGGTATTCAAATGGCGAAGAATTCGATGGCCTGGTGCGACGCGGCGTGCTGCACGTGCAGGAAGGCGTCAACGACGAAACCAACCTGCGCAAGCTGCTAAGCAAACGCTTCGACGCAATGGTGATCGAGAAGCGCGTGCTGCGCCACCTGCTTTCCAGCCGCCGCTTCACGCGCGCTGAACGCGATCGCATCGCCTTCGCCGAAAACCTCTTCCACGAACGTACTGTCCACATCTGTTTCCAGCGCACGCCCGCCGGCCAGGCGCAACAACGCGCCTTCAACGAAGCCGCCCGCGACATCGACCTCCCGCGATTCGAACGCGACTACCTGCGCCACCTCGACACCGACCGCCCCACGGTCGATTAAGCTTTCGCGACTCTGCGTTTTTCCATTAGCTCGAAGACGGCCATCCCGGCCAGCATCGCGATGAAGAACAGCCACGGCTTGGCGCCGCCGCTGGCGAGCGAGGCGACTGCGGGGCCGGGGCAGTAGCCCGCGAGTCCCCAGCCGATGCCGAAGGTGAGGTTGCCCAGCACCAGGCGGCGGTCGATGTCGCGTTTGGTGGGGATGTTCATCGGGTTGCCCAGCATCGCGCGTTGGCGCTTGTTGGCGAAGCGGAAGGCGATGGTGCCGACCAGTAAGGCGCCTGCCATCACAAAGCCCAGCGATGGATCCCATTTTCCGGTCACGTCGAGGAAGCCGATAATTTTGGCGGGGTTGGTCATGCCGGAGATGACCAGGCCAAGGCCGAACAGCAGTCCGGCGAGCAGGGAGGCGAGGGCGTTCATGCCAGGCTCCTTGCGATGGCGACCGTCACAACGCCAGCTGCCATGAAGCACAGGGTCGCTACCAATGAACGTGGCGACAGGCGCGACAAGCCGCACACGCCGTGGCCGCTCGTGCAGCCGGACCCATATCGGGTGCCAACGCCGACCAGCAAGCCTGCGCCAATCAATGTGCCGGTGCCGGCATCCACCTGCACCGTAGGCAAGGCGGTAAAGAGGCTATACACCAACGGCGCTGCAATCAGACCGCCCAGGAAGGCCAGTCGCCAGGCGCTGTCGCCACCGTCGCGGCGTGTCAGCAAGCCGCCAAGGATGCCGCTGATGCCGGCAATGCGTCCACTAAGCAGCAACAGCATCGCCGTCGCCACGCCGATCAAGATGCCGCCTGCCAGCGGCGCGTAGTAAGCGCTCATTTTCCTCACTCCTTTGGACAGTAAAGTTTGTACAACACCTGCAGCACCGCCATCGCCTCGGCGCTGGCAATGCTGTAAAAAATCTGCTTCCCCTCGCGCCGTGTCGCGACCAGCTCACCGTTGCGCAGCACGGTCAGCTGCTGCGACAGCGTTGGCTGCCCAACGCCAGTTGCGGCCTCCAGCTCGCCCACCGAATGTTCGCCCTGCACCAGCTGGCAAAGCAGCAGCAGGCGGTCCTGGTTGGACAGCGTTTTCAGTAGCCCGGATGCGCGGCCTGCGGCAGCCTGCAAAGCAACGGGATCAATCTTCATAATATATAAAAAAGTATATTGTGTGCCGAAATAAAAGCCGGGCACTAAGACCCGGCCGGCAACAGGGCAGTGGCCCTTAGCCGTGTTTTTTAATGAAGGCTGCGATGCGTGGGCATACGGTCTCGCGCCAGCGGCGGCCGGAGAAGATGCCGTAGTGGCCGGCGCCCGGCACCACGAAGTCTTCCTGCATATCGGCCGGAATGCCGGAGCACAGGTCGTGCGCAGCCTGGGTCTGGCCGGCGCCGGAGATGTCATCCAATTCGCCTTCCACCGTCATCAGCGCCACGTTCGTGATGTCCTGCGGACGCACGAAGACGCCATCCACTTCCCAAGTGCCTTGCGGCAGGCGGAATTCCTGGAACACGGTCTTGATCGTGTCGAGGTAATACTCGGCCGGCATGTCCAGCACTGCGTTGTACTCGTCGTAGAACTTGCGATGCGATTCCGCCGGTTCATCGTCGCCGCGCACCAGGTGCATGTAGAACTCACGGTGCGATTGTGCGTGGCGGCCCGGGTTCATGGCGATAAAGCCAGCGTGCTGCAGGAAGCCTGGATATACCTGGCGGCCAAAGCCTGGATAGTTAGGCGGCACTGCGTAGATCACGGTGTTTTCGAACCAGGAGAACTTCTTCTCCACGGCCAGGTTGTTCACCTGGGTTGGCGATCTGCGCGGATCGATCGGGCCGCCCATCATGGTCATGGTCTTCGGCAGCTTTGGATCCTTGGCAGTGGCCATCAGCGAAATGGCGGCCATCACCGGCACAGTCGGCTGGCAGACGGAAATCACATGCAGGTCCGGGCCGAGGGCGCGGATGAATTCCTGCACATACTTCACGTAGTCGTTCAGGTGGAACGGGCCTTCAGACTGCGGCACGAGACGGGCATCGATCCAATCGGTGATGTACACATCGTGTTCAGACAACAGGGCTTGCACGGTGTCGCGCAGCAGGGTCGCATGGTGGCCGGACAGCGGCGCCACCAGCAGCACGGTCGGCTGCTTCAGCGCCTTGAACTCCTTCTCGCTCATATCCTTGCGGAAGTGAAGCAGTTTGCAGAAAGGTTTGTTCTCGACGACGCGTTCGATGATGTGGACAGTCTTGCCGTTGACAGTCGCATGCTTGATGTCGAACTCCGGCTTCTCATACTCCTTGCCGAGTCGGTACATCAATTCGTAGCCCGCTGCGATACGCTGCGAGAACGGGGTATGTGCCAGCGGGGATACCGGATTGGTAAACAGCTTGGACGAGGCTTCGGCCCACTGCATGAGTGGATGCAGGAGCGAGCGTTGCATTTCGTGCAATTGGTAAAGCATAGTATGTCCCGCTGAAAATTGTGGCAATGCGCAAAAGTTGGTTCAATTATAGGCCATTTATACATGACCTACAGCATTCCGCAGTACCTCTCAGAAAGTACATAAACATCGGCTAAGCCGTCATGATTCCAACATAATACGTGCACGAAAACAAAAAAAGCAGCGTTTCCGCTGCTTTTTTGTAGGATCGGTCCGAAGAATCGGTCGGATCAGTCGAACACCGGGGTTTCCACGCCCAGAACCTTGTGGAGTTTTGGCGACGTGGTGGTGTATTGCATGTGGATCTTCTTGTCAGGGAAGATATATGGTGCAGCGCCGAAAGCGGCCAGAGCGGCTTCGTGGAAGCCCGACAGGATCAGCTTTTTCTTACCTGGGTAAGTGTTGATGTCGCCCACGGCGAAGATGCCCGGCACATTGGTTTCGAACTTCTCGGTCGACACAACTTTCAGCTGTTTACGCTCGATATCCAGGCCCCACTCGGCGATTGGGCCCAGCTTTGGCGACAGGCCGTAGAACACCAGCAGCATGTCCAGAGGCACGCGGCGGGTTACGCCGTCGGCGCCGGTCACGCGCAGTTCGGACAGCTTGTCGTCCTTGGTTTCGATACCCGACACCTGGCCGACGATCAGCTGCATTTCGTATTCGTCGCACAGCTGCTTCATCTTGGCGACGGAGGCTGGCGCAGCGCGGAAGTCTTCACGGCGGTGCAGCAGCACCACGGATTCGGCCTTGCCGACGAAGTTCAGTGCCCAGTCCAGAGCGGAGTCGCCGCCGCCGCAGATAACCAGGTTCTTGCCTTCGAACTGAGCCGGGTTCTTCACGCGGTAGAACAGCTGCGAGCCTTCGAAGGCTTCGATGCCGTCAACCTTCATGGTGCGCGGCTGGAACGAACCCACGCCGGCAGCGATGAAGATGGTCTTGGTGATGAACTTGGTGCCCAGCGACGTTTCGACGTCGAAACGGCCGTCTTCGCGCTTTTGTACGACGGTCACTTCCTGGCCCAGGTGGTAGGTCGCGCCGAACGGTTCGATCTGCTTCAGCAGGCCGTCGGTCAGTTCCTGGCCGGTGCACGATGGAATGGCTGGAATGTCGTAGATCGGCTTGTCCGGGTACAGTTCCACGCACTGGCCGCCGACGGCGCTCAGGGAGTCGATCACGTGGGCTTTGATCTCCAGCAGGCCGAGTTCGAAGACCTGGAACAGGCCAACTGGGCCGGCGCCGATGATCACTGCATCGGTCTCGTGGAGACCGCCTGGTGGGGTGCTGACGACGTTCATAATGATTCTCATTCCATCTGAATAAGCGAACACCGCGTCAGGCGCGGTGTTGCACGTTAAATAACAGGCTGCTCGAAGCGGACTAAGCTGTGGCTTAGCGCTTCAGCAAGTGGGCCTTTTCCTTGACGTCCTTGAACTGCTCGGCTTCCGGCAGGGCAGGCTTGGTCTTGGTGATAGAAGGCCAGTTGCGCGACAAGTCAGCATTGATCTTGATGTATTGCTGCTGGTCGGACGGCACGTCTTCCTCGGCGAAAATAGCGTTGACCGGGCATTCGGCAACGCACACGGCGCAGTCGATGCACTCGTCTGGGTCAATGGCCAGGAAATTCGGGCCTTCGCGGAAGCAATCTACCGGGCAAACATCGACGCAGTCGGTATAGCGGCAGGCGATGCAGGATTCGGTGACAACGTGGGTCATAACAGTCCTATCTATATTGGAGCGCTGGGAAAAGCTCAGCAAAGCACTGTATTTTAAGGCAATCCGCTATTTCTCACAATTCGGACTTAGACACAATCTAAATAAGCAAATTCGTGGCGCGCCTCTAACAATCTTGCTTTTAGGCGGCTGAGCGGATCAAATCGAGCAGATTTTGCCAGGGCGGGGCTCCCGTCTCGACAAAGCTTAAGCTATGTCGTCGCCGGCCGTCATCGGCTGTGATAGTCCAATGGCCCAAATCGGCGCCGATTTGCGTGGCTGGGCCTTCGCTGGATGCGAAAAAACCACTGGAGGCGAGGGCCGCCTCCAGCGCCGGACCGGCTGGGCTTATCTGCGTGTCAACTTCAAAGTGCTGGCTCAGGCCGGCAAAGCCGCCCCCGCCGGTCGCGGTGATCTTCATTTTTCGACAATAAGCTCCCCATGACGTGTGCTGTAATTTTTGCACCAGGCCGCCAGTGCCTGGCGCTCGGCATCGAGCACGCCCTCCATATCGAAGTATTCGGCGTGGTTCATGGTGCCACAGCAGCCGCGCCGGTCCTGGCGGGCGCCGGGCGCATCTTCGACCATCGGTGGCAGTTCCAGGTTTTGCGGCTGGTCGTCGGTCAGCGGCACCGGTGATACCACCACCTCGCGCAGCGCGAAGCGGTTGCGGATGAAGTTGGCGTAATCGACTGGCTTGCCATCTTCCTGGGCGATGCGCAGCATCTGGTTCACCACGTCGGCGAACTTGGCGTTTGCGTCCGGTGCGGCAACCAGCGCGCGCAGCACCAGGCTGCACAGGTAGCCGCCCACGCTGTGCAACACGGCGGCATCGTCGCGCAGGCCAGGTGCGCGTTCGAAGGCGAAGAGGTCGGCCAGGATGTCATAGATGGCGCCAGTGAATACCTGTGAAATCGCGTGTACCTCGTTGCCGGTTTCGGACAGCTTGAGGTCGTTGTCGGCATTGCGCAGGCCGTTCGGCCGACCCAGCGCCAGGCCGAATTGTTCCGCCATATCGGCCAGGAAGGTCTTGTCGTGCAGGTCGGCCTTGGTTTGCGCGATCACCGCTTCCACCTGGTCCAGCTGGGACAGGGCGACAAAGATCGCGGTCAGGTCGCCGAAGGATTCATGCAGGCCGCCGGTCTGCGGCGGCGCGTTGTTCTGGATCCACTTCGGCTTCAGGCCATCCAGCACGGCGTGTCCTGTTTCATGCGACACGATATCGAAGGAGCGGCAGGTGAAGATGCGGTCCACCGATCCGTTCGCCACGAAGTCGCCAAACTTCAGCGCCCGGTCGCTGCGGCTGTAATAAGCGTTCATCACATTCGGCAGGCCATGCGGGAATACCTGCAGCGGATCGGTGTTGCTGCTGCCGTTCCAGGCCCAGGGCAGGGGCGCGCCATGGTCGGCGCGCGAGAGCACGCGCTGGTACATGGTCAGCGTCATGCGCACCACGGCGAAGGCGTGCACCGCATCGAATTGGTCGGTATTTGGCGACATGATGAAGTCGCCGAAGGCATTCGGGCTCACCGGCGCAATGCCGGGCTGGCCGGAGGCGATGCGGGCATCGCGGGGCCCTGCCAGGATCACGCCGGGCAGAAAAATCTTGCGGGCGCCGATCTCGTTGACGGAAGGATCCTGCTTCCAGATCAGCACGCGGGCGCCGGCGGGCGGCGCCGCGGCGGCGCGCGTCGGCAAAGCGGTTTCTTTCAGGCGTGGCAGGCTTGGCTGCTGCAGCAGCTGTACCGACTTGCGATGCGCACGGTACGGGGCGGATGGCGTCGGCACAAAGCTGACAGGCAAAGTCATGCACATATTCTCATCCATGTTCACTCTCCCAAGGGCGGTTGAATAATCATGGTTACCCTGTCGGCGGCATCGCCCTTTGATCCAGCACAAACAAGCGTGCGTTAAAATAGCACCCTTTGTTTATTTTGAAAGCAGAGTAGGGAAGGCATGGCCGACATTAACATCACCCAGGCCCACAACCTGGAACCGGCGCAAGCACGCGCCGCAGCAGAACAAGTAGCCCAACGAATCGCCAAGGAATTCGATCTCGCCTGTCAATGGCATGGCGACACCCTGAAATTCGGCCGCAGCGGCGTGGAAGGCACGCTGACCCTGGCCGAGAGCGCGGCCCATATGAATATCAAGCTTGGCTTCCTGATGGGCGCCTTTAAGAGCGCGATTGAGGGCAAGGTCGCTGAGAAGATGCGCTCGGTATTCGCCGCCGCTTAAGCAGCTTTGGTGGGATCGCCCACCGTCTCATTCAACGCCACCGCCGCGCGCACCAGCTCCAGCACGGTCGCGCGGTCGAGTGGCGTACCTTGCCGCAGTTCCAGCGTACGTAACTCGTATTTGCCGCCGCCTGTCATGCGCGGCTCGATGTGCAGCAGGCGCTTGCCGCGCCAGAATCCGAACAGCACGCGTTCTTCCTCTGCCCGGATCAGCAAGACGGGGCCCTTCGAAAAGTAGACCAGGTGCGTCCACTTGATGCGCTCCTCCAGTTTGGGCGCCGCTTCCTTCACCGCTTCGCGCAGTGCCGCAACGAACTCGCGCTGCCAGCCGGCCAGCGCCGCGACATATGCATCCGGACTTGACGCTGGAATTGTCTTCTTCAATTCTGCAGCTCCTTCATCAGCGAAGTAGCGGATTCGCAGGCTGGATCTTCTTCGTCAAACCTGCATGCCTTTTTAAGCGCCTCCACGGCACGGTCTCTATTGAGTGGATCGCTTTTATCCTTGCTCAAAATAAGGCCATACATTGCGCATCCCCATGCATCGTTTTCGGCGCAGGTGCGCGCGAACGTGCGTGCCTGGCAGCTTTGCGTGCTCACCGTCGCAGGCGGTTTCGGCATCATTCCCGCGGCGCGATTGGTGCAGCCCGATGCAATACCGAGCTTACAGGCACGCTGGAACAGGATTTCCGGTTCCTTATCGGTTTCCGCCACCGTCGCCTGGAGCGCTATTGCCGCCCAATAGCAATATTCGCCTTTACCGCTCGCACAAGCAGCCACGCACGCACGCTTGCCGGCTGGCGCTTCGCATTGCGCGCGTACTCCGCTGGTGTACTGTTGCGCGCCGGTGGGCGCAAACAGGTCGGCCGGACACTTCTCCAGGTCTTTAGCCCAGTCCACCGGACCTGCCCAAGCCGTCGGCAAAGCTAAGCACAGTAGCAGGATGATGAGTCTTTTCATTTTTCCTCCAGGAAGCGGTGCAGGACGTAGGCATCCACCAGCCCAAGTTCGCGGTGGCGGAAAGCTTGCGGCAAGGTGCCGGCGATATTGAAGCCCAGCTTGCGGTAAAGCGCTATTGCAGGCGCATTGGTGCTGACCACATAGTTGAACTGCATCGCCAGGAAACCTTCTTGTCGCGCCTGCGCCAAGCTATGTTCGACCAGCGCGCGCCCAATTCCTTTGCCTTGTGCTCGCGTTGCTACTGCATAGGTCGCGCTGGCGACATGGGCGCCGTGGTCGGGGTAGTTGGAGCCCATTTTATACATGCCGACCAGCTCGCCTCCGCTTTCTGCCACGTAAGCCGGATGGTTGCTGAACCAGTGCAGTTGGAACGTGGACTTCTCAAATCCTTGCCCAAATGGGAAGGCGTCGCCGCCGACTAGCAGGGGCTGGAAAGCAGCCCACATCGCATCGAGGTCGCAGTGTTCGGCGCGGCGGATACGGGTCGTGCTGCGCTCCAGGCGGAAATAAGCATCGACGCTGTTCGCCTTCTCCTCGCGCTGCCAGCCCTGGGCGCGGTAGAAGCGGTCGGCACGCGTGTTGGCGGCGGTTGATAGTTTGATCGCCGGTGCGCCTTGCGCGAACAGCCAGTCGGTGGCAAGCCGCAGCAAACGCTTGCCTGCGCCGAGCCCTTCATGGCCCGGTTCGACGAACAAGGCCCAGATCGAATTGTCTTCGCTCGCGGCGTACGAAAAGCCAATCACAACGCCTTCGCGCTCGCACACCCAACCCCGGCCACTGCATTCAAGGTAATCCTCGTACATCTGCTGCGTGATGCGCGCTGGATTGGACAGGGCGTTTTCGCGTACCTCCAGGCGGATCTTGCTCATCGCGGGAATATCGGCAGCCGTCGCGCGGCGGAAATCAAGAGTCATGCGTTCCAGATAAAGGCAAAAATATACGCGTTCATGGTGGCGTTAAAGGCTGCGTGCGCCGCGACTGCCGGCCACACCGCGCCAGCTTTCTTGCGTAGCCAGGCGAAGCCGATCGACAGGCCGACCATCAGCAGGAGCCACATCGGCGCCGACCTCCAGAGCAAAGTCATGCCAGCCGCAGTCACCAGCAAGCCGTGATGGATCAGGTGTGCCGCGCCGAACCATCCGGCTTCAATCAACGTAGAAGTCCGAGCGCTGAAACGCGTCTCAAGTGCCCGCTGCAGCACGCCACGGAAGAAGATCTCTTCGCCAAAGGGACTGAACAAAATGCCGGGGATGGTGAAAATCAAATAGAGCTGCCACGTTTCCAGCCCCGGCGTCGGTTGCGCGCGGAAGCTGTTCGCCACGCTGACGTACCAGTTATCCGCGCCTGCGCCGAACAAGCCATAGCCGACCAGGTGGCATACGCTGGCCGCCGCCACGCCAAACGCCAGCACACCTGCATACATCGCCAGCGACCCGCCGCGTCGAATGCCGGCTGCCTGCCGTCCTTCACGCGTCAGCAGCAGCCACGGCGTGGCAATCATGAACAGGCAATGAATAAAGAACAGCGGCCTCCAGGCCACTGGGCCATACATGGAAGCGGCGCGCAGCACAGTGAACGCAAGGCCAAGAAGGACGGCCCGCTGCAGCAAGGAATTTGAGATGGTGGAACCCGGAATGGCTGCTACCTGATTGCTCATGTAGATGCTGGTGGTGGCTTATAAAAAACGCAACTCTAGCATAGTTGTTTCAGAAACGCGTGCGGCCCTAAGTCGCTATCCTCTTCAGCATCGTTCTGACGATGATCTTGTGCAGCGGCGCAACCGGCAGCATATAAAGGCGCCCAAGCCAGTTATGCACATGGACCACCGTGGCGACACTTACCGTGCCTTGCGGCGCTTTGCAGATGGATAGCACCACGTCGAGGTGCTTGTCGGAGTCGCCAAGCAGCACTTCGTCGGGCGACAGGTAAAGCAGGGAAAAGATTCCAACGCGGTCGCCGACGCGATATTCAGACGCCTGCTTGCCGGCGCCAAGCGCGCCAAGGTGGCCCAGGTTTTTCAGGCCGACCAGGCCGACCATCCAATTGCGCATCGCCATAAGCCGATTCACCCAGCCCGGCGTTTGATGCACAACGTGCAAATAGGTCTCCAGTGCGGAAGCACCGGCGTCGGGCGCTGTAATCTGGTAGCAATCGTGGAAGTACGCACCCGGCAGGCGCAAGCTCGCCTGGCTGCCTTCCGGCGGGGTGGATTCGATTACTTGCGCAGCAGTGCCCACAGCGAATAGCCGCCAGCTGCGGTACCGATAGGGAAGTTAAACAGCGAGATCACGCTGAAGATGATCAGGAAGGTGCGGCCAACCTGCGAGCCGTTCAGGTATGCCACGGCGGACGCGATTTGCGCTGCGCCGTACACCACAAAGATCCCGACGATGAACAGGCCAAGGCCGGCGATCGGGCCGAGGAAGGGAACCTCGAACTGCTGCAGGAAAACCAGGCCGGTAAAGAAAAGCGTGAAGAAGAGCAGCGACAACAGGAGGAAACCTCCCATGATGATGTGGAGGATCGCGGCGATCTTGCAGTGATTGTCCTGGATTTGCATGTTAGTGTTTTTGCAAAAACACTAGTGTGCAGCGAGGCGGGGAGTTTGGCAAGGGCCGCGGATCGCGCGGCCCCAGGAGGGATTACTTCAGGCTTTCGATCAGGTCGATGTACTGCTGTTTGGCGTCGTCCTGGCTGGTGCCGGCCAGTGCCGCCCAGGCGTCGAACTTGGCTCGGTTGACGAAATCGGTCATGCCTGGACGCTCGCCGGTTGCGTCGCCTGCGGAGCCTTGCTTGAACAGGGCGTAGATCTTCAGCAGGGTCATATTGTCTGGGCGTTCCGGCAGGTTCTTGGAATCGGCCATCGCTTGGTCAAATTGTTCTTGCAGGCTCATGATATATACCTTTGTATAGGTGGTGTGTGATGGCGCCATCATACAAAAGAAAGCCCGTCAAGCTTAGAGGATAGGCTCCAATCCTCGGTGCGGCGCACAATAAAAAACGGCGGTTCAAGACAAGCCGGTTTGGCCAGTCTTGAACCGCCGTTCTGGCGGTCTGCCGGAAGAATTACTTCTTCTTGGTTGGGTTCACAGCGGCTTTCAGGGTCGCGCCAGCCGAGAACTTAGGGGTCTTGGATGCAGCGATTTTGATCGCTTCGCCGGTTGCTGGATTGCGGCCTTTACGAGCGGCGCGCTTGGCGACGGAGAAGGTGCCGAAACCGGTGATGCCGACGGTGTCGCCCTTTTTCAGACGCTCGGTAACAATCGCGATCAGGGTGTTAATTGCTTCGTTAGCGGCCGCGCCGGACATTTCGGTACGCTTCGCAAATTCTGCAATCAGTTCGCCTTTTTTCATTACTACCTCCTTGGTTAATGGAGCGCGCAGATTAGCACATTAATTGAAAAAAGTGTGTACCCTTTTTTGAAGAAGACCATATAGTGACTGGCTCGCTACGAAACTGGGGCGAAAAATGGGTGGAAAAGTTGGATAGTTTAAGCTTTTCCACCGCATCGCCCCAGCCTGGTGCATCACTGTGCGGAGCCTTCAACGGCGGTGTTTTTGCCTGCTTGGGCGTTAAAACCGGCGTTCACATTGGCGTTGGCGTTGGCGCTTTTCGCCGAATGCTGCGGTGCGGCCTGGCTGCTGCTTTGGGCGGTCTTGCTGCCGCTGGCGGAACCGTTTGCCGCGCCGTTTGCCGAACCATTTGCGGTGGCGTTGGCGTTGCGTTTAGCGCCATGGTTGGCGTTTGCGTGGGCCGCGCCATTGCCGCTGCCGTTGGCCGAGCCGCTGGCGCCGGAACGGCTTGCATTCGCATTCGCATTGCCGTTCGAGCTGCCATCGGCACCGGCGCCGACCGAGTTTGCACCGCGTGCCAGGCTGGCGCCCAGGCCGGAGGAACCGTTCGAATTGCCGGACGCGGAACCGGACTTCTCGCTGCCTTTGCTGCTGTTTGCCGCGCCGTTCGCAGCGCCATCCGCGTTGCCGCTGGCCGTGCCGGCGCCGCGCTTCAGCTGCGAACCAAGGCCGGAGACGCCTGCCAGGCCGGATGTCGAGCCGTTGCCAGCACCGTTAGCCGCGCCGTTTCCTGCACCATTTGCAGCGCCGTTCGAAGCGGAGTTTGCCGCGCCATTAGCCGCGCCATTCGCTGCGCCGTCTACGCTGCCGCCGGCCGTGCCGGCATTGCGAGCGACCTTGCCGCCGAGGGTAGAAGCGCCGGCGACGCCATTAGCTAAGCCGCCTTGCGTGCCGTTTGCCGCACCGTTTGCAGCACCATTTGCTGCGCCATCAGCATTGCCGCCCGCGGCACCAGCGCCGCGAGTGAGTTGTGCGCCAAGGCTGGAAGCACCGGCTGCATCACCGGCCAGATTGCCGGCCATACCGTTTGCCGCAGCGTTGCCGGCGCCGTCGGCATTCCCGCCAGCGTTGCGCGACAAGTTACCAGTCAGGTTGGCCGCACCGCTTGCTGCGCCGCTGGCATCCAGTCCGCGCTGGGTAGCGTTGTTGGCAGCCGAATCCGCAGCGGCTGTACGGGATGCGGTAGCAGACGCATTGCCAGCCGCGTTGCCAGCGACATCCGCCCCGGCGCGGGTGCCGCGCATTGCGCTGCCGGCGATATCACCGCCCATGCCGCCGCGCATACCGCCCATGCCGCCGCCGAATGCACCGCCGATGCCGCCACCGATATTGCCACCCAGGGCGCCGCCCAATGGGCCGGCTTGGGCGATGGATGCGGCGCTGGCAGCAACGATAAAGGCGGCGCGGATGATGGTTGCGATCTTGGTTTTCATATCAGTTCTCCTTGTACATGCCGCGGGAAATCCGCCGCTTTCATACAGAGAACGAGCCGGAAGCAGGATTTCTTCCATCCATCCGAAAAAATATTTAATTTTTTTCAGTGGAAGGCGGAAGGGGGGATGCGGAGGTTTTCGCCGACCACGCCACGGCCGGTGCCGTCGCCGGCGGAAGCGGCGCTGGCTGCCAGGGCGGAAACGGCTTCCGTTGCCAGCGAAGGAGAGGGGGAGGCCAGTTTTGGCGCCAGCAGCGCCGCAACGAGTGGCGAAGCGAAACTCGTTCCGCGCACAAGCTTATATGGTGGCGTACCGATGGCCGCAGCTGCCATCTGGCTGCCCGGTGCTGCGAACATTACTTGCGGCCCGCGCGCGGCTTCCGGCAGCGGCTTGCGTTTCGGGTCGACGCCGGTCACGCCTATCACGCCGGGATAACTGGCGGGATATAAAGGAGGTGCGTTCGGGCCGTCGTTGCCGACAGCCGCCACCAGCAAATGGCCGCGCGCCACCATGGCCTGCACAACGCGGCCCAGCATCTGGTTGGGCGGGCCGACCAGGCTGATATTGATGACGCCGACCTGCTCCTTGGCCAACCAGGCGAGGGCCTGCACGATCTGGCTGGCAGATCCGCCGGTCGGCTCGTCGCAATAAATATCTGCGGCGTACAGTTTCGCCCCCGGGGTGGCGCCGCTGAAGCGTTCTGACTTGCCGATCATGAGCGCGCCTACCGCAGTTCCGTGCGGGGCGGGATGGGCCACGTCGCCGCAGCCCCAGCGCACGATGCGGGCGTTTTCGAATACCTCGTGGCGGGTATCGACGCCGCTGTCGACCAGGCCGACGCGCATGTCGCCGCCTGCCGGTGCGGGAGTCGGAGTTCGCGCGGCGGGCGCGCTCGACGTAGCATCGGCGGTCGCGGAATCAGCGCCTATATAAATGTGGTCGAAGTCGTAGGCCCCGTCCGGATCGGCCACGCGCAGGGCGGACAGCGCATCCGCCGTGGACACGCCATCCGGCACACGGAAGGTCACCAGCGTTTGCCCGACCTCGGGCATCTCCTGCCGGCTGGCGACGACAAGACCCGCCCTGGCGGCCGCCGAAAGCCCCGCGGCGGAGGGCGACCACGCCAGAATCTCCCTCCGCACGATGGGAAAGCCCAAAGGATCGCGCTCCAGTTGCGCTGGATGCCGTTGCAGCAAATCGTTCGCAGTCAGCACCCGCAACTGGTCGAGCGCCACTTTCTTTGGCAGTTCGGCGGTATCCAGCAGCCGCTCGCGCAGGCGGTCGCGCAAGCCAGTATCGCCGAAGCGGGACAAACCGCCTCCTGGCAGCTGTGGCAATCCCGGCAAGCTAATTTGTGCCGCCGCCGGCCCCGCAATCGCCAGCAGGCCAAGGGCGGTCAACAGGCAGCGGCAAGTACGCAACAGGGAAGAAGTCGGGCGCAAGGTTGGCATGGTCGGATGATAATATAGGCTATCAAGGTATCTATTCTGTATTAACGATGGAAAGTGGGAAGAAAATCCCATCCCCGTACGTTATCCCCATATGAATAATGGACAACGATAACGCCCTGCACGAGGAAATCGCCACACTGCTGCCGCGACTGCGGCGTTTTGCCCGCACTTTGGCCTGGCACCGCGAAGATGCGGACGACCTGGTCCAACTGTCGGTGGAGCGCGCGATATTGCACAGCAGCTCTTACCAGGCCGGTACCCGGCTGGACAGCTGGTTGTTCCGCATCATTAAGAATGCCTGGATCGACGAATTGCGCTCCCGCACCCGCCGTAGCGAGCTGTTTGCGCCGGAGGAAGAGGGGCAACACGTGGGCGACGATTTTGCCGAAGCCCACCAGCAAAGAATGGCGGTGCAAAAAGCCGTCAGCCTGTTGAGCGAAGAGCACCGCTTGGTAGTCGGCCTGGTACTGGTAGAAGGCTTGCCTTATAAAGATGCGGCCGAGGTGCTGGAGATCCCAGTCGGCACCCTGACCAGCCGGCTGGCGCGCGCCCGCACCGCGTTGCAAGAACTGTTATCGGAACAAGCGAGGACGGTATGAAGAGTTTTTCCGACGAAACCCTGATGGCTTATGCCGACGGCGAACTGGACGAGGCAACCCGCCGTGCGGTGGAGGAAGCCATGCATAAGGATGCTGCCTTGGCGCGCCGGGTCGCCCAGCACAAGGCCATGCGCAACGATGTATTTGCCGCTTTTGCCCCGGTGGCGGAAGAGGCGGTGCCGCCAAGGCTGGCGCAGCCGCTGCGCCAGGCCACGGTGGTCAGCCTGGATTCCGTGCGCGCCCGGCGCGAGGCGGAGCAGCAGGCAGCCCGCAAGGCCAGCCGCAGCCGTCACTGGTCGTGGCCGGAGTGGGGTGCTTTGGCCGCCATGCTGATGGTGGGCGTGATGGCGGGCCATTACGGCCTGGGCATGCTACCGGTTGAAAACGGCGAAACCGTGGCCAGCCGCGATGGCATGCTGGTGGCGCAGGGTCGCCTGGCGTCCGCACTTGACCAGCAACTGGGCGGCAACGGCGGCCCGGTACGCATCGGCACCAGCTTCCTGGCACAGGACAATAGCTACTGCCGCAGCTTCACCACGGCGCAGGACATGTCGGGCCTGGCCTGCAAGCAGGGCGGCGCATGGAAGGTGCAGCTGGCGGTGCAGGGCCAGGGCAAGTCGCAGCAGGGGGATTTCAGGCAGGCCGGGTCGGAGATGCCGGCGCCGGTATTGGACGCGATCGACCAGCGTATCGCCGGCCAACCGTTCGATGCGAAAGCGGAGCAGGAGGCTGTGCAGCGCAAGTGGCAGCGCTAGCCTCCTCCCGCAAGGGCTGATTAAACGCCCAGCAGTTCCACGTCGAAGATCAGGGTGGCGTTCGGAGGGATCACGCCGCCGGCGCCGCGCGAGCCGTAGCCCAGCTCAGCCGGGATGATCAGTTGGCGGGTGCCGCCGATTTTCATGCCTTGCACGCCTTCGTCCCAGCCGCGGATCACCATGCCGGCGCCCAGGGCGAATTCGAACGGGTCGTTGCGATCTTTGGAAGAATCGAATTTCGGGCCCTTGCTGCCGTCGTCGTTACGCAGCCAGCCGGTGTAGTGAACGGTGACGTTCTGGCCAGCTTTGGCTTCGGCGCCGTCGCCAACCTTGATGTCGTCGTATTGCAGGCCGGATGCGGTAGTGATGATAGTCATTTGGATTCCTTAGAAATGTGGGACTTAGGCCGCGATTGTAGTGCATTCGAGCCGGATATCCCCTAAATGTTGTCGGCAATAACTAACTAGATGAAGTTTGACCGTAAAATAGGGGCTGGCTTAACCAATAAGCGAGTTTTCATGTTCCGCAGTATCCGTAGCGCAGTAGTTTTATTTGGTTTGCTGGCCGGTGTTCAGTCCGCCCAGGCAAACGTTGTCGTCGTGCTCAATTCACGCGACGCCACGGTCCAGTTGCTGGACCAGGGCAGCTACAAGAGCCTGCAGACCTTCCCGGTGGGCAAAGAGCCCCACCACCTGATGGCCACTCCCGATAACAAGTCGCTGATTGTAGCCAGCGCCGTGGGCAATGAACTGGTATTCCTGGATCCGGTCTCCGGCCAGGTGCAGCGCCACGTCAAGGATATCCTCGATCCCTACCAGATCGGTTTTTCGCCGGACCAGAAATGGTTCGTCGCGACTTCGCTGCGCCTGCACCGTCTGGATATCTATTCTTACAACGGCAAGGACCTGACCCTGGCCAAGCGCGTGCCGCTGCCGAAGCTGCCAAGCCACGTGGCCTTTGATGCCAAGAGCACCACGGTCTTCGTTACCCAGCAGGGCAGCGACCAGGTCAGCGCCATCGACCTGAAGACCCAGAACGTGCTGTGGACTATCCCGGTCGGCAAGCTGCCGGCGGGTATCGCCATGACGCCGGATGATAAATACCTGCTGGTCGGCATCATGGGCAGCGATTACGTCGAGGTGATCGACTGGCGCAGCCAGAAGACCGTCAAGCGCATCAAGGCCGGCGCCGGCACCCACAATTTCCGCGCGCTGGGCGATGGCCGCTACACCTATGTGTCGAACCGTGTTTCGAACACGATCAACATCATCGACCAGAAAACGCTGGAAAACGTCGGCACCATCGACGTGCCGGGCGGTCCGGACTGCATGGAAATCACGGCCGACAAGAAGTATATGTGGGCGACCCTGCGCTGGATTAAGAAAGTGGCAGTGATCGACCTGCAGCAGAAAAAGGTCGTCAAGATGATTCCGGTCGGCCGTTCGCCGCACGGCGTTTTCTTCGCCAACTCGTCGGCGCGAATGTAATGAACACCGCAGCGCCCGCCCGCACCGCGCCGCTCGCCGCCCGCGTGCTGGCGCTGGCTGCGCTCCTGCCCCTGGCGGCCGGGGCGTCCGCACCGCAGTGCCACGGCACGATCTACCTCACCTTCGACACCGGCAGCCAGTCGCAGGCGGAGCTGATCGCGTCCGTCCTGGCACGGCAAAACGTCAAAGCCACCTTCTTCCTGGCCAACGAAAAAACCGTCAAAGGCGATTATTCGCTCGACCCGGCTTGGGCTGGCTACTGGCGCGCCCGCGTCGCCGAGGGCCATGCCTTCGGCACCCACACCTTCGACCATACTTACCTGGTGCGCGACGCGGCGAACGGCAAGATCACGGTCAAGCCGCAATTCGGCTCCCATGCCGGCAAGACCCAGGACTGGACGCCGCAGCAGTATTGCGACGAACTACGCCGCGTGGATTCCCGCTTCAAGGAATTGACCGGCAAGCCGCTTGACCCGTTCTGGCGCGCTCCCGGCGGCAAAACCAGCCCGCGTACGCTGGCTGCTGGCAAAGCCTGCGGCTACCAGCACGCAGCCTGGGCCAAGCCAGCCGGTTTCTCCGGCGACGAACTGCCGGTCGAACGCGCCTCCAACGCCGTATTGCTGAAAGGCGCGCTGGACGGCCTGCGCGACGGCGACATCTTCATGGCCCACATGGGCATCTGGTCGCGCAAGGACCCTTGGGCGCCGGCCAACCTGGAACCGCTGATTGAAGGCCTCAAGCAGAAAGGCCTCTGCTTCGCCACCCTGAGAGAACACCCGGACTACCGCAAATGATTCAATTTTTCCTCGACCTGCTGGGCCAGGCCCAGGGCTGGCTATTCGAGAACGCCATCCAGCCGGTCATTTATTACACCGGCATGGGCGACATTACCGAAGAAGCTTTCGAAGGCACGGAATGGCTGCTGATCGGCCTGGCCGAGCTGCTGCTGATCTTCCTGGTCCTGCGCCCGCTGGAAGCCGCCATCCCTGTGCACCAGTTCACCGACAAGCGCGCCCGCTGGAATGACTTTACCTACACCGTGATCCAGCGCCTGGGCCTGATCCCGCTGGCGCTGTTCTTCACGCTCGACCCGGTGATGGACGCCATTGCCGGCGCCCTGCGCATGGAAGGCGTGCGGCCCTTCAACCTGGAAAACCTGGTCACGGATATGCACCCGCTGGCCAGCTTCGCCATCTACCTGCTGGTACTGGACTTTGCCGATTACTGGTTCCACCGCGCCCAGCACAAGTTCAACTGGTGGTGGGGCCTGCACAGCCTGCACCACAGCCAGCAGAACATGAACTTGTGGAGCGACGACCGCAACCACCTGCTGGACGACCTGCTGCGCGATATCGTGATGGCGGTGCTGGCGCTGGCCATCGGCGTGCCGCCAGGCCAGTACGTGCTGCTCGTATCGCTTTCGCGTATTGTGCAAAGCCTGCAGCACGCCAATGTTCGTATACACTTCGGCGCCATCGGCGAGCGATTGCTGGTGTCGCCCCGCTACCACCGCATGCACCATGCCATTGGCGTCGGCCATGAATCGAAAGGGAAGGGCACGCTGGGTGGTTGCAATTTCGCCGTACTGTTCCCAATTTGGGACATTATCTTCCGCACCGCGAATTTCACGCCGCGCTTCGAAACGACCGGCGTGCGCGACCAGCTGGAAGGCCGCGACTATGGCCGCGGCTTCTGGGCTCAGCAATGGCTGGGTGTGAAGCGGATGTTTGAATACATGAAAAAGAAACCGAGTTAATTAATGCGCGCAGTTATCAATGCATACGGCAGGGCCCTGCTGTCCCAGTTCCACGGCAAGATTTTATTGCTGAGTATTGTTCCTTTCATTTTGTCAGTCGCTCTGTGGGCGCTGCTGCTGGGCTTTGGCCTGCAGCCACTGCTGGACTGGCTGCATGGCCACTTCGTCGAATTCGAGATGTACCGCGTCACCTCCGACTGGCTGGCATCGCTCGGCTTGGGCGGTTTGCGTTCAATCGTGGTGCCGCTGTTTGCGCTGCTCCTGCTGTTGCCGTTGATGATCGTGACCGCCATGATCTTCATCGGCGTGGCCGCCATGCCCTTCGTCGTGCGCCACGTCGGCGGAAGGCATTTCCCGCAGCTGGAAAAGAAGAAGGGCGGCTCCATATTTGGCAGCGTGATCAAGGCCCTGGGCGCTTTCGGCATCTTCGTGGTGGCCTGGTTCTTCATCCTGCCGATGTATATCTTCCCGCCGCTGGCCGGGCTGGCGACGGTGCTGCTGTGGGGCTGGCTGACCAGCCGCGTGATGAGCTACGACGCGCTGGCCGATTACGCCAGCGCCGAAGAACTGGATACGCTGCAGCGCCAACATCGCTGGCCGCTGATGTCGATCGGCGTTGTTTCCGGCCTGGCCGGCTCGCTGCCGGCCCTGGTCTGGGTGGGCGGAGCGGCTGCCGCCATCGCCTTCTTCCCGATTCTGCTGGCCGCCTCGATCTGGGTGTATATCGTAATATTCATCTTCACCGGTTTGTGGTTTGAATACTATTGCCTGCAAGCGCTGGCGCAGTTGCGCCACGCTCCATTCGAGGAAAGCCTATGCCAATCGGATTGATCATCATCGGCGACGAAATCCTGTCCGGCAAACGCGTCGACCAGCATTTCCCCAAAGTGGTGCAGTTGCTGTCCGCACGCGGCCTGCAACTGGGCTGGGCGGAATTCCTGGGCGACGACCGTGAACGCATCACCGCCACGCTGAAGCGCACCTTTGCCAGCGGCGATATTGTGTTCTCCTGCGGCGGCATTGGCGCCACGCCCGACGACCACACCCGCCAGGCCGCGGCGGCCGCGCTGGGCTTGCCACTGGCGATGCATGAAGGCGCCAAGGAAAGCATCCAGCAGCGCGTACGCCAGTTGGCCGAAGAAAAAGGCGAGGCGCCCAACCTCACTTCCGCGGAACACTTGCAGCGCCTGCAGATGGCCGAATTCCCGCAAGGCTCGGCGCTTATTCCAAATCCGTATAACGGCGTCGCCGGATTCGCGCACGGCACGCATTACTTCGTGCCCGGCTTCCCGGTGATGGCATGGCCGATGATCGAATGGGTGCTCGATACGCACTATGCGGACCTGTTCAACCGTGAGCCGCGCGCTGAGCAATCGGTGCTAGTGTACGAATCAGCGGAAGCCGCATTGACGCCGTTGATGCTGGCGCTGGAAGCAGCCTGGCCGCGCATCAAAGTCTTCAGCCTGCCAAGCGTGGGCGACGCCAATAACCGGCGCCACATCGAGCTTGGCGTGAAAGGCGATCCGGCCCAATGCGAAGCAGCCTTTGCCCATATGTGCCGCGAACTCGATTCCTTGAATGTGGAGTACGTGAAGCCCTGAATCCACAGTGTGAAAAGGGTATTAACAGCTCTTGCAACGGCGCTCATTTTCGGTATGATGCGCCGTTGTTTTTTTGCGAAACTGATACGCGAAGTTTAAATATTTTGCGAGTTGCCCCGTGCACCGCACGCCGTTGTGGTGCAATGGTAATCATGCAGAAATACTCTGCGTGTATTGTCCGGTTTGAACACTATGTTAAGCAATCGTCGTTTTCGCCGGCCCCGTGTTGTCGTACGTGCGGTGCGCAAAATGCGCGCTGGTGCGGCAGCGATTGGATATGGCGGCAGCAGGCGGCGTTTGCGCTCGGTACCTATGCCTTCCCAACAAGATCACGAATCAAGCTCTTTCGAACCTACCGAGCCCGCACCACCACCGCCTTCCGAACCCAAGAAGGGTAAGCGATCGCGGAATGCACTCATCGTGCTGATACTGGTGTTGCTGACGGTGGCTGGTTTCTGGGGCTACCACGAAATCCGCACCTCGACGATGCAGGCGCGCGTCTTCACGGACCTGGTCGGTAAGCTGACCTTTAAAGTGGAGCCGGGCCCCAGCAAGTCGATCCGCTTCCCGCACGACAGTCCTTACGACGAACGTCTCGGCTACGCCAACTTGCCCGATTACCTGGACAAGCTGAAAGCCCGCGACTACGAAGTCACTTCGCAGGCGCGTTTCTCGCCGAAGATGGTGGAGTTGAGCGATATGGGCATCTTCGCGACCTATCGCGAAAAGACCCGCACCGGCCTGTCGATTTTCGACTGCCGCCAGGAGCCGCTGTTCACCGCGAGCTATCCGGAGCGCATTTACGGCAGCTTCCAGCAAACGCCGCAAGCCCTGGTGCATAGCCTGCTGTTCATTGAAAACCGCGAGTTGCTCGATAACAAATACCCGAAACGCAATCCGGCGGTGGAATGGGATCGCCTTTCGAAAGCGATTTTCGAAAAATCCATGAGCGCCGTGGGCGGTGGCGGACACCGTGCCGCCGGCGGTTCCACGCTGGCCACGCAGATCGAGAAATACCGTCACTCGCCGGAAGGCCGCACCGGTTCGATGAAGGACAAGCTGCAGCAGATGATTTCCGCTTCGCTGCGCGCTTACCAGCAGGGCGAGGACACCACCAAGGTGCGCCACCAGATCGTGGTCGATTACCTCAATACCGTGCCGCTGTCGGCCAAACCGGGCTATGGCGAGGTGAATGGTATCGGCGACGGCATGTGGGTCTGGTACGGCCGCGACTTCGATGAAGTACGCCGCCTCCTGGGCGGCAAGATGGACCAGCCTGGCAGCGCACTGGCCTTCAAGGAAGCGCTGTCGCTGCTGATCGCGCAGCGCCGCCCAAGCTACTATCTGGGCGAGGGCGACCAGGACCTGGAAGTGCTGGCCAATAGCCACCTGCGCCTGCTCGCCAGCGCCGGCATCATCACACCGCAATTCCGCGACGCTGCCCTGAAAGAGAAGCTGCACCCGGCCAAAGGCAATGGCTTGCAGGCCGCGCCGCCGATGACTTATGTGACCAAGAAAGCGTCCAACGCGGTGCGCGTGCACCTGGCCAACCTGCTGGGCGACAACCGCATGTACAACCTGGACCGCCTGGACCTGTCGGTGAACACCACGCTCGATGCGCAAACCCAGAAGACCGTCACCGCCATGCTGCGTCAGCTGCGCGAACCGGAGACCGCCGTGCAGGCTGGCCTGACAGGCAGGGGCATGCTGGGCAACGGCGACCCGGCCAATGTGGTGTACAGCTTCACGCTGCTGGAACGCGGCGAGCACGCCAACTACCTGCGGGTGCAGACCGATAACTACGACCAGCCGCTCGATATCAACGAAGGCGCCAAGCTGGACCTGGGTTCCACCGCCAAGCTGCGCACCCTGGTCACTTATATGGACATCGTCGACCAGCTGCACAAGAAGTACGCCGAGATGGAAGTGGCGGACCTGAAGAAGGTGAGCGTCGACCAGCGCGACCGCCTGACTGTCTGGGGTCTCGAATACCTGATCGCCACGCCGAAGGACAAGCGCGACTTGCCTGCAATGCTGCAGGCGGCGCTGGAGCGCAAGTATTCGGCCAATCCGGGCGAGGGCTTCTTCACCGGCGGCGGCCTGCATTACTTCGGCAACTTCAGCAAGGATGACGACTTCAAGATCATGACCGTGCGCGAAGCGCTGCGCCGCTCCACCAACCTGGTGTTCGTGCGCCTGATGCGCGATGTGGTCAAGTACTACTCCTTCCAGATGCCTGGTTCTTCGCAGACCCTGCTGACCGACGCCGACGATCCGCGCCGCGCCGCTTACCTGGCGCGCTTCGCCGACAAGGAAGGCAAGGAGTTCCTATACCGCTTCTATGCCAAGTACAAAGGCAAGAAAGCCTCGGAACTGGACGGCATCCTGCTCGATACGATTCGCCCGACGCCGGTGCGCCTGGCGAATATCCACCGCAGCGTGTATCCGAACGCGACGCTGGCGCAGTTCAGCAAATTCGTGAACGACAACCTGAAGGTGCAGAACGACGTGCCGGACGACCGCCTGGCCAAGATGTACGAGCAGTACGCGATCGATCAATGGAGCCTGGCTGACCGCGGCTACCTCGCAACTGTGCATCCGCTTGAATTGTGGATGGTGGCCTACCTGCACCAGAACGAAGGCGCATCGCTGGCGGACGTCGTGGCGGCTTCCGAGAAAGAGCGCCAGGAAGTCTACCAGTGGCTGTTCAAGACCCACCGCAAGCACGCACAGGACAAACGCATTGCAGGCTTGCTGGAGATGGAGTCCTTCATGGGCATCCATCGCCAGTGGAAGAAGATGGGGTATCCGTTCGACTCGCTGGTGCCTTCTTATGCGACCACGCTGGGCGCTTCGGCTGACCGTCCCGCGGCGCTGGCGGAGATGATGGGCATTATCATCAACGGCGGCGTGCGCAAGACTACGCAGCGTATCGAGTCGCTGCATTTCGCGGCTGGCACGCCTTACGAAACCTCGGTGGCGCGCAATAAGTCGACCACCAATGAGCAGGTGCTGACGCCGGAAGTCGCGCGCGCAGTGGCCGATGCGATTCGTGAAGTGGTGTCGGATGGTACGGCGCGGCGCGTCAAGGCGGCCTTTGTTGGCGCTGATGGCAAGATCATTCCTGTGGGCGGCAAGACCGGCACCGGCGACCAGCGCTTCGACGTGTTTGCAGCCGGCGGGCGCTTGATCGAATCGCGCTACGTGAACCGGTCGGCGACCTTTGTGTTCAATATCGGCGAGCGGTTCTTTGGTTCGATGACGGCATATGTGCATGGGCCGGAATCGAAGAATTACGACTTCACCTCCGCGCTGCCGGTGCAGTTGCTGACGGTGCTGGCGCCTTCGCTGATGCCGTTGATCGAGCCGAATCAGCAGAGGGCGGCGCCAGTGGTCACGGCCATGGCTGCCGGCTCCCCGATCGGCATCCAGTCCGTCACCACCGCGGCACTGGCAGCAGCCACCGCGGCAGCCGTTCCCGCCGCACCGCTGCGCGCCTGCGGCGCCCGCTGAAAACCGGTAAACCGATGCCTGACCCGCAGGGTCAGGCACCTCGTCACGCGGCGTTCGCAGGCCAAGTGTCTGACCCTGCGGGTCAGACACTGCACTACCGGTTTAAAATGCGTAAATGAAACTCATCAAGTTCACCCAATTCAGCCTGCGCGACCTGCTGGTCTCCTTCACCCCCACCGTCCTCTTGATCGCCGGCGCCTGCGCGCTGGCCTACTGGATCATCGACCCAACCCCACCGCGCGTAGTCAAGCTCTCCACCGGCCAGGAAAACAGCGCCTACGAAAACATCGGCAAGCGCTACGCCCAGGTGATGGCCAGATCCGGCATCAAAGTCACCCTGCAGGGAAGCCAGGGCTCGCAAGACAACCTGCAACGCCTGAACAAAGGCGAAACTGATTTCGCCTTCGTCCAAAGCGGCTCCACCAACGAAGCCGAAGCGGAACGCAAAGGCCTTGTTTCCCTGGGTAGCCTGTTCACCGAACCGCTGTGGCTATTCATGCGGGAAAAGAAAGCCGTCACCAGCCTGACCCACCTCAAAGGCAAGAAGATCAACCTCGGTCCAGAAGGCAGCGGCGTACCGCGCCTGTTCCGCCAGGTCCTGCAAATCAACGGCATCGAAGCGAAGGACATCAAAGCCAGCGACCTGGAAAACACCCCCGCCACGGTGGAACTGCTGGAAGGCCGCATCGACGCCCTGGTCTTCGCCGCCGCGCCTGATGATCCCCTGATCCAGATGCTGCTGATGACGCCCGGGATCAAGCTGTTCAACTTCACCCAAGCCGAAGCCTACACGCGCCGCCTGCCATTCCTGACCCACGTCACGCTGCCGCGCGGTATCGTCGATCTGGGCCGCGACATGCCGTCCCACGACTACCACCTGATCGCCCCGACCGCCACCCTGGTAGCGCGCGACGATCTGCATCCAGCGCTGATGGACCTGTTCGTGCAAGCGGCCAGCAATATCCACAGCGGCGCAGGCTGGTTCCAGCAGCAAGGCCAATTCCCATCGCCTCGCTATACCGAAATCCCCGTTGCACACGAAGCGGCCAAGTTCTACAAAGACGGCCCACCATTCCTGCAACGCTATATGCCCTTTTGGCTCGCCAACCTGTTCGACCGCTTGTGGGTGGTGGTGCTGGCCACCGGCGCGCTGATCCTGCCGCTGTCGAAAGTCGTGCCGCCGCTGTATGTCTGGCGCATTCGCTCCCGCGTTTATCGCTGGTACGGCCAACTGCGCGCAGTAGAGCAGGGCGTCGACGAAGGCAAACCGCGCGAAGAACTGCTGCACCGCCTCGACCAGATCGAAGAGCGCGTAAATCGCCTTACCGTCCCTCTTTCGTTTGCGGATGAGTTCTACGGTCTGCGCAATCACATCGAATTTGTGCGCAATAAACTACGTACAAACACGTAAAAGTGTTGTGTTCGCGAGACCCCTAATTGACAGTTACTCATAATTGCCCCAAAGATAAACCAAGGGAGTGAAACTGGTTTAATCGATAAGGGGCAACTATGGCACCAAGAAAACACGTTCTCGCAATTGCAGTCGCATCTCTTTTCACCAATGCCGCCTGGGCGCAGGAAGTGCCCGCCGGTGAAACTGCCACCGTCGTCGTGACGGGCACGCGGGTTTCGAACCGCACCGTGCTCGACACCACCGCTCCGGTGGATGTCATCAGCGCAGACGCCATCAAGAACAGCGGCGTGCCGGAAATTACGCAGGCCCTTTCGGTAGCCCTGCCTTCCCTGAACTTCCCGCGCCCCGGCCTGGCTGACGGCACGGACACGATCCGTCCCGCCACCTTGCGCGGACTGGCGCCGGACCAGTCCCTGGTGCTGGTCAATTCCAAGCGCCGCCATTCTTCCTCGCTGGTTAACCTGAACGGCACCATCGGCCGCGGATCGTCGGCGGTGGACATGAACACCATCCCGTCCGGCATCGTAAAGAGCATCGAAGTGCTGCGTGATGGCGCTTCCGCGCAATACGGCTCCGATGCGATCGCCGGCGTGGTCAACGTGCGCCTGCGCAACGACCGCACGGGCGGCGAGGCGACCGTCAGCTACGGACGCCGCGATACGGAATACAGTTTCAATCCGGTGCCGCCGCCGGCTGGGGCCACCTGGAACAGCGCCGTCGATTCGCGCGACCGCAAGGATGGCAATACCCTTACCCTGAGCCTGTGGAAGGGTATGGAGCTGGGTGAGGACGGCTTCCTGACCCTGGCATTGGAGCGCAAGCGGCAAGACCACACCGAGCGCGGGGGCTGGGACACGCGCCAGCAATATCCTCTGGTGAGCGGCGCTTTCGATCCGCGCGAAGCGACGTTCAACCGCTTCGACGCCTGGTATGGCGAGCCTGAGATGAAGCAGAATACTTTCTTCGCCAATGCCGGCTATAACCTGGCAGGTGGCGTCAAGCTGTACGGCTGGACCAGCTACCAGGACCGCGATGCGCGTTCCGGTGGTTTCTTCCGCCGTCCGCTGCAAGACCAGAACGTGCTCGCGATTTATCCAGATGGATTCCTGCCGATCATTGCGCCTTCGGTGTCCGACTTCAGCGCCGCCTTCGGCGCGACCTGGACTGCCGGCGCCTGGGATCTCGACGCGTCCGTCAGCTACGGCGAAAACCGGATGGACTACAGCATCCAGAATACGCTCAACCGCTCGCTGGGCGCGAGCTCCAAGACCGTGTTCGACGCCGGCGGTTTCAAGTACGACCAGCTCACCTTCAACCTGTCCGGCGTGAAGCAGTATGAAGTCGGCCTGGCGTCGCCATTGAACGTGGCGGTAGGTGCCGAGGCGCGCCGCGAAGGCTATGCGCTGCACGCCGGCGAGCCGGATTCCTGGCGCAACGGCGGCATACTGCTGCCCAATGGATCGCCGACTGCCTCCGGCTCCCAAGTGTTCCCGGGCTTCCGTCCGAGCGATGAATCGGATACCAGCCGCAAGGCTTACTCAGTGTATGCCGACCTGGAAGCAAACCTGAGCGAAAACTTCCTGGGATCGGTTGCCGTGCGCGGTGAGCATTACTCGGACTTCGGCAATAACTGGTCGGGCAAGCTGGCCGGCCGCTACAACTTCACGCCGAACTTTGCCCTGCGCGGATCGGTGCAGAACGGCTTCCGCGCACCGTCGCCACAGCAGCAAAACTTCACCTCGACTGCGACCAATTTCATCAACGGCGTGCCGTTCGATATCACCACCTTCAAGCCGAGCGACCCGGCCGCCATTGCGCTAGGCGCCAAGCCACTGGATGCGGAGAAGTCGACCAACTTGTCGTTGGGCGCAGTGGCCAAGGTTGGCAAGGCTTCCTTCACGGTGGACGGGTTCCAGATCAAGATCCGCGACCGCATTGTGCTGTCGGAGAACCTGACCCAGCCGAATGTGCGCAACTACCTGACTTCGCTGGGCTTCGTTGGCGTGGGCGGTGGACGCTTCTTCATCAACGGCGTGGACACGACTACGCGCGGGGTCGACGTGGTGGCAAGCTATCCGTGGAATTCGCCGATGGCGGGCCGCTTCGATTTCACGCTGGCGGGTAACTACACCAAGACCGAAGTGACCAAAGTGCCGGTGACGGCGCAGCTAGCGGCCTTGAACCCAGCGCCGCCACTGTTTGACCGCATCAATGTGCTTACCTTCGAGCACGGCACGCCGCAGACCAAATTCACGGCCAGCATGAACCATACGCTGGGAGCCTGGAGCGGCACGCTGCGTGCGACGCGTTACGGCAAGGTGCTGCAGCCCGGTACCACGGCGGCCAACGACCATTGGATGACGCCGAAGACGCTGGTGGATCTGGAAGGGCGCTACAAGATCACGCAGCGCTTGACGGCGGCTCTCGGAGCGGAAAACTTGTTCGACCAGTATCCGGATCCCTATCCGGCTGCGTTGAATTCGACGGGGAATGCGCCGTTCTCCAACTATTCGCCGTTCGGGCGGAGTGGGCGGTTTGTTTATGCGCGCTTGAATTACGCGCTTTAACCCCTATAAACCCGGGTCAGACCCTTGGGTCTGACCCGGCATTACCGGGTCAAGCGCCGGCCCACGGCAGGCCTGCCTTGCACCAGCCGCCGACGTTCTTGCGGTGGCCGTTGACGTCCTTGTCCCCTTCAAACCCTTCCAGGATGTCGTAGCACTGGGTATAGCCCGCCTCCGTAGCCGCTTTGGCTGCGTGGCGCGAACGTACGCCCGAACGGCACAGGAACACGATCACGGTGTCCTTGCCCGGCACGGCCGCCGCCAGTTGTCCCAGGAAGTCAGGATTCGGCGTCCCGCCCGGATACACATTCCACTGCGCCGCATGATGCTGCTCAGCCGCAATCGATACGCGGCCCACCCAGTCACGCTCGGCGTTAGTCCGCACATCCACCAGCCGCACATGCGGATCGTTTTTCAGCAGCTCAAATGCCTCCAAAGGGGTCACTGCACCCGCATAGGGCAGCGAAGTGTCGCGTTTGCGTGCACGGTCGAGGATTTCGGCGTTGTTACCCATAGTTTTTCCTTTATCATCACTGCACCACAACGATGCATTTGCATGCCCTGGTGCAAAAATGCACCACAACGGTGCGATAATTGGTAAACGCACCCGCATGGTGCGGCTTTTACGTGTAGGGACTCGTGTTTTGGCTGGCATGATATCTGCTTAATGTACCATCAGCGTTCGCCGCACCCAAGTGGTCGCGGCAGTTTTTTCACTTAGGAGATTATGTAATGGCACTGACCGCCGCAGACGTTCTGAAGATGGTACAAGAGCACGAAGTTAAATTCGTGGACTTCCGTTTCGCCGATACCCGTGGTAAGGAACAGCACGTAACCGTGCCTGTGTCCCATTTCGACATCGACAAATTCGAATCGGGCCACGCCTTCGACGGTTCCTCGATCGCTGGCTGGAAAGGCATTGAAGCTTCGGACATGATCCTGCTGCCGGACCCATCGACCGCCAATATCGACCCATTCTTCGAAGAAACCACCCTGTTCATGCAGTGCGACGTGATCGAACCGTCGGACGGCAAGGGTTACGACCGCGACCCACGCTCCATCGCCAAGCGCGCTGAAGCCTACCTGAAATCCTCCGGCCTAGGCGACACCGCCTACTTCGGCCCAGAGCCAGAATTCTTCATCTTCGACTCCGTGAAGTGGAAGATCGACATGTCCGGCGCCATGGTCAAGATCGACTCCGACGAAGCTTCCTGGTCGACCGACAAAGACATCGACGGCGGCAACTCCGGCCACCGTCCAACCGTTAAAGGCGGCTACTTCCCAGTGCCTCCAGTCGACTCCTTCCAGGACATGCGTTCCGAAATGTGCCTGATCCTGGAATCGATGGGCATCCCGGTTGAAGTGCACCACCACGAAGTGGCTGGCGCTGGCCAGAACGAAATCGGCACCAAGTTCTCGACCCTGGTTGAGCGTGCCGACTGGACCCAGAACCTGAAGTACATCGTCTGGAACGTAGCTCACTCCTACGGCAAAACCGCTACCTTCATGCCTAAGCCAGTCGTTGGCGACAACGGTTCCGGCATGCACGTGCACCAGTCGATCTGGAAAGACGGCAAGAACCTGTTCGCTGGCGACGGCTATGCCGGACTGTCCGATTTCGCCCTGTACTACATCGGCGGCATCATCAAGCACGCTAAAGCACTGAACGCGATCACCAACCCAGGCACCAACTCGTACAAGCGTCTGGTTCCAGGCTACGAAGCTCCAGTGAAACTGGCTTACTCCGCACGTAACCGTTCTGCTTCGATCCGTATTCCACACGTGGCCAATCCAAAAGGCCGCCGTATCGAAACCCGCTTCCCAGACCCACTGGCTAACCCATACCTGTGCTTCGCTGCACTGATGATGGCCGGCCTGGACGGCGTGCAGAACAAGATCCACCCAGGCGAAGCAGCGTCCAAAGACCTGTACCACCTGCCGCCAGAAGAAGATGCACTGATCCCAACCGTCTGCGCATCCCTGGAAGAAGCCCTGGATCACCTGAACAAAGACCGTGAGTTCCTGACCCGCGGCGGCGTATTCACCGATTCGATGATCGATGCCTACATCGACCTGAAGATGACCGAAGTTACCCGCATGCGCCAGACCACTCACCCGGTCGAGTTCGACATGTACTACTCCCTGTAATCAGGGCCGATTGCCGGGATTAACTGGCAGTCAACAGAAGCGCGAGGTCAGCAGGATGCTTTCCTCGCGTTTTTTTTCGGATGTTGTATAGTCGGGGCATGAACACTCGCACTCTCGTATTTCAAGGGCTGGCGCTGCTGGCCTTGAGTGGCGCAGCGCAGGCGCAGCAAATCTTTCTCTGCGTGGATGCCGAAGGCCGCAAGGAACTGACCGATTCCCGCAAGGGGAAGAATTGCAAGCCGCTGGACCTGCCAGGCGCCGCCATTCCCGCGCCAAGCAGCGCACGCCGCGGCACGGCTCCTACCGCTCCAGCGGTGGCGCCGGCCAACTTCCCACGCGTGGATTCAACGGAGCAGAAGGCCCGCGATGCGGACCGCCGCGCCATCCTGACCGACGAACTCAACACCGAAAGCCGTAAGCTGGCGGAACTGCGCAAGGAATTCAACAACGGCGAGCCTGAACGCCGTGCTGACGAGCGCAATGCCGCCAAATATCAGGAGCGCGTAGCTGGCCTGAAGGACAGCATCACGCGTGCGGAAAACAATGTGGAAACGCTGAAGCGCGAGCTTGCCAACATAAAATGACACCAGACAGCCCTGGCAGTATCCGGCCCGCTGAACTGGCAGGGCTGGACCTGCTGGCATCGGCCGTCGTCCTTGTCGATGGCGGCGACCATATCGTGTACGTCAATGCGGCCGGCGAAAACCTGCTGGAATCCTCGCTGAAGGCTCTGGCGCGCCAGCCACTGGGCGGCCTGTTCGCGGCGCCGCTGGAACTGGAAAACATCATCGCGCAGGCGCGCGAACACAAATTCTCCGATGTGCGGCAAGAGCTGGTGCTGGAGCGCGCCGGCCGCGAAGCGCTGCACGTGCACATCATCGCCAGCGCGCTGGACGAGCCGGATGGCACCGTGATCATCGAGCTGCGCGAAATCGTGCAGCAGATGAAGCAGGACCGCGAAGAACGCCTGATGGACCAAAGCCAGGTCAACAAGGAGCTGATCCGCAACCTGGCGCATGAAATCAAGAACCCCCTGGGCGGCATCCGCGGCGCCGCACAGCTGCTGGAAATGGAGCTGCCGCCGCTGCACCTGACGCAGCTGCGCGAATACACCCAGGTCATCATCAAGGAAGCGGACCGCCTGCAAACGCTGGTGGACCGCCTGCTGGCGCCGCACCGCCGTCCGCATATCGTGGGCGACGTCAATATCCACGAAGTGCTGGAGCGTGTGCGCAGCCTGATCCTGGCTGAATTCCCGGTCGGACTCACCATTCGTCGCGATTACGATGCCTCCTTGCCTGAATTCCGCGGCGACAAGGAGCAGCTGATCCAGACGGTGCTGAACATCGCGCACAATGCCGCGCAAGCGCTGGCATCGCGCATTGAGCAGGGCGACGCAGAGATCATTTTCCGCACGCGCGTGGCGCGCCAGATGACGCTGGCGAAGGTGCGTTATCAGCTGGCATTAGATTTGCATATCATCGATAACGGACCGGGCATCCCGCCCCAGATCCGCGACCGTATCTTCTATCCGCTGGTGTCGGGCAGGGATGGCGGCAGCGGCCTGGGACTGACGCTGGCGCAAACCTTCGTGCAGCAGCACATGGGGGTGATTGAATGCGAAAGCAGGCCTGGTCAAACGGACTTCAGAATCTTATTGCCTTTGCCTTGATCGGAATACATGAAACCAATCTGGATTGTTGACGACGACGAATCGATCCGCTGGGTGCTTGAAAAAGCCCTGGCGCGGGAGAACCTCGCAACGCGCAGCTTTGCCAATGCGCGCGATGCGGTCGCCGCGCTGGAACATGAGACGCCGCAAGTGCTGGTGTCGGACATCCGCATGCCGGGCGACTCCGGCCTCGACTTGCTGCAGCTGGTGAAGCAGCGCCATCCCGGCCTGCCGGTCATCATCATTACCGCCTTCTCCGACCTGGACTCCGCCGTTGCGGCCTTCCAGGGCGGGGCCTTTGAATACCTGGCCAAACCATTCGATATCGACAAAGCGGTGGAGTTGATCCGCCGCGCGCTGGACGAGAGCCTGCGCGAATCGAGCATCGAATCCGGGCCTGCCGATACGCCGGAAATCCTGGGGCAGGCGCCGGCAATGCAGGAAGTGTTCCGCGCCATCGGCCGCCTGTCGCAATCGAATGTGACCGTGCTGATCACCGGCGAATCCGGTACCGGCAAAGAGCTGGTGGCGCGCGCGCTGCATAAGCACAGCCCGCGCGCGGATCAGCCCTTCATCGCGATCAATACCGCTGCGATTCCAAAGGATTTGCTGGAATCCGAACTGTTCGGCCATGAGCGCGGCGCCTTTACCGGCGCGCAGACCACGCGCCGCGGCCGTTTTGAACAGGCCGAAGGCGGCACGCTGTTCATGGACGAAATCGGCGATATGCCGTTCGACCTGCAAACGCGCTTGCTGCGCGTGCTGTCGGATGGGCACTTCTACCGTGTCGGCGGCCACTCGCCGCTGAAGGCGAATGTGCGCGTGATTACAGCGACGCACCAGAACCTTGAACAACGTGTGCGCGACGGTTTGTTCCGCGAGGACTTGTACCACCGCCTGAACGTGATCCGCCTGCGCCTGCCCAGTTTGAGGGAGCGGCGCGAGGATATCCCTATTCTGGTGCGCCACTTCCTGGTGCAGAGCGCACGCCAGCTTGGCGTGGAAGCGAAGCGCATGAGCGATTCGACGCTGGTATTTTTGCAGCAGCTTGAGTTGCCGGGCAATGTGCGCCAGCTGGAAAACCTGTGCAACTGGATTACGGTGATGGCGCCTGGGCAGACCGTGGAGGTGAAGGATTTGCCGCTGGAGCTGACGCAGGGACAGGAGGGGACGAGTGCGGCGCCGGTTGCCGCGCCGGTCGCCGCCGCCGAGGCCGCGATGCCACAGCATCACGGTACCGTGCAGCCCTTGGCCCCGCCGGCCCTGGCTGCGTCGCCGGAAGGCTGGCTTAGCCTACTGGAGCTGCAGGCTGCGGGAATGCTCAGTAGCGGGCAGCAGGATGTGATGGATGTGCTGGGGCGGCAGTTCGAGTCCGCCCTGATCCGCACGGCGCTGAAGTACACGCACGGGCGCAAGAACGATGCCGCCATCCGCCTCGGTATCGGCCGCAATACCATCACCCGCAAGATCGCCGAGCTCGGCATCGACGGCGCCAAAGACGACTGAGAACCGGTAAACCGTTGTCTGACCCGCAGGGTCAGACACCTCGGCCCGCGACCGTCGCGTATAAGTGTCAGACCCTGCGGGTCTGACACTGGTTTACCGGTTTTAAGTTATGCTGCGGGCTTAGCAAAAAAGGAGCCTGCATGCTGATCAACTGCGTCGCCTACCAGGATGGGCGCAAGCTGGCTGATATCCCGGTTGCGGATATCAGCGAATACGTGGCGCGACAAGACGCCTTCGTCTGGGTCGCCCTGCGCGACGCCACGCGCGACGAACTGGCCGTTATGCAGGAAGAATTCGGCCTGCACGAACTGGCGGTGGAAGACGCCGGCCGCGGCCAGCAACGTCCCAAAATCGAGGAATACGGCGACTCCCTGTTCGTCGTCGTGAAAATGCTCGAAATGCGCGAGGATGAAATGCACGTGGGTGAAGTCGATATCTTCGTCGGCCCTAACTATGTGCTTTCCAACCGCTCCAACTCCACCCAGGATTTCCTCGGCGTGCGCGCACGTGCCGAACGCGAGCCGCACTTGCTGCAGCAGGGCTCCGGTTTCGTGCTGTATGCCCTGATGGATGCCGTGGTCGATCGCTACTTCCCCATCATTGATGCGCTGGAAATCGAGCTTGAGAAGATCGAGGAACGTATCTTTATTCGCGGCTCGCAGCGTGACAATATCGAACGCCTCTACGACCTCAAACGCAAGGTGATGACCATGCGCCACACCGTGGCGCCGCTCCTTGACGCCATCGGCAAGCTGCATGGCGGCCGCGTGCCGGCGGTGTGCAGCAACACCCAGGAATACTTCCGCGACGTCCACGATCACCTGCTGCGCATCAACAGCGCGCTGGATACCATGCGTGACACGATCGGCACCGCGATCCAGGTCAACCTGTCGATGGTGGCGCTGGAAGAGGGTGAGGTGAACAAGCGGTTGGCGGCGTGGGCCGCGATTTTCGCCGTGCTGACCGCCTTTGCCGGCATCTGGGGCATGAATTTCAAGCATATGCCGGAGCTGGATTGGCGCTTCGGCTATCCCGCCGCCCTGTCGCTAATGGCTGTTGTTTGCTTTTCCCTATATCGCCGCTTTAAGAAGGTAGGGTGGCTCTAGAGGTATATAATTTACAAGAAACAACCTCCAGTGGGGCTGGGCATGGTGGATGACGCAATGTTGTTCGACGATGATGAAACGCCAGCCCCTGCTGAGCTACTCCCACCCTGGGAGATCCTCGTCGTTGACGATGAGCAAGCAGTACACCAGGTCACTGAGCTGGTGATGGCGGACTTTGAGTTCGACGGCCGCCGCCTTCATTTTTCCCATTGCTATTCCGGCGCAGAAGCGCGCAAATTGCTGGCACGTCCCGGCCAGTTCGCCCTGATCTTGCTGGACGTCGTGATGGAATCCGAACACGCCGGCCTGGAACTGGTGCGCTACATCCGGGAAGAGCTGGGCGACCTTAATGTGCGCATTGTGCTGCGCACCGGCCAGCCAGGCCAGGCGCCACAGGCCATGGTGCTGAAAACCTACGACATCAACGATTACCGCGAAAAGACCGAGCTCACGCACGCCAAGCTCAGTGCAGTGTTCTATTCCGGCCTGCGCGCCTATCGGGACTTGATGCGCCTTGAGCGCGCCCGCCTTGGCCTGCGCCGATCGATCGACGCCATCACCCACGTCTGCGACTCGGACAACCTGCGCCATTTCTGCTCAGCAGTACTGGAGAACGCATCGGCATTGCTTGGCCGCCAGGCGGAAGGCGTATGCGCCAGCCGCATGAACGCCTACGCGGCTGCCCGGCAGCCTGGACGCTTGCAAGTGCTGGCCGTTACCAGTGCCTACGCCGGTCTGGCGCCGGAGGAAACTCTGGATCATTTGCCGGCGCCGGTGCGCGACGCCTTCGTGCGCTGCATGGCGGAACAGACCGACCACTATGGCCCGCTGTATTACGCCTGCTATTACCGTACGCGCGACGGCAACGAGAGCCTGCTCTATATGTCTTTCAGCGAAGCGCTGCAGGACGAAGAGCGCGAGCTGCTTGGCCTGTTCGCGGCCAACGTCGCCATCACCTACGAAAACCTGCTGGCACGCGAAGAACTGGAAGCGACGCAAGACGCCATCATCCACATCCTGGGCGAGGCGCTGGAGAGCCGTTCGGCGGAAGCCGGCGGCCATGTCGAGCGTGTCGGCGAAATCGCCGCCATGCTGGGCGAAGCGGTCGATATGCCGGCCGGCGCCGTGCGCCAGCTGCGCCAGGCCGCTCCGCTGCACGATATCGGACATGCCGGCATCCCCGACGAGATCCTGAACCTGCCAGGCCCGCTCGATGCGCAGCAGCGTGCGCGCATGCAGGGGCATAGCGACATCGGCTGGCATATGCTGTCTTCATCGACGCAGCCGGTACTGCGGCTGGCGGCGCGTATCGCCCACGAACATCACGAGCGCTGGGACGGCGCCGGCTATCCGCAAGGCTTGCACGGCGCCGATATCAGCCTGGCCGCGCGCATTACTTCGCTGGCCGATTTTGTCGATGCGATGGTGAGCCCGCGCAGCTACCGCCCGGCCCACACCTTGCAGCATGCACTGGATGAAGTGCGAGAGGGCAGCGGCAGCCGCTTCGATCCTGCACTGGCCAACCTGCTGTTGCAGCATCAGGATTATTTACAGGACCTGTACAGGCGCCATCCGCCTCATTAGGAGCCCGCCATGGAATTATTCGACGCCAATGACGCGCGTACTCTTGCCGAGGCGGCGTTACGCGCGATCACTGATTCCACCGCCCGCGCTCGCGGCGAGGAATTCTTCCGCGTGCTGGTGCGCGACCTCGCGGCCTCGCTGGATGTCACCTACGTCATTGCCGGCCGCGTGATTCACATGCCGGACGGGCAGGAAGGCATACGCACGCTGGCTGTCTGGGGCGGCGGTGATTTCCTGCCGAATATGGAATACAGCCTTGAGCACACGCCTTGCCACAACGTGACCGACCAGACCATGTGCTTCCACGGTTGCGGCATCCAGCAGGATTATCCGCTCGATGCACTGCTGGTCGACATGAAGGCGGAAAGCTATGTCGGCATGCCCATGATCGATACCGAGGGCAAGACGCTGGGCATCCTGTCAGCGATCGACACCAAGCCTATCGACGAGAACAAGCGTTTGCTGGCGCTGTCCCTGCTGTCGATCTTCACGGCGCGATCGGCGGCTGAACTGCAGCACCAGGAGCGCGAGCACCTGCTGGAAGAAAAAGTCATGCGCCGCACGGAAGCACTGCGGGCTGCCCAGGCCAGCCTGGTGGAGCAGGAAAAGCTGGCGGCTTTGGGCTCGCTGGTGGCCGGCGTGGCGCATGAGGTGAACACGCCGGTGGGTGTGGCGCTGACAGCGGCATCGGCCATGAGCAGCTACACTGCGCAACTGGTGCAGGCGCTGGAGGCGCCCAAGGTGAGCCGCTCCGACCTGGTCAACCTGGCTGCGCGCCTGAACGACGCTGCGGCCCTGATTGAGCAGAACCTGCACCGCGCCGCCGGTTTGATCGGCAACTTCAAGCAGCTGGCGGTGGACCAGGGCACCGAGCATGTGAGCGCGCTGGCGCTGAAGGATTATGTGCAGGGCGTGGTGTCGGCGCATAGCCCCGAATTGCGCAAGGCAGGCATCAAGGTGGAGGTGGAAATGGACCACCTGCTGCGTCCGCGCCTGCCGCCCGGGAAGTTCTCCCAAGTGCTGTCCAACCTGTTGATGAACGCAGCGCGCCACGCCTACCCGGACGGGAAGGGCGGCACCGTCATCGTGCGCGCGTGTGCTGCCGACGGTTGGCTGGACATGGATTTCGTCGACCACGGCGTAGGCCTGGCGCCAGGGGTGCGCGACCGGATTTACGAGCCGTTCTTCACCACCAAGCGCGGGCAGGGCGGATCGGGCTTGGGCATGCACATCGTCTACACCATCATGCAGCAGATGGGCGGAACGGTGGAAGTGCACAGCAACCCTGGCGAAGGCTGCCGTTTCCACTTGCATATGCCCTTCGAAGTCAAATCATCCCCGCCCTCCGCCTAGTATTCGTTGTTTTTCCGCAACGATCGACATACTAACTGCTTCGCTTACTTAGCCGAAGTTACAGGCATTTTGTGCCCGTGTATCAACACATCAACATTGCAACTTTAATGTACATTACTGTACATTTGCATAATTGACCATTGCGAATGCGGCATGGTCCCATTGATAGATTCGGCGTGGGCGGCGCAAGTTGGCCGGCGTTGAATCGAGTTGTCGGGACATTTAAAAAATGCTGTATTTCTTGATGGAATTTGCAAATGAAAAAAACTGTACTTGCGCATGCGCTGACTGTTGCGTTTAGCGCTACGTTAGTGATCGGCGGGAATGCCTACGCGGCATCTAACTCCGCCGGTTCGGTGGGCGGCCGCGCTGCGGTCGGCACCGTCATCACGCTGGAAAACAAGGAAATTGGCCTGAGCCGCACCATCACCGTGGACAAGGCCGGCACCTACTCGGTTCCGCAACTGCCGCCTGGCCACTACACCCTGAAGGTCAAGTTGCCGAATGGCCAGAGCGAAGAGCGTGCAGTCGAGGTGCAAGCCGGTGAAGGCTCGGTGGCGCACTTTGAAGATTCCGCCCGTGTGGTGGTGACTGGCCGCGTGAGCCGTATCGACACCAAATCCCCTGAATCCAGCATGGTGCTGAGCAAGGCTGCCATCGACCGCCTGCCGATCTCGCGCGACGTAACGGCCGTGGCCCTGCTGGCCCCTGGCGCAACCAAGGGCGATACCCGCATCGGCCAGACCGCCCTGCGCGCCGGTAACGTGCCTTCCCTTGGCGGTGCTTCGCCTGCGGAAAACGTCTACTACATCAACGGCTTCAACGTCACCAACTCGCTGAACGGCGTGGCGTTCAACCAGGTGCCGTTCGAAGGCATCTCGCAGCAGCAGGTCAAGACCGGCGGCTACGGCCCTGAGTACGGCCGTTCGCTGGGCGGCGTGCTGTCGGTAACCACCAAGCGCGGTACCAATGAATGGAAGGGCGGCGCCAACGTGATCTGGTCGCCGGAATCGATGGAAGGTTCCTCGCTGTACGCCGAGAAGAGTCCGACCACCGGCAAATGGAACCTGGTCAAGCGCCCTGGCGGCACCGACGACCTGCAAGCCAACCTGTGGGTGGGCGGCCCGCTGATCGAAGACAAGCTGTACTTCTTCGGCCTGGTGCAGGGCGCCGACATCGAGCGCTCGACCTACGGCGTGAGCACCCAGAACACGATGAAGTCCAGCACTCCGCGCTTCCTGACCAAGTTCGACTGGAATATCACCGACAAGAACTTGCTGGAATTCACCGCATTCAGCGATAAGACCAAGGATAAGCAGTACAACTGGGATTCGCCGGTACCGTACGGCACCGCCAAGGGTAACGACAAAGGCGTCGACGAATACACCACCGGCGGCGAAAACCTGATCGGTAAGTACACCACCTGGCTCACCGACGACCTGACCGTGTCGGCCCTGTACGGCGTTGGCAAGTACAACCGCAAATCCAACGTGGCATCGGCAGCCTGCCCATACGTGCAGGACTCGCGTCCGACCACGGCAGTGCCGATGGGCTGCGCCACCGCGACCTCGATCACCGATCCGAATGCGAACGACAAGCGCACCGCGTGGCGCCTGGATGCCGAATGGAACCTGGGTAGCCACGGCCTGCGTTTCGGCGCCGACAACGAGAAGTATGAAGTGGTCGACGGCACCGAGTATCCTGGCAGCGTGCGCTACGTTGTGCGCACCCTGGCAAACGGCGGCAGGCTGTCCAACGGCTACGTCAACAACAGCGGCGCGGACATGGACTACATCGATGCGCGCACATTCAAGAACGGCGGCCAGTTCACCACCAAGAACTCGGCTTACTACCTGGAAGACAACTGGCAAGTCCATAAGGACGTGATGCTGTCGCTGGGCGTACGTAGCGAATCGTTCGAGAACCTGAATGCCGAAGGCAAAACCTTCATCAAGGTGAGCAACACCATTGCTCCTCGCCTGGGCGTGGCGTGGGACGTGGGCGGCAAGGCGCAGACCAAGGCCTTCGCCAACGCGGGCCGCTACTACATCCCTGTGATGTCGAACACCAACGTGCGCCTCTCCGGTGCCGAACTGGATTACCGCGACTTCTACGTCTTCAACGGCAGCTTCGGCGCGGATAAGTTCCAGCTGCCGGGGCAGGGCGCGCAACTTGGTTCGCGCGTCACCACGTCGGATGGCAAGGCCGGCGATCCACGCTCCGTGGTTGACCCGAACATCAAGCCGATGTTCCAGGATGAATTCATCATCGGCCTGGAGCAGGCCCTGACCGACCGCTGGAAAGTGGGCATCAAGTACACCAACCGCAGGCTGAAGAAGGTGATGGACGACGTCTGCAACAATGAGGGCGCGTTCAACTGGGCCAAGGCCAACGGCTACACGGATGCCAAGGCGAACGTGCTGGCCAGCGCGATCGGCCACTGCTTCCTGTACAACCCGGGCGGCGACCTGACTGCCAACGTCGATTTCGGCGACGGCAACGGCCTGACCAGCGTGACCATTCCAGCCAAGGACATGGGCTTCCCTGAAAAACCAAAGCGTACCTACAACGCGCTGGAGTTCAGCTTCGAACGTGCTTGGGATGGCAAGTGGAGCCTGGGCGGCTCCTACGTGCTGGCCTATAGCCGCGGAAACACCGAAGGCTACGTCAAGTCCGACATCGGCCAGGACGACGCCGGCATCTCGCAGGACTGGGACTACCCTGGCCTGATGGAAGGCGCAAACGGCTACCTGCCTAACGACCGCCGCCACACCTTCAAGGCCTTTGGCGCCTACCAGGTGTCCGACGAGTGGCGCGTGGGCGCGAACCTGCTGGTGCAGTCCGGCCGTCCGGTCAACTGCCTGGGCTACTACGACGGTAAGCTGGACGGCGTGTCGATCGAATACGGTTCGGCTTCCTTCTGGTGCAACGGCCAGTTGAATCCACGCGGCACGCTGGGCCGCCTGGCATGGACCAAGGACGTGAGCGGACAGGTGAACTACTCGCCGAAGTGGCAGAAGGGCTTGAGTTTCCAGGCTGAAGTGCTGAACATTTTCAACGAGCGCACCGTGCAATCGATCGAAGAAGCCGGCGAAACCGGCGTCGGTTCGCCTTCGCCGTCGTACATGCAGCCGGTTGGCCTGCAGAACGCACGCCGCTTCCGCTTCACCGCGAAGTACGAGTTCTAAGAAGGTGTGATGTAAGAAAGCCTGCCCTGAGGGGCAGGCTTTCTTTTTCAGGACTTGTCTGCGGCTTGCATCGAAAGCGCAACCGCTTCAGCGACCTTGATGCCGTCCACGCCGGCCGAGAGGATGCCGCCGGCATAGCCTGCGCCTTCACCGGCCGGGAACAGGCCGCGCGTGTTCAGGCTTTGCAGGTCGTCGTTATTGCGCTTGATGCGAATCGGCGAGGAGGTACGGGTTTCCAGGCCGGTCAGAACGGCGTCGTGCTTGAAGTAGCCCTTCACCTGCTTGTCGAAGGCCGGGAAGGCTTCGCGCAGGGCCACCACGGCGTATTCCGGCAGGATGGTCGCCAAGTCGGTCCAGGTGATGCCCGGCTTGAAAGAAGGCGTCACGGCGCCAACGTCGCTCGACGCGCGGCCCGCCACGAAGTCGCCCATCAACTGGCCCGGCGCGTTGTAGTTGGAACCGCCCAGGACATAGGCTTTCTCTTCCAGGCGGCGCTGCAGCTCGATGCCGGCCAGCGGGTGGCCCGGGTAGTCGACTTCCGGGCTGATCGAGACCACGATGGCGCTGTTGGCATTGCGCTCGGCGCGCGAGTATTGCGACATGCCGTTGGTGACCACGCGGCCCGGCTCCGACGCTGCCGCCACCACGGTGCCGCCAGGGCACATGCAGAAGCTGTACACGGCACGGCCGTTACTGGCGTGGTGCACCAGCTTGTAGTCGGCGGCGCCCAGGATAGGGTGGCCGGCGTTCGGGCCGAAACGGCACTGGTCGATCAGCGATTGCGGGTGCTCCACGCGGAAACCGATCGAGAAGGGCTTGGCTTCCACGTACACGCCACGCTGGTACAAGGTCTCGAAAGTGTCGCGCGCGCTATGGCCGATGGCCAGCACCACATGGTTGGTTTCCAGGTATGCGCCGCAGGCCAGGTGCAGGCCGCGCATCTGGCGCACGCCGTTTTCCTCGCGGATGTCGAAATCGGTCACGCGCTGCTCGAAGCGTATCTCGCCGCCCAGGGCCGTGATTTCCTCGCGCATGTTTTCCACCATCTTCACCAGGCGGAAGGTGCCGATGTGCGGCTTGCTCACGTAAATGATTTCTTCGGGGGCGCCCGATTTAACAAATTCGGTCAGCACTTTGCGGCCGTAGTGCTTCGGGTCGCTGATCTGGCTGTACAGTTTGCCGTCCGAGAAGGTGCCGGCGCCGCCTTCGCCGAACTGTACGTTCGACTCTGGGTTCAACACGCGCTTGCGCCAGAAACCGAAAGTGTCCTTGGTCCGCTCACGCACAGTCTTGCCGCGCTCCAGGACGATCGGCTTCAGGCGCATCTGGGCCAGGATGAGGGCGGCGAACAGCCCGCAAGGACCCATGCCGATGACTACCGGGCGTGGCTGCTTGCCGTCGGCGTTCACGTCATGGGCCACGAATTGGTAAGTCATGTCGGGGGCCGGCATCAGGTGCTTGTCGTTGCCGAGGCGGGACAGGATTCCCCCATCGTCCGTGGTTTCCACGTCGATCGAGTAAATTAGGGAGATGTTGCTCTTTTTTCGCGCATCATAGCTGCGTTTGTAGACGGTAAAGCCCAGCATCTGTTCCGCAGAAATCTTCAGGCGGGCCAGGATGGCCTGCGCCAGTTCCGGTTCCGCGTGGTTGAGTGGGAGTTTGATTTCGTTTAGTCGCAACATGATGGCCTTTCTCAGCAGGATGGGGCGCGCAACGGGCCCAAAGGCGACATTCTACCTGCTTTCTTCGGTTGTATAAACGCAACAGAAGTGCGCCGCTCCAGGCCTTTAAAAAGTACTATTCCTGTACTTTCAGTCCCAAAGATGCAATAGTTGCTCAATAGCACGGTGACAAAGTGTTATTCAGATTATTTTTTGAATAATTCTCCCGCTCGGGAAACTTAATTCAGGTTTTTGCATAAATTAATGCGAATTAACTTGGAAGTGATTATTGGAAATAATCTCGCTCGCCTTATTCCTCTTGCCGACCTGGCTCAGCAATCCCCAGTAAAAACAGCTACTTGCCGACATCTTCGTCGAACAGACCGTATCAGGAGTGAGACAAAGTGTTGTGTTTTAATAATACTGGTCGATTATTTATTGACTAATTTGTACGCGGCGTGATTTCATAGCGCTGCTGAAATCAATTCACCTGTAAATGATTCCGGCGCTCGCTACATTTGCGAGGTTAGTGAAGACGTAGTCGGGACAAGAAAATCAATGCTGACAACAGCTAGCTGGCGGCTGGTGAGATCCACCTTCAACTTGCTGGAAGCTGCTTACTTTAGGAACTGATATGTTGAGAAAAAACGTAATTGCACGTGCTTTGGCACTGGCATTTGCCACCGGCGCCCTGGGCGTGGCAATGATCGAGCCAGCAATGGCTCAGTCGAATGCCGCGGGTAGCGTCTTTGGTACGGTGGAATCGCCGTCCGGCACCGTAGTCAACCTGACCAACCTGGAAACCGGCCTGAAGCGCTCGGTCGACGTGCCATCCAACGGCCGTTACCAGGCAACCGCGCTGCCACCAGGCCGCTACAAGGTTGAGCTGATGCGCAACAACGCCGTTGCTAGCACCTCCGAAGTGGAAGTCCTGGCCGGCCAAGGCGCCAACGCTTCCTTCGGTACCGTAGCAGCGGTGCAGGTGACCGGCCGTCGTTCCCGTATCGACGTTTCGAACACCAACAACGGCGCCGTGTTCAGCGCCAAAGAACTGGCCAAGCTGCCAGTTCAGCCAAACCTGAACTCGATCGTTCTGCTGGCTCCTAACACCACCCGTGCTGACAACGCCTACGGCGGCGCATCGTTCGGTGGCGGCGGCGCTTCGGAAAACGCGTTCTACCTGAACGGCTTCGCAATCACCAACCCGCTGACCCAGCTGGGTTCGATGGAACTGCCATTCGGCGCGATCCAGCAGGCATCCGTGATGACCGGCGGCTTCGGTGCTGAATTCGGCCGTTCGATCGGTGGCGTGATGAACGTGACCACCAAGTCCGGTACCAACAACTGGGAAGCTGGCGCGACCTACAGCGTTGAGCCAAACAGCCTGCGTACCAAGCGTCGCAACCGCTACTACCAGAACACCGGCTTCGAAGACAATGCTGGCACCGATGGCAAGCTGCACTTCCGTCGTGACCTGGCCCAGTCCAACATCTTCCAGTACGGCACCTACGTTGGCGGCCCGATCATCAAGGACAAGCTGTTCATGTTCTTCGCGATGGACCAGACCATCAACAAGTTCAACCAGCTGGCACTGGGTTCCGACTCCACCGTGACCACCATGGAACAGCAGGGTTGGCAAGCCACCCGCAGCCTGGAAAACCGCTGGGTTGGTAAGATCGACTTCAACCTGACCGACAACCACCGCTTCGAGTTCACCTCGGCTGGCGATGACTGGCGTCAGCGCGTACAGCGTTACGGCTACACCCTGGATGGCACCACCGCAGCAGAAAAAGCTGCTTCCCTGGCATCCCTGAGCGGCGCTGTCAACGGCAACCTGTACACCCAGCTGTCGACCAAAAACCCAGGTTCCCTGGGCATCAACCCTGGTAACCCAGGCGCGAAAGTCAACATGCTGCGCTACATCGGCAACCTGACCGACGACCTGACCCTGACCGCAATGTACGGTCAGCTGAAGTCCGAGCGCGGCGTGAACTACGAAGTTCCATCGCTGGGCACCACTGCTCCTCCATCGGTGACCATTCCTGCCGTGTCTGCTCGTGTACCAGCACTGGACGCACAAGGCCTGTACCGCAACTTCAACCCATTCTCGGGCAGCCTGAGCAAGCCGGGTGAAGACAAGGTCAAGTCCTTCCGTCTGGACCTGGAATACAAACTGGGCGACCACACCCTGCGTGGCGGTCTGGATTCCAACAAGATGGACATCACCAGCGCCGGTCTGGCAACTTCCGGTGGCGTGGCTTGGACCTACCGCCGTGTAGCGGCTAGCGGCGGCACCCGTTGCTACGACGCAGTTCTGTCGAACGGCCGTCCTGGCAACGTCTGTAACTTCGGCGGCTTCGGCACCGGCGGTTACTACGCTCGCGCAAGCATCTTCAGCTCGATCACCGATGCCAAAGCAGATCAAACTGCTCAGTACATCGAAGATCGTTGGCAAGTTACCAAAAACCTGCTGGTTACCGGCGGTATCCGTAACGAAGCCTACAGCAACACCACCGGCGACGGCGACAAGTTCATCGACATGAAGCACCAGGTTGCTCCACGCCTGTCCGCTTCGTGGGACGTGAACGGCGATGCATCCCTGAAGGTGTACGGTAGCGCAGGCCGCTACTACCTGCAGTTGCCAGGCCAAGTGGCTGCCCGTGCGGCATCCCGCTCGACCCTGACCCGTCAGGATTTCACCTACACCGGCATCGACGCAACCACCGGCGCACCGCTGGGCCTGAACCCAATCAACGCTGCTCAGTCTCCTGACGGCGAAACCGGTTCCCGCAAAGTTGCTGCTTCGGTTGTTGCACGTGACCTGAAGCCTAACTACCAGGACGAGCTGACCCTGGGCTTCGAAAAAGCCTACAGCCCAGACCTGAACTTCGGCGTGAAGGCTACCTACCGTAAGCTGGGCGCTGGTATCGACGACAACTGCGACACCCGTCTGCTGTACGACTTCGCATTGAAGAACGGCATTCCTGTGGTCTCCAAAGACTACATGAACTGCTACATCTTCAACCCAGGTAAAGACGTCACCATCTGGATCGACGGCCACGACGTGAACGGCAACCCAATCGTCAGCGGCAAGGGCCAGTGGGCTCACTTCACCGCAGCTGAAGTTGGCAACCCGAAAGCTGAGCGTAAGTACGCTGCTCTGGACATGTTCCTGGAGCACCCACTGCGCAACGGCTGGTACGGCCGCGTGAACTACACCCTGTCGCGCAGCAAGGGTAATATGGAAGGCCAGACCCGTTCCGATACCGGTCAGACCGACGTTGGCGTGTCCGCTGGTTGGGACTACCCAGAGTTCGCTCCATACACCAACGGCCTGCTGCCTAACGACCGTAAGCACCAGCTGAAGGCGTTCGGTTACTACCAGGTGATGCCTGAGTTCTCGGTCGGCGGTAACGTTCTGGTTCAATCCGGTCGTCCGAAGGTCTGCCTGGGCACCAACGTGGCTTCCGACTCCGATGGCGAAGGCTTCCCACCGCTGTCGACCACCTACGGTGGTCCTGGCTACGGCGCCGAGTACTTCTGGTGCGATGGCAAACCATCCCCACGTGGCTCCCTGGGCCGCATGCCGATGGAGAAGCGTCTGGACCTGAACTTCACCTACACGCCACAAGCTGTTAAGGGCCTGGCGATGAAGATGGACGTGTTCAACGTGTTCAACTCGCAGCAGCCTACCGCTCGTAACGAAACTTACGACGACGGCTCCGGCGCTGGCATCCTGCCGAACTACGGCGAGCCACGTTCGTTCCAGACCGAACGTTCGATCAAGTTCACTGTGGAATACAACCACAAGTTCTAATCGGACTGACTCAAAAGACCGCGGCTTCGGCCGCGGTTTTTTCATTTAAGGGGGACAAGCAAAATGAAAGTTAAACTGACTGTGCTGTGCCTTGCGATGATGCTGGGTGTCCCGGCGCTGGCCGATGATCTGGCCGACGCCAACAAGCTGCTGGAGAACAAGGCCTATCCGCAAGCGTTGGCCGCGTTCACCAAGCTTGCCAATGCCGGCAATGCGGAGGCGCAATTCCACCTCGGCGAAATGTACTGGTACGGCGAGGCTGGCAGTATTGACCTGGCCCAGGCGCGCAACTGGTTCACCAAGTCTGCCGCCGGCGGCAACAAGGAAGCCGCTACCGCGCTGGATACCATGGCGCAGCGCGAAACGCGCCGCAAGGATATCGACTACTGGGTCAGCGGCTACGACGGCAAGGACATGACGAGCGGCGCCTTTAATTGCGCCCGCCCTGTCATTCCCGCTGCCTCGCGCAGCAACGATGAAATCAAGAAAGTCGACCACGACTATGCCGCCTGGCAGAAGTGCTACAACGGCTTTGTGCAAAACCTGGGCGATGCGCTGCCACCTGGCAAGCGCATTCCGCAGGATATCGCGCGCTTGATGAACCAGGTTGAATACGACCAGTCGATCGCCAATATGGACAAGATTTACCGCGGGCTGTCGAAGCAGGGCGGCGAATCGTCTGCGGCGATCATGGCCAGCTACCAGAATTGGCGCAAGGAGACTGAGAAGTTCGTCACCGCCAAGAATGCCCAAACCAAACTGGAAGGCGAATTGGCGGCCGAGCAGCTAAGGAAGGCCAACGAGAACCAGCAACGGAATGCACCGCTGGGGAAGGTGATGGGCGGGAAGTAAGCAGCCCCAGCTTGTGAGACCGCACAGGGTTCGTGCCAGTGGCCGGACCCTGTTTTTTTATATGCCGCCCCAGGCGGCGGAAAGGATCGACACCGCCGCCAGCGCCGCAGTCTCCGTGCGCAGCACGCGCGGCCCGATCGACAAGGGCAGGGCGCCCCTCTTCAAGGCTTCCGCCTCCTCCTCATCGGAGAAGCCGCCCTCCGGCCCCACCATGATGCTCAAGGCCTGCGCCGGCTGATGGCGCGCCCAGTCGGCCAGCGATTCGGTGGCGCGCGGCGTCAGGATCACGCGTTTGTGCAAATCCTGCTGCGCAATCCAGTCGCGGAATTCCAGCGGTGCCGCCACGGCAGCCAGGCGGTTGCGCCCGCATTGCTCGGAGGCCGAGACCACGATGCCATTCCAGTGTTCCAGCTTTTTCTCGGCCCGCTCGGCCGACAGGCGCACCACACAGCGCCGCGCCGCCAGCGGCTGGATGCCCGCCACGCCCAGTTCGATCGCTTTTTCGATGATCCAGTCCATCTTGGTGCCCTCGGGCAGGGCCTGGGCCAGGGTCACGGCAAAGGGCAGCTCTGCTTCGCGCGGATCGAAGACTTTCACTTCCGCCCAGGCTTTTTTCTTTTGCACTTCCGTCAACACCGCCGTATACTCGCCGCCATCGCCGTTGAACAGGATCAGCGTGTCGCCCGGTACCATGCGCACCACATTGATATGGTGGGCGACATCGGCGGGCAGCTCCAGTTGCTGGCCTGCAGCAAGTGCCTGTGGCACGTGGAAACGGGGCATTTGGTAAATTCGAAAGGTTGAAATGCACCAATTTTAAGCGTTGCTGTCACGCTCTGGTAAAATATCGGGTTCCTAAGGCGGCGCCTGCCGCAGTGCACCAAATACTCAACCTTCCTCGATATACGATGAAAACTTCGCTCCCCTTCACCAAAATGGCCAACGCAATCCGTGCGCTGGCAATGGACGCTGTGCAGAAGGCCAATTCCGGCCACCCAGGCATGCCAATGGGCATGGCTGAGATTGCCGTAGCACTGTGGAGCGGTCATCACCGCCACAATCCGACTAATCCAGCGTGGGTCAACCGCGACCGCTTCCTGCTGTCCAACGGCCACGGCTCGATGTTGCACTACGCGCTGCTGCACCTGTCGGGTTACGACCTGCCGATGGAAGAGATCAAGAACTTCCGCCAGCTGCACTCCAAGACCCCGGGCCACCCTGAAGTGGGCTACACCCCAGGCGTGGAAACCACCACCGGCCCGCTGGGCCAGGGCATCGCCAACGCGGTCGGCATGGCGCTGGCTGAGTGGCTGCTTGCTTCCGAATTCAACAAGCCTGGCTTCGACGTCGTTGACCACTACACCTACGCATTCATCGGCGACGGCTGCCTGATGGAAGGCATCTCGCACGAGGTGTGCTCGCTGGCCGGCACCCTGGGCCTGAAAAAACTGATCGCCCTGTACGACGACAACGGCATTTCCATCGACGGCAAGGTCGAAGGCTGGTTCACCGACGACACTCCACAGCGCTTCGAGTCCTACGGCTGGAACGTAATCAAGAATGTGGACGGTCACGACGTCGCCGCACTGTCGACCGCGATCGAACAAGCCAAGAAGTCCGACAAGCCAACCCTGGTCTGCTGCAAGACCATCATCGGCAAGGGTTCGCCAAACCTGCAAGGCGGCGACAAGGTGCACGGTGCGCCGCTGGGCGACAAGGAAATCGCCGCAGTGCGCGAGTACATCTCCTGGGGCGCCGAGCCGTTCGACATTCCTCACGATGTGAAAGAAGCTTGGGACTTCAAACAGCAGGGCGCGCAATTCGAAGCCAGCTGGAACGAGATGTTCGCCAAGTACTCCGCACAGTACCCGACCGAAGCTGCTGAACTGACCCGTCGCATGAAAGGCGAACTGCCAGGCAACTTCGACGCTGCCCTGCAAGGCGCTATCGCTGCCGTCGTCGAGAAGAAGGAAACCATCGCCACCCGCAAGGCATCGCAGAACGCGATCCAGGCACTGGCGCCGATCCTGCCTGAATTCCTGGGCGGTTCGGCCGACCTGACCGGCTCCAACCTGACCAACTGGAAGGAATGCATCGCCGTTCGTTCCGGCGTGCCGGGCAACCACATCAACTACGGCGTGCGCGAGTTCGGCATGTCCGCCATCATGAACGGCGTCGCCCTGCACGGCGGCTACATCCCGTTCGGCGCGACCTTCCTGACCTTTGCCGACTACAGCCGCAACGCATTGCGCATGGCCGCGCTGATGAAGCAGCGTACCCTGTTCGTGTTCACCCACGACTCGATCGGCCTGGGCGAAGACGGCCCGACCCACCAGTCCGTGGAACACGTTTCCTCGCTGCGCCTGATCCCTAACCTGGACAACTGGCGTCCTGCCGACACCGTTGAATCGATGGTTGCATGGGGCGAATCCATCAAGCGCGCCGACGGCCCGTCGACCCTGATCTTCTCGCGCCAGAACCTGCCGTTCATCGAGCGTTCGACCGACAAGATCGCCAACATCGCCAAGGGCGGCTATGTGCTGTCCGACGAAGCCGATGCCAAGGCCATCATCATCGCCACCGGTTCCGAAGTGGAACTGGCCATGAAAGCGGCCGCCGAACTGAAGGCCGCCGGCACCCCGGTACGCGTGGTCTCCATGCCGTCGACCGACGTGTACGACCGCCAGGACGCAGCCTACAAGGCATCCGTGCTGACCAAGGGCATGCCACGCGTAGCGATTGAAGCAGGCGTTACCGCCTTCTGGCACAAGTATGTTGGCCTGGAAGGCGCGGTTGTTGGCATCGACACCTTCGGCGAATCGGCGCCGGCTGGCGTGCTGTTCAAGCACTTCGGCTTCACCGTCGACAACGTCGTGGCAAAAGTCAAAGCAGTCATCTAATTTCTATCATCAGGAGTAAACAGCATGACGATCAAAGTAGCAATTAACGGTTATGGCCGTATCGGCCGCAATGTCCTGCGCGCTTTCTACGAAGGCGGCAAAAAGCAAGACATCCAGATCGTGGCAATTAACGACCTGGGCAATGCCGAGTCGAACGCCCACCTGACCCGCTACGATACCGCCCACGGCAAGTTCCCTGGCACCGTCACGGTGGAAGGCGACAACATGATCGTGAACGGCGACCCGATCCGCGTGTTCGCACAGCGCAACCCAGCTGAAATCCCATGGGGCGAGCTGGGCGTGGACGTGGTGCTGGAGTGCACCGGCTTCTTCACCACCAAGGAAAAAGCTTCGGCCCACCTGAAAGGCGGCGCCAAGAAAGTGATCATCTCCGCTCCAGGCGGCAAAGACGTTGACGCGACCGTCGTGTACGGCGTGAACCACGGCGTGCTGAAAGCGTCGGACACTGTGATCTCGAACGCATCCTGCACCACCAACTGCCTGGCACCGCTGGTAAAGCCACTGAACGACGCCATCGGCCTGGAAACCGGCCTGATGACCACCGTGCACGCTTACACCAACGACCAGGTGCTGACCGACGTGATGCACGAAGACCTGCGCCGCGCACGTTCCGCTACCCAGTCCATGATCCCGACCAAGACCGGCGCTGCTGCCGCTGTTGGCCTGGTGCTGCCAGAACTGAACGGCAAGCTGGACGGCTACGCCATCCGCGTTCCGACCATCAACGTGTCGATCGTCGACCTGTCCTTCATCGCCAAGCGCGACACCACCGTTGAAGAAATCAACAAGATCATGAAGGAAGCTTCGGAAGGCGCACTGAAAGGCGTGCTGACCTACCAGACCGAGCCTCTGGTCTCCGTCGACTTCAACCACAACCCAGCTTCGTCGAACTTCGACGCCACCCTGACCAAAGTGTCGGGCAAGCTGGTCAAGGTTTCGTCCTGGTACGACAACGAGTGGGGCTTCAGCAACCGTATGCTGGACACCACCGTGGCACTGATGAACGCCAAGTAATCAGTATTTCGCTGATGGAAGAGGGCGCCTGCGGGCGCCCTTTTTTTATTTTTATTCAATAATGAAAGTCACGAATGTTCACATTCAATTAATATTGACTAAATAATATATTTTCACGAGAATGTTGCTGCGATGAAAATCGCGGGGACATATCCTAGATAATATTAATTTGAAAGGAACGTGAAATGCTGAAGTATAAGAAAGCGATTGCAGTAGCACTGTTTGGCCTGGGACTGGGCGCCTCGGCGACCGCACTGGCCCGTCCTGGCTACGAAACCTGCAAAGCATGGCTTGAGCAATGCAACGGAGGCGACCAGAAAGCCTGTTATGACTTCGACCGCTTGGGTTGCTCGTGGTGGGACTTCGGTTAATTTCCTCGATAATATTAATTTGAAAGGAAATTAATATGCTGAAAATTAAGAAGGCAATTGCCGTCGCACTGTTTGGTATCGGTATTGGCGCATCCGCTACCGCCTTTGCTATTCCGGATTACAACACCTGCTACAGCTATCGCGAAGCCTGTGTGATGAATGGCGATGAGGAAGCCTGCGACACCTTCGTCCTTATGGGCTGCAACCGCTACCACTATCCGTTCTAAGTTTTGATTTTAGCTAGCCAGGCGCGCCAGGCGGCGCGCCTCTTCGCGAACCGCCTCACGAAGCTCTTGCGGGCCTTCCACAGTAAAGTCGCAATTCAAAGACGCCAGCATCCGCGCGAACCAGGTATAGCTGGTGGTGCTGGTGACCAGGCGCACCCCGCCTTCGGCGTCCACCAGCGGGCCGATATATTTACCCACCTCACGTTCGGCGTTGGCACGATCGGTGTGTAGCAGCACTTGCACCGGCAAGGGGCGAGGCAGGGTCGCCATCGCATGCTGCAACTGGGCCGCAGCATCAAAGCTGTCCGGTTTGTCGAATATCTCGCCTGTTTCCACCACGTTCGCAATGCGGTCCAGCCGGAACGAACGGATCGCCATGCGCAGGCGGCACATGCCCACCGCATACCAGCGCGTGTGGCTGAAGACCAGGCCATAAGGATCGAAGGAGCGCTGCATCGGCGTGCCATCCTGCGGCGTGTAGCGGAACAGCACGCGATGCTGGCACTGCGCCGCCAGGGCTAGCGCAGTCAACTCGCCGGTCAGCGAGGGACGCGCCGCCTGGGACATGGTCCACCGTTGACCCGGCGTTTCGAGCGTTGCCGTTTCGCGCAGCGCCTGCGTACTCGCCTGCAGCGCGGGCGGCATCACGCGTTCAAGCTTAGCCTGGGCGCTGGCCACGGCAGGCGCCGTGTCGGCCAGTTGCAGCGAACGCACGGCCAGCAAGCCCAACGCCACGGCCGACGCTTCCTCATTGGTGAACATCAAAGGCGGCAGCTTGAAGCCGGGCACCAGCATATAGCCGCCATGGCGTCCACGTTCGGCGGTAATCGGAATACCCAATTCCTCCAGCATGGCGATATAGCGGCGCAATGTGCGGCGGTCGACGCCGATGCGCTCGGCCATATCGGCGCCGGAAATCTGGCGCTGGCTTTGCAGCATCTCGAGGATGGTCAGGGCTTTGATGGCTGGTTTTGACATCTGGACATTTTCGCACTTAATCAGGGCTAATAATGTCCTATTTAAGCCGCACAATGCCTGCGTTCCCCACCAATAAGAAGAGGCAAACATGGAAACCATCCTGCATCACGGCGCCCCACAAGGCTGCGCCTTCGGCACTATCGTCGCCCTGGAATGGCTGTGCCGGCCGTACCGCCTGCTGCGCCAGGAATTTTTCGCCCAACCGGGGCCGATGCTGCAGGTCGGCGGCAAGCTGCTGAACGACTGCCGCGCCATCTTGCGCCACTTGGCCACGCAACGTCGCCACCTGCTGGGCTACCGCGCCGGCACGGCCGAGGCGGAGCAACTGGAAAAGCTGCTCGATTACCTGCATGAGGAATTCCAATCCGGCGAAGCGCGCATGGTGCTGGCATGCGCCCGCCTGGATAAGGTGCTGGCGGAAAGCGAATGGCTCGATGGCCGCAAGCGCACGGTGGCCGACGCCAGCCTGGTGGCGATCATCCGCTGGGCGGTCGCCCACGCCGGCTTGCAGCTCGCCCCATTCCTCCACCTCGAACGCCATGTCCGCGCGCTGCAAGGCGACCCCGCAGTCTACTTCGCCGACGCAATCGAAACCCAGCGCCCAGCCGTCAGCAGCGGCCGTTTCAGAGGCCATCTCACTCCAGACGCAATGCCCCTAGCCGCTTAAAAGTCGGGGTCAGGTCGAGCAAACGGACACGGGCTCAAGCGCGCAGCGCTTGAGCCCGTGTCCGTTTGCTCGACCTGACCCCGACTTTTAGATTAAAAGATGCCGTCCCAGAGCTGGCGGACGTTGGCGGCGTGGGTGGCGGCTTTTTCCATCGGGACGCGGGATTGGTCCTGGCCTTGCAGGCGCAGTTGGTGCTGCCATTTGCGCATGTCGCGGTAGGCGTCGGCCACGGCGCCGGCGAGGGGGGCGTCGATCAGGCCGAGCTGGCCGGCCAGGTGCAGCAGGGCGATGTTGCCGATGTTGCCGGTCAGTTCGCTGTACTGCGCGGCGTGCTGCAGCACCAGGTATTGCACGATGAATTCAATGTCGATCATGCCGCCTTCGTCTTGCTTGAGGTCGAACAGCTCGCTACGGTTGGGGCGGGCGTCGCGCATCTTCTGTCGCATGGCCAGCACTTCCTGTTTTAGTGCGGCGACATCGGGGCGTTCCTTGCGCAGCACCTGGCAGCGGATTTGTTCGAAGCGCTGGCCGATCGCGGCGTCGCCGGCGCAGAAGCGGGCGCGCGTCAGGGCCTGGTGTTCCCACAGCCAGGCGGAGGTGTGCTGGTATTTTTCGAACGAGCCGACGCTGGAGACGAGCATGCCGCTGGCGCCGTCCGGCCGCAGTGCGATGTCGATGTCGAACAGGATGCCGGCCGAGGTGTGCGATGTCATCCAGGTGATGAAGCGCTGCGCCAGCTTGGCGTACAGGCCGGGCGCGTCTTGGTCTTCATCGTCGAAGAGGAAAATCACGTCGAGGTCGGAGACGTAACCCAGCTCCTTGCCGCCCAATTTTCCGTAGGCGATGACGGCGAACTTCGGTACTTCCACATGGCGCTTGGCGACGGTTTGCCAGGCGGCCTTGATGACGGCGGCGACGATCACGTCGGCTAGTGCGCTCAGGTGGTCGGCCAGTTTTTCGACTGTCAGCGAGCCGGCCAGGTCTTGCGCCAGCAGGTGGAACAATTGGACGTGGTGCACTTCGCGCAGGACGTCGAGCTGGCGTTCGGTGTCGTCCGGGGCCGTGGCTAATTGGCGTTCCAGTTCGGCGGCGGCGGCGAGCGGATCGAAGCTCGCGTTGAGGATGCGGTCGTCCAGCAGCTCGTCGAGCAGGATCGGGTGCTGGGTCAGGAATTTGGCGGCCCAGCCGCTGGCGTGCATCATCGTGATCACGCGCTCCAGCGTGTGCGGGTATTCGGTCAGCAGCGACAGGTAGGAGGAGCGGCGCGAGATCGCTTCCAGGAAGTCGAGCAGGCGGCCCAGCGTGCCAAGCTTGGTGCCGGCGCTGTTGCGTTCGGCGGCGCGGGCGATCTGGGGCAGGGCGGCGTTGACCAGGGCGACCAGGCGCTGGCGGCTGGCGTCGGGCAGGCTGGCCAGCTTGGGCGCTTGCCAGGTGGCGATCAGGCGCTGGGCGGCGGCGGCCGGGTCTTCGTAACCGAGGCTGGTGAAGCGCGCTTCGATTGCTTCGCGGTTGTCGGGATCGGCGCATTCGTTGCTGGTGGCGGGATCGACATCGTCGCCATTTCCGTTTTTGCTGCCGCTCTTGTCGGCGAAGATGGCGTCGAACTGTTCGGCCACGTACTGTCGATGGGCGTCCATCTCGGCCAGCAGGGTGGCTACGTCGGGCAAGCCCATCATCTGCGCCACGGCCAGGCGGTCTTCGTCTTTCGGCGGCAGGGTGTGGGTCTGGGCGTCGTCGATATATTGCAGGCGGTGTTCGAGGTTGCGCAGGAAGGTGTAGGCGTCCATCAGGCGCGCTACGACGTCGACGCTGAGCAAGCCTTTTTCCGGCAGCAGGCGCAGGGTGCCGCGCGTGGAGCGGCCGCGCAATTGCGGGTCGCGCCCGCCGCGGATCAGCTGGAACACTTGCGCCAGGAATTCAATTTCGCGGATGCCGCCGCGTCCCAGTTTGACGTTGTGGCTGCGCTCGGGATGCAGGCGCTCCTGACGCGCCACTTCGGCGCGGATCTGGGCGTGCATGGAACGAATCGCGTCGATTACGCCGAAGTCGAGGTAGCGGCGGAAACAGAAGGGGCGCACGATGGCGTCCAGGGCCGTGATGTCTTCGGCGCGGCCGGTCACCGCACGCGCCTTGACCCAGGCGTAGCGCTCCCATTCGCGGCCTTGCACGATCAGGTAGTTCTCCACCATGCCCAGGCTGGCGGCCAGCGGGCCGGAGGCGCCGTTCGGGCGCAGCGCCATGTCGACGCGGAAGGTGAAGCCGTCTTCCGTGATTTCAGCAATGGCGGCAATTAATTGCTTGCCAAGCCGTACAAAGTATTCATGGTTGGAGAGCTGGCGCTGGCCGGGGCCTGCCGCCGTTTCGCCGTCTTCCGGGTAGACGAAGATCAGGTCGATGTCGGAGGACACATTGAGCTCGCCGCCGCCGCCTTTGCCCATCGAGAGCACCATCAACTGCTGCTCCACACCGGAATCGGCGCCGATCGGCGCGCCATGGGCCTGGCGCATGGCCGCGTCCAGGTCCGCCAAGTGGGTCTGGATGACGAAGTCGGCCAGCCGCGTCATCGTGGTCACCACTTCGTCCAAGTCGGCCTTGCCCTCCAGGTCGCGCCGGATCAGGGTCGCCAGCACCAGGTTGCGCAGGCGCCGCATGCCGCGTGCCAGCGGCAATTCTCCCTGCTCGCTTGCCAAAACATCAGCAAAATTGAGCGAGGCAAGCGATAATTGCGCTAGAGCATCAACTTTAGCCTGACGGGATGGATCGGCGGCCAGCCAGCGCTGGTAGAAGCGGGATGCGGAAACGAGGGCAGAAGTGCTCATTGACAGGTGTGAGAGAGTGTAAAAAGCCAGCAAAACCGTGCCTATTGGAACATAGTTTAAGGGGACGGTGCGGTAAAATGCTGTATTGATAAGGGCCCGGCTTGAGCGTATTGAAGGACAACCTGGTAGAGCAGATCGAGGCAGTCGAGGCCCCGCTCAAGGAGCGTTGGCATCGCCTGCAGGCCGCCTATCGCTTCTGGAACCTGGCCACCCACCACGTCCTCGGCTTCACCATCAAACTGGTGCTGCTGCTGTATTTCGCCTTCACCATCATGTTCCTGGCCCTGCGCTGGGTGGTGCTGCCGAATATCGACCATTACAAGCACGACATCGAACAACTCGCCACCCAGGCCGTCGGCCAGCCGGTGGTGATTGACCGTATTTACGCCTCGTGGAAGGGGCTGCGCCCGCAACTGATCCTGGGCGACGTGGTCATGCGCGACGCCCGCGGCGAGCAGGCGCTGCACCTGCCCAATGTCTCGGCTACGCTGTCGTGGTGGAGCGTGCCGGCCGGCGGCCTGCGCTTCGAATCGCTGGAATTCAACCGCCCCGAAGTCGATGTGCGGCGCGAGGTGGACGGCAAGCTGTATGCGGCCGGCATCTACCTTGACCTCGACAAGAAGAGCGACGGCAAGACCGCCGACTGGCTGCTGTCGCAACGCGAAGTGGTGGTGCGCGAAGGCCGCATCACCTGGACCGATATGCAGCGCGGCAGTGCGCCCCTGCAGCTGGAAAATGTCACAGCCCTGATGCTGAACAAGTGGCGCCGCCATCAGTTCGCCTTCAAGGCCACTCCGCCGGCCACGCTGGCAGCGCCGCTTGATGTGCGCGCCGATTTCAGCCACCAGGCTTTCTCCCAGATTTCCGACCTCAAACAGTGGAAGGGCGAGCTATATGCCGAATTGCGCAAGGCTGACCTGGCCGCATGGAAGCCTTACTTGCCGGGCAACCTCGATGTGAAATCGGCCAGCGGCGGCGTACGTGCCTGGTTGAACATCGACCACGCGCGGCCGTCGGGCATTACGGCCGATGTGGCGCTGGATAATGTGGTCGCCACACTTGGCAACGACTTGCCGCAGCTGGACGTGGCGGCCTTGCGCGGCCGCGTGGCCGCCAGCGAAGAGCGTTCGGCGACCCTAGTGGCGACACCCGGCACACCGCCGGCCATTACCCGCACGCTGGAATTGAAGGACGTCTCGCTGCGCACGCGCGATGGCGTCGAGCTGGCGCCAACCACGGCTTCGGCGCGCCACGTGGCGGCTGCCAACCAGCCCACTTGGACCGAGGTCAAGGCCAGCGCGCTCGATTTGAAGATCCTGTCCGAACTGGCGACCCGCCTGCCGCTGCCGACGGCGCAGCGCGACCTGCTGGAGGAAGCGGCGCCGCGCGGTCGCGTGACCAAGCTGGTGGCCGAGTGGCGCGGCCCGCTCTCCACCGCCAAGGATTACAAACTGAAGGCCGATCTGGAAGCCCTGGGCATGGAGCCGCTGGAGGCACGTCCCGCCGTGCCACGCTCGGCCAAGGCCTTGCCGATGCCGGCACTGCCAAACATCCCCGGCTTTGAAAACCTGAGCGGCCATGTGGAAGCGGGTCAGCAGGGCGGCAGCGTCGCCATTGACTCACCTGGCTTTAAGCTGGCAATGCCGGCCTGGTTCGACGACGAGCCGATGGCGTTCGAGCAGCTCAAACTGAATGGCAGCTGGTCGCTGGCGGAACCGAAACTGCTGGCGGTTAAGCTGGACCAGCTGGACCTGGTGCAGGACGGCATGAAGCTCAAGCTGTCCGGCAGCCATGTCATGCCGCGCGGGCCTGGCGCCAAAGGCCTGGGCCAGTCGGATTTGAGCGGCAGTATCGACAGCTTCACCATCAACCACATCGGACGTTACCTGCCGAAGCAGACCCCGGAGCACCTGCACCACTGGCTGACCGGCGCGCTGGAAGAAGGCACACTGCACGACACCACCGTTCGCCTGCGCGGCGAGCTGTCGCACTTCCCGTTTAAAGAGGGTTCACCGGACAAGGCGAAAGGCGAGTTCCGCGTGGCCGGCCACATCCTGGACGGCAAACTCAATTACGACCCGGGTGTCTTTGGCAAGGATGGCAAGTCGCCCCTGTGGCCGCAGGCCGAGAAGATTCGCGGCACCATCGTGTTCGACCGCGCACGCATGGAAATCAAGGCCGACACCGCGCGCACCCTGGGTGTCGCCTTGAGCAATGTGAAAGCGGTGATCCCGGACCTGACCGTGCATGGGAGCCTCCTGGAAATCGATGGCAACGCGGCCGGCGCCATGCAGGACTTCCTCAAGTACGTGACGGTAAGCCCGGTGCTGGAGTGGATCAGCCACTTCACCGACGAAACGACCGCTACCGGCAATGCCAAGCTGGCGCTGAAATTGCAGCTGCCGCTGGCACAACTGATTGAGTCGAAGGTGCAGGGAAGCCTGCAGTTGCAAGGCAACGACGTCGTGCTGTGGCATGACATGCCGACCGTGTCCGGCGCCACCGGCAAGATCGAGTTCAACGAAAAAGGCGTCAACCTGAATAACCTGGCCGGCACTTTGCTGGGCGGCCCGCTGGCGGTCACCGGCGGCAGCCAGAAGGATGGCAGCATCCAGGTGCGCATCGGCGGCAATATGACCGTGGATGGCTTGCGCAAGCAGTATCCGACGGCGACGATGCAGCGTGTGGCGACGCACCTTGGCGGCGGCGCCAAATACGCTGGCCTGATCACGGCGCGCGATCATAAGTTCGAGGTGGCCGTCGATTCGACCATGCAGGGCGCCAGCTTCGATTTCCCTGCGCCGCTGAAGAAGGCCGCGGCTGACGCGATGCCGCTGCACTTCCAGATGAACGGCGGCAGTGCCAATGAGCAGGGTGTGGTGCGCGATGATATCCGCGTCACGCTGGGCAACGCCTATGCGGCGCGCTACCACCGCCAGCGCGTGAACAAGGGGCCGTGGAAGCTGGTCAACGGCGGCATCGGCGTCAACGTGCCGGCGCCGGAACCGGACAGCGGCTTGATGATCAACGTCAGCCTGAAATCGCTCAATGTGGACGACTGGATCGACCTGGCCAGCGAGATCGCGGGTAATGAAAGCAAGCCGGCAGCGGCGGGCGACAACGAAGCCTTCGATGTTTCGCAATTCGTCGTGCCGGAAACCATGGCGGCGCGAACCGCGGAACTGATCGTCGGCGAACGCAAGCTCGATAACGTGGTGGTTGGCACCACGCACAGCAAGGGCGTATGGCAAGCCAGCATCGATTCGCAGCAGGCTGTTGGTTATGTGACGTGGAACGAGTCGGCGACCGGCAAGGGCGTGGGCAAAGTGACGGCGCGCCTGTCGTCGCTGGTCATCCCGGAATCGCAGGCAGCCGCCGTGAAGGATCTGTTGGAAAGCTCGACCAGCGCGCCTACTATCCCGGCGCTTGATATCGAAGTGCAACGCCTGGAATGGTTCAACCGCCCGTTGGGCGCGCTGGAGCTGCATGCTTATAACGCGCTGATTACGTCGGCACGCGAATGGCGCATCAGCAAGCTCTCGCTGGTCAATGCCGATGGCGAGCTGAACGGTACCGGCCGCTGGCAAACCAAAGACGGCCAGCACAACACGGCGCTGAACTTCAATATGGACATCAACAACGCCGGCAAGCTGTTGGAGCGCTTCGGTTTCGCCGATACGCTGCGCAACGGCAAGGGCAAGCTGAGCGGCGATATCGCGTGGAAGGGCCTGCCTTATCGCCTGGACTTGCCGAGCCTGTCCGGCACGCTGGCGCTGAATGTGGAGAAGGGCCAGTTCCTCAAACAAGACCCGGGCGCAGCCAAACTGCTCGGCGTGCTGAGCCTGCAAGCCCTGCCCCGCTTGCTGAAGCTGGATTTTGGCGACGTGTTCTCGGAAGGCTTGCAGTTCGACGGCATCACCGCCAACGCTACCATCAACCGCGGCGTGGTCAAGACAGACAACCTGAAAATGCACGGTGTGCAGGCGACGGTGTTGATGGACGGCACGGCCGACATCGCCAACGAATCGACCAATCTGCGCGTGGTGGTGATCCCGCAGGTCAACCTAGGTACGGCGCCGCTGGTGTATGCGCTGGCGGTCAACCCGGTGATCGGCCTGGGCAGCTACCTGGCGCAGCTCTTCCTCAGCGCGCCAGTGATGAAGGCGCTGACTTACCAGATGCAGGTGACGGGCCCATGGAAGGCGCCGGTCATCACCAAGATAGAGAGCCCCAAGGAGCCGGCACCATGACTAAAGTCGCAGCAATCCAGATGGTTTCCACGCCTGTCGTGGAAGAGAATATCGCCACCGCCACGCGTCTGATCGGCGAGGCTGCCGACAAGGGGGGCAAGCTGGTGCTGTTGCCGGAATACTGGGCCATCATGGGCATGAGCGATAGCGACAAGGTGGGCAAGGCCGAGCCGCTGGGCAAGGGCCCGATCCAGGACTTCATGTCCGCCATGGCGCGCGAACATGGCATCTGGCTGCTGGGCGGCACGTTGCCGCTGGCTTCCGACGATCCTCAGCGTGTCATCAATACCACGCTGGTCTACGATCCGCAGGGCAAGCATGTTGGCCGTTACGACAAGATTCACCTGTTCGGTTTTACCAAGGGGGCCGAGTCCTACGACGAGGCGCGCACCATTGTGCCGGGTAAGACCGTCGGTACGGTTGAGACGGCGGTGGGCAAGGTCGGCATGTCGGTCTGCTACGACTTGCGCTTCCCCGAGCTGTACCGCGCCATGGGCCCGTTGGACCTGATCGTGGTGCCGGCAGCCTTTACCTACACCACTGGCAAGGCGCACTGGGAAATCCTGCTGCGCGCGCGCGCCATTGAAAACCAGTGCTATGTGCTGGCTGCGGCGCAGGGCGGCAGCCACGTCAATGGCCGCCGTACCTGGGGCCATTCGATGCTGATCGACCCTTGGGGCGAGGTCAAATCTGTGCTGGCGGAAGGCGAGGGCGTCATTACTGGTGAGCTGGACCCGGCCTTTGTGCACGGCGTGCGTGAAAGCCTGCCAGCACTGAAGCACCGAATCCTCTAAAATCCGGATAACAATACGAGTTAACAAAAATTCCGATATGAAACCATTCGACCCTAATATGTCCGCCATGGCCGCAGCGAAAGACATCCTGCTGACGCCATTCGGCCTGGACGAAAGCAAGCTGCTGAAAGCACTGGGCAGCATGTTCACCCATAAGGTCGACTACGCCGACCTGTACTTCCAGTTCACCAAGAACGAGGGCTGGAGCCTGGAAGAAGGCATCGTCAAGACCGGTTCCTTCTCGATCGACCAGGGCGTCGGCGTGCGCGCCGTGTCCGGCGACAAGACGGCTTTCTCCTATTCCGACGAGATTTCCGAAGCGGCGCTGCTGGATGCAGCTGCCGCGACGCGCACCATTGCGCGCGCCGGCGCCGGCAAGGTCAAGGTGGCAGGCAAGATGACGCAGGTCGGCGGCCGTTCCCTGTATATGCCGCATGACCCGCTGGTGTCGCTGGATGCCGCGTCCAAGGTCAAGCTGCTGGAGCGCGTGGAGAAGATGGCGCGCGCCAAAGATCCACGCGTGGTGCAGGTGATGGCTGGCCTGGCCGGCGAATACGATGTAGTGCTGGTGGTGCGCAGCGACGGCGTGCTGGCAGCCGATATCCGTCCGCTGGTACGCGTCTCCGTGACCGTGATCGTGGAACAGAATGGCCGCCGCGAAGTCGGTTCTTCCGGCGGCGGCGGGCGCTATGAATACGGCTACTTCACCGATGCGCTGCTGGACCAGTATGCGACCGATGCGGTGAAGTCGGCCCTGGTCAACCTTGAGGCGCGCCCCGCGCCTGCTGGCCCGATGACCGTGGTGCTGGGCCCGGGCTGGCCTGGCATCCTGCTGCACGAAGCGATCGGCCACGGCCTGGAAGGCGACTTTAACCGCAAGGGTTCGTCCACCTTCTCCGGCCGCATCGGCGAGCGCGTAGCAGCCAAGGGCGTCACCGTGGTCGACGACGGCACGCTGGCGAATCGCCGCGGCTCGCTGAACATCGACGACGAAGGCAACCCGACCCAGTGCACCACACTGATCGAGGATGGCGTGTTGAAGGGCTATATCCAGGACACCATGAATGCGCGCCTGATGAAGATGAACGTCACCGGCAATGCACGCCGCGAATCGTTCGCGCACCTGCCGATGCCGCGCATGACCAACACCTATATGCTGGGCGGCGACAAGGATCCGGAGGAGATCCTGGCGTCGGTGAAGAACGGCATCTACGCGGTCAACTTCGGCGGCGGCCAGGTCGACATCACCAACGGCAAGTTCGTGTTCTCGGCCTCCGAAGCATACATGATCGAAGACGGCAAGGTGACCTACCCGGTCAAGGGCGCAACCCTGATCGGCAACGGTCCTGACGTGATGAACCGCATCACCATGATCGGCAACGATATGAAGCTCGACCCTGGCGTGGGCGTATGCGGCAAGGAAGGCCAGAGCGTGCCGGTGGGCGTTGGTCAGCCAACCCTGCGCCTGGATGGCGTCACCGTCGGTGGCACGGCTTAAGCTGCCTCCACAAAAGACCGGGTAAAATACCCGGTTTTTTTTCGCCTGGGATGGACCTCACATGAATAATTCGAATAACAAACCCTTTGTGATTGGCGTCGCAGGCGGCAGCGGCAGCGGCAAATCGACTGTCACGCGAGAGGTTCTGTCCTCCTTCGGCTCGGAAGTCGTATCGGTCGTGCTGCAAGACGATTACTACCTCGACCAGACCCATATGGCGCCGGAAGAGAGGCGCAAGGTCAATTACGACCACCCGGAAGCCTTCGACTGGCCGCTGATGATCGAGCACGTGCAGAAGCTGCGCGCCGGCGAGGCGATCGAGATGCCGGTCTACGATTTCTCCATCGATAACCGCACCACCAAGACCATCACCGTGAAACCAGCGCCGGTGATTGTCATCGAGGGCTTGTTCGCCTTGTATGACGCCGACCTGCGCAAGCAGATGTCGCTCAAGATCTTCGTCGATACAGCGGCGGATGTGCGCTTTATCCGCCGCCTGCAGCGCGATATCGCGGAGCGCGGCCGCAGCACCGAGAGCGTGATCAACCAATACCTGGAGACTGTGCGCCCGATGTACAAGCAGTTCATCGAGCCGACCAAGCGCCACGCCCACGTGATCCTGCCGCACGGGGCGAATGGGCCGGCGGTCGACATCATCACCACCAAGGTGGCGAGCCTGATCAAGGGCGGCGCCTAAAGGCCGCTTGCATTCGTCGTTAACTGTTGTTATAGTGAATTGAAATTCACGGAACTCACCATGTACCTGCACTTTTTTACCGGCTTTTTTTACTTTAGCAATTCCAACCCAAAGGCGGTGGAGTAGCGGCCGGTTCACGTAGCAGCAAGAACGAGATCCCAGCAGATACCAAGACAAACCGCCAGAAATGGCGGTTTTTTTTTACTTCTTATTTTCTTAATATTTTTTAAGTTCCAGGAGAGCCATCATGCAACGTACCGACGACCTGCGCATTCGTGAAATGAAGGAGCTGACGCCCCCGTCGCACCTGATTCGCGAATTTCCATGCACGGAAGCAGCCTCCAACACGGCATCCGCAGCGCGCGTCGCCCTGCATCGCATCCTGCACGGCCAGGATGACCGGCTGATGGTAGTGATCGGCCCGTGCTCGATCCACGATACCAAGGCGGCAATGGAATATGCTGCCCGCCTGGCGCCGCTGCGCGAGCGCCTGAAGGGCGACCTGGAAATCGTCATGCGCGTGTATTTCGAAAAGCCGCGCACCACCGTGGGCTGGAAGGGCCTGATCAACGATCCTTATATGGACAACAGCTTCCGCATCAACGACGGCCTGCGCATGGCGCGCGAGCTGCTGCGCGCCATCAATGAGATGGGCCTGCCGGCCGGTACCGAATTCCTGGACGTGATCAGCCCGCAGTACATTGCCGACCTGATCTCCTGGGGCGCAATTGGCGCCCGCACCACCGAATCGCAGGTGCACCGCGAGCTGGCGTCCGGCCTGTCCTGCCCGGTGGGCTTCAAGAACGGCACCGACGGCAATACCAAGATCGCAGTGGAAGCGATCAAGGCCGCCTCGCAGCCGCATCACTTCCTGTCGGTGACCAAGGGCGGCCACTCGGCCATCGTGTCGACCAACGGTAACGAGGATTGCCACATCATCCTGCGCGGCGGCAAGACCCCTAACTATGATGCGGCCAGCGTGGAAGATGCCTGCAAAGCCATTTCGGGCCTCGGCCTGGCAGCGCGCTTGATGATCGACGCCTCGCACGCCAACTCGTCGAAGAAGCCTGAGAACCAGGTGCCGGTGTGCGCGGACATCGCCGCGCAAATCGCGGGCGGCGATACCCGTATCGTGGGCGTGATGGTGGAGTCGCACCTGGTGGCAGGCCGCCAGGACCTGGTGCCTGGCAAGGAACTGACCTACGGCCAGTCGATCACCGACGGCTGCATCGATTGGGATACCAGCGTGCAGGTGCTGGAGAACCTGGCGGCGGCAGTGCGCCAGCGCCGCCTGCAAGGCGAGTAAACAGTACGCAAGACATAAAAAAACCCGCCGTGCTCTGTGCAGGCGGGTTTTTTTTATCCAGGACGGATTACTTGAAGCTGTAGTTCGCAGACACGTACACAACGCGGCCGCGTGGGTCGTACTGGGTCACGTCGTAACCGTTCTGGAACTGGTTGGACACCGGCACGAACAGCGCCGGATCCTTGTTGAACAGGTTGCGCACGCCAGCGTTCAGTACCAGCGACTTCCAGGCCTTCCAGTTCACGTTCAGGTCATACAGAGCATAGGACGGAACGAAGGTACGGTTGTCGTCCATATCGTGGCCCGCTTCGTAACGCTGGGTGAAGTTCTGGGTCACGGTGACCGCCCACGGACCCTGGGTCCAGGTCGCGGACAGGGCATGCTTCCAACGCAGCACGACGCCGCCGTTGTCGGCGCCCAGTACTGGGTTGCCGTCTTTGTCGACAATGGTGCCCACCTTGTGCGACACGACGCCGCCAGGGCTGGTCTGGTCGAACTTGTCCATGTAGGTGCCGTTCAGCGACACGTCGAAGCGGCCGAACGACGTGTTTTGGCGGTATTGGGCGAAAACGTCCACGCCCTTCACGTCGGCGTTGCCGGTGTTGGCCAGGGTGGTGATAATGCTGTCAACCTGGTTGCCGTCCAGAGTCACCAGGTTCTGGTAGGCTGGATTGCCTGCGCGGAAGCCGGACACCACTTCCTGTGCCGACGGGGTGGCCAGGATGTCGTTGATCTTGACGTGGAACCAGTCGACGCCGACGGTCAGGTTGTTCATCGGCGACAGCACCAGGCCGATCGACTGCTGCTTCGATTTTTCCGGCTTCAGGTTTGGATTGCCGCCGGACAGCGCATTAACCTGTTGCGACGAAGTGCTTGTGGTCTTGTCGATGAACGATGCCGAAGTGCCGATGGACTGCGGGGTCCACAGGTCGGTCAGGGTAGGTGCGCGGAAGCCCGAACCCAGGGAGGCGCGTACCAGCACCGGCTTCACCGGTTGCCAGCGCAGGTTGGCCTTGTAGTTGGTGCTGCTGCCGACGTCGTTGTAGTCGTCGTAACGCACGGCGGCGCCAACGTCGAGGGTCTGCAGCAACGGGAAGTTGGTTTCGCCGAACACCGACTTGATCTTGCGCGAACGGTCGACCGGAGGCACTCCGCCACCCAGGCCGGCGATGTCGCCGGATTCCAGCGCTGCGCTTGGTGTGGTCTGGTATTTTTCGTCGCGGTACTGGGTACCCACGGCGTACTGGCCGACGATGCCGGCCAGGCTTGGCAGGTCGCCGCTCAGCTTGCCATCGAAGAGAGTCGAGGTGGACTTCGCATTCAGCGTGTCGCCGGTGTATTTGGCTTGCTGCAGCTTGGTCGCGAGTGCGCCGGTCTGCACGCCGCCAGTCGCCCATGGATTCCAGTTATTGGACGGATCGTTGATGATCTTGGCGTATTCCACTTGCGAGAAGTAGCCGTCCGGTACGGTGCCATGCAGCTTGGACTGGTTGCGGGTCAGGGCCACTTCGTAGTCCTGGCCGACCACGGTACCCTTGGCGCCGATCACGATGCGCGACTGGCGCGCCTTGTCCACGCTGGTGCGTGGCCCGAAATCGAAGACGCGGCCGGTAATCGCCAGCGGCTGGCCGATCAGGCTGTTGAAGCCCTGGCTGGTCAGGTAAGGAACGGCGATGGCCTGGTAGGCAGGGTTGCTTGGGTACAGCAGCAGTTCCGGTTCGACACCTTGCTTGGCGAATTCAGCGTCGGAGGTCAGGAAGCTGCGGCGCATCGGGCTGCCCTGGAAGCGCTGGGTCACTTCGCTTTCCGAGTACAGCATGTCGGCGAACAGCTGGTGATCGTCGTTGAGCTTGTAGGCGAAGTTGCCGGTCAGGTTATGCAGTTCGCGCTTGGGAATCAGGCCGACGAAGGAGGCGCTGTCGAAGGAGCAGAATGGCGCGCCGTGGGAGGTCGTGCCCGGATCCTTGAACATCTTGATGTCGGCGCATTTATCGAGCGCAGCCAGCGGATTGCCGTAGCCGGCAGTCTGGTTGCCGCCGAAGCCTGGAACGCGATTATCTTGCGGGTATGGCTTGCTCAGGTCGATGGCGCCTTCGATATTGCCCTGGCCGTTGGCACCATTGATGAAGAATGGTGGACGCACGCCGTTGCTGGCGAAATCGCGCTCGGAACCGTACAGCGCGCGTTCTTTTTCAAGCGACAGGGACACCACGGCGGAGTAGCCTTGCTCAGCCATATTGCCAAAGCCTGTCGTCAGCGAGAACTTGTTGTTCTGGCCGCCGCCGTCGCGCGTCGGGGTGCCGTAGCCGGCGCTCAGTTCCAGGCCTTCGAAGTTCTTGCTCAGGATGAAGTTGACCACGCCTGCTACTGCGTCCGAACCGTACACGCCGGATGCGCCGTCTTTCAGCACTTCCACGCGTTCGATCGCGGCCAGCGGGATCACATTGACGTTGACGGACGCACCGCCGCCGCCAGCAAAGGCCGCCAGACGGCGACCGTTGACCAGCACCAGTGTACGTTCTTCGCCCAGGCCGCGCAGCGAAACGGACGAGCGGCCGTAAGTGGAATTGCCGGCGCCGGTGGCGTTACTGGTGCCGCCCATAGAGGACAGGGCGGTTACGCTGTTCAACAGTTCCTGGGTGCTGGTGGCACCGGTGCGGCTGATTTCCGCTTTGCTCAGCACCTGGACTGGCAGGGCGGTTTCAGAATCCACGCGCTTCAGCGAAGAACCTGTGATTTCCACGCGTTGGATATCCTGCGCGGATGCGACAGTCATGCCCAGTGCCAGGCCGCCGGCGCAGATCACACGGACCGAGCGCGACAGGATGGTTTCCTTCAACATATTTTGTTACTCCCGAGATAATCATTCAATGTTGGGCTTTTGGCCCGGCGCACATGGAATCATTCTCGGTAGAAGCATGTCAATTTAACGATCTTCTAACTTAAATTATCGAAATTGTATGCTGTTGGCTTATGTTCTCTGATTTTTACGGCAAAAATACACAACCATTCATATATTCAGTCATGAACTTTACTTTTATGAAATTTGTTACCAAGTGTGACTTGTTGTGATCGCGCTACATAAAAAAGAAATCCCCGCCAGCTTGCGCAGGCAGGGATTGACAGGGAGGGCTTTTAGAACTTATAGCTGCCGGTCAGGTAGAAGGTGCGGCCCAGCGGATCGGTGTAGCGGCCGTCATAGCCAACCTGGTTGCCGCCACCGGTGTCGCGGATCGACAGTGGCGGATCCTTGTCCAGCAGGTTGCGGATGCCGCCAGTGATCGACCAGTTCTTGTTGAAGATGTACTTGGACTGCCAGTCGAGTGTCGAGTAGGACTTCACCTTGCGGCCCTTCAGGTCCGTGTAGCCGCCCAGGGTGCCGTCGGCGTTGACCACGCGGATGCGGCCGTCGTCCTCCACGTACTCTTTGTCGGCGTAGCCGGATTTGTAGTTCACGGTCAGCGAGTTAGCCCACTGCTCGCTCGATTTCAGCGAGAACACCAGGCGCTGGATCCAACGGAAGGTCACGTCGTCATAAGAGTCGAAGCGGCCGATGCTGCTCTCGGTCTTGTTGCTGCCGGGATGGTCGGCGTCCGGCACAGTCTTCTCCGCTTTCAGCATATAGGTTGCAGACCAGTTGGTGGTCAGCTTGCCGATCGGGGTGGTGGTGCGGAAGGTGGCGTCCATGTCGACGCCGCGGTAGCGCGAGCTGGCCAGGTTGAGCGGCGACTGGGTCATCACCAGCACTTTCGACTTCTGGATCGGGTCGAAGTAGATGGTGGCGTACTTCATTGCCAACGCTTCGGTGCGGAAGAGCATGTCCTGCGACAGGTTCTGGATCTGGTTCTTCAGCTTCACGTCCCAGACGTCCACCCCCAGGGACAGCGAATCCATCGGCTCCAGGCGGATACCTACCGAACCCTGCTTCGAGGTTTCCGGCTTCAGCGCGTCGGCGCCGGTGCTTGGGTTACCCACGGTCAGCAGGCCGTACTCCTGTACCCCACGGCAGTAAGGGAAGCGTGGGTCGGTCGCAACCTTGATCGGGCAGTCGAAGAAGTTGGACGAGCCGGCGTTCTTCAGCGGGTCGGAGATGTTGTTCATGGTCGGCGCCTTGAAGCCGGTGCCATAGGAAGCGCGCACCATCACTTCTTTCGACGGCTGCCAGCGGGCGGACAACTTGTAGGTTGCCTTGGACACATCGGTGCCTTGCTTGCCGGCCGGCGAAGCATTGCCATTCACGTCGTAGCTGGTGTTGCTCTTGTCGACTGCCTGGTAGCTATCGTAACGGGTCGATGCGGTCACCGACAGGTTTTTGATGACAGGCATTTCCAGTTCGGCGAAGGCGCCCCAGTTATTGCGCTTCGCATCCAGTGGCTGCGAGCCGGTGCCGCCGCCGATCACGGTGTCGGTCCAGCCTGGGTTGCCTGGGCCAGGGCCCATCAGGATCTTGCTTGGGTCGTCCTTGTAGTGCTGGATGGTGTAGTCGGCGCCCAAGCCCAGTGCAGCATTGCCGCCACCCATGGCCCACAGCTCGCGCGACGCGTGGGCGCTCATCACGTCGATCTTCGACTTGATGGTTTCCAGGTTTTCATGCAGCACGGCCGGCGCCAGGATAGAGGCGGCATTCGGGTTGATGATGTAAGGGTTGTAGGTGCCGGCCTGTACCAGGGACTCGAACTTGTCGCCGCTCATGTAGCCGCTGACGGCCTTGTCGGTCTGCTTGTTTTCGGAGTGGGTATAGGTTGCGTTCAGCGACCAGTCGGCGACTTCGGTGTCCAGTCCAACCGAGAAGTGCAGGGCCTTGGTGCCCCAGTCGTCGGCGCGGCCCCCTGCATCGAGAGCGCGGTAGTACAGCCAGGCATCGGTGACCTGGGTCGGGTCGATGCCTTGGCCAGCCAGCAGCGGTTCAACCGATGCCTTGTACGGCACGATGTAGACCGGGCTGACGGTCTTCACGCCGGTTTCCGGATCGGTGCTCATGGTGGTGAGCGGCTGTGCCGGCGCCGCGTAGCGCGCGGTGCTGGTGAACTTGGAGTAGACGAACTCGCCGGTCAGGCGGGTCGTCTCGTTGATCTTCAGCTGGCCGGTGGTGAACAGGCTGTCGCGCTTGAGCTCCGGCAGCAGTTCTACGGTGGCGGCATAGTCGTAGCGGCAGACGCCGCCGCGCGCGAAGGTGTTCGGGCCGCTGCACTTGCCGTTGTTGACCAGATCAGGCGAGAAGGCGACGTCGTTGCCGGCGGTGTCGACCACTTCGGCATTGGCTGGGATCGAATTGATGGAGTTCTGCCAGGTAGCGAATTGTTTGCCGTTCAGGGTGAACTTGCGCACGCCGGAGTTCGCGAACTCGCGCTGGTCCGCGTTCAGCGACTTGCTCTGGTCATGGCTGTAGGACACCATCACGTTGAAACCGTCTGTGTCCAGATTGCCGAAGCCCTTGGTGATCGACACGTTGGCGCTCTGCCCGCCCTTGTGCTGCGGACGGTTGTAGGTGGCGTCGATGCTCAGGTCGGTCTGGTTCTTTTTCAGGATGAAGTTGACCACGCCGGCGATAGCGTCCGAACCGTACAGGGTGGAGGCGCCGTCAGTCAGGATTTCGACGCGGTCGACCGCTGCCAGTGGAATCGACGCCAGGTTGACCGCGCTGCCGGTGCCGTAGGGCGCCATGCGCTTGCCGTTCAACAGTACCAGGGTGTACGAGGTGCCGATCGAGTGCACTGATGCGCTCTGCACGCCGCCGCCGCCGCCGTTGATCGAGGCGGATGAGGTGATCATGCCCTGCATCGAAGGCAGCAAGGCCACCAAGTCGGCCACGTTTTGCACGCCGGTCTGTTCGATGTCTTTGTGGCTCAGGGTCTGGATTGGCAGCGAGCCTTCCTGGGCGATTCGCTTGATGGAGGAACCGGTAATTTCAACGCGCTGGATGGCTTGATCGGCTTGCTGGGCGAAGGCCGGCGCTACGACGCCGGCTGCCAGCAGGCCACTTGCGCAAAGTAAGCGAACTGCGCTGGATAAGGTGTTTTCTTTCATCATGATCCTGTTATCTCTCCCGAAAAATGACAGCATTCAATCTGGTAAAACCTTGGCATCAGGTTGTAGGTACTGTCTGGCAAGAGTGGCTAGCACGCAATACACTAGAAATAACAAGTCACAAATTCTTACAAAACTTCAAAAATGAACGTAAAGCGAAATGCTGCAAGATGCCTGCATTTTGCGAGAAGTTTGCATGCGGTAGCGTGTCGGATGAGCGATAAAGCGAAAGATATTCGGCAATGTATCTTTCGCTTGTGGCTGTTTGCATCTGTTGGTTTGTGTAGACAAGCGGCTGAGTCGGGACGAAAAAAAACGGCACCGAAGTGCCGTTTTTTAGGGAATTAACTTACGAGATCAGAAGAACTTGTAAGAAGCGCCCAGTTTGAAGTAGCGGCCGATCGCGCCGGAAGCGTCCATCGGGTTGTAGCTCATGCCACCGTAGGTCAGCGGATCCAGCGGTGCGACTTTGTCGAACACGTTGTTGATCGAAGCGAACAGGGTCAGCTGCTTGCTCCAGTTGTAACGGGTAGACAGGTCGGTGGTGGTGAACGATGCGATCTTGCAATCGGTGGTGCCAGGCTGGCCGTTAGCCAGCTTGGAAGCGCACAGGTCGCCTGCGAACAGCACGTTGTCCATCTTGCTGCGGTAGTTGACCATGCCCGCAACGTTCCAGTTGCCGTAGTCCCAAGACGCGTTCACGTTGATCTTGTTCTTAGGCGTACCAGCGCAGTTCGAAGTGTCGCAGTTGCCGTGGGTACCGTTGAATTGGTACACGGTGGTTGCGGACTCGTGACGCTTCCAGGACGCGGTGTGGGTCCACACCATGCCCAGGTTCAGGCGGCCGTAGTCGCCCAGGCGTACGCGCTGCTTAACGTCCAGGTCGATGCCGCTGACTTCGGTGAAGCTGGAGTTGCGGTATGGAGCCTGGGTCAGGATCAGGGTGCCGGAGTTAGGAACAACTACACCGCCCACGACCAGGTTGTTGTCGTTACGGATTGCGGTTGGCAGGGCAGCCGCTTCGTTGTATGGCAGTGGGTTGATCTCATCGCTACGCTTGATCTTCCATGCATCCAGCGCCATGCTGGTGCCATCGAACGGATCCCAAACGATACCCAGGGTCGAGCCCTTGGAGGTTTCTGGGCGCAGGGAAGCGCTGCCGACCTTCACAGCTGCAACAGGGATCGCGCAGTCGGTAGAAGTCGCGCCGCCGGCTGCAGGAGTGCCGCCTGGGCAACGGATTGGGTCACGCACGGTGGAGGTGCCGGTCGACTGCGACAGTGGCGAACCTTCAGCTGGGCCTGGAGCACGGAAGCCTTCGGTGTAAGTACCACGGAAAGCGAAGGACTTGATCGGGGTCCACTTGAAGCCGGCTTTCGGGGTGGTGGACTTGAAGTTGTCGTACTTGTCGTAACGTACGGCAGCGCTCAATTCCACGCCTTTCAACACTGGAGCGATCAATTCGGCGAAGACTGCCGATACCTTGGTGTCGCCGAAGGCAGCCACGTAGGAGGAGTTGATCGAACCGTCTTCAGAGCCAGACAGCGATGGGTTGGACAGCTTTTCGCGGCGGTGTTCCGCGCCAATTGCCAGACCCAGGTTGCCGCCTGGCAGGGCCATCAGTTCACGCGAAGCGTGGAAGTCGATCACGTCCAGCTTGGTGGTCGAATCCGAGGTCGCGTTGGTGACCATGGCAGCGTACAGGGAAGCCGGGTTCTTGGAAGCTTCTGCGCCGATGTAGTATGGGAAGTACTGGGAAGTTGGATCGCCCAGTGCTGCCTTCAGCACGTTCAAACGCAGCATATTGCTGTAGTCCAGGTGCAGCTTGGACTTGGAGTGGGTCAGGCCGCCATCGTAATCCCAGCCTGCCAGCGAGCCCTTGACGCCCACGACGAAGCGGGTGAACTCGTTGTTGGCCGAACGGGTGCTCGGGCCCACGTCAAACGCGGTGTAGCGGATGCGGGTCGCTTTGCCGAACGGGTTCTGCGGGTGGGTTGCGCCCATCAGAGCCAGCGCGCCGTAGTTCACGAAGCCCAGTGGGTTGGTGGCGTTCGGTGGGAAGGCCACGGTTGGGGTCACCGACGGTGGGGTCAGGGTGAACGAAGTGTCACGCTGGGAGTAGCCGGCTTCAGCGTACACCTGGGTGTCGCCGTTGACTTGCCAGGTACCGCGGGTGTACAGGTTCTTGGACGTGATGTCCGGCTGCATGTCGCGGAACTGGTCCTGGTGCCACAGGCAGCCGCCGTTCGCGCCGGTCTGGTCCTTGGTGGTGGACAGGGTCGAGCAGCCTGGCAGGCCGACGTAATCCAGGGTGGTTGGGTTACGGATCGCGCCAGCTGGGCCGGCCGAAGCGTTGTTGTTGCCGGCGATGTAACCGCCTGCGAACTGGGTGCCTACTGGGAAGCCGTACGGACGCAGGTCGCCATGGCCGATGTGGCCGCGGTCAGCACGATCCTTGTTCTTGATACGGTCGGAGTCCATGAACTCGGCATTGATCACCCAGTTGAACTTGTCTTCGTCCAGGTTGCCTACGCCGTAGGTGATGGAAGCTTTGTTTTGCTTGCCGTCGTCGTATTTGGACCAGCCGGTATCGCCCTTGACTTGCAGGCCTTCGAAGTCCTTGCGCAGGATGATGTTGACCACGCCTGCGATAGCGTCTGCACCGTAGGTGGAGGATGCGCCGTCTTTCAGGATTTCGATGCGTTCAACGATTTGCATCGGTACGGTGGACAGGTCGGTGAAGCTCTTCTGGCCGTCGTCAGCACGGGCGAATGGCGCCATGCGGCGGCCGTTCAGCAGCACCAGGGTGGAGGTGGCGCCCAGGCCGCGCAGCGAAATGGCGGTTGAGCCGGCGGCGAAGCCGTTACCGAAGCCGGTTGGCAGAGAGCCAGCGCCGTCGACGGTCAGGGTTTGCAGGTATTCAGCAACGGTTGCTTTGCCGGACTTCATCAGGTCTTCTTTGCTGATGACCTGGATTGGCGATGCGGTTTCCTGGGTTGCGCGCTTGATGCTCGAACCGGTAACTTCCACGCGCTGCATTGGTTGTTGTGCTTCTTGCGCGAACGCTGGTGCGGCCAGGGTGGCGACCATACCGCTAGCGCAGATGATGCGAACGGAACGGGCCATGACTTTTTCCATCATGTTGCTATCTCCAAAAGTTGGAATAAAAAACGAGCGACAGCTATTAATACTGCTTCTTGGTGCTCCCAATAGAGGAACCATTTCCCTATGATTCCTTCCGGCAAAGATGAGATCATTCGGGCTAAGATTGCGTCAAATAAAAATTGGTATTCGATACAAAATTAGGAAGATCCGTCTCATTTACGAAACAAATTTAAGTGAATCGCTTATTATTTGATGTCAAATGTAGTTGTTAAAAGGTGAACGATGGTTTTATACATGTTGCGCCGCGTAGTACAAATGCTGCCGACGATGCTGGGCGTCGTTGCGCTGGTATTTGTGCTGTTTAATTGGGTTGGCGGCGATCCGGCTTTTATCTTGGCCGGCAAGATGTCGGACGCAGCCAGCATCGAGAACATTCGCCGTCAGTTGGGCGTGGATCAGCCTTGGTTTGTGCAACTTGGCATCTTTTTGAAGCAGATCGCTACTTTTGATTTCGGCCAGAGCTGGGCCACCGGCGAAGCCGTGTCGGACATCATCAAGACACGCCTGGGGCCTTCACTCACCGTGCTGCTGCCGTTGACCGTGCTGGAAACGGTGCTGGGCATTGCGCTGGCGCTGGCCGTGGCCTTTGTGCGCGGCTCGCCGACGGACCGCATGTTGATGGTGGTGTGCACGGTGGGCATGTCGATTTCGATCCTGGTCTACATCATCGTGTTCCAGTATTGGCTGGCCTATAAGGCGGGCTGGTTCCCGGTCCAGGGTTGGGGCTCGGGCTTGCTGGAGAATTTGCGCTTTGCCGCGCTGCCTATCCTGATCGGCCTTGCTGTTTCGCTGGCGCCGACTTTGCGGCTGTTCCGCAGCTTTGTGCTCGATGAGGTGGGGCAGGACTATGTGCGCACGGCGCGCGCCAAGGGCTTGCCGGAGCGCCGTGTGATGTGGGTGCATGTGCTGCGCAATGCCGCGATCCCGATCATTACTTATGTGATGGCGAATTTGCCGGCGATGCTGATCGGCGCTTTCCTGCTCGAACGCTTTTTTGGCATTCCGGGTATTGGGCGCGAGGTGATCCTGGCGGTGGAGCGTTCCGATTTCCCTGTCATCAAGGCAATCACCGTCTACGTTGCCGTGGCCACCATGGTGTTTAACCTGCTGACCGATTTGCTGTACCAGGCTGTCGATCCGCGCGTACAGCTCAAATAAGGAAGCGCATGCACGCAATTCATGATTCGGCCGGCTTGTGGACGCTGGCCTGGCGCCGGCTGAAGGCTGACCGTGTCGCGATGGCGGCGCTGGCTGTGGTGGGCGCATTCCTGCTGCTGCTTGCCGCATCGGCCAGCGGCCTCGTTGCCGCCGACTGGGAAGAGGAGGTTGCCGCGAACTATGCGCCGCCGGCTTTCGCCGCGACTGCCGTGCCCAGCGCGGCGAGTGCGCCGGAGGCAGTCAGCGCCGGGACGCCCCCGGCCAACGAGTTCGACCCGCTGGCGGGCGATTTGCGCGAGCTGCGCGCGACGCTGGGCAAGGCCGTTGCCGAGCCGACGGCCGTGCGGGCGCCAAGCTTGTTGTTTGGCGCCGACAAATGGGGCCACGACGTCATCAAGAAAACCATCAAAGGCGGCGAGACCTCGATCGTGGTTGGACTGGCTGCTGCTGCGCTGGCTGTCGGCCTGGGCACGCTGTTCGGCGCCGTCTCCGGCTTCCACGGCGGCCTGGTGGACGACTTCTTCAACTGGTTCTACAACGTCTTTACCTCGATCCCCTCGATCCTGATGATCCTGACGGTAGCCGCCGTGCTGCAGCAGAAGGGCGTGTCGACCATTGTCCTGATCCTCGGCCTGACCGGCTGGACCGGCCCCTATCGCCTGATCCGCGCCGAATACATCAAGCACAAGGCGCGTGAATACGTGATGGCGGCCGACGCTATCGGCGCCTCCGCCTGGAGCAAGATGTTCAAGCATATCTTCCCCAATGTGAGCCACGTGGCGCTGGTGCAGGTTTCGATCCTGGTAGTCGGTTTCATCAAGGCCGAAGTGATCCTGTCCTTCCTCGGCTTCGGCGTGCCGGTCGGCGTGCTGAGCTGGGGCTCGATGCTGAACGAAGCCCAGAATGAACTGATCCTGGGCAAATGGTGGCAGCTGACCGCCGCCGCCAGCGCTATGGCCTTGCTGGTGACCGCCTTCTCTCTCTTTGCCGACGCATTGCGCGACGCGCTCGACCCTAAGGTGAAATGACATGCTGCTCCAGGTCCGCAATTTGCGCATCAGCTTCCGCACCGACAAGAAGAACACCTTCGAAGCGGTGAAAGGCATTTCTTTCGACATCCCGCAAGAGCGCACGGTGGCCCTGGTCGGCGAGTCGGGCAGCGGCAAGTCCGTCAGCTCGCTGGCGGTCATGGGCCTGCTGCCGCAGCAGAGCACGATCATCGACCCGCAAAGCAGCGTGCTGTTCGAGGGCAGGGAAGTGCTGCGCCAGTCCAGCGCCCGGCGGCGCGCCATGTGCGGCAAGGATATCGCGATGATTTTCCAGGAACCCATGTCTTCGCTGAACCCCGTGTTCACGGTCGGTTTCCAGATCGGCGAAGTGCTGCGCCAGCATATGGGCATGGACGCGCGTGCTGCACGAGCGCGCACGCTCGAACTGCTGGAAGAAGTCGGCATTCCCGATCCGGCAGCGAAAATCGACGCCTACCCGAGCCAGATGTCGGGCGGTCAGCAGCAACGCGTGATGATCGCCATGGCGATTGCCTGCAAGCCCAAGCTCCTGATCGCGGATGAGCCGACCACCGCGCTGGACGTCACGATCCAGAAGCAGATCATGGAGCTGATCGCCAGCCTCCAGAAGAAGCACCGCATGTCGGTGCTGTTCATCACCCACGACCTGGGGCTGGTGGCGGAAATCGCCGACGAAGTGATCGTCATGCGCCACGGTGAAGTGCGCGAGGCCGGCGACGCCCGCACCGTGTTCGCAGAGCCGAAAGACCTGTACACCCGCGCGCTGTTGCACTGCCGGCCATCGCTCGAAGCGCGGCCGGTGCGCCTGCCGGTGATCAAGGACTATATGGAAGGGCGCTTCGGCGGCGGTGAACAGCTGCCGCAGCGTACACGCGGCACCGCGCCCGGCGACGAGATCGTGCTCGACGTGCAGGGCCTGAAAAAAAGTTTCTGGCTGCGCGAGGGCCTGTTCGGCAAGCGCGAGTTCCAGGCTGTCAAAGGCGTCTCCTTCAAACTGGCGCGCGGCAAAACGCTGGGCGTGGTGGGCGAATCGGGCAGCGGCAAGTCCACTGTCGGCCTGACTTTGCTGCGTCTGCACCAGGCCAGCGGCGGCAGCGCCCTGTTCGAAGGACGCGACCTGCTGGCCATGAGCGCGAAGGAATTCCAGCCCTTCAAGCGCCGCATCCAGATCATTTTCCAGAATCCTTATGCCTCGCTGAATCCGCGCTTCACGGTCGGCCAGATCCTGCTGGAACCCATGCGCCTGCACCGTATCGGCGCCAATGACGCTGAGCGCATGGAGCTGGCGCTGGCGCTGCTGGAGCGGGTAGGGCTGCCGCAGCAGGCCTATCATCGCTACCCGCATGAATTTTCCGGCGGCCAGCGGCAACGCATCGCCATCGCCCGCTGCCTGACCATGAAGCCTGAAATCCTGGTGTGCGACGAATCGGTGTCGGCGCTGGACGTCTCGGTGCAGGCGCAGGTACTGAATCTGCTGCAGGACCTGCAGGATGAATTCGGCCTGTCCTATATCTTCATTTCGCACGACCTGTCGGTGGTGAAGTACATCTCCGACCAGGTGATGGTCATGCACAAGGGCGAAGTGGTGGAAATGGCCGATTCGGACGCGCTTTACCGCAATCCGCAACACCCCTATACCCGCTCGCTGCTGGCGGCCATTCCCAAGGCCGCGTGATCGTGGCAAACTGAGTTCCCAACGCCGCATACCGCGGCTCTCCGACTGGAGCAGGTCTTTGCGTTCAAACAAGGTTGCCTCCATCGCATTACTCGTAAGCGTGGCGCTGACGGCCATCGTCAGCGCCGTGCTGATGGTATTCGCCGCCTATTCTTATTCCACCGAGAGCGACAAGCGCTGGCAGGAGCTGCAGCGCGTGCTGAATATCAGCGCCGACCAGTTGGCGCTGGGCGTGGCGCTGCCCGCCTGGAACCTGGATGAAAACCAGGTGCTGTCCATCATGCGGGCCAGCATGAACCAGCGCGACCTGCACGCCATTGTGATGTACGCCAGCGGCAGCAAACGCGCCTACGTGGTGCAGCGCGGCGCCGGCGACAAGCTGGAAACTGGCCGCCCCCTGGAAACCGCGCCCGATATGCTGGTCGCCCAGCGACCGATCACGATCGACGGCACGAGCATCGGCACCATCAAGGTATTCGTTACGCCGGCCTATCTCCAGCAGGAGCTGCGCGAGCAGCGCCGCGACGACATGCTGGCCATCCTGCTGCTGGCGGTGGTTCTGGTGGCCAGCGTGTATGGTTTGCTGTGGTTCCTGATCCTGCGTCCGCTGAAGGCCGTGGGCCAGTACGTCACCGGCGACACGCCGCAAAGGGCCTGGTTCTTCGGCGAGCTGCGCACCCTCAAGGAATCGATCCACAAAATGTGGGCGCTGCTCGATAGCCGCTACCGCGCCATGCGCGAAAGCGAAGAGCGCCTGAGCGTGGCCACGCGCGCCGCCAGCATCGGCATCTGGGACTGGGACGTACAGCATGATGAACTGGCGCAGGACGATGAAATCATGCGCCAGTACGGCCTGAAAACCCGGCTGGGCGGCGGCAACTACAAGGCCTGGCTGGAGCACGTGGTACCCGCGGACCGCGAACGGGCGCGCGCCGAAGTCGCGGCGGCGCTCAAGGGAGAGCGCGACTTCTCGCTGCAATTCTGCATACGCCGGCGGGATGGCGCGGTGCGGCACCTGCGTTCGATGGCGCGCTCCTTCCGCGACGAACAGGGCAAGGTCGTGCGCATGGTTGGCGTCAGCATCGACGTGACCGAAGCCACCGAGACCGAGCAGGAATTGCGGCGCCACCGCAGCCACCTGGAAGAACTGGTGGCCGAGCGCACCGAGGCGCTGTCGGTGGCCGTGGCCGAAGCGCAATCGGCCAGCCGCGCCAAGAGCGTCTTCCTGTCCGCCATGAGCCACGAGCTGCACGCACCGCTCAATTCCGTGATCGGCTTCTCGCGCTTGATGGCCCATTCCGCCACCATGACGCAGGATGAGCGGCGCAATATGGCCATCATCCACGGCTCCGGCCAGCAGCTGCTTACCCTGATCAACGACATCCTCGAGCTGTCCCGGATCGAAGCCGGCGAAGTCGCCCTGCACCGAGAGGCAGTCGACGCGGCGCAGTTGCTGCGCGATGTCGGCGACATGGTCGACGGACGCGCCGCCAAGGCCGGCGTTGCCATCAAGCTCGAATGCTTTGCACCGCCGCGCGCCATGATGCTCGACGGCGCCAAGCTGCGCCAGGTGCTGCTCAACCTCGCTGCCAACGCCCTGAAGACCGAACGCGTGGGCAGCGTCACGCTGGCGCTGCGCAGCACGCCCTTGCCGGGCGGCCGCCATGTCCTGGCGTTTGCGGTGCGCATGGCGCCGGACAGCGCGGCCGAAACCCAAGGCCTGGGACTGGCGATTTCGCGCCAATACGTGCGCATCATGGGCGGCGAACTGGAAGTGGAAGCCATGCCCGGCCGCGGCACCCAATTCCACTTCACGATCGAAGCGGCGGAGGCCGAAGCGGGCGAAGTGCCGGCCAGCCTGCCGCGCCTGGCGCCGCGCGACCAGGGACGGTGCCTGCTGGTAGTGGATGACGGCGTCGATAGCCGGCACCTGCTGCGCAGCATGCTGGTGCCCGCTGGATTCGAGGTACACGAAGCTTCCGATGGCGCGGCAGCGCTTGACTCTATCGCCCAGCTGCAGCCCGAGCTCGTGCTGCTGGACTGGCGCACGGCGGGTGTCGACGGCTTGGAAACGACGCGCCGCCTGCGGGCTGACTCCAGCCTGCCACAGCCGCGGGTCATCTTGATGGCATCGCCCGCTTTCGGCGACGAACGCCAGCAAGCGCTGGCCGCCGGCGCCGACGACGTCCTCGGCAAGCCGGTGGAGCAGTGCAAGCTGTTCCACCTGCTGCAACAGCAACTGGGGCTGCAATACGTGGAAGGGGTCCTGCCTTAGGCGTCGTTTTGCGCTACCATAGACGAACTATGGCTAACCTAATTACCTTGTTGCAGCAGTATGGTGTCCTGATCGTCTTTGCCGTGGTGCTGGTCGAACAGATGGGGTTGCCAATTCCTGCCTATCCGATCCTGATTGTCGCCGGCGCGCTGGCGGTTGATGGCGGCACGCCCTTCCCGGTGGTGCTGGGCATCGCCATGCTGGCCTGCCTGATCAGCGATTATTTCTGGTTCCGCGCCGGACGCCACTTCGGCAAGCGCATCCTCAAGCTGCTGTGCAAGATTTCCCTGTCGCCGGACTACTGCGTCAGCCAGACGGAAGACAATTTCCGCAAATGGGGACCGAAATCGATGGTGGTGGCCAAGTTCATCCCCGGTTTCAACACGATTGCGCCGCCAATGGCCGGCGCGCTGGGTACCACGGTGCCGGTTTTCCTCGGCTTCAGCCTGCTCGGCGGCCTGCTGTGGAGCGCCACCGGCCTGGCGATTGGCGCCTATTTCCATTCGGATGTCGATAAAGTCCTCGACGTGCTGTCGACCATGGGCTCGACCGCGCTGACTGTGCTGGCGATTTTGCTGGGCTTGTTCGTGCTGGCCAAGTTCATCGAACGTCGCCGCTTCCAGAAAGCCATGCAAACCGAGCGCATCAGCATTGATGAGCTGAAAGAACTGCTCGATGGCGGCCACGACCCGGTCATGATCGACGCCCGCAGCGCCACCGCCCAGCTGCTCGACCCGCCGGTGCCGGGCGCATTGCTGGTTGGCTCCAGCGATCCCGTGTCGGTGATCAAATCGCTGCCGAAAGACCGCCACATCATCGTCTACTGCAGCTGCCCGAACGACGTCACCGCCGCCAAGGTCGCCAAGCAACTGCACTCCCACGGCTACAAACGCGCCAAGCCCCTGCACGGCGGCCTGGACGCCTGGAACACCGCATTCCGCAGCGAAAGCGAATCCACCGCCACCACGATCGTCGTCGAGTCCCATCACTAATTAAAGTCGGGGTCAGCTCCGGCTTATCGGGGAGCTTTGCGCTTCGCGCATGTCCGATTGCCGGAGCTGACCCCGACTTTTTTTGCGCAAGCATGAGTAGTCATACTACTGCCGAGATATCCCGCAATGTAGTATTTGAAGCTAATTTTTGCGGTTCTTGTACTCAAACTACAAAGAAATCCTTGCGTCTCGGCTAACATATCCCTTAGCATTAGGGCTCAACTTAACCGTTAGTGCCCATGACTGCTCAGACTCACTCCGCATCGATCGCCGCCTATTCGAGCCCGCGCCTGCTGGCGGATGTGGGTGGTACTAATGCGCGGTTTGCGCTGGAGCTGGCGCCTGGCCGGATTGAGTGCATCCATGTGCTGGCCGGGGCTGCGTATGCGACGCTGGCTGATGCGCTGCAGGCTTACCTGGCGCTGCCGGATGTGGTGGCTGCTGCTGGCCTGGGTATCCGTCACGGTGCAATTGCGATTGCGAATCCGGTCAATGGCGATTTCGTGAAAATGACTAACCATCATTGGGAGTTTTCGATCGAGGCGCTGCGCCTGGCAGTCGGCTTCGAGGTGCTGGTGGTGGCGAATGATTTCACTGCGCTGGCGCGTTCCCTGCCTTTGCTGGCGGCTGACCAGAAGCACCAGGTTGGCGGCGGTGTGCCGCAAGCCGGTGCGCCGCTGGGCTTGATTGGCGCTGGTACCGGCCTGGGCGTGTCGGGGCTGATTCCTTCTGCTTCGGGTTGGACTGCGCTGCTGAGCGAGGGCGGGCACGTCAGCTTCCCGCCGATGAATCCGGATGAAGTGGCTATCCTGCAATATGCGTGGACCGAGTTTCCGCACGTGTCGGCCGAGCGCCTGCTGTCCGGCGTGGGCATTGAATTGATTTATCGCGCCCTGGTGGCCCAGCGTGGTCATGAGGAGCCGGTGCTGGCGGCGCCGGAAATCGCGCGCCGTGCCCTGGCCGGTGAGTGCCCACTGTGCGACGATGTGATCGAACACTTCTGCACCATGCTTGGAACCATCGCCGGCAACCTGGGTGTGACCTTGGGTGCGACGGGCGGTATTTATATTGGCGGTGGCATCGTGCCGCGCTTGGGTGAGCGCTTCGATCGTTCCGGTTTCCGTGCCCGTTTTGAGGAAAAAGGACGCTTCCATAACTACCTGGCGGCGATCCCGACCTATGTGATCACGGCCGAGTACCCGGCCTTTGTTGGTGTTTCGGCAATCCTGGCCGAGCGCCTGGCTGCATAAGTAAAAAACACTTCTAGCCGGTTTTATCAGGTACAATTGCCATAGTTGGATGAAGCGGCGCCTGTCGCCCGCCTTGTTTTCGCCCTGAAAACGCACTCCACTGAGACTCTCGCCCCGGCGCGTAGCGGTCCGGCGCCTTCTTACATAGTTTCACAACCAAATGTAGTGTATGGATAATGCAGAGGCTAAGAAAGTCCTCGAAGCTGCGCTGCTATGCGCCCGTGAACCCTTATCGATCCACAGCCTGAAAAAGCTGTACGTCGAAACCGACGACCAGGGCAATTCGCTCGGTGTCGGCGTTGGCGGCGATACGATCAAGGAATTGTTGGAAGAGTTGCGCCAGGATTGGCAGGGGCGCGGCATTGAGGTGGTCAGCCTGTCGAGCGGCTGGCGCTTCCAGAGCCGGCCTGATATGAAGATGTACCTGGATCGCCTGAATCCGGAAAAACCGCAGAAGTATTCGCGCGCTACGCTGGAAACGCTGGCGATCATCGCGTACCGCCAGCCGGTAACCCGTGGCGATATCGAGGAAATCCGCGGCGTCGCGGTGAATTCGCAGACGATCAAGATGCTGGAAGACCGCGGCTGGGTCGACACTGTCGGCTACCGCGATGTACTGGGCCGCCCGGCTTTGCTGGGCACGACCAAGCAGTTCCTGGACGACCTGGGACTGGAATCGCTGTCGCAACTGCCGCCACTGCAGGAAATCAGCGATCCGCAGAATGAAAATCCGCTGGAAGTGCTGGAAGCTCGCCTGACAGAGAACTTCGAGAAGGCGGCACACGAAGCACAAGCAGCAGAAGAAGAGAAAGAGGCGACGCCGGACGAGGCGCCGTCGGTAATAGACGACCCGGCGCCCGAAAACGTCGAGCCCTTAGCAGAAACGAATAATGAACAAGCCTGATAACACCACCGAGACCGGCGCTCCGCTGGCTGACGCTACCGCTGCGAAGCCAAAACGCCGTACCAAGGCCCAGATTGAGGCCGATAATGCTGCCGCACTGGCAGCCGGCGAGACTCCAAAGCCTAAGCGCCGAACCAAAGCTGCTGTCGCAGCCGAGGCAGTGGCGGGCGAGCAGCCTGCTGCAAGCGCGGAAGCCGCTCCAGTGAAGAAGCCGCGCGCCAAGAAGGTTGTCGCGGCGGAATCTGCACCGGCAATGGAAGCTGCGCCGGTTGCCGCCGTAGCTCGGCCTGCTCCTGCGGAAGCTGAGCAGGGCGGCGAAGGTGTTGAGGGTAAGGATCGCGGCCGTGCGCCGCGCGGTCCGCGCCAGATGCGCGAACAGCGCGCGCAGCGCCAGGCTGAAAAAGCAGCAGTGGTGGCGGCTACCACTGCCGAATCGGCTGGTGAGCCAGCTGAAAGTTCGGCTGCTGCGGGCGCCGAGGGTGGCGAGGGCGCGAGCCCTTGGCCAGCCGCTGTCCCGGCTGAAAAGCGCCACGACAAGCACGGCAAGCATAAAGGCAAGAAAGGCAAGCATGGCAAGCCTGCGCATGGCGAGAGCCAGGGCGCGCAAGCCGGCGAAGCTGGCCAGGGCCAGAAGCCGCGCGTACACGGCGCCTTCGGCAACAAGATGAAGGCCAAGGACAAGTCGTCCGAAGCTGATGCGGTGTTCTCCTTTGTGACCTCCGACGCGTTTGACCGCGACGAGGGCGGTTCCGGCAAGCCTTTGAAGGCGCGCCGCGACCTGACGGCGGAAGACGATGCACCGAAGCTGCACAAGGTGCTGGCGGAAGCGGGCATGGGCTCGCGCCGCGATATGGAAGAGCTGATCATCGCCGGCCGCGTGTCGGTGAATGGCGAGCCGGCCCACATCGGCCAGCGCATCCTGCCAACCGATGCGGTTCGCATCAACGGCAAGCTGGTGCAGCGCAAGGTTTCCAAGAAGCCGCCGCGCGTGCTGGTCTACCACAAGCCGGCCGGCGAAATCGTGTCGCACGACGACCCGGATGGCCGTCCATCGGTGTTCGACCGCCTGCCGACCATGAAGACCGGTAAATGGCTGGCCGTTGGCCGCCTGGACTTCAATACCGAAGGCCTGCTGCTGTTCACCACATCCGGTGACCTGGCTAATCGACTGATGCACCCGCGTTACAACATTGATCGCGAATACGCGGTGCGTACGCTGGGCGAGCTGGAAGAAGGCATGCGCCAGAAGCTGCTGGCCGGTGTTGAGCTGGAAGACGGCATGGCGCAGTTCACCAAGATCGCTGATGGCGGCGGCGAAGGCGTCAACAAGTGGTACCGCGTGGTGATCGGCGAAGGCCGTAACCGTGAGGTGCGTCGTATGTTCGAGGCGATCGGCCTGACCGTGTCGCGTCTGATCCGTACCCGTTACGGTGCGCTGACCCTGCCTCCGAACCTGAAGCGCGGCCGTTGGGAAGAGATGGAAGAGAACACTGTGCGCGATTTGCTGACGGCGGTGGGCTTCAAGAAAGAAGGTGGCGCTGGCGCTGGTGACGGTGCCAAGCCTCAGGGTGGCCAGGGTAAGCGCGAACGTGAGCGCGAGCCGAATGGCAATCGCATGGATGTGAGCAACAAGAACGCGGACCCGTTCCCGCAGGCGCCGCGCGGCGGCCGTGGGCAAGGCCAGGGCGGGTTCTTTGGTGCACCGCGTCATGGCGGCGCCGGCTTTGGTGATCAGCAGCCGGGCGGCTATGGCCGTGGCGCTGCCGGCGGCAAGGGTAAGGGTAAGGGCGCCGGCCAGGGGAAGGGGCAGGGACAGGGGCAGGGGCAGGGCAAGGGTGCTCCTCGCCAGCCGGATCCGCTGATGACCACTTTTGGCTTCGCTGGCCAGGGGCATGGCCACGGCCAGGGGCAGCAGCGCCGCGGCGGCCACCAGCCGCGCGGCGGGGCGTCCGATCACGGCATGCCGCGCCGCCGTAAGGGCTAAAACCCGGTAAACCTGGGTCAGACCCGAGGGTCTGACCCTCCCATTGCCGGGTTTAAGGTGTTGGATTTTAAGCACCTTGCTATTGTTACGCCCCAGTCTGATGTGGTATGCGGCATTGCAGCGATACCAATATCACGCTATAATGAGCGGCCTAGTTAAAGTCCTTCGCAGTTTATTTTGCTGAGAGTGCTTTCATCTGGCTGCAGTAACGAAAGATGGGCAGTTGCCCATTTTTTTTTGGTTGAATCGTTTTAAGTATCTGGAGATTTTCTTTGCAACTGCCTGAATTGATTGAAAAAACCGTCGCTGGCCTCGGCTACGACCTGGTCGATTTCGAACGGGCCGAACGCGGACTGCTGCGTGTTTATATCGACTTCACGGCGGAAGATGCAGAAGAAAAAGGCCCGATCACGGTTGAAGACTGCGCCACGGTGAGCCATCAGCTGTCGCACTTGCTGACGGTCGAGAATATTCCTTACGAACGTCTCGAAATTTCGTCGCCTGGCCTGGACCGTCCGCTGCGCAAGTTTGCCGACTTCGTCCGCTTTGCCGGCTGCGAAGCCATCGTCAAGCTGCGCATGGCCATTCCTGGCACTGCGAACCGCAAGTCCTACCAGGGCATCCTGACGGAGCCTGAGGGCGAGCAACTGGGTATTGAATTTGAAGGTAAAGAAGGTCCGGCGGTGCTGAATTTCACGCTCGCGGACATTGATAAGGCACGCTTGGTGCCGCAGGTGAATTTTGGGAGCCGCAAAGCATGAGTCGCGAAGTATTGTTATTGGTTGATGCGCTGGCGCGCGAAAAGAACGTCGACAAGGAAGTCGTGTTCGGTGCGCTTGAATTCGCACTGGCGCAAGCCACGAAGAAGCGCTATGAAGGCGAAGTGGATATTCGCGTTTCGATCGACCGTGAAAGCGGCGAGTTCGAGTCCTTCCGCCGTTGGCACGTGGTGCCTGACGAAGCCGGCCTGCAGCTGCCTGACCAGGAAGTGCTGCTGTTCGAAGCGAAAGAACAGATCCCTGATATCGAAGTCGATGAATACATCGAAGAGCCGATCGAATCCGTTGAATTCGGCCGCCGCTTCGCCCAGGACACCAAGCAAGTGGTCCTGCAGCGCGTGCGCGATGCAGAACGCGAGCAGATCCTGCAAGACTTCCTGGAACGCGGCGACGCGCTGGTTACCGGCACCATCAAGCGTATGGAACGCGGCGATGCGATCGTCGAATCCGGCAAGATCGAAGCCCGCCTGCCACGCGACCAGATGATCCCGAAAGAGAACCTGCGTATCGGCGACCGCGTACGTGCTTACATCCTGCGCGTTGACCGCAATATGCGCGGCCCGCAAGTGATCCTGTCGCGCACCGCGCCGGAATTCATCATGAAGCTGTTCGAACTGGAAGTGCCGGAAATCGAACAAGGCATGCTGGAGATTAAATCCGCTGCACGTGACGCCGGCGTGCGCGCCAAGATCGCTGTGCACACCAACGACAAGCGCATCGACCCGATCGGTACCTGCGTCGGCATGCGCGGTTCGCGCGTGCAGGCCGTGACCGGTGAACTGGGCGGCGAGCGCGTGGACATCGTGCTGTGGTCGGAAGATCCTGCGCAATTCGTGATCGGCGCGCTGGCCCCTGCCAACGTGTCCTCGATCATGGTTGACGAAGACAAGCACGCCATGGACGTGGTGGTTGACGAAGAAAACCTGGCAATCGCCATCGGTCGCTCCGGCCAGAACGTGCGCCTGGCTTCCGAGCTGACCGGCTGGAAGATCAACATCATGACCGCGGAAGAATCGGCCGACAAGCTGGCCGCCGAAACCGCCTCCGTGCGCGCACTGTTCATGGAAAAACTGGATGTGGACCAGGAAGTGGCCGACATCCTCGTGGAAGAAGGCTTCAGCAGCCTGGAAGAAATCGCTTACGTGCCGATCTCCGAGATGCTGGACATCGAAGCGTTCGACGAAGACACCGTCAACGAGCTGCGTACCCGCGCCCGCGACGCCCTGGTAACCGAGGCAATCGCTTCGGAAGAGGGCCTGGAAGGCATGGAAGAACAGCTGGTTGGCCTGGAAGGCATGGACCGCGTCACCGCGGGCAAGCTGGGCCTCGCAGGCATCAAGACCCTGGCAGCATTTGCCGGTCTGGCCTACGACGAGTTCGGCGCCATCCTGGCCCTGTCGTCGGAGCGCGCACGTGAATTGATTTCGAATGAGTTTGAGAATGTGACCGACGATGAAATGAAGCTGGTCGACGGTAAGTACGATGATCGCGCCAAGGCCCTGCAAGCCAAGGCTTGGGCATCGTCCGAAGCCGCCAAGGCCTAAGAAGTAGAAGCAGCTTTAATTATCATCGAGACACATAGAAAAGAGGACTGAATGGCGAGTAACAACGTAGCCCAATTTGCCACCGAACTGAAGATGCCTGCAGATTTGCTGCTGTCGCAGCTGCGTTCTGCTGGCGTCGACAAGAGTTCGGCGTCAGATCCATTGTCAAAAGATGATAAGGACAAGCTGCTGGAGCACCTGCGCCGTACCCACGGTGCAGGCTCCGAGCCGGGCGAAAAGAAAAAGATCACCCTGACTCGTAAAGAGACCACGGAGATCAAGCAGGCTGACGCCTCCGGCAAAGCCCGCACCATCCAGGTCGAAGTGCGCAAGAAGCGCACCTTCGTCCAGCGCGACGACGTGGTGACCACCGCCGCCGCCAAGCCGGCTGCGCCGGTGATCGACGCTGCCGAGCAGGCGCGCCGTGAAGAAGAAGTACGCCGCCAGGCCGAGCTGATCGCTCGCCAGGAAGCGGAGCTGAAAGAAAAGCAGGAACGCCTGGCCAAGCTGGACGAGGAAAAGGCTGCCCAAGCTAAAGCCGCCGAAGAGGAAGCCAAGCGCGTAGCGGAAGAGCAAGCCAAGAAAGCCGCCGCCGACAAGGCCGCCGCTGAAAAGGCAGCATCCGCCGCCGCTGCCGGCGTCGCGCAGAAAGCCGCCGCCGAAGAAGAAGAAAAGAAGCGCTTGGCTGACGCCGAAGAATCCAAACGCAAGCACGAAGTCGCCGCCAAGGAAGCCGCCGAGCGTGCCGAAGCGACCGAACGTGCCCGTAAAGCCGTTGCAGACGAAGTGGCCCAGATCAAGCTGATGATGAGCCAGCCGCGCCGCGTGATGAAGGCTCCTGAGCCGGCACCTGCCGCCGTCAAGCCGAAAGTCGCGGAAGGCACCCTGCACAAGCCAGCCGACAAGAAGCCTGCGACGACCGCAGCCGCTCCTGCCGGCGACAAGAAAGACGCGAAGCCGGGCGACAAAAAATCGATCAAGTCGGCCAACGTGGCCTCGACCTGGCAGGATGAAAAGCGCCGTGGCGCACCTGGCGGTGGCGCTGGCGCGGGCAAAGGCCGTGGTGGTGCTGGCTCCAACGCTGGCGGCGGCCGTGACGGCTGGCGCGCAGGCGGCAAGGGTGGTCGCCGCGGCGGTCACCATGACGACCGTGAAACCAACTTCCAGCAGCCGACCGAAGCGATCGTGCATGAAGTGCACGTACCGGAAACCATCACCGTGGCCGAACTGGCGCACAAGATGGCCGTTAAAGCATCGGAAGTCATCAAGCAGCTGATGAAGCTGGGCCAGATGTGCACCATCAACCAGGTGCTGGACCAGGAAACCGCGATGATCGTGGTGGAAGAGATGGGCCACAAAGCCTTCGCTGCCGCCGTCGATGATCCGGAAGCACTGCTGGCCGACCAAGGCGAGCACGCCGAGTACGAAGCAACCCCGCGTGCACCAGTGGTGACCGTGATGGGCCACGTCGACCACGGTAAAACCTCCCTGCTGGACTACATCCGCCGCGCCAAAGTCGCGTCGGGCGAAGCCGGCGGCATTACCCAGCACATCGGTGCGTACCACGTGGATACCCCGCGCGGCATCATCACCTTCCTGGATACCCCGGGTCACGAGGCCTTCACGGCAATGCGTGCCCGCGGTGCGAAAGCAACCGACATCGTCATCCTGGTGGTGGCGGCCGACGACGGCGTGATGCCGCAGACGAAGGAAGCGATCGCCCACGCGAAAGCTGCAGGCGTACCGCTGGTCGTGGCGATCAACAAGATCGACAAACCAGGCGGCAACGTCGACCGCGTGACCCAGGAGCTGGTGGCAGAACAAGTGGTGCCGGAAGAATACGGTGGCGATTCGCCATTCGTGCCGGTGTCGGCGAAGACCGGCCAGGGCATCGACGACCTGCTGGAGCAAGTGCTGCTGCAAGCCGAAGTGCTGGAACTGAAAGCCCCGGTCGAAGCGCCTGCGCGCGGCCTGGTGGTGGAAGCCCGCCTGGACAAGGGCCGCGGTCCTGTGGCAACGATCCTGGTGCAATCCGGTACCCTGCGTCGCGGCGACGTGGTGCTGGCAGGTTCGTCCTTCGGCCGCGTCCGTGCGATGCTGGACGAAAACGGCAAGTCGATCGCCGAAGCCGGTCCTTCGATCCCGGTAGAGATCCAGGGCCTGACCGAAGTGCCGGCCGCTGGTGAAGAAGCAATGGTCATGGCTGACGAGCGTAAAGCCCGTGAGATCGGCCTGTTCCGCCAAGGTAAGTTCCGCGATGTGAAGCTGGCCAAGCAGCAGGCGGCCAAGCTGGAGAACATGTTCGACCAGATGGCCGAAGGCGAAGTGAAGAACCTGCCGCTGATCGTCAAGACCGACGTGCAGGGTTCGCAGGAAGCGCTGGTTGGCTCGCTGCAGAAGCTGTCGACCTCCGAAGTGCGGGTACAGATCGTGCACGCAGCGGTGGGCGGCATCACAGAATCGGACGTCAACCTGGCGACCGCTTCCAAGGCAGTCATCATCGGCTTCAACGCCCGTGCCGATGCACAGGCGCGCAAGCTGGCGGAAACCAACGGCGTCGACATCCGCTACTACAACATCATTTACGATGCGATCGAAGAGGTCAAAGCGGCGTTGTCGGGCATGCTGGCTCCGGAGAAGCGCGAACACGTTACCGGCCAGGTCGAGATTCGCCAGGTTATCCTGGTCTCCAAGGTCGGCGCGATTGCGGGCTGTCTGGTTACCGACGGCGTGGTCAAGCGTTCGTCTTCCGTCCGCCTGCTGCGCAACAACATCGTGGTGTGGACTGGCGAGATCGACTCGCTCAAGCGCTTCAAGGACGATGCGAAGGAAGTTCGCGCCGGCCTGGAGTGCGGTCTGAACCTGAAGGGCTACAACGACATCGTCGTGGGCGACGTCCTCGAAGTGTTCGAAGTGCAGGAGATCGCCCGTACCCTGTAATAGCAGGACGGCGCGATACACGGCGGGTGCATCCCGCCTCGCGAGAGCGGGGCAGGGCACCCGCCTTTTAGTTTTATGAAAACCGGCAAACCGGTGTCTGACCCTGCGGGTCAGACACCGGGGTACCGGTTTTAAAGGAAAGAAAATGGCAAAACACAGCAAATCGATCCCCCAGCGCGGCCTGCGCGTGGCGGATCAAATCCAGAAAGACCTGTCCGAGCTGATCGCCTTCGAAGTGAAGGATCCGCGCGTCGGCATGATCACCCTGTCCGAAGTGCAGCTGACCCCGGACTACGCGCACGCCAAGGTCTTCTTCACCACCCTGAAGGACGACCCGGAGTCGATCAAGAACACCCTGGCCGGCCTCGCCGCCGCCGCCGGCTACCTGCGCAACCAGCTGGGCAAGCGCCTGCATATCCACACACTGCCGCAGCTGCACTTCCTGCACGACATGTCCGCCTCGCGCGGCATGGCGATGTCGGCCTTGATCGACAAGGCCAACGCCACTCGCGCCGCCGATTTCGACGAGAATGCAGACGAAGAATGACCGAAGCACGTGTAAAGCGCGTGCGCGATGCCGTTGACGGAGTGCTGTTGCTGGACAAGCCGGTTGGCCTGTCCAGCAACGACGCCCTGATCAAGGCAAAGCGCTTCATGAACGCGAAAAAAGCCGGCCACACCGGCACGCTCGACCCATTCGCCACCGGCCTGCTGCCGCTGTGCTTCGGCGAAGCGACCAAGTTCTCGCAAGATCTGCTGGAAGCCGACAAGACCTACCTCGCGACCGTGCACATGGGCCAGCGTACAGATACAGGCGACACCGAAGGCCAGGTGCTGGAAACGCGCGACGTCACCTGCACGCAAGCCGAAATCGAGGCCGTGATGGCCCGTTTCCGCGGCCCGATCAAGCAAGTGCCGCCGATGTACTCCGCATTGAAGCGCGACGGCAAGCCGCTGTACGAATACGCCCGCGAAGGCATCACCCTGGAACGCGAAGCGCGCGACGTGGTGATCCACAAGCTGGAACTGGTGTCGTGGGAAGCGCCTTTCCTGAAGATTGAAGTCACCTGCAGCAAAGGCACCTACATCCGCGTGCTGGGCGAAGACATCGGCGCAGCGCTCGGTTGCGGCGCCCATCTGAACGCCCTGCGCCGCACGCAGGTTGGCGCGCTCACGACGGATAAGATGATCACGCTGGAAGAATTGGCGGCGCACACGGCTCCGCGCGACCTGCTGGCGCCAGTGGACGCGCTGCTGTCGTCTTTCCCGCGCATCGTGCTGAACGCCGACCTGGCGAAGCGCTTCCTGCACGGCCAGCGCCTGCCGCTCGGCAAGGAGCCTTCGATTGCCGTGCCAACGCCATATGAAGGCCGCGTGCGCATCTACGATGAAGCCGGCCGCCTGCTGGGCACCGGCATCTTTGGCGAGTATTCGATCCTGGCGCCTGAGCGCCTGATCGCAGCAGCCCAGGCTTAAGCTGCTGCCACGCCTGCTGCGGCGGGCGTGGTGCGCAGCGCAGCCGCTACGCGCAATGGGCGGGCCATGAAGGCGCCTGAGAGCGCGCCAAATGCGGCGCAAGCAGGCAGGGCGAAGGCCAGGTTGCCCCGCAGGGCCGGTGCAGACGCCAGCGCTACGGCCATCGCAAATTTCCCGACAAAGATCGCCATCATGAGCGCCATCGGCAACCAGCTGCCGCGCAGCTGCACCTTGCCAGCGGCGCGGTCGAGCACCATGCCTTGGCCAGCGCTACGCCACATCATCGCAATGCCAGAGGCCAGGCCAAACAGCCAAGCAGTGCCTGCTGGCGACGCCAGGCCAAATCCATTCGCCGTGCTTTGCAAGCCCAGGACCAACATGACGGCTGGCAGGATGAAGACCTGACGCGTAGTCAGGCAACGATCGCGCGAAGCGGCCACGCCGCGATACACGAGAAAGCCCAGGATGCCCCAGACGTAGGTTGGAGTGTGGCTAAGGATTTGCTGCAGCATTTGGATTTCCTCGCAAAGTGGGTTTCGATGGACACACTTTGCGCCCGTACTCGCTGCGCCGAAATCACTTTGCGACGAAACAGGGGCGGGCAGGCGCCAAACCTGCCCAGGCGGGATCAAAGCCCCAGCGCTGCAAACAGGAAGGCCTCGTCAGAGAATTCCCAGTGGATGCCCCGGCGCAGGACGTTGAAACGGTCAACGCCGCCAATATTGGCGCCGCCATACGCCGACAGGCAGCCGCGATAGCCCGCCTGCTTGACCATCTCCAGCCGCTGCGGCGTCATATTGCTGCGTTTTCCATAAGGGTAGGCCAGGATCGGGTCGCGCAGATCCAGGCGCTCCCGCAGCGTGTCGCGCGACTCCGCCAGTTCGCGCAGCACCACGTCTTCCGGCTCGCCGGCGCAATCGATATGGCTGACCGTGTGCGAGCCGATGGTGAAGCCATAGTCGTGCATGCGGCGCACCTGGTCCCAATCCATCAGGGGAATGAAGTCGTTGCCCCGCCGCGTATCGTGCGGGAAGCGCTGCTCGCTGCCGATCATGCCAGTGGCGACGAAGAAAGCGGCCGGCAACTGGTGCCGCAGCAGGATCTGCGCGGCATGGGTGTAATTATCCAGATAGCCGTCGTCGAAGGTGATGCAGACCTGCGGCTTGCCGCTGGCCTTCACCTTGCTGGAATCAAGGACTTCATCGATGGTCAGCATTTGGCAGTGGCGCGACAAGAGGGCCAACTGGCGGTCGAACTGTTCGATGCCAACGCTCAGGTTATCGCGGACATCGTCGGTGACCCGGTGGTACAGCAGCACCGTGATGCGCGGCGCCAGCATTTGCGACATGCCCAGTTGCCATGCCCGGAAGCCGCCGGCGGTGATGGCGGTCTTGGCGAGGCGTTTGGTCAGCGGCGGCGGTGGCGGCTGGCGATCGCGCATCTTGCGCTCCAACTGCGCTACCTGCGACAGCGTCGGCTTGCGGTAAGTGGCGCCTCCAGCTGGCTGGGGACGTGCGGGGCGCTGCTGCGCCACGACCTGCTGCACAGCTTCGCGCATCAGGTCGACGCCGGTTTCATCGAGTTTCAGCTGCAGGCCGCGCAAGGTGGAGTAAGGCGCACGCTGTATAACGGCCTCGCCGGCGACATCGCCCGCGTCGAGTTTTTCGGCCACCCAATGCACGGTGCAGCCGACGCTGTCCTCGCCGTTCCACAATTCCCAGAACGCCGGCGGCATGCCGCGGTAGTCGGGCACGCTGCCCTTATGCAGGTTCAGCGTGCCGTGGCGCGGCAGCTCGAATAGCGAGGGACGCAGGATAGGCGCGGCCAGCGACAGGCCAAGGTCGGGAACAAACTTGCGCACCGCTTCCAGCGTGGATTCGGCGTGGATGTCGCCGACCCGCAAGAAGGTGAAATTAGGACGGGAACGCAGGGCTGCGCTGCCAAACTCCGCGCCCGGCCGTGGCGTGGCGGGTACAAATTCTTTGGACCCGGGCGCCAGGCGCTGCAAGATATCGCCGGCCTGGTAGGGAATCCATCGCCAGCCATTGCGCTTGAAATTGCGCCACTGGTTCTTCAGCAACTGCGCCGGGCGGCGCGGTGGCGAATGCTCGACCACCAGCCATTGCAGGCCGGGTATGGTTTTGTCGATCTCCGCAATGCCTTTCCGGACCGAGAATGCCAAATTCCCGGTGAATACCGCAATCCGCATACTTGCCATCAGGATTCCCCAGTGACTTATAGTTAATTACAAAAATCATAACTTAAAGTCGAACTGGTGGCGAGCGGTTGGTTCGTTGCGCCGCAACATGCTATACTAGTGGGTTCAGTGCTCCCGCACTTGCAGAATTCCTGTCCATACACAAATCATGTCTAATACTAAACGCGCAATTCGCAACATCGCCATCATCGCCCACGTTGACCATGGCAAAACCACCCTCGTGGACCAGCTGCTGCGCCAGTCTGGCACCTTCCGCGAGAACCAGCAGGTTGATACCCGCGTCATGGACTCCAACGACCTGGAGAAAGAACGCGGCATTACCATTCTGTCGAAGAACTGCGCCGTTGAGTACGAAGGCACCCACATCAACATCGTCGACACCCCAGGCCACGCCGACTTCGGCGGCGAAGTGGAGCGCGTGCTGTCGATGGTCGACTCCGTGCTGCTGCTGATCGATGCGCAAGAAGGCCCGATGCCGCAGACCCGTTTCGTGACCCGTAAGGCACTGGCCCTGGGCCTGAAGCCGATCGTGGTGGTGAACAAGATCGACCGTCCGGGCGCGCGCGCTGACTGGGCGATCAACCAGACTTTCGAACTGTTCGACAAGTTGGGCGCAACCGATGAACAGTTGGACTTCCCGATTGTGTACGCCTCGGGCCTGAACGGCTACGCCGGCCTGGACGAATCCGTGCGTGACGGCGACATGAAGCCGCTGTTCGAAGCCATCCTGAAATACGTGCCGGTGCGTGACGACAATCCGGACGGCCCGCTGCAGATGCAAATCACCTCGCTGGACTACTCGTCCTACGTCGGCAAGATCGGTATCGGCCGTGTTTCCCGTGGCCGCGTCAAGACCGGCCAGGACGTGATCGTCCTGAACGGTCCTGATTCGACCCCGGTCAAGGGCCGCATCAACCAGGTGCTGAACTTCAAAGGCCTGGAGCGCGTGCTGGTGGACGAAGCAGTTGCCGGCGACATTATCCTGATCAACGGTATCGAAGAAATCGGCATCGGCTCCACCGTGTGCGCACCGGACACCCCGGACGCGCTGCCAATGCTGACCGTCGACGAACCAACCCTGACCATGAACTTCATGGTCAACAACTCGCCACTGGCCGGCCGCGAAGGCAAGTTCGTGACTTCGCGCCAGCTGCGCGATCGCCTGGATAAGGAACTGAAGGCCAACGTTGCGCTGCGCGTTGCTCCGACCGACGACGACACCGTCTTCGAAGTATCGGGCCGCGGCGAGCTGCACCTGACCATCCTGATCGAAAACATGCGCCGCGAAGGTTTCGAAATGGCCGTGTCCCGCCCACGCGTGGTGTTCAAGATGGTTGACGGCGTGCGCCATGAGCCATACGAAAACCTGTCGGTTGACGTGGAAGAAGCCAACCAGGGTGGCGTGATGGAAGAACTGGGCCGCCGCCGTGGCGACCTGCAGAACATGGAATCGGACGGCAAGGGCCGCGTGCGCCTGGAGTACCGTATTCCAGCGCGTGGCCTGATCGGCTTCCAGGGCGAATTCATGACCCTGACCCGCGGTACCGGCCTGATGTCGCACGTGTTCGACGCTTACGCTCCGGTCGACAGCTCCAAGGGCGAACTGGGTGGCCGTCGTAACGGCGTGCTGATCTCGCAGGACGACGGCGCCGCCGTAGCCTACGCGATCTGGAAGCTGCAGGATCGCGGCCGTATGTTCGTGGTCCACAACGACCCGGTGTACGAAGGCATGATCATCGGTATCCACTCGCGCGACAATGACCTGGTTGTGAACCCGATCAAGGGCAAGCAGCTGACTAACGTGCGTTCGTCCGGTACCGACGAAGCGGTGCGCCTGGTGCCGCCGATCCAGATGTCGCTGGAATACGCAGTGGAATTCATCGATGACGACGAACTGGTGGAAGTCACCCCGAAATCGATCCGCCTGCGCAAGCGCCACCTGAAAGAGCACGAGCGTAAGCGTGCCAGCAAAGAAAACGCGTAATTCACGCAGAACCCGCCGCGAGGCGGGTTTTTTTTATCCGGAATTTTCATGATCAAACATATTCTCCTCGCGGCGGCCTGTCTTGCGGCGGCAGGCAGCGCATCGGCGGTGGACTTGCTCAAGGAATTGAACACTGCGGCGGACCCCGGTGCGCTCACCGTGCGTGCGGACGGCGTAGTTGCGGTGGCCGGCGTGCCATCGGGCTTCGTGGCGACCACGGCGAGCTACCGCAATTACCGGTTGCACGTCGAGTGGCGCTGGCCGGGCAAGGCGGGCAACGGCGGCGTGCTGCTGCATATCAGCGAAGGACCGATGGACCGCGTCTGGCCCTTGAGCGTACAAGTGCAGACCAAGTTTGGCAACGTGGGCGACCTGTTGCCGATGGCGGGTGCGAAGTTTGCCGAGCCGCTGACCGGCGATAAGCCTGCGGTCAAGGCGCACATCGCCGCCGACTCCGAACGCGCGGCCGGCGAGTGGAACAGCGCCGATATCGTAGCGCGCGATGGTGCGGTCGAAGTGACGGTGAACGGCGTGCTGCAAAACCGCGTCACGGCTGCCACGCCGAGCGAGGGACGCATCGGCTTCCAGCTCGAAGGCACGCCGTACGAACTGCGGCAGGTGGAGCTGACGCCGCTGGAGTGACGGCGGCGCGCACCGCAGCGCCGTGGTAACCTGTATGCCCAAGCCGGCAACGACGAGGAGAACCAGCATGGCCGAAACTAGCAACCTGGCCGCCCAGGCCGTGGAATATTGGACCGACGCCTGGCAGCGCTCGATCCTCTTCATGGACGTGCTGTACCGCCGCGGCACCGAGCGCAATGCGCGCGAACGCGAGACCGCGCCCCACGTCCTCAACTTCGAATCCGAAACAATCATCGACGGCCGCACGCTTGCGCGGCCGGTGAATTATTCGCTGATGCGCATCATCCCGCCGGACGGCGTCGAGATCGATGAAAGCAAGCGCCCCTTCATCGTGGTAGATCCGCGCGCCGGCCACGGCCCCGGCATCGGCGGCATGAAGCAAGACAGCGAAATCGGCGTGGTCCTCAATGCCGGCAATCCCTGCTACTTCATCAGCTTCCTGCCAACGCCGGTGCCTGGCCAGACCATCGAAGACGTTTGCCACGCCGAAGCGCAGTTCATCGAACAAGTGGCTTACCTGCACCCGGAGGCGGAAGGCAAGCCGGCCCTGATCGGCAATTGCCAGGCCGGCTGGCAGATCATGATGACGGCAGCACTGCATCCCGAGCTGGCCGGCCCGCTGGTGCTGGCGGGAGCGCCGCTATCGTACTGGGCGGGTGTGCGCGGCAAGAACCCCTTGCGCTACCTGGGCGGCCTGACCGGCGGCACCTGGATGACGTCCCTGGCGGGCGACCTTGGCAACGGCAAATTCGACGGCGCCCACCTGGTCAGCAACTTCGAAAACATGAATCCTTCTAATACATATTGGAAGAAGGGTTACCACGTGTACGCCAACGTCGACACCGAAGAAAAACGCTTTCTCGAATTCGAACGCTGGTGGGGCAACCCGGTGCTGCTGAACGCCGAAGAAATCCAGTTCATCACCGATAACCTGTTCGTCGGCAATCGCCTGAGCAACGGCACGATTCACGACACGGACGGCCGCCGCATCGACTTGCGCAATATCCGCTCGCCGATCGTGGTGTTCTGTTCGTGGGGCGATGACATTACGCCGCCGCAACAGGCGCTGGGCTGGCTGCTCGACCTGTATGAGAACGATGCCGCGCTGGTAGCGGGCGGGCAGACCGTGGTCTACACGCTGCACGAATCGATCGGGCACCTGGGCATCTTCGTGTCCGCCTCGGTCGCCAACAAAGAGCACGACGAATTTACGCGCTCGATGGATCTGATCGACGTGCTGCCGCCAGGCCTGTACGAAGCAGTTTTCATCGACAAAGCAGGGGAGGGCGTGCATAGCCCTGAGCTGGCCGACGGCAATTACGTGGTTCGCTTCGAACGGCGCGACCTGAACGAACTGCGCGCGCTGGGCGGCAATGACGATGAAGACGAACGACGTTTCGCCACCGTGGCGCGGCTGTCGGAAATCAACCAGGGCTTGTACCGCACCTTCGTCAGTCCCTATGTGCGGGCGATGACCAGCGAACAGTCGGCGGAATGGATGCGGAATATGCACCCTTACCGCATGCGCTACGAACTGTTCTCCGACATGAATCCCTTCCTGAAAGGGATCAGCACCCTGGCCGAGCAGGTGCGCGAGCAGCGCCGGCCAGCGTCGCCGGACAACCCTTTCCTCAAGATGCAGGAAGCGGCTTCCGAACAGATCGAAGCAGCGCTGGACCAGTACCAGCTGCTGCGCGACCAGGCGGTGGAGCAGTTCTTCCTCTCCACCTATGGCCAGCCGCTGTTGCAGACGCTGGTGGGACTGCGCGCCGATTCGGCCAATATCCGGCGCCGGATCGGACGCGATATCGCCCGTGAGTCGGTGGTCGCCGCTCGCCGCACCGAAGCTGCCAAGCGCCTGGCCAGCGGAGGAGAGCGCGAAGCGGTGATACGCTCAATCCTCTACATCGCCCGCAGCCCCGAAATGCGGGTAGCCGACGAACGAGCGTTTGGCGTCCTGCGCGAACTGCGCACGCATTTGCCGGCCAAGGAACGCGTATCGCTGGCCCGCTTCAAGGAAGTGGTTCAGGAGCAGAACATGATCCTGCAACTGGACGAAGAACGCGCCATGTCGGCCCTGCCTAAGCTGCTGACGGAAACCGAAGACCGCAAGCGCGCGCTGGAAGGCGTGCGCCAGATCATGACCGCCTCCGGCGCGCTAACCGGCGAAGCCGCCCGCCGCATGTCCCGTGTCGAGGAACTCTTCAACGGCTGAGCAGAAATGTCCACCTTGGGGTCAGGAAGAAAAGTGGACAGGGTAGTGCTCTGTCCACTTTTCTTCCTGACCCCAAGGTGGACATTTCTGCCTGTATAATGTGCAGCCCTTTTGTAGATGTTTGCACTATGACCACCTCGATCGCCCCCAAGCCTTCCCGCCGCCTTTCCGTGGCGCCGATGATGGATTGGACCGACCGCCATTGCCGCCATTTCCATCGCCTGATCTCGCAGTACACCTGGCTGTACACGGAGATGGTGACGACTGGTGCTCTGGTGTATGGCGATGTGGAGCGCCACCTGCGCTTCAATGAGGAGGAGCATCCGGTCGCGCTGCAGCTGGGCGGCTCCGATCCGAAGGACTTGGCCATCGCGGCCAAGCTCGGCGAGAAGTGGGGCTACGATGAGATCAACCTCAATTGCGGCTGCCCGTCGCCGCGCGTGCAGAAGGGCGCATTCGGTGCCTGCCTGATGACCGAGCCTGAACTGGTGCGCGATTGCGTGAAGGCGATGAAGGATGCGGTCCAGGTCGAGGTCACGGTCAAGCACCGTATCGGCATCGACTATGAGGAGAGCTACGACTTCGTGCGCGATTTCGTCGGCGCCGTGGCGGAAGCCGGCTGCACGACCTTCGTGGTGCATGCCCGTAACGCTATCCTGAAGGGCCTGTCGCCGAAGGAAAACCGCGAAATCCCACCGCTGAAGTACGAGTACGCCTACCAGCTGAAGAAGGACTTCCCGCAATACGAGATCCTGATCAACGGCGGTATCAAAACGCTGGAAGAGATCGACCTGCACCTGGCGCACGTGGACGGCGTCATGCTGGGACGCGAGGCATATCACAACCCTTACCTGATGGCCGCCTTCGACCAGCGCTACTACGGCGCCAGCGAGCAGCCGCGCACCCGCGAGCAAGTGCTGGAGGCGATGATGCCTTATATTGAAGAGCAGCTGGCGAAAGAGGGCGGCCGTGGCTTGAAGATCAACACCATCACCCGCCACATGCTGGGCCTGGCCCAGGGCCTGAAGGGCGCCCGCCAATATCGCCAGACTTTATCCGATGCCAAGAAGCTGGCAGCCGGCGATCCACGCGTTTTGCTTGAAGCATACAGCCATACCGCGTAAACAAAACTTATCCTCCGCATTCACTTCCGTTTCCCGCCGTAGCTGAGCTGTTTCCCCATAGAAAGTTCGTTTGCCCACATTTTGGGCAAAATTTGCTTGCTGTGTGGAAACTACAGGGCTATAATTTTCCTGATACACACATGCAATCGGAGACATCCGCATGTGTTTTTAGGGATGAAATACGACAGGTTTCATCCCGCGGCGATAACGGTCTTTGCATTCGCAGTCATAGTTTGCTACTGTCGATACTTGCGTAGCAGCAAGGGTCAGTGGATGAGGTAAATATTTATTTACGGCATCCTTCAGGCAATCGAACATCTTTCTAAATAAGAGCCGAAATGAATTTGAGCAAAATGAAGGTAGGGGCACGTCTTGGCCTCGGTTTCGCACTGGTACTGGCGTTCCTCGTCATTATCACCATCGTCGGCATCTGGCGTATGGCTCAGATTCAGGACCGCCTGGATCATGTGGTAAGTGTGAATTCGGTTGCCACCCGCCTGGTGATCGACATGCGCAATAACGTTGAAAACGTCAGCGACCTGAAAATCCTGACCCTGATGTCCGAACCTGCGGACATGGAGCCGGAACTCGCGCGCATCAACAAGCAGCTGAAAGACTATGAAGCTGCCGACGCCAAGCTGAGCGCCTTGTACGTCAACGACGCCACCGCTGAAGAAAAAGCGCTGCTGCAGCAAGTGAAGGCGCAAGAATCCGTAGTGCTGCCGGCCGTGAAGAAAGCCTCCGAACTGTGGCTGGCTAACGATGCCCTGGCCGCAACCAAGACCTACCTGAAAGAAATCAAGCCGGCGCAGAAGAAGTGGATGGAAGCGCTGACCCAACTGGCTGCGCTGGAAGATAAGCTGAATGATTCGATGAAGGTGGAAGCTGCTGAAGGCTTCTCCTCCGCGCGCCTGTTCATGATCATTGCCGGCCTGGCCGCTGTGGTCGTGTCGATCTTCGCGGCATGGGTAATCACCCGCGGCCTGCTGAAGCAGCTGGGTGGCGAGCCTGACTACACCGCTTCGATCGCTGGCGCCATCGCCAACGGCGACCTGTCGGTAAGCATCGACACCTCGTCCAACGACAAGGATTCGCTGCTGGTCGAAATCAAGGAAATGCGCGACAGCCTGGTGGAAATCGTTGGCCAGGTGCGCCAGGGTACCGAGACCATCGGCACCGCTTCCCGCGAGATCGCGGCCGGTAACATCGACCTGTCTTCGCGTACCGAAATGCAGGCTTCCTCGCTGGAGAAGACCGCTTCCGCCATGGAAGAACTGACCTCCACCGTTAAGCAGAACGCCGACAATGCGCGTGAAGCCAACCAGTTGGCAGCATCCGCTTCCGACGTGGCGCTGAAGGGCGGCCAGGTTGTTTCGCAGGTGGTTGACACCATGAGCTCGATCAACGAATCGGCCAACAAGATTGTAGACATTATCGGCGTGATCGATGGTATCGCCTTCCAAACCAACATCCTGGCGTTGAACGCCGCTGTTGAAGCAGCGCGTGCCGGTGAGCAGGGCCGCGGCTTCGCCGTGGTGGCATCCGAAGTGCGTAACCTGGCGCAGCGTTCCGCTGGTGCCGCGAAAGAAATCAAGTCCCTGATCGGCGACTCCGTCGAGAAAGTGGAACGTGGTTCGAAACTGGTGGGCCAGGCAGGCGTGACGATGGACGAAGTGGTTGCCTCCGTCCGCCGCGTGACCGACATCATGAGCGAGATTGCCAGCGCGTCGCAGGAACAGAGCGCCGGTATCGAACAGGTGAACAAATCCATCATCGAGATGGATTCCATGACCCAGCAGAATGCTGCGCTGGTTGAAGAAGCTGCCGCCGCTGCGCAGTCGCTGCAAGACCAGGCTGGCGAATTGTCGCGCGTGGTGTCGATCTTCAAGCTGGATGCTGAAACCGAATATGCCCTCACCGCTGCGAAGCCAGTTGTGACCCAGACCGCAGTTGCCGTGGTGCCGAAGGCTCCGGCCAAGCGTCCAGCCGCCAAGGCAGCGAAGCCGGCTTCCGCCGCCGCAGCGCCTAAGAAAGTGGTCGCCGCCACCGCCGGCAGCGACGAGTGGGAAGAATTCTAAGTAAAAAGATCTGTTTAATAAAATTTGATTGGGATAGAAATGAACAAGCGTTTGATTGGTTTTGTCGCAGCATCCATCGTTTCCGTGTCGGCTTTCGCGGGCGAGTCTCCAGCAGTATTCGATGCCAAGAACTGCAAGGCCGAATACCCTAAAGCCTCCCTCATGAACGAAGAGCAGGGCACTGTTTCCATGGCTTTCCTGATCTCGGCTGCCGGTGAAGTGATGGATTCCAAAGTGGATAAGTCCAGCGGTTTCAAAAACCTGGACAAGGCTGCAGTCAAAGCTATCAGCGCTTGCAAGTTCAAGCCAGGCACCAAGGACGGCGCCGTAGCCCAAACCTGGACCAAAGTCGACTACGTCTGGTCGCTGTAATCCATTTCATTCTCATTCAGTAGGGGAAGAATCATGATGACGAAGTTGAGTGTTCTGGCAGTAGCCCTGACTATGGGCGCATCGGCATTCGCTGCCGAAGTACCAGCATCTTTCGATGCGAAGAATTGCAAAGCTGAATATCCAAAGGCTTCCCTGATGAATGAAGAGCAGGGCACGGTCAGCATGTCCTTCCTGATTGCCCCGAGCGGCGACGTGAAGGATTCCAAGCTGGATAAATCGTCCGGCTTCAAGAACCTGGACAAGGCTGCACTGAAGGCGCTGAGCGCCTGCAAATTCAAGCCTGGCACCAAGGATGGCGCCCCGGTCGAAACCTGGACCAAAGTGGACTATGCCTGGAAGCTGGACTAAGACAGTGTTCCGATAGAAAAGAAAACGGCCCCTCGCGGGCCGTTTTTTGTTAATCTGCGGGTATCGTAGTCTGGATAGCCTGTATGAAATATCTGTTTCTCTTTCCACTTGCCGGCATTTTGCTATCCGGTTGCGCCTGGTGGCGTAATCCGAATGATCCGGCCCGCAACAAGCAGTACGTTGTTGTGGTCAACTCCATGACTTGGCCCAACGCCACGAGCGGCAAGCTGGACGGCACCCGTACCGCCTGGCCGCTTCAGGAGCTGAACAATAATGAGGAAATTTTCCCTCTGGCCCAGGTCAAACACTGCCCGGACGCCTTGCCTTGCGCCTGGGGTGTGCTGCTTTCGTCGCGCAATGTCACCCGCTTCAACTACGAACCGGGTGGCGTGACACTGGACATGTCCATGAAGGTGGACGTGCACCGCCGCCAGCAGGACCGCCGCCGCAACTTCCACACTTCGATCGCGGTGCCGGCCGACGTGCCGGCCATCAGCTACCAGCGCCTGCTGCAGGAATCGGTTTCCCTGCCTTACGGGAAGGTGTACCGTGTCGATATGGACTACGGGATCACGTACCAGATCTGTGCCCAGCGCGTGGATTCGGCGGGTAAAGCGGTCGACAAATGTGATATCCCGTATATCTGAGTTGCCGGCAGTAAGCATTTGTAAAAGCTGCGGCATGCGCCTGATTTTTCCCTATAGTTGAATCTTGGGAAGGAGAATGCCATGAAAACCTTGATGATCTTGCCGGTGCTGGCCTTGGGCCTGGTCGGTTGCGCCGAGCAGCAGCCGGTGCGTTATGCCTCGAGCAATCCATATGAATGGCGTACGGTGTCGGTGACGCCGGTGCCGAACGGTACTGCGCAGCGCTCCGGCGCGCCGGTCAGCTATTCGAACGAGCCGGTCTATGTGCAGCAACAGCAGCCAGTCTATGCCGCGCCGCAGCCAGTCTATGTTGCGCCAGCGCCGTATTACTACGCGCCTGCACCGGCTTATTATTATCCGCCTGTGACAATCGGCTTTGATTTCCTGTGGACCAGTAATCACTGGCGCGGCCGCGGCGGCCGTCACCGCTGATCAGTGAACTCAATGCACGAGTAGCGGCACCTGGCTCAGCACGTCAGCCGAGCAAAGCAGCCAGGTTGCTGTGGCCACCAAGCTGAGCAGTGCAGCGCCGCTGGCGTATGGACGGTGGGACATTGGAATACTCCTGCCTAAGATTTGATCCCATCTTAATCAAGAGCAAACAAAAAAGGCATCGGAGAGTCGCCGATGCCTTTGTAGGACTATTGCTCGTCCGTCATTTTCTACTCCACAGCACCACGGCTGCGGCCGGCGCGGTATCCAGGGCGTTGGACTGTGTCAGCCAGTTGGTCAGGCTGTCCTGCTCTTTCAGCGTGATGCCGGCGCCATCGATATAACCCACCATTTCCAGGTACTTGGCATCGAGCTTGGCCTTTGAAACGGTCGGGGCGACCATGACCATGCGGTCGTACGCCTTGCGTGCCTTGTTTTCCCATTTATGCAGGCTGGAATCGTCAAAGCGGTTGGCTTCGAAGTAGACGGTCAGCGAGCCATCCGGATTGCCGAAGCCGACGATGCCGGCGCCTTTCTTGATCGTGGTGGAGTTCGCAAGGTCGAACTGCCCGGTGGGCACGAATACGCCGGCGCGGCCGCCAACGGCGGGCAGGCCGACAGGGGTGTCCTTGCTGTAGGTGGATAATTCTTTCAACTCAGACATGACTCTTCCAATGCTGCAACGTTTCTGTGAGTCGTTATTTTATCCTCAAACTAATGCCGCGGCACAAAGGAAGATTTATTTTGTCCACCTTAGCCGCGAGCGTAGTGTGGGGCGCAACAGGATGGGTTCCGGCGGCCCGGCGAGTAGGTCGCGGGCGGCATCGCTGAGCGCTTCCCAGGATGGCGCTGCGCTGCCGGCGGCGGCAGTTCCCAGCCAGACCAGATGCGGGCCGTCGCCGCGTACCGGCAGTTGGGGGAAGTTGTTAGGCATGTCCAGGGTGACCAGCGTTGCTGTGTTGCGCCAGCCGGCTTCGTGCCATGCGGCGAAGGCCGGCGCGGCCAGTTCGGCGAAGTGTTCCAGCTGGCTGGGGCGGACGGTGCAAAGCAATGCGGCCGCTTCACCTTGCGCGCCACCGGGTTCCAGTACCGGATCAACGGACGGGAGGGCGGGGACGCCGCTGCCGGGGTGGAGTGGGCGCAGCAGGAGCACGTTGTCGCTGTCGGTCATCAAGCCGTTTAGCGTGGCCTTATGCTCTTTCCACACCGGGCCGTAGTAGAAGGCGGCGTTGACCACGGCGCGCTGCTCCCACGTAGTGAAGCCGCGCAGCCAAAGGAAGCTGTTGGGGTTTCCGTTTTCCGTGAACTGGCCTAGCGCCAGGGCGCCAAGCTGCTGGAAGGCTTCCGGGAAAAGGGTTTCGAAATAGCGTACGAACGCTGACTGGCCGCCCTCGACGAGGGAGTAGCGGCGGAATTCAATAACGGGGAATTTGTCCATGCAGCCAGAATAGGGGCGAATGCGGTCGATTCGCGCCCTATTTGGCTAGTGATTGTCGATCAGGCCTTGCGACGGCGACGCGACAAGGCCATGCCTGCGAAGCCCAGGCCCAGCAGGGCGAGCGATGCAGGTTCAGGAACTGCGGCTGCTTCCTGGCCGAGGGTGACGTTGTCGATCACCGGAGCGCTGCCGCTGCTGTTTGCCGAGGTCAGCTGGAAACCGGTGAAGTATTCGCCTGGACCGGCAACGAAGCCGAAGAAGTTCATGGCCTGGCTGGCGTTCGCAGGGGCGATGTTCGACAAGGTGAACGAACCCAGGTTGGTGGTCACGTTGATCGACAGTGGCGCTTGGGTGCCGAGATAGCCAACGTCAAAACCGAGCAGGTTGAACTGCGAGGAATTGTGTTCAACCGTCGCCTTGACTGGCGACCAGAAGTTGTAAGCGAAGACGTTGCTGATTGGAGCGTAGCCGGTCTGGTTGCCCACGACCAGGTTGTCGCCGGTCTGGTAGGTCACGCCGTGGGCAGTCCACACAGCACCCAGCGAACTGAAGCCGTGACCCAGGTCTTCAAAGCCGTAGTTTTCAACAATCGTGCCCTGTGCCGAGAAGGCGGCACGGTTGGGGCCAGCGAACAGGGTTGGCGAAGCGCTGGCAGCGGAAGCGACCAGCAGGGATGCAACGGACAGCAGAAGTTTTTTCGACAGCGATTTCAATTCAATCCCCCAGTGTAAATAGTTAAGAACTGTTGCCACTAAGCGAGAATCGTGCCTGAATTGTAAACACCTGATTTTATTGAGAAACAATTACTGTGGCTGAGCAAGGTGTAAAATTTTCCGACATGCAAAAGCTCTTTCGCTGCGGAAAACAAAAAAGGCCTGATAGCGAACTATCAGGCCTTCTTCGTGAATTCGGTGGGGTGGCTGATGGGGCTCGAACCCACGACAACAGGAATCACAATCCTGGACTCTACCAACTGAGCTACAGCCACCACTGAAAACTGCTTTCTATCGCACCGCAGCGCGACAGAGCCGAGATTATATAGGCTTGTGTTGGAACTGGCAAATAAATTTCAAACGACCACCGACTCTACCTGCGGATGCAGTCCAAGCAAACTGGCGAACTGCTTCTGCAGGGCTTCTGCGTTGCCGCTGGTGTAGCCGTGCAGGTGGGCGGGAGTGCCGCCAGGACGCAGCAGCGCAGCGCCTTCCAGCAGGCGTGTCAGCTGGCGTGCCACGGCGTCGCCGGTGTCGATCAGGGTGACGGCTTGCGCGTTGCCGCGCGCCGCGACGATCTGTTCGATGGCTTCACGTACAAAGGGATAGTGGGTGCAGCCGAGGACCAGGGTGTCCGCGCCTTGTTCCAGCAGCGGCGTCACATAACCTTCCAGCATTTGCGCAGTCGCTTCACCGGACAGGTCGCCCTGTTCGATGCGTTCAACCAGGCCGCCACAAGGCTGCAGCAGGAACGTCGTGCCGTTTGCGCCCGTGATCTGCTCGCGCAGCGCAAGGAACTTCTCGCCGCGCAGCGTGCTTGCCGTGGCCAGCACGCCGACCGTGCCGTTGCGGGTGGTCGCAGCGCCAGGCTTGAGGCCTGGTTCGACGCCAACCACAGGCAGGCCAGGGTAGGCGGCGCGTACCGCCTTGATGGCCGCCACGGTGGCTGTATTGCAGGCCACTACAAGGGCTTTCGCGCCTCGTTCAAGCAGGAAGGCAGTAACGGCAAGCGCGCGCTGCACCAGCCATTCATCCGTCTTCGCACCATAGGGAGCGAAGGCGGAATCGGCGAAGTACAGCACATGCTCGTGCGGCAGCTGCGCGTGGATATGGCGCAGCACGGAGAGCCCTCCGACGCCGGAATCAAAGACGCCGATTGGCGCATCGGCGGAGGAGGGGACTGGATGCGTCATTTATGCTGGCTGGGCCGCTTTCAGGGACTCGATCTTCACCTGCCACTCTTTAGGGCCGGTGTTGTGGACGGAAGTGCCGGTGGAATCGACGGCCACGGTGACAGGCATGTCGACCACGTCGAATTCATAGATCGCTTCCATGCCCAGGTCTTCGAAGCCGACAACCTTGGCGCCCTTGATCGCTTTCGATACCAGGTATGCAGCGCCGCCGACGGCCATCAGGTATGCCGACTTGTGCTTCTGGATCGATTCGATGGCGGTTGGGCCGCGTTCTGCTTTGCCGACCATGGAGATCAGGCCGGTCTTTTCCAGCATCATGTCGGTGAACTTGTCCATGCGGGTAGCGGTGGTCGGGCCGGCTGGGCCGACGACTTCCGAACCCACTGGATCGACCGGGCCTACGTAGTAGATCACGCGGTTGGTGAAGTCCACCGGCAGCTGCTCGCCCTTGGCCAGCATGTCCTGGATGCGCTTGTGGGCAGCATCGCGGCCGGTCAGCATCTTGCCGTTCAGGAGCAGGGTCTGGCCCGGCTTCCAGGAAGCCACTTCTTCCTTGGTCAGGGTGTTCAGGTCGACGCGCTTGGACTTCTCGGTGTCGGCGGCCCAGGTGACATCAGGCCAGTCGGACAGCTTTGGCGGCTCGATGTAGGCAGGGCCGGAACCATCCAGCACGAAGTGAGCGTGACGGGTAGCCGCGCAGTTAGGGATCATGGCGACCGGCTTGGATGCAGCGTGGGTCGGGTACATATTGATCTTCACGTCCAGCACGGTGGTCAAGCCGCCCAGGCCCTGCGCGCCGATGCCCAGGGCATTGATCTTGTCGCACAGTTCAATACGCAGTTCTTCCAGCTTGTTCTGCGGGCCGCGCTTTTTCAGCTCGAACATGTCGATGTCTTCCATCAGCGACTCTTTTGCCAGCAGCATGGCTTTCTCGGCGGAGCCGCCGATACCAATGCCCAGCATGCCAGGCGGGCACCAGCCAGCGCCCATCAGCGGCACGGTCTTCAGCACCCAGTCAACCAGCGAATCGGATGGATTCAGCATGACGAACTTGGTCTTGTTTTCGGAGCCGCCGCCTTTTGCAGCAACGGCTACGTCGACGGTATTACCTTCCACCAGTTCCATGTGAACCACGGCTGGCGTGTTGTCCTTGGTGTTCTTGCGCTCGAAGTGCGGGTCGGCCACGATGGACGCGCGCAGCTTGTTGTCGGCGAAGTTGTACGCGCGGCGCACGCCTTCGTTGACGGCGTCGGTCACGGTGCCGGTAAAGCCTTCAAAGCGCACACCCATACCGATCTTCAGGAAGACGTTCACCATGCCGGTGTCCTGGCAGATCGGACGCTTGCCTTCCGCGCACATGCGGGAGTTGGTCAGGATCTGTGCGATCGCATCTTTTGCGGCCGGGCTTTGCTCGGACTCGTATGCGCGCGCCAGGTGCTGGATGTAGTCGGCTGGGTGGTAGTAGCTGATGTACTGCAGCGCGGCGGCGACGGATTCGATCAGGTCGTCTTGCTTGATGATGGTCATGATTGGCTCGTTGGCTAAATTAGTGGTGCTTAGAATCGTTGTGCGTCAGGGTGGTGATGCGATCGGTGTACGCAATCGCCATTGCGGACAGCAGGAATACGACGTGGATGACCGTCTGCGCGATCAGGACTTTCGGATCGTAGTCCTTGGCGTTGATGAAGGTCTTCAGCAGGTGGATCGAGGAAATGCCGATGATCGCCATCGCCAGCTTAGTCTTCAACACGGAGGCATTCACGTGCGACAGCCATTCCGGCTGGTCTGGGTGGCCTTCAAGATGCATGCGCGAGACGAAGGTCTCGTAGCCGCCCACAATTACCATGATCAGCAGGTTGGAAATCATGACCACGTCGATCAGGCCCAGGACCACAAGCATGATGACGGTTTCGGTCAACTGCTTCGGCGCATCGGCGGAGCCATGGAAGGTGACACTGATGATGTGCTCGAGCGAATGGGCGTCGCCAAACACCGCGCCGATCAGGTCTTTCAGCTCGACCCAGAAATGGAAAACGTAGACGCACTGCGCCAGGATCAGTCCCAGGTACAGCGGCAGCTGCAGCCAGCGGGACATGAAAATAAATGCGGGAATAGGGCTTAGGCGCTTGCCGTTGGTGTTCTGTGGCTCGGTCATTGTCGATTAAACGATAGAAAAACAGCCGATATTCTACACGCGCGGACCGAGCACAGCAGCGGCTCGCTTGGGCTAATAATGCACCGGCGCAAGCTTTTGCTTCCCCATCGGCGTAGAAATATGAAACCGGTGCTGCCCCACAGACAGTAGATGTGATTAAAATGCAAATAGTAGCTTCCTCAGCAATGTAAGGGGGCAGTAAGCGACAAGCTCTATTGTTGCTAGCAAACCATCACTAACCGGAGACAAGCATGACCAACCAGGGCGCCGACCAACAGGGACCAATGGAATCGCGTATTTTTGCGCCGCCAGCGGCATTTACAGCACAAGCAAACGTATCGGGCATGGCCGCCTACAAGGCGCTGTGCGATGAAGCGGAACGCGATTACGAAGGCTTCTGGGCACGCCTGGCGCGTGAAAACGTGGAATGGCAAACCCCATTCACCCGCACGCTGAACGAAGACAATGCGCCGTTCTACAAATGGTTCGAAGACGGCAAGCTGAATGTGTCCTACAACTGCCTGGACCGCAATATCAAGAACGGCCTGGGCGACAAGACCGCCATCATCTTCGAAGCCGACGACGGCGAAGTGACCCGCGTCAGCTACCAGCAACTGCACGACAAAGTCTGCAAGATCGCCAACGGCCTGAAAGCGCGCGGCATCAAGAAGGGTGACCGCGTCGTTATTTATATGTCGATGTCCGTGGAAGGCGTGGCCGCGATGCAGGCCTGCGCCCGTATCGGCGCCACTCACTCGGTGGTGTTCGGCGGCTTCTCCGCCAAGTCGCTGCAAGAGCGCATCATCGACGCCGGCGCCGTTGCGGTTCTGACTTGCGACGAGCAACTGCGCGGCGGCAAACAGCTGCCACTGAAAGCAATCGTCGACGAAGCCCTGGCCATGGGCGGCTGTGACACGATTAAGAACGTGGTGGTCTACAAGCGCACGGGCGGCAATATCGCGTGGACCGAAAGCCGCGACATCTGGCTGCACGACCTGGTCGAAGGTCAGGCCGCCACCTGCGAACCTGAATGGGTGGAAGCGGAGCACCCGCTGTTCATCCTCTACACCTCCGGCTCCACCGGCACCCCGAAAGGCGTGCAGCACTCGACCGGCGGCTACCTGCTGTGGGCAGCTCTGACCATGAAGTGGTCCTTCGACATCAAGCCGGAAGATGTGTACTGGTGTACCGCCGATATCGGCTGGGTCACAGGCCACACCTATATCGCTTACGGCCCAACCGCCGTCGGAGCGACCCAAGTGGTATTCGAAGGCATCCCGACCTTCCCGCACGCCGGCCGCTTCTGGGAGACCATCGCCAAGCACAAGGTCAACATCTTCTACACGGCACCGACCGCGATCCGCTCGCTGATCAAGGCATCGGACGTGGACCCGAAAGTCCATCCGAAGAACTTCGATACCTCCTCGCTGCGTCTGCTGGGCACCGTGGGTGAGCCGATCAATCCGGAAGCCTGGATGTGGTACTACAAAAACGTCGGCAGCGAGAAGTGCCCGATCGTCGACACGTTCTGGCAGACCGAAACCGGCGGCCACATGATCACCCCACTGCCAGGCGCGACGCCGATGGTCCCTGGTTCCTGCACGCTGCCGCTGCCAGGCATCATGGCCGCCATCGTGGACGAAGCAGGGCACGACGTACCGAACGGCAGCGGCGGCATCCTGGTCGTCAAGCGCCCATGGCCATCGATGATCCGCACCATCTGGGGCAACCCGGACCGCTTCAAGTCGGGCTACTTCCCAGAAGAGTTGGGCGGCAAATACTACTTGGCAGGCGACGGCGCGATCCGTAACGCAGAAACCGGCTACTTCACCATCACCGGCCGTATCGACGACGTTCTGAACGTCTCCGGTCACCGCATGGGCACGATGGAAATTGAATCCGCGCTGGTCGCTAACCCGCTGGTCGCCGAAGCCGCCGTGGTCGGCAAGCCGGACGAAACCACCGGAGAATCGATCTGCGCTTTCGTGGTGCTGAAGCGCGCCCGCCCAACCGGCGACGAAGCCAAGCAGATCGCCACCGAACTGCGTAACTGGGTCGGCAAAGAGATCGGCCCGATCGCCAAGCCAAAAGAAATCCGCTTTGGCGACAACCTGCCGAAAACCCGCAGCGGCAAGATCATGCGCCGCCTGCTGCGCGTATTGGCGAAGGGCGAAACGATCACCCAAGACGTCAGCACGCTCGAAAATCCAGCTATCCTCGAGCAACTGAAAGAAACCTCCTAACTATGCGCAGACTGGGTCTGACCCTCGGGTCAGACCCAGGTTTACCGGGTTTATGGAATTTGCCACAGAAAAACTTTGCACTCCCCGCTAACCCTGCTATAATTCGGGCCTCTCGCGATAAGCGTGAGAATGTAGGAGAGATGGATGAGTGGTTGAAGTCGCACGCCTGGAAAGCGTGTATAGGTTCATAGCCTATCGGGGGTTCGAATCCCCCTCTCTCCGCCAAGAACACCGCAAACGATAGCAAAGTTTGCCTAGAAACCTCCAGGAAATCAAAGGCTTGGAGGTTTTTTTACGTCCATAGCGCCAATGTTTGCCCATTGACAACCATATTCTTTGCATCCATTCTTGCTTCCATAATGGCCCAGAAGGGCAAATGATGGATGCAAAGAGATGCCAAAACTCGCTATACCTCTCACTGATATTCAAGTACGAAACGCGAAGCCGAAAGACAAAACATATACGCTGGCTGACGGCGGCGGCATGTACCTAGAGATTTCACCGACTGGCTCAAAAGTCTGGCGGATGAGCTATCGACAGCCGAACGGCAAAAACACTCGTCTAACCTTTGGCAAGTACCCTGACGTTACTTTGCTAGAGGCGCGTCGTAAGTGCATAGAAGCACGAACGATGAAAGCTGCTGGTGTAGACCCGGCGCAGGCCCGTCGTGTTAAAAAAATCGAGCAAAAGGTTGCCAACGCAAATACTTTCGAGGCAGTTGCGCGCGAATGGCACGAAAACAATATGGAGAAATGGCAGCCACGTACTGCCCAAAATATCCTGCACCGCCTACAACTAGATGTCTTCCCCTATCTGGGTAGCTATCCGATCAAAAATGTAACCGCACCAATCGTTCTCGATGTCCTGAGGCAAATTGAGAAGCGTGGTGCTGTCGATATGGCCAAGCGACAGGGCCAGGTTGTAGGGCAAGTCTTCCGCTACGCTATCGCAACAGGTAAGGCAGATTTCGATCCGGTTCCTAGCTTGCGGGGAGCATTGAAACCGAACGTTGAAGGTCATCATGCTGCAATCACGCCCGATGATCTGCCAGCGTTCCTAGAGTCGCTCAAGAAGAACGAGGTACGCATGTATCTGCCGACTCGTATTTTGATGCGCCTGATGATGCTTACTTTTGTGCGAACTAGTGAGCTGATTGAGACTCCCTGGTCTGAAATCGACCTTGCCAATCAATCGTGGGTAATTCCATGGGAACGCATGAAGATGGGTAAGAAGAAGGTAAACCCGCGAAAGACCGATCATCATGTGTTTTTGCCTCGCCAGGGCTGGGAGCTGCTGCGCGAACTCCGCGAGCTCACAGGTGGCAACCAGTTCCTATTCCCGAACCAACGGGACCCTAAGAAACCTGTCAGTAATGGAGCCATCCTCGCTGCGCTCAAACGTATGGGATACGGTGGCAAACACACTGGACATGGATTCAGGTCTCTTGCAATGGGAGTGATTAAGGAGCGCCTCGGCTACAGGCATGAAGTCGTTGATCGCCAGCTCTCGCATGCATCCGGTGATGCTTACGGCGAAGCTTATGATCGCGCAATGTTCATGGACGAGCGCCGTCAGATGATGCAAGAGTACGCGGACTACCTTGGCGCTATTGAGTCGGGTCGAAAATATGATAACAAAGTGGTCCGCCAAAAACGGCAGGCATCAGCCTAAGTTCACGCAAGAATCGAGAGCAAAAATGAATGCTGAAGAAAGAAGGAAAAATCAGGCTGCTTGGCGAGCAGAGAACGCGGAAGAAATTGAGGGGACTATTGATTGGTACAGAAAGGCATACACGGATTATGAATCTCTGTTGAGGAGTGTGGCTGAGGACCACATTCTTGCATTTCGCAGACACAAGAAAATCGAAGAAATCGAACGTGAACAAGCAAGCCGTGATCGCAGCGATGACTTACTGCTCCATGCGTTAAAGCTCGTGCAAAAAAAGAAGTTCGAGCTGAGTGATGATTCGGTTGCATGGGAGCTGTTCGCTGACAACAAACTTGGAAAGATGTCAGCGTCTAAACTCCTAACTTATATCAAGAAACAGCTCCTAAACGACGAGGACAGAACGAAGGTTGCAGAAGCCGTCGGGGTTGCGTTGGAGTTTGCGGAAGCCTTGGAGCACGAGCGTGCGGCGTCGCGTGCCCGAAGCGGGGGCTTAGGTCGAAAATCCAAAATTGAACGCTTGCAGGCTGAGACAATCCGGCTCTTTGAAAGCGGATCCTGGAAGAGTGTACCCGCCGCAGCACTGGAGATTACGCCCATGATCGTCGAATTTTCACGTAACGGAAATGGTGATTTGGCACCCAGCACGACAAAGCCCCTCGAATGGATTCGTGATTACAAGCGGTCGAAAAAAAGTACCTCCGACTAAGCACAATGTAGATCGAAGCGACTTGCCCGTACCTTGTTCAGCGTTCCGGGCGTAGCTGGCAAAACCTGACTCGCCTAACCTTGCAATCACTCCGCCCAATGAGGCGGCAACGTGAAAGGTTAGGCAAACATGAAAAATTCCTCAGTAGTTGATTCCGCACATGGCAAGGTTTTGCCGAGCGACGGCATGAGCCGCTGGAATCAGATCGCTCCATTTTCCCCATTTAGCCGAGAGAAGTTCCGCCAACTCGTGTTGGCAGGAAAAGCCCCGCAGCCGGTGCGCTTCTCTGAGCGATGTACTGCTTACCCCAACCGTGAGCTGCACAAATTTTTCGCTGATCCATTGAACTATGTCGCGGAGAGCAAGTAACGATGGTGAATCGTTACTTGACGAACTGCGAGCACCAAGTAGATACTGATGGTGTTCCCGAAAAAGAGGGAACCGGGTTTGGCGACCTGAATAACGAAAGCGCACGGACCGCGCAATGCGGTTTTTTTACGTGTGTGCTTGCCTTCGTTCGTTCTCAATGGGCGGCAGTGGCATGGGATACCTTCGGGTATGCCGGTGTACTTTCGTGCCGGTTCGCCAACCCTACCATTTGCCGCCCCCCCGTTTGGCGACGGGACGCGGTTAATTCCTAACGAAGGAGGCAGATATGTCTAGCATCATCACGCCTGTACCAACTCCCCCTGATTTTTCTCACCTCTCCGCCGTTGAGTCGCGGCTCATACTTTTGTTTCGAGCAATGGACAATCGCCGTCAAGGGGAACTGACGTCCATTGCAGAATTCCAGGCAGAGCGCTTTCCAAAGCGGAAGATTAAGGGGCTGCGCCTCGTCCACACCCTGTCGGGTATCGCGTCTGTAAAAGGCAAGGGGGCGCAATGAGAGGAATGGCGATTGCTCAAGGCGAGCCTGAAGTACCTCACGCGCTTGCGGTTCACCAATTCGCTCAGGCAATGCGAGAGGCTGGGCTAGAGCCCCCAGAAGACATGATCGCTGACGGCCAAATCAAGCGTTTCTCACCAACCGGCCGTAGAAATGACGATGCGGGTTGGTACGTCCTGCATCTGGATGGGATACCTGCGGGTTGCTTCGGCGACTGGCGTAGCGGTATCTCCCAGCCATGGCGGGCCAATGTCGGGCGACGTTTAAGCGACGCAGAGGAAGTCGCTGCGCGAGCAAAAGCGAAGGCCATTCAGCGGCAGCGCGTTGCCGAGGAAATGAAGAGGAAGAGCGACACCGCTTTGCTCGCGAAAACTCTTTGGGATCAAGCACTGACCATCAATGCAGATCATCCCTATCTTTGTAAAAAGGGCGTTAAGCCCGGCGCCAACTTGAGAGTGCTGCATGCATATGATGTTGCTGCAATTCTGGGGTATGCACCTAAGTCGCGCGGCGAAGAACTCTGCGGTGATTTGCTTGTTGCTCCTGTAATGATCGGAGGGGCAATCTCGACCTGCGAGCTCATTGACGAAGAAGGCCGAAAGTCAGCGCTGTTCGGTGGTGCCAAAGCAGGAGGGTATTGGCCTGCCCAGCCATTTCCCTCCGATGACTCGACCGTTGCCGTCATCGTTATCGCGGAAGGCGTAGCTACGACTTTAACGGCAGTGGAAGCATTTGGCTCAATTGGCGTGGCAGCGCTTTCGTCAGGCAATCTGCTAGCTGTTGCGCGCGCTATGCGTAGCCGCTTCCCCGCTGCGAACTTGATTATTGTTGCGGATCTAGTCAAAGGAACAGATCGCGCCGAGAGCCACGCGCTAGAAGCTTCCGTAGCAGTCAATGCAAAACTGATCGTCCCACGCTTCGAGCCCGGCGCACCGGACTGTGTGACGGATTTGAACGATATGTTTCAGATATCCGGCCTATCGGCTGTCCGTTCCCTCAACTGCACTGCTGAAAAGTTGGAACAGAGCACAGCCAAGAGGGCGGTTGAATCCGATGGCTGGATTGAACCGACTCCTTTGCCCCAGTCACTTCCGCCAGTGATGGCATTTAAGCCGGAGCTCCTACCGACCGCGTTGCGAGGCTGGGTCATGGATATTTCACATCGTATGCAGTGCCCTCCTGATTTTGCTGCGGTCGGCGCTCTGGTGGCTCTCTCAAGCCTTGTTGGTGCTCGCGTCGCTATTCAGCCCAAAGAGCGTGATGATTGGAAGGTGGTGCCTAATTTGTGGGGACTCGTCATTGGCCGCCCTGGCGTCATGAAAAGTCCCGCGCTTGGCGAAGTCTTGAAGCCGCTGAACAGGCTTCAAGTTGATGAGCTGTCCGAGTGGCAGATTGCGCATAGCGCTTGGGAGCTGGATCTTAAAGTCTCGGAGCTTCAAATTGCGGAGAACGCCAAGAAGGCGAAGGGACTAGCTTCCAAGAATCCCGCCGCCGCTCGTGCTCTCTTGGAGCCCGTTAAGCCACCTGATGAGCCGGCAATGCGGCGATACATCGTCAACGATGCGACTGTCGAAAAGCTCGGCGAGCTCCTGTGCCAAAACCCATGGGGAACATTGTCATATCGGGATGAGATTTACGGGCTCCTTACGAGCATGGATAGAGCTGGGCAGGAAGGTGCTCGCTCGTTCTATTTGCAGGCATACGATGGAAACCAAGGATACACGTTCGACCGCATTGGCCGAGGGACAGTGCATATCCCAAGGGTCTGCCTCGCGATGATCGGAAGTATCCAGCCTGGTCGAATTCAGGAGTATGTACGTGGCGCCGTATCTGGTGGTAGCGCTGATGACGGCCTCCTGCAAAGATTTGGTCTAACCGTTTGGCCTGACACACACGGCGAATTCCGGCACGTTGACGAATGGCCGGACACGCCTGCAAAGCAAGCTGCATGGGCTGTGTTTGATCGGCTGTCTGCACTTGAACCCGTTGACGACGTCACGCCACAAACGTGGAAATTCGACCAGGAAGCCCAATCCGAGTTCGTGGCTTGGCGTATCTCGTTGGAGCAAGAGATTAAAAGCGGTGATCTACATCCTGCCATCGAGTCGCACGTATCCAAGTACAGAAAGCTCGTGCCTGCGCTGGCTCTTCTCTTCGCCTTGGTCGACTCTCCTTCGCAGGATTCAGGGGATGGCCTCGTCGGACATGCTGATCTCTTGCGAGCCCTTGCTTGGAGCGAGTACTTAAGAAGCCACGCCGCCAGGTTATACGCTGCTGCGATGTCCCCGGAGACTGGCGCCGCTGACACGTTTCTCAAGCGCATCAAAGCGGGAAAGCTAGGGCAGGAATTCACGCCTCGCCAGGTTGCTCAAAAGTGCTGGTCGGGCCTCAACTCGCCTGAGCAAGTGAGGAAAGCAGCGGAGATTCTTTGCGATTTTGATTGGCTTCGACGAGAGGTCATACAGACTGGTGGCCGTCCTAGTGAGCGTTACATCGTTAACCCACTTGCGATGGGGACGGCTAATGAACTGGTTTGATCGCTTGCAAGAATCTGAAAATAGTAAGGAATTTGAGCCTACAAAACCTGCAAAAGGGGCTTCTGTAGGTTTTGTAGGGGATGCCACGGCGACCGCCAAAGGTTCATCAACCGTGGCATTGGTATATGCCCGATTGGTGAATTTCCAGGGGCTGCCAAAAGAGGAGGCAGATGCAGTGCTTATGCGCCTCATTGCGCGTGACGAGAGTCCAGATGAACGGCGCATGTGTATCGAGTGCGCGCATTTGGCGGGATGGCGAGAAGCACGGCGTTGCGAGAGACCCCGAGAGGGAGCGCTTGGCGGCCCGGCTGTTCCATCGGACATGGTTACCGTACTAATGCGCTGCAAGGGCTTCTTCCCTATCGCTCTCCAAAAGCCGAGGGAGGTGGCCATGTAGAACCTCTTGCAATGACTCAACCAATTACCGACTACTTACTATGGAAAACAAGATGATGAACAAGACCGTGCACTTAAATTACCCAGCGCTCAACGAAAACAACGAATACCAGCAAGAAATCGCGCGATTGAATCGCTTTAACGCCGAACTGGCAGATACCCAGACTGAACTCGAAGCAATTAGGGTGGAGCTCTTGAAGCCAGTCGTTCCCAAATCAGGCGAGACCATGATTGCGGAAGCGGAGATGCTTTTGATGGATAGTGGTCTGGAGACCACCATCGAGCGCAGGCAGGTACTGCTCAAAAAGGAGTCCTATCTTCAGAACGGCATCGCGGCACAGCGTCGCAAATGCGAACGGCTCAAGGAAACGCTTAGCTGTGAACTCGCCGCACATTTCAAGGAGGAGCACAAGAATCGAGCTCGTCGTGTAATAGCGGCATTAGAAGAGCTACATGCTGCGAACGAGTATGAGTTCGCTTTCCACACTGCTATTACCAAGCTGGGATACGCCCAAAAAACTCCAGCTTGGCGTTTTGAACCTCCTGGCCAGCCAGTCGACCCTTTCGACAAGTACGGCGGATTTGCCTCAAGCTGGTACCGAGATGCGCAACTCTATACCCGTTTCGACGCGTAGCAGATGGAATCTTTCTGAATAGAGACGGAGTGATCGACCAGATCACGGGGCACTCAGCTAAGTAGGTGGTGCCCAAGGATTTGCATGGGGAGCGTAACAAACTCGCTCCCCAAGTATCAATAGGTTGAGTCTTGCTGCGCTTGGCTCGGGGCAGGCTTTAGGGAGGGGGGGCTAAAAAGTTGGGGAGACCGGTGGACAGGACCGCAGCCTCCCTTCTCAACCATAAACGTGGACAAAAAAAGTTATTTTCCTCCCTCCGTTAGATCTATACATCGTCGATCTTTGGCATCGCTGGGCGAATGCCGGTAGCAATTGCCGCGCAAAACTGCTACCTTTTGATGCACAAAGTGCCCTAAGCGATAGTTTTCTCAAAATATCGATACAGAGCTGTGCCAATCAGCGTGCGGAGGCGTCGCGGCACTGGTTTACTGACCAACCTGTAGGTGATGAATGGCCGACGTTCGTATTCAGTCAAGCTTGATAGTTCAAGAGGAGTATGGTCGTTTCAATACACTGAAAGTGATTGGAAGCGGCGACCACGGAAATTCCTCGCAGTTCTTGCTCGTTCGTCGCCCAATCGCCGCGTCTGCTGGTAATTCAACTGATTCCTTCAAAGATGTTGACTGGTGTTTTGTCGTTGGCACATGGGAGTTGGAAGCAATTGCAGAACAAGCGGCGAAGCTCCTAGTAAAAATGAATAGCGTGGTCCAAGCCTCGTATTCGATGGGGTACGACTCGCATGCGCTGGTGGGGTTGAAAGGCCAAGACAACTTCGGCGGTTGGAAATTCTATGTCGACTTTCAGGATCAGCTGCCGCTTGCGCATAACTGTGGTCGTCATAACCGATGGCGTACTTATTATTCTGATGCTGACGATCTTGTAGATTTTCTCGGGCTCCTTGCAAGAGTCAAAATTGATGTTGGTCGATTCGGTGGCTATCTGCCTGTAGATGTTTGGCCTATACCTTACGCCCAGAAAGCGCTAGATCATTACACTGCTATTTCTGAACAAATCCAGGCAGCAGATGAATGTCATGATTTGGATGAGGTAGTTGCCTGCCTTCGTCACATGGGAAAAGGTAGTGCAACGTTCGGCAATTCGGTTCAGGAAAGACTTAAGCTTGAGTTCGAAAGTGCCATTTGCATTGATTGTCGCCGCAGGTTTGAGCGGCCCTACGGGCAGGCTTGGCAGATTCGTTGCTATGAGTGCTGGACCGCGTACGTTGCAAAAGCCGGGCGGTAACTTAATCTTGCATTCGCTTTCGTTCAGTGAGTGGGGGCGTGGGCGGTGCCTGACCGAATGTCGGTAGTGATTAAGTGCATCTGTTTGCGTCACGGTCGCTCGATGCTCCGAAAGCTGCAAGAGAATCATTGCTAAAACTGTAATTTTTCGGATAAAGTAGTTGCCAAGAGGAACCCTGGCAATTTGCAGGAAGGGTGCGAAGAAGGTCGCTCTCGTCGGTGCCACGGGGAACCGCCCTAACTCCCGGAGGTACCGTGAAACTGAAATTGCCCCCCTTCCTGGCTATACGTTACTCAAAGGGTGGAGACGAGATTCGGCAAATCGAAGCGCCCGGCTACGAGGTCGAGGGTGGCTTCGCCAGATGGACCGGCGACGCGGGGAGCGGCCTGGTCTTCATCCCTGAGTGCGCCGCCTTTCCGCAAGTGCACTTTCTCGCAAAGAGGCCGAAAGTGGACGTAGACGGTATGCGGATCATCGTGCACCTTTTCAACTACATTCCAACATCCGATCTGGATCTCTCTCACGAGGAATGGTTCTATCAAGACGAAACCAATATCGAGAGCATCCTCGCCCGCCATATTTCAGCCAACGTGGTCGAATCCTGGCGTGGGGCGTTTTCATATGTGCAAGAGGACGAGGAGAGGGGAGTAGTTGGGCTGAGACCGCCGCAGATAGGTGCGCTGCACGCGATTCAGGCGCACTGGAGCGTGGACGGTGGAGTAGCGACCGTTGTGATGCCCACTGGCACCGGAAAAACCGACACAATGATTGCAGCCGCAGTCTCGTCAGCGTGCTCGCGAGTGCTCGTCGTGGTGCCGACCGATGCGCTGAGGACGCAGTTAGCTGAGAAATTTTTGACCCTCGGCGTACTGCGCACGGAGCGGGCGACGCTTTTGCAGGAGTCCGCTAGCTACCCGGTAGTGGGCACGCTTAAGCACACGCCCGCGACTGTCGAAGAGGTGGAGCGATTCTTCGGTGTGTGCAATGTGGTAGTCATTACGAGCGGGATTGCGGCTCGCTGCGAATTAGCCGTCAGGGAGCGCATTTCCGAGCTCTGCCCGTATTTATTTATCGACGAGGCACACCATGCGGAAGCACCGACTTGGAAGACCTTCAAGAAGTCGTTTAAGTCGAGCAAGGTTGTTCAGTTCACTGCCACACCTTTCCGGGAGGATGACAAGCTCGTTGATGGGCGAATCATCTACCGCTATCCACTGCGGAAGGCACAGGCGGAAAACTACTTCAAGCCCATCGCCTTCTCTTCCGTTCTGGAGTTCGATCAGAGCAAGGCCGACGCTGCGATAGCGGCCAGGGCAATCGAAGAGCTCCGCGCAGACGTAACGGGAAAGCACATCCTCATGGCGCGCGTTGCCAACATCCACCGCGCGGACGATGTTTTCAAGCTTTATCAACCGCACGCGGGATACGGTCCGGTGCTGCTGCACTCGAAACTGAACGCGAAGGAACGCGAGGAGTCCAAGAGGGCGCTGATCGAAGGGCGCTCTCGCATAGTCGTCTGTGTGGACATGCTTGGTGAGGGGTTCGATCTTCCCGAGCTGAAGATTGCTGCGTTCCACGACATCCGAAAAACGCTTGCGGTGACCCTTCAGCTTGCGGGGCGGTTCACCCGCTCAAGGAGCGACCTTGGCAACGCAACGTTCATCGCTAACACGGGCATCGTTGAGGTCCGGGAGGAGCTCAGAAAGCTCTACTCCCGAGACCCGGATTGGAATGTGCTGCTTCCGCCGCTTAGCGATGGGGCCATTGATGAGCAGGTGGCGACACAGGAGTTTGTTGATGGCTTCTCAGAATTCCCGTCCGAGTTTCCACTAAGGGAGCTTCGTCCGGCCGCTAGTGCAGTGATCTACCGGACAAGATGCCGCGCATGGAACCCACACGCTTTTGAGGAAGGGCTACGTGGCGCTAGTTCCTTCGATCAGCTCCATGTTTCGGTAAACGAGCAGAAGCGGATGCTCGTTGCTATTGTCGGCCGGAGCAGTCGGACCGAATGGGCAGAACTGGAAGACATTCGGGACTGGAACTGGGAGATGTTCATCATGTATTGGTCCGAGGAGCAGGCGCTACTCTATGTGCATGGTTCTGGCAACCATGGCGAATTTCAGGGAATCGCTCATAAAGTGGGCGGTGATGATGCTGAGCTTGTAAGCGGAGCTCAACTGTTCCGGTGCTTCCATGGCTTTGCGCGCCTCATGTTCACCAACGTCGGCTTGACTGAGCACTTGGGTCGCCTGATCCGCTATACAGGGCGCATGGGACCAGACGTCGGACAGCGGCTTACGGACGCACAGAAGCGGAACACTCAGAAGTCGGTGCTGTTCGGCGCGGGTTACTCTGGCGGCGAGAAGTCGACTATCGGAGTGTCGCGCAAAGGGCGTGTCTGGTCGTTCAAGCGATTTCGATTGGATTCGTTCGCGGTCTGGTGCGAAGCCGTCGGCACAAAGGTGCTCGACGCCAAGATAGATCCGGACGAGGTGCTGAAAGGGACACTGGAGCCGGTAATGGTCGCCCGCCGTCCGGAGATCATGCCGATTGCGATAGACTGGCCAACGCACATTTACCACGATTTAGAGCAGGGCTATTCGCTGCGGTTCGGCGGAGCGGACCCGGTCCCGTTCTACTTCGTTGGCTTCGAGTTGGAGGATCCAAACCCCAAAGGTGATCTCACGTTCCGGATTTTTACCGAGGAAACCGCGACAGTCCTACGGCTTGAACTTTTCGGCTCGGACGACATGAGCGACTTCAGGATCGTCCATGTCTCGGGGGATAGTCTGTCGTTCTGCACGGCGCGGGCATCAGCAAGTGCGGAACTGTTCCTCAACAAAAATCCTCCTTTGATTTGGTTCGTAGACGGATCGAGCCTAGAAGGCAATCAGCATGTGTCTCCAAAGGCCAAGCACGTACCGTACGACAGGAACAAGATCACAGCCTGGGATTGGGCCGGAATCGACCTCACGCGCGAAGCGCAAGGAACATCGCGCCTTTCGGACTCGATACAACGCAGGGTTATCGAAAACGTCTTGCTGGACGCCAGCTTCAGCGTAGTGTTTGACGACGACGGCGCGGGAGAGTCGGCGGATATTGTGGCTATCCGCCAGGTCGAAAGGGAAGGGGTTAAGGAGATCGACGTCATTTTCTACCACTGTAAATTTTCAAAGGGCAAGCCTGGTGCACGAGTTGACGATCTTTTCGTCGTTTGCGGACAGGCACAGAAAAGCATTTCCTGGTTATTCAGTCAGGACAAGAGAACCGACCTTTTTCAGCACTTGTTGAAGCGCGAGCCAAAGCGCAAGTCGGGCGTCGAGGCGACGAGGTTTGAGCGCGGTGGCGTGACCGAACTCATGGCGTTTGTTGAGATGAGTCGCCTTTGCCGAGTCAAACTGCATGTCTATGTCGTCCAGCCTGGGTTGTCCAAGGCCAAAGCCAGTACGGCGCAACTCGATCTCCTCGCTGCGACAGAGCACTATCTATTGGAGACTTGTCAGGTGCCCTTTGGAATTATTGCTAGCGAGTAATCTGACATAGGGGCAGGTTGTGTTAGGCGTTTAAACTGATCAATCTGGGTTCAAAATGCGAAACGGATCTGCGTCGTTCTTACGCTCGGCAAGCAATTCGCGCTCTCGCAAAGTTAGATTGAATAGATTGAGTTCTTTCGGAAACGCTGCTTGCTTCCAGATGAACTCGTGCCGGTCATCGATAGCCGTAGCGTTATGCAAGAGTGTAAATTTAAATCGACCTGGCCTATCTCGACTCCCCTTGTGCACCTTATCTATACGAATGTGCTGGCAACAAATGATGCGTGCGTGTGAATCAAAAATTGAAGGGGTCAGCGCCACATTGACCCCTAACGCATCCTCGACACTAGGATACGTCAGGCCATGCGATTCAGCTTGCTCAAGTGCTAACTCAGCTAAAATTCGGGTCGTTAGATAGTCCTTACTCTCTGATTTGGACTGCGCAAGTAAGCTTGATAAGAAGGTGTCGATGTAGATGAGGCGCCTTGCACTATCGCGTCCGTTTTTGTTGATTAATTTCCGAATTACATTTTGCGGATCGGCTCCGTGCATTCGTGTATGTCCAGTTTGCTGAACATGCTTTAGCTCACCCAAAACACACAAACGTAGATACTTATCGGGAAGTCGCGTGAAGCAAAACCATTGAACATAGTTTCCTGGTTGAACACGAAGTTCTGCGAGGACTGTACGGGGGCTTCTGGCACAGTAGACCATCGGTGAGCCCGCGTCGTTCATTCTATTTGTCCTCGCCATTGCGGGGGGCGCATATGTGATACGAGACACTGGGCGGAAAGGCTCGCTTTCTGCGAAGACACCCCTCCAATAGCATTCACCTTGTCCTGTCTCGAAGCTCAAAACACGTACTTCGTTGAGCAGTGATCGCAAGTGCGATTTAATCTCGTCCTTGCTAGTAGAACTCGTAATGAATTTAAAGTGGGCATTGCAATCGTCGAGGGTCATCGTCATGCCTTTCTCTCTGGATAGTGCCGCAATACAAACCAGCACATGGATCGCTTTTGCGCGTGCTACGAGATGGAAGCTTGATAATCGAATCTGGGGAAAAAATTCTAGGCCGAAGGCAGTGCAGCTCAGATGCTGGCCGCTTGCTCAGGCCATCGAGGACTTTAACCCATCAGACAGTCGATGTCAGGTCAAGCTTGAGCCACTACAGTACAGACAAGGGGGCAGCTGAAAAAGCACCTCATATTTTCAACCACAGCTTCGAACGTCCTCCCTGTGGAGTCTGCACAGCTCGCCTCAAGTGCTTATTGCTCGCCTTCACTTCTCCACGAGGCGCTGAAACTACTCGCCCCTTGCGAACCGCCCCCTACAGTATTGTGGCATGTTGACAACGAACACATCCAATTGCACCTTATGCAAATATTGGCTAAAATAAAGTCCTCTTTACGCGTGGGATAAGACCAAATTACCGGAATATCCTTGTCGGGCGATGCGCCAGACACTAACTTATTGAGGACACTTAGGTTGCGTTAAAGGCAGCCCTAGCGATCCTTCCTCCACTGCGCTCCGTCAGGAGCGCTAGGGCTGCCTTTAACGCTCCCTTTAGGTGAAGAGATTTTTTGTAACGGCCTCGAATGAGGCCGTTATTTTTATGATGGGCATACATGAATTTTGACGATCTGCTGATACAGGAGTTTCAAGCTCTAGAACTGTCGAAATTCAAAGTATCTTTCACTCCGCCAAAAATATTTGTCTGCGGTGGTGAAATTAACAACACGGCATACATACCGGCGAGCGTTCGCCAGCGAATTGTCAATCATCTGGAAGATGAGCATGGACAGTTATTTCAATCTTGTATTTTAGCTGAAAGTTTCAAGGATTACTTCAAGGAGGGCGCTTATGCGGACCTCTTAGAGTTTGAAACAGATATCGCAAATATTGCCTCGCTCATTATCGTTTGCTTAGAAAGCGCAGGCTCACTTGTTGAGCTTGGGCTTTTCTGCATGGATAAATCCCTTGCCAATAAGTTGCTAGTAATTGCTCCTCAAAATGAAGTTGAGGCGAAAGACTCCTTCATTTACCTTGGTCCTATAGAAAATCTTCTTCGAAGCGACCCGACATCAGTAATTATATATCCTTGGGCTGATACCGATACAAAGAAGTATGAGCATCTTGAATTGATTGTTGGAGATATCCTTGCAAAGGTTGAAAACTCGAAAAAATCAGCCAATTTCGAGGAGAAAAACTCCGGGCATGTCGCGCTCTTAATTTACGACATTATTCAGATTGCAACGCCAATAAAGATTCTTGAAATTGAGCTGGTGTTACTTGCTCTCGATTTGGAAATTAAACAAAGTCAGGTTAGTAGGCTTCTTTATTTGTTAGAAAAGATTGGGTTGGTCGCCTTCACCACTTATTCCAATGTGAAATACTATTACGACGCTGGAGACTCTCAGAGGCGCGTGAAGTTTGGTGCGAGAAATGACAAGGTTGTGCGAACAACGAAAGATATGCGAATGCTTCTTCGGCAAAGCTATCTTCTTGCAGAGGACGAGCAGTCAAAGAAACGAAGGCTAGCCCTTGCACAGATTAACGAAATCAAGGAAGCCAAATGATTAGCCTGATCTCAAAGGTTTCCGACGCGATGTTTATGGAGAAGGCAGACTTGCTTGAGTTTGCCCTGAGTGCTCCACATCGGTACAAGAAGTACTACATACCTAAAAGGGGAGGTGGTGGTTATAGGCTTATTGCTCAACCTTCAAAGCAAACGAAGTTTGTGCAGCGAGTGGTTCTGGAAGAGCTTAAGAAAATCTTGCCAGTGCATCGTGCCGCTATGGCGTATGAAAAGGGAACAGGAATCAAGCTCAATGCAATGCATCATCAGGCAAATCGTTATTTGCTGAAAATGGATTTTCGAGATTTCTTTCCTAGTATTACCCCAGGTCTATTTTTCCAATGTTTGCAAAAATTTGACATTGAGTTTTCGAAGGAAGACATTCTTTTTCTGCAACGGTTGCTATTCTGGCGTCCTAGGCGAACGGATTCGCTTCGCTTAAGTATTGGAGCACCAAGCTCCCCGTTCATATCAAACTTTATCATGGCTAAGTTTGATGAGTTAATTTCCAATTATTGTGTGGAAAACGGTATCAATTACACACGGTACGCAGATGACCTCGCATTTACGACGAACGCAAAGAATATTCTCTTTGATGTCCCGTCTGTTGTTCAAAGAATACTGGAGAAGGAATATAAGAATACGATCTCCATCAATGTGGAGAAAACCGTATTTTCATCAAAAGCATTCAACCGCCATATTACTGGTATTGTAATTACAAATGATGGCAACTTGTCACTAGGTCGTGAAAAGAAGCGAATTATTTCCTCTATGATCCATCAATTTAAGCATGGTAGGCATGATGAAGATTTTAGACAGAAGCTAAAGGGCCTTTTGGCATTTAGTTTGCATATTGAACCAGATTTTATAAGCAGAATGAAGAAGAAATATACTCCTGATGAAATCGATTTGATAATGCTTTAGGGGATTCGCTCGTTTGCTCATTGAATTCCCTACTCTGATTTCCCCTTCATTGCCTAACAAAAATGCTACGACGCGTTCGGATGAGCCGGAAATTCTAACTTTTGATGTCTGTCTGGTTCCGCCTTAAATTGCGTCGCTGCGTTTGAGGACTCTTGGTGTAAGTTTTGGACCATGAGGTCGTTGAATCGCGCAATCGTTTCGTTTGTCAGGCGGCGTTGACGAAGGGAAGGGTGGATGAGGAGAGTTGGAAGTCTGTCGTTAGAACACAACGAATGGCAAACCTCTTGAGCTGGAGTTTCCCGGCTGTAGCCTCCAGGCGAGGCTGAAATTTTTTTGAATCCAAGTATGACTCCATGGTTTCTAAGATTCTCGTTGAGATGGCTTAGTTAAAGGGTGTATTCGAAGCATTCGACTCCCCCTCTCCCGCCAACGATTCAAAAAGCCGCCCACTGGGCGGCTTTTTCATTTCTGTCGACCGTCAGAAATACCGCGAATCATAATGCCACTTGCGCATGACGGTGGCAGTAATGCTTATCGCATCTATATGTTGTGGGTTGATCAGAATGTTTGATTCCTCCGGGACGATGACCGAGGGTACTACCAGGAGCGCCGACGCTTTGCTCGTTAACCATGCGGCGCCTGCCTGCACGCTGGTCATCCCAGCTGGTTGGGCATCCCAATCGGCGGGCAGCGAAAGCACTTGGCGCGAAGCCCAGACATCGTCAGGTACATCGATTCGCACCAAATACCGATTGAGCGGCAGACCTCCACTGCGAAGGTGCACGATGGTTTCGTGCACTGCCAGCGAAATGTTTTCGGAGGCGTATGTGACCGCCATGCCGATCGGATTCCACCGCCCTCCTGTGTGCTTGGCGCCGGTGCCCGATAGGTCGCTGGCCTCATAAGTGGGCGTAGTGGCTGCGATGCGCCACAAGGCAACCGTCACGCGTAAGCTCCGCTCTGGGCCATTGCCAACATATTGCCGACGTATTTCTGGCCTTCCACCGTATCCATATAACTGGCTGGTGTGGCGCCGCCAAGTGCTGGCAGTGGCTCGGTCAGCCAACGTGCTAGCCATTTGGCTGCGTCGAAGTTCGGTGCGCTATCGACATCTATCATGGCTTGTACCTGGCCAATCAAGGACTGCATTCCCATCACGCGCTCAGATTCATCGCGCGAAAGTGGTAGCTCTCGCTGTACCTTGCGATTGATTGTGGCACGCGAAAGTCCCAAGGAATCGATTAATGCTTCCTTGGATATCCCCATGAACGATGAAAGGTCGCCTACCATCCGCGCAGGCACACCCAACCTGATCACATTAATCTTCTCGTTGACGTCCATGTGGTGCCAGGCCACAAACTGACCTGCATTTGAGGAACTTGTGCGCTTTCGGATGCGGACGATAGGGGAACTTTGCTCCGCACTTTTATCTCCGGATGCTTCTGCCCGTTTCGCCACAGACATCGGGGAAGAGTGTTTCCTTCGCGTATTCATGGTTGACTCCTTTGAGCCTATAGATTAGCTCAAATGAGCTTTGCTATCAAATTCATCCACGTCGCACGAAAGCTCACGGACTCAGGTGTAAATAGCCATTTCTACCGCTTCGTCTTTTCCGCCGCACGCCCATTACGACAAGCTGTAACGAAACCAGTGGACCAAGCACCCACGCGGCAGATATTGGTCCAACAGGTTCGACAATGAAGTCGGCGCGCTCGATATGCGCTGGTTCTTCGCCTTGTGCGGTCAGTGCTTCATTCAATTGACGCAGGTGTCCCAGACCGAGGAACAGCTTATGCTCATGTGGCTGGTAATCAGGACCAAGCTCATACATGGCATTGGGTTTGTTCATCATCTCGACATGCGCGCCTGCGAATGCGGTAACGGGATGGGTCTCCGCAAAATTCATTAACCGGGCAATGCTTCGTCGATAAGCCGTCCAGTCACGCACCGTTAGCATGCCGGGATACAGGGAATCTCCACTGAAGACCGTGCCGCTGCGCTGATCGTAAAAGGCCAGGTGCGCTGCTTCGTGGCCGGGAAGGGGCAGGACCGTGATTTTTCGCCCGCCAAGGTCAACCTCGGCTTCACCCTCGGGCCATTGGCTAAGCTGGAAATGCGCTTTGACAGCATCGGGTGCTGGCCGCACGACGGTCGTATCGGCACGGGCGCGGAACGCGGAATCGAAGGCTGTATGGTCGCGGTGGCTATGAGTATGCGCGACGAGCAGGCTAAGCTTGCGTCCGCCAATCAAGCGGTTGACCGTTTCGATCAAGGGAAAGGCCACACCATCTTCTGGCTTAGCGCCGGTGTCCAACAAGAGCGCTTTTTCTTCACCGAGTATCAGGTAGAGAAACGGCGCTTCCGTGTTCACGCATTTGTTCTCGCGAATGATAAAGGCGCCGGGCCCGGCTCGATGCACTTGCAAGGGCTCCACGCAAGCTTGGCCCGCAGGTACGCCATGAATCCATTGGCTTGCTTCTTTAAGGGGCTCTGGCGCCGCTATCGCGGAAAAGGGAATGCTTAATGCGAAAAGCAGGGCTGTTAAGCGCATGGCGAACGATTCGAATATGGAGTGACGGTTATTTTAAATGCAATATTGGATTCGCTACATAAAGTTTCGCCCAGTTCCCCATCAAAGTAGATATTTTTTTCTACTTCGTTTAGACTCGTCCTGACTTCCCCTACATGAAAGTGCTGATCCATGAACGGTCTGAGACGAATCTTAGTAGCGATTGCGATGGTCGTGACGATTGGCGGAGCTTCCGCAGGTGCTGCGCCGGCAGTGGAGGCGCAGGTTTCCCGCTACCTGCAAGACGAAATGCGTGAGCGGCGCATACCTGGTATGCAGGTTGCCGTGGTCCAGGGCGGGAAGATCGTCATGCTGAAGTCTTTCGGCAAGGCGGAGCTGCCGCACTCCCTGCCGGTGACGAACCGCAGCGTATTCTCGATCAACTCTGCGACGAAATCGTTTACCGGTGTCGCCATTATGCAGTTGGTGGAGCAGGGCAAGCTGGAACTGGATGCGCCAGTGTCGCGCTATATCAGCGATCTGCCGGCGGCATGGCAGAAGGTGACGATCACCCAGTTAATGAATCACACGTCCGGCATACCGGACATCATCGACCAGCGAACTTCGAGCCTGGTGGTGGCGGGTGGGCAGGATGCGGCGTGGCGCCATGTGCAAACCTTGCCGATGGAATTCCAACCCGGCGAGCGTTTCAGCTATAACCAGACCAATTATCTGCTGCTCGGGAAGATCATCGATCAACTGAGTGGGCAGCCGTTTGCAAAGTTCATCCAGCAGCGGCAATTCGATGCGGTCGGCATGCCGCAAACAGGCTATGGCGATTCGCGCGATCTGGTGATGGACAAAGCGCCGTCATACCGTTTCGATGCGGATGGCAAAACGCTGAAGCAGTCGGTCGATGAATTTCCTGCATTCCTGAGAACCGGTGCGGGCATCAACACTACGGCGGAAGACTTGGCGAAGTGGATCGTGGCTGTCCAGAAGGGCAAGCTGGTTTCACAGGCGGGCTTGGCTCAAATGTGGCGACGTGGATCGTTCAACGACGGCAAGGCTGCGCCGTGGGCACAGGGTTGGCCGGCCATCCGCGACAAGGAATATCGCGTTGTCGCTGGCATTGGCGGCATGCGGTCCGCCTTCTACGTGTATCCCGAGAACGACCTCGCGATTGTGATCCTCACCAATCTCGCCGGTGCCTCCCCTGAGGACATGATCGATGTCGTCGCCAGCCATTATTTGCCTGGGCTGCGCAAGATCAGCAGCAGCTACGCCACCTACCGTCTGCGCGAACAGGCGCAGATCAGCGGCTTTGAAAACTTGGACGAAAAATTCGCGCAGCTCAAAAAGCAGACTGGCGTTATCCAACCTTCGGAAGGCGAGCTGAATATCTGGGGGTATCGCTTGCTTAGCGCTGGCAAAAATGCACAAGCGATTGAGGTGCTCGGCCTGGCAGTGCGGCTGTATCCGGCGAGCTTCAATGCCTACGATAGCCTGGCCGAAGCGTATGAGGCGGCAAGCGAACATGATCTGGCCGTGAAAAACTACAACCGCTCGCTGGAACTCAATGCGCAGAATGCGCACGCCACCGAACGCTTGCGCGTGCTCCAGCCTCAGTGAAATCATATACATGGGCGCAAAAATTGCATAGCTGACCGATCGGCATCTCTTTAAGATAATTTCAGGAGGAATTTATCAAGATGATTTGCCGATTCAAGGCTTTGCTGGTCATGGCCACGTTTGCAGCCGCAGCGGATGCTGCAGCACTCGACTTCAACCAATCGTGGGCGTTTTCCCGTGACAGCGACCAGCACTGGGAGAAGGTCAACCTGCCGCATACCGCGCGTATCGAAGCTGCGATTCCGACCCATGCATGGCAGGGGACCGCATACTATAAAAAGTCGTTTGCGCTAAGCCTTAAGCCCGGCGAGCGCGCCATCCTCCGTTTCGAAGCCGCTATGAACGTGGCCGATGTCTGGCTGAACGGACAGCACCTTGGCCAGCATCTCGGCGGTTACCTGCCATTCTCATTCGATGTAACGCCTTTCCTGAGGCGCAAAGGGCAGAACGAACTGAAGGTGCGCATCAATAATGAGGACAATGCGGTCACCGGCCCAAAACCGTTGAAATTGTTGGACTACATCCAGTATGGCGGCCTGTATCGCGCTGTATCGCTCAGCGTCAAACCAGCCGTGCATATTACGGATGAAATGCTGTCCAACACGGTGGCAGGCGGTGGTGTCTTCGTGACCTATCCCCAGGCCGATAGAGCGGCGGCGCAGGTGCAGGCGAAGACTGAAGTCTGCAATGCGTCGGCGGAATCCAGGAGCATCATGCTGCGCAATGAGCTGCAGCGCGGCGGCAAGCAAGTGGTGCAGAAGGAGGAATCGGCCCAGCTGGCAGCAGGCGAATGCCGCCACATCACGCAAAGCCTGCACGTTGAGCAGCCCGCGCTGTGGTCGCCACGCAGTCCCAAGCTGTACCAGTTGAAAACGACGGTGGCCAGCAAAGGCCAGCGCGACACTGTGCAAACAAACATCGGCATCCGCCGCCTGGCAATGGAAAACGGTAAGCTGCTGCTCAATGGCGAGCCGCTCATGCTGCGCGGTGTGAACCGCCACCAGGAATACCCATTTGCCGGCTATGCCTTGTCGGATAAGGCGAACTACCGCGATGCGCTGCTGATCAAGCAGTCCGGCTTCGACTATGTGCGGCTGTCGCATTATCCGCAGTCACCGGCCTTCATGGCCGCGGCTGATGAATTGGGATTGATGGTGCTGCCTTCCATCCCGGGCTGGCAGTTCTACAATCCCGATCCCGCTTTTTCCGCGCAGGCTGTGAAGACGTGCACCGATATGATTCGCCGCGACCGCAACCACCCGAGCGTGCTGGCATGGGAGTGCTCGCTGAATGAAACGCACATGCCGGATGCTTTGGTGAGTGCGTTGCACCAGACCGTCAAGCGTGAGTACCCCGGCGACCAGGCTTACTCCGCCGGCTGGCAGCCGCAGTCTTATGATATTTACCTGCAGGCGCGCCAGCATAAGCTTGGCAACGATACGCAGGCACCGCCGGCTGGCAAGCCGCTGATCGTGTCCGAATATGGCGATTGGGAATATTTCGCGATGAACGCTGGCTTTAACCAGACGGCATGGGCGAATATGCTGCCCAAGGACCGCAATAGCCGTCCTCTCTTGGGGGATGGCGAGGCGCGATTGCTGCAACAGGCCAGCAACGTCGCCGAAGCGCACGACGACAACTTCTCTACCGGCGCATCTGCAGATGGTTATTGGGTCATGTTCGACCATGGACGCGGCTGTTGCGACGATCTGTCCTCCCCTGGCGCCTACAGCATCGACCGGCGGCCGAAGTTCGCCGCTCATTTCTTCCGTTCGCAGCGTGGCGTTGACGAGGGCGGCCCGATGGTCTTTATCGCCAGCTACTGGCAGCCGGATTCTTCCAGCACGGTGCGCGTGTTCAGCAACGCGGACGCGGTGGAGCTTTCCTTGAACGGCCGTAGCGTGCCGCGCAAACAAGGCGGGCCCTCCGCCTTGTATCCGCATCTGGCCCACCCGCCGCTGGAATTCGAGTTGCCGCGTTTCGAACCGGGTGAGTTGAAGGCGACAGCCTACGTGGACGGCAAGCCCGTCGCGACGCATATCGTCCGTACTCCCGGCGAAGCATCGCAGCTTCAGCTCGCACTGGACGATATGGGTGTGGCGCCGGTTCGCGATGACCTTGTGTTTGTTCGCGCCAGGATTCTCGATTCGCAAGGCACGGTAGTGCCGGTCAGCGGGCGCAAGGTGAAGTTTTCCGCGGCGACCGGCTATGAAATCGTCGGTCCGGATGAAGTGGAGAGTGCGGCCGGTATCGCGAGCGTGCTGGTGCGCGTGCACCAGCCAGGCAGTAAGTCTGTGTCGGCGACGACCAGCCCACTGGCGGGACGGCTTTAGGCCCGCCGTGGGATTCTCAAGCCATCCAGAAGAAGACTGCGGTCAGGCGCTTGTCCCGATGGTCGAAACCGAAGTAGCCGGTGGCCGAGTGCACCAGGTTGGCCTTGTACAGCAGGATGCGGTTGAACTTATTATCGACGCGCACGTCTTCCTGCCAGGCTTCCGGCGGCAAGCCTTTTACCTTCAGCGCTTCGCGCAGGTTGGCGTGCGGCGGCATGCACAGGTTGCCGCCCAATGAGCCGTTGGGCTGGCGCTGGCGGTAGAACGAGGTACCGCATTCCGGATCCGGATCGGGCGACAAGTAGATCACGCAGGCGTAGCGGCAAAGCTTGGTGGAATCGGTGTGCGGGCGGGAGCCGGAGTCCGGCATGCCTACCAGTTGGAAGTAGTTGTGGTTCAGCGAGCTGCCTTCCGGTGTCGCTTCCTGCCACAGGCGCTTAGCGCCGGTCATCTTCTTTACCCAGGTTTCAAGGTATTCCATCTCGGACGGCGTGAGCGCGTTCGGCGTGCGCTTGCCGGGCCAGGGTTCGTTGGCATAGGGGGCGCCGAGTTCCCAGTAGTCCTGCTGGAAGCAGCGCTCCGAAATTTCTTGTGCGTTCGGCAGGAAGTCATCCTGCACCCAGTAGTCGCGACCTAACTGGGGTTTGCGGTAAGGGAGAATGGGCAGCATGGCCGACAGAGTAGCAAGAAAACAGCGTTTTAACGTGCGTTTAACGCTGGTGCTGTGTTCAGATTGACACGCTATCGCCGTGGTATTGCAATATTGATATGCAATGACCTATCGCCTCGATACACCATCTGCAAGGTTGTTCCTGGCTGGTTACCTGACGCTTCCCTGAGTTTTACGCCGCCAGGCGTTGTGGGGCGGCTCGCTTTGCGTTGTCCTGGAATAGCACCTTGGCGCCAGTGCGGGCGGCGGCTTCGCGCAGGGCGGGTGTGTCTTCCTTGACCAGTACCTGAATGTCCAGCGCGGCAACCTGCGCCAGGACGCGCGTCAGTTCACTGGCGCTGGCGCCGTGCAGGGTGCCGATGCGTACCGCGTCAATGAGGGCGGGCCCGAGGATGGCGGGAAGCTGGCTTGCAGTGGCGACCTTGACGGAAATGCGGAAGCCGTTGCGGCGGTAGTTGTCGGCCACGTAGTTCAGCATCCAGTTTTGGCGCGCGTTCACGGCGGGCAGTTGCAGCACGATTTTCTCAAGCGGCAGTTCGAGCGAATCGAGGATGCGGCGGAAGGCCATGCCGTGATTGCTGCTGACGGCGCTAAGCAGGCGGTCGTGCACATTCAGGTGCAGGGTGTGCGCGGACAGTTCGTCGTTGTGAAAGAAGTTGACCGCGTGGAGCGTGCGGCACAGGCGGTCCAACGCTACGGATTCGTCGTCGCTGGCCGCGCCGTCCAGGTAAGTCCAGATAGGCAAGCCGAGGTCTTCTTCGGCCACGCCGCGTACGCGGCCGGCATAGCCGCTGATTTGGCCGCTGCCAAGTTCGCGGATCGGGTGGAAGGCGCTGCCAAGCCAGCAATTGAAGATATGGCCCTGGACTTCGCCATCGCCGGATAGGCGCAGGCTGCTGGAGGGCGAATCGCCGGTCGCGAGGCGCTCCAGGTAGGCGTGCAAAGCTGGGTAGCTCATTTCGGGCTCCTCGGAATAGAGTGGGAGCCCAGTCTACGCCGAGGCCCTCGCGCAAGTGAACGAAGGTTTCGGCATATCCAACTGCAGTATTTGTACAATAGCGCCTGCAATGAAGAACAATCCCCTCACAGAAATCTACCGCGACGAGTGGCTGCTGGCGGTGCATAAGCCGGCTGGCCTGCTGGTGCATCGCAGCCCCATCGATCCGCACGAAACCGAGTTTGCGCTGCAGTATGCGCGCGAGATGAATGGCGGCGAATATGTCTATGCCGTGCATCGGCTGGATCGTCCCACTTCCGGTTTGCTGGTGTTTGCGCGCGCCCCGCAGACTGCGAGCCTGCTTGGCAAGGCTTTCATGGCGGGTGAAGTGCATAAGCGCTACCTCGCCATGGTGCGCGGCTGGGCGCCGCTGGAGGGCGTGATCGATCATCCCTTGCGGGAAGAGCCGGAGGATCGGCGTTGCAAAGAGGAGGAGGCACCGATACGCGAGGCGTTGACGCGCTACCGCCGGTTGGCGACCACCGAGATTCCGGTGGCGATCGAGGGTTATGACCGCAGCCGTTACAGCCTGGTGGAGCTTTTCCCCGAAACCGGCCGTCGCCACCAGCTGCGGCGGCATATGAAGCACATCAGCCACCCGATCATCGGCGACGCCAATCATGGGCGCGGGCGCCACAACCGCTACTTCGCGGAGCGCTTCGGCTTTGGGCGATTGATGCTGGCGGCGGTAGGCATGTCGTTCAAGCACCCGGTGACGGGCGAAGTGCTGGAGCTTAGCGTCGCACCGGAAGCGAGCTTCCTGCAGGTGTTGTCAATTTTCCCCGCTGACAGCGGCATTTGCGATGCCATAGGGGACGTGCCCGGTTGGGACGAACTCCCGCGCTGAATCGCAATGCATGGCCTGGTCGTCGAAGAAGATATCGGCGCCAAAGGCTTTGAGGAAGGCGCCTTTCGGCATGCCGCCCAGGAACAGCGCTTCATCGATGCGGATATTCCAGGCGCGCAGGGTGCGGATCACGCGTTCGTGTGCGGGCGCCGAGCGGGCTGTGACGAGGGCGGTGCGGATCGGGGCGTCCTCCGCACCATGGGCTGCCTGGATTGCGTGCAGGGTGGCGAGGAAGTTCTTGAACGGACCGCCCGGCATCGGGTCGCGCGCCGCTTCCCTTTCATTGCGGGCGAAGGCGTCCAGGCCAAGCTGCTTGTAGATACGCTCGGAATCGTCGGAGAACAGCACGGCATCGCCGTCGAAGGCAATGCGCAATTGGCCGCTGCCGTCTTCGCGATGGGAGGGCAGGATGGTGGCCGCGGCGAAGCCTTGGGCCAGCGATTCGCGTACATCGTCCGGATTCGTCGACAGGAAGAGCTGCGCACCATAGGCTTCCACGTAGCGGTGGGGACTGGCGCCGGAGCAGAATGCGGCGCGCTTGATGTCCAGCTGGTAGTGTTCGATGGAGTTGAAGATGCGCAGGCCGGTGTCGGCGCTATTGCGCGACAGGAGCACCACTTCCACCAGCGGCGCGGCGGCTGCGTCTTTGTTCAGCGACAGCAGCTTGCGTGCAAGGTTGAAGGCCGGTCCCGGCTCCAGCACCACATGTTCGTTTTCGCGCTGGTGGGCGCAATAAGCATCGACACCCTTGGATTCGTAGATCGCATGGCTTTCGTCCAGCTGGAATAAGGCGCGCGAAGAAATGGCAACGACAAGTTTGTTCATTGGACTGATCGCGAATGCTGTATAAAAATACAGTATATCATCCATCACGCCGACGCTTGTGGTATATCGTTTTGATCTAGGCAATTCGAAAGAATGTATATGTTCGATATTTCGATCTTTCGTAGAATGATTTCAGCTTACTTAACGATTGCAACTTGACAATGAAATCACTTGCGCGGAAATGGGTGGTGCTGGCTGCGGCGATGCTGGTCGTGCAGTCCACTACGCCTGCGCAGGCAATCGAGGTCAAACAGTCCACTATCGGCCCGGCGTGGGCCAATAATTCGGTCAACGTGACCGTGTTCCGCAAGAATTCCCTGGTAAGCCATGACGGCGTGCAGTACGCCGCCTATTACGACGCCGAGCGCTATGTGGTGCTGGCGAAACGCCGCGTCGGCTCCGGGGCGTGGACGGTGCAGCGCACCCAGTACCAGGGCAAGGCCGAGGATGCGCATAACGGCATCAGCATCATGGCCGATGGCGCTGGCTACCTGCACGTAGCGTGGGACCATCACGACAACCCTCTGCGTTATGCGCGCAGCACGGCGCCGGGTGCGCTGACGCTCGGCGCGCAGCAGGCAATGGTGGGGCGCGGCGAGCAGGCGGTGAGCTATCCGGAGTTCCATCGCTTGCCGGATGGCGACCTGCTGTTCTTCTATCGAGACGGTGCTTCGGGGCGCGGCGACCTGGTGATGAACCGCTACCGTCTCGCCACGGCGAAATGGGAGCGCCTGCAAAGCAAATTGATCGACGGCGAAGGGCAGCGCAGTGCTTACTGGCAGGCGCATGCCGACGCAAAGGGCGTGCTGCACCTGTCCTGGGTGTGGCGCGAATCGCCCGATGTGGCGAGCAATCATGACCTGGCCTATGCCCGTTCGCGCGACGGCGGCAGGACGTGGGAGCGTTCGGACGGCACGCCTTATCAATTGCCGATCACCGCGTCCAGCGCGGAATATGCGCTGCGCATCCCGCAAGGCAGCGATTTGATCAACCAGACTTCGATGTCCGCCGACGGCGCGGGCCATCCTTACATAGCGAGCTATTGGCGCGATGTTGGAAGCGCTATCCCGCAGTATCGCGTGGTGTTCAACACGGGGCAGGGTTGGCAGGCGCGCACGCTGCCGCTGCATAAGACACCTTTCAGCTTGAGCGGCGGCGGCACCAAACGCATTCCGATGGCGCGGCCGCAGTTGCTCCTGGCCGGACAAGGCGGCTTGCTGGTATTCCGCGACGATGAGCGCGGCAGCAAGGTGTCGGTGGCCGTGATCAAGGATTTCCAGTCTTTCACATGGACCGTGCAGGAGCTCTCCCAGGCGCCGGTAGGCGCTTGGGAGCCGACCTTTGACAGCGAGTTGTGGAAGGTGAGCGGCATAATGAGTTTGTTCGTGCAGGACGTGACTCAGGTCGACGGCGAGGGCATTGCCAAGCGTCCGCCGCAACCGGTGCGCGTGTTCGATATAAAAGGGGAGACATTAAAATGAAGAAGAAAGCATTGGCGACGCTGGTGCCGCTGGCACTGGCGGCAGCCTACGGCAGTAGTGCAGTGGCGCAGGAGGCAACGGTGGCCGCTTCGGCTGCATCGGCCGACGTCGCGGCGAATGTGGACGCGGCGAACACGGTCGTTGTGACCGGTTTCCGTTCCAGCCTGCAGAAAGCCCTGAACCTGAAAGCGCAGGCGATTGGCGTGCGCGATTCCATCGTGGCGGAAGACATCGGCAAGTTCCCGGAGTCGAACGTGGCCGAGTCGCTGCAGCGCGTGCCGGGCATTATCCTGAACCGCGACGAGAGCTCGGCGGAAGGCCAGCGCATCTCGATCCGCGGCCTGCCGACCGAGTATTCGGTGACCACCCTGAACGGCGCTCCGGTGAACACCTCCAGTACCGGCTCCATCGGCAGCGCGGCGCGCGGCTTCAACTACGACGTGTTTGCCTCCGAGCTGTTCGGCCGCGTGGACTTCTACAAGTCGCCGCTGGCCGAATTGCCGGAGGGCGGCATGGGCGGCGTGGTGGACTTGCAGTCGCCGCGCCCATTCGACAACCCGAAAGGAGCGGTGCGTTATTCGGTGTCGGAGTCTTACAATACGATGTCGAAAAAGGCCGCCCCCAACGCCTTCGCGCTGTATTCGAACACTTGGGGCAACTGGGGCTTCCTGGTCGGCGGCGCACATTCGAAGGCGGTGAACAACCGCTCCGGCTTTGAAGCGACCGGCGGCTATAACAGCTCGGCGCACGGCAGCAAGAATCCGGTGCAGGGCAACTTCGCCATGCAGCTCGATTACAACGATCCGCGCGCCAACCTGTCAGGCTATACGCGCGACCAGGTGGACAATGCGCTGCTGCCGCGCATCTACCGGTTCTATGGTTCTTCCAATGAGCGCAGACGCGACGGGCTGGTGTCCTCGCTGCAGTACAAGGACAGCACGCTGAACGTGAGCCTGGATACCATGTACTCCAAGCTGCAAAACTCGCGCGACGAGCTGTATTACGGCATCCTGATCCGCAACAGCAAGACGACCAATCCGAGCGCACCGGCGGGCACTGCGGGCCACAACGGGCTGGTGCCGATCGATGTGCATATCGATCCCGGTTCGAACCTGCTGACCGGTACCTTCGGCAATACCTCCTACAGCAGCGGCGTCACTTATACGGAAGACGAGACGAAATTCAGCTACGCCGCGCTGAATGCGAACTGGAAGGCCAATGACAAGCTGGCCTTCACCGCGCAACTGAGCGCCAACAGCAGCAAGGCGCAAAGCTACCAGGACACCCTGTCCGGCCAGATCTTCGGCATTACTTCGACCATCGATTACGGCAACGACCATGTCTATCCTTCGTTGTCGTCAACCAGCGACTACCTGAACCCGGCCAACTACGCGGGCTTCGGCATTGGCACCGGCCTGACGCGAGAAACCGACCGTGGCCGCCAGGGCCGCCTGATTGCCGATTGGGATTACAACCTTCCCGGCGAGTGGACCGGCCACCTGAAAACCGGCGTGGTGTACGTTGAGACCAGGAAGGGCGTGAACAAGCGCAATGCCACCTCCGACATGACCACCAAGCTGAATTCCCTCGGCAATGCGGGTATGCGCCAGGGCATGGTGTTCGACCTGCCGATCAGCAACCTGGACATGGGTGCCGGCTGGCCGCACAAATTCGGGACTTTCACGCGCGACTACACTTACTCGACCTTCGATCCGCTGGCCTATAACACCGAGGCGACCTTTACGCCGGCGCAAAGCTTCACCGCCACCGAAAAGGTGACGTCGGGCTTCGTACAGTCCGACTTCAAGGGCGAGGTGCTGGGGCACGGCTTGCGCTTTAATGCGGGCGTGCGCTACTCGCGCACCGAGCTGGATATCGACAACTTCAAGAAAACCGGCGCTGGCGGCACCTACCAGCCTAACCAGGAGAGCGGCTCGTACAGCAATGTGCTGCCGGCGATCAGCAGCGCCCTGGACCTGACCGATGACTTGATGTGGCGAGCTTCCTTCGGCAAGACCATTTCGCGCGCCTCACTGTCGATCATCGCCGCGCAGACCGTGGTGCCGAACCCGTTCGACAACTCGGCTACCGCCGGCAATCCGAACCTGCGTCCGCAGCAGTCGAAGAACATGGACACCAGCCTGGAATGGTACTTCCGCAAGGGCAGCCTGCTGTCGGCGGCTTACTTCCGCAAGGTGCTGACCGACGCCACGGTGTCGAGCACGACGCAGACGACCTTCGGCGCCCTGGGTTTGCCGGACACCGCGATGGGCGCAATCTTCTATGGCCCGGATGGCCGCGTGGACCCGAACCTGCCGATGACGCTGCGCACCTACAGCAACGCCGGCCGCCAGGTGCTGAAAGGGTATGAGCTGTCCTACCAGCAGGACTTTGACTTCCTGCCGGCGCCGTTCAAGGGCTTTGGCTTGCTGGCCAGCTATACCCACATAGACCCGTTCAACAGCGCCAAGTGGATCACCAACGCAGGACAGGAGGTCGAGGTCAATTCGGTGCCGAAGTACGCCTACAGCACCACCGCCTACTACGAGAACGGGCCGTGGGCAGTGCGTTTCTCCTATAACTACAAGGGACGCAGCCTGCATGGCGACAATCCGAAGAACAATGGCGATGACCTGATCCGCTGGCGCGCTGCTCGCGGCTACCTCGATGGCAACATCAGCTACAAGATCAACGACAACCTGGAACTGCGCCTGGACGCGCTGAACCTGTCGAACACTTTGTCGTACGATTACTTCGAGGATGCCACCGGCCAGTACGGCAGCGGCAAGAAGACGCGCATGGATTACGCCAAGTATGACGGGCGCACCATCAAGATCGGCCTGCGCGGCAAATTGTGAGCAGTGCGCCGGGGCGGTTTACTCTCTCTCCCGTCCCCGGTCTTTTTCGCCGAAGGCACGCAAGTGCCCTCGGCTTTTTTCGAATGTGAGCACTCGAAATCATGAAACTAATTCACACCGCATTGCTGGCCTTGGCCGCGCTAAGCGGCTGCGCTTCGATGCCGCCAGCGCCGCAACGGCAGGAAGTCGTCGCCACGATCGACAAGGTCAACACGTATTGGCAAGCGAAGACCCCGGCGCAGGAATGGGCGTTCTGGAACGTGGCGGCCTACCACACCGGCAATATGGAGGCATACCGCATCACCGGCAATCCGGCTTACCTGAATTACTCGCTGGATTGGGCGCAGCATAACCAGTGGCAGGGGGCAAAATCGACCGTCAAGGCCGACTGGAAGCTGGCGTACGGCGAGACTGACGATCACGTGCTGTTCGGCGACTGGCAGATCTGCTTCCAGACGTACGCGGACTTGTACCAGCTGGAGAAAGATCCTGCCCGCATTGCGCGCGCCCGAGAGGTGATGGAGTACCAGATGTCCACCGCGCGCAACGATTACTGGTGGTGGGCGGATGGGCTGTACATGGTGATGCCAGTGATGACCAAGTTGTACAAGGCCACCGGCAACCCGCAATACCTGGAAAAGCTGCACGACTATTTCCAGTACTCGAACAGCATCATGTTCGACCAGGATGAACAGCTGTACTACCGTGATGCGCGTTATGTCTACCCGGCGCACAAGAGCGTGAACGGCCGCAAGGACTTCTGGGCCCGGGGCGACGGCTGGGTGTTCGCGGGCCTGGCCAAGGTGCTGCAGGATTTGCCGGCGGATGCGCCGCACCGCGACGAATACGTGCGCAAGTTCCAGGGCATGGCGGCGGCGCTGAAAAAAACGCAGCAGGAAGAAGGTTACTGGACGCGCAGCCTGCTCGACCCGCAGCATGCGCCGGGGCCGGAAACCAGCGGCACCGCTTTCTTCACTTACGCCTACCTGTGCGGCATGAACAACGGTTTGCTGGACCGAGCTGAATATGCGCCGGTGGCGCGCAAGGGCTGGGACTACCTGGCGCGCGTGGCGCTTCAACCGGATGGCAGGATCGGCTATGTGCAGCCGATCGGCGACCGCGCCATCCCGGGGCAGGTGGTGGACCGGAATTCGACTTCGCATTTTGGCGTCGGCGCCTTCCTGCTGGCGGCGGCCGAGATGGTGCGCTATATCGACCAGAATAAATAAGGGAGAGACAGGATGGAACGAAGGAATTTCATGCGCGGCATGCTGGCTGGCGGCGCGGCTGCGGCCATTCCTGCTGCACCGGCGCTTGCCGCTGCGGCCGGGGCGACCGGCGTGGGGCAGGGCGCCGACCGTGCCTATATGCTTGGCCTGCTGCAAAAGATGGCGGACCCGGTGCTGTCGAATATGGCGCGGGGCGAACTGAAAAAGAAGTTTGCCCTCGAATTGAGCCCGACTTGGGACGGCCGCGATTCCGGTGTCGCCTACCTTGAATGTTTTGGCCGCCTGATTGCGGGCATGGCGCCCTGGCTGGCGCTGCCCGATGATGACAGCGCAGAGGGCCGCTCGCGCAAGCGCTTGCGCGAGCAGGCCTTGCAAAGCTACGTCAATTCGGTCGATCCGAAGTCGCCGGACTACCTGTTGTGGAAAGGCCCCGGCCAGACACTGGTCGATTCCGCCTATTTCACCAATGCTTTGATGCGCGCGCCGAAAGCGCTGTGGGAGCCGCTGGACGCGTCCACCAAGCGCCGCATCATCGAAGAGATCAAGGGCCTGCGCCGCATCGAGCCACCGTATATCAACTGGATGCTGTTCGCGGCAATGAACGAGGCCTTCCTGCTTTCCATCGGCGAACAGTATGACCCGATGCGCATGAACGTTGCGATCCGCAAGGTCAATGAATGGTATGTGGGCGACGGCTGGATCAAGGACGGCGAAGCCTTCCACTTCGACTACTACAACTCCTTCGTCATGTATCCGATGCTGGTGGAGATTCTGGAAGTGCTGGACAAGGCCAACGGCCCGTTCTGGAACGGCAAGCCGGCCGACCTGCTGGCGCAGGCGCAAAAGCGCATGCAGCGGTATGGCGAGCATCTGGAGCGCTTTATCTCGCCGCAGGGCACATTCCCTCCGATTGGCCGCTCCCTGACGTACCGGACTGCCGCATTCCAGCCGCTCGCGCTGCTCGCATGGCGCAAACAGCTCCCGGCCAGTTTGCCGGAAGGGCAGGTGCGCGCTGCTTTGCAAGCGGTACACCATGCCGTCTGGGACGATCCGACCAACTTCACCAAGGATGGCTTCCTGACCATAGGCTTCGTCGGCCACCAGCCGGAACTGGGGGACTGGTACTCGAACAATGGCAGCATGTATATCGCTGCCGCGAGTTTGCTGGCGCTAGGTTTGCCGGCCGACGATTCCTACTGGACCGCGCCGGCGCAGGACTGGACGCAGAGAAAGGCCTTCGGGGGACGCAAGTTCCCCAAGGATTATCACGTGAGTTATTGACCGCCGCCCGGTTAGCGGCGGTAGCGCGCCTGGGCCGCTTCCCGCAGGGCGGCCAGCATGGCTTCGGCGCCGGGCGACAGGCGGTGGCGCTTGCGGGTGACGATGCCGTACATGTCCATGCGCAGGCCCAGGTCCCATGGCAGCACGGCCAGCAGGCCGGCGTCCAGGTAGGGGCGTACGGTTTCTTCCGGCATGGCGGCGATCATGCGGCTGCCGGGCAGCAGGTTGACCACGACCGGCATGGCCAGCGTTTCCACCACTTCGGTTGGCGGCTCCAGGCCTTGCGAGAGGAACATGGACGTCAGGCGATCGCGCAGGATACTGCCTGCGGGCGGCAGGACCCAGGGCTCGCGCGCGAGGTCGGCCAGTTGCAGGTCTTTGCGGCCGACGAAGGGGTGGTCGGCGGCGGCGATCAGGCTATGCGGTTCGTCGGTGAGCGGTTCGAAATTGAATTCGGAGGCGACGTTGGAATCGAGCAGGCGGCCGATCACCAGGTCGAATTCACCGGCGCGCATGCGTTCCACCAGGATCTTGGAGGTGTCGACCGTGATCGATACCTGCACTTTGGCGGTGCGGCTTTTCAGCAGCTTGACGGCATCGGTGACCAATCCTGCGGATGGAGTCAGTACGGTGCCGATCGAGACGCGGCCGGACAGGCCGGAAATCAGTTCCATCACTTCCTGGTGGGCCGCATCCATTTCCGCCAGGGCGGTGCCGGCGCGGCGTATCATCACTTCGCCATACCAGGTGGGCACGACGCCGCGCGGCAGGCGCTCGAACAACTGCACGTTCAGCGCGTGTTCGATCTCGCCCAGCAGCTTGGAGGCCGCAGGCTGGGTGAGGTTTGCTGCCTGAGCTGCGTGGAGAATCGAGCGATGCCGGCCCAATTCGACCAGCAGCACCAGGTGGCGCGTTTTCAGGTGGGACCGTACGAAGCGGTCCGAGCGTGGATCTGACATGCGGTCAATAATAGGGCCAGCCCCCGTGCAGCGTCAATCGGCAGCGTCGTCAAACAGGGACGGGGACAGCCCCTGCACGCCGGCCATTTCAATGATTTGCAGGCCGCCGTCATGGGCGCCTGCGGCCAGTTGTTCCATGTATTCACCGCCGAATGCGGGGCGCGCGGGGTGCGTCGCTGCCAACGGCAGTTCTTGCAGCAGCTTGCCGCCGGCTGTGAATTGCGCCAGGCGGCCATGCTTGCCTTCTTCACATAACGTGGCCCAGACGTTGCCGGCCGCATCGGACGTGATGCCGCCAAGGCGAGCGTTGCCAAGGCTGGCGAAGCGTCTGATTCTACCCACTTCGGCACGCGCGGGGGCATACGTAGTTTCCAGTATTTCGCTGCCGTCGCCGCTGGCGAAATACAGGGTGTTGCCATCCGCGCTGAAAGCGATGCCATGCGCGGCGGAGACGGTCGGCAAGGCCAGGCGGCGCAGGCCGTTGCGCTGCGAGTACTGGTAGAAGCTGCCGATGGGCGGCGCGCCGTGATTTGAATTGGCAGTGCCGAGGACGAAATTGCCGTGGCGGTCGGCGCAGCCGTCGCTGATGCGGGTGCGCGCTTCCGCCGGATCGACAGCGGCGACGGCGAGGGGCAGGCGGCGCGCCAGCTTGAATGCGCCGGGTGGTGTGCGTTCGGCCAGGTACAGCCATTTGTCGAGGCCGAGCAGCAGCTTGCCGCTGCGGCAGAAGGCGAAAGCCGCGAGATGTTCGGGCAGCCTGCTGTTATCCGGTTGCCCCTTGCCGCGCCAGGCTTTCAGGGCCGGCGTGGCGGCGTCGCTCCACCACCAACTGCCGTCATGCCAGAGCAGTGGGCCGATGCTGGCGGAAGGCAGTGCAGGTTCAGGCAGAGCGTGCTGTGCCATCCTGCCTCCAGGCTGCGACGAAGGCGCGTGCGCGCTCGGCCACGGCGGCTGCATCCAGGCCGGGCTGGTACAGCGCGGAGCCGAGGCCAAAGCCGGTGGCGCCGGCTGCGCGCCAGGTGGCCATGCTTTCCGGCGTAACGCCGCCGACCGGCAGCAGCGGCAGGGCGGGCGGCAGCACGGCGCGCATGGCGCGCATGACGGTCGGCGTTACCAGTTCGGCCGGGAACAGCTTGAGCGCATCGGCACCCGCATGGGCAGCGGCAAAGGCTTCGGTCGGGGTGGCGGCGCCAGGGACGCAATACATGCCCGCTGCCTTGGCGGCGCGGATCACGGCGGTGTCCGAATGCGGCATCACAATCAATTTGCCGCCGGCATTTTGCACATCCTGCACGGCGGCGGTGCTTAGCACGGTGCCCGCGCCCAGCACGGCGTCGGCAGGCAGGCTGCGCGCCAGGCGGGCGATGGAGTCCAGCGGCTGCGGGGAATTTAGTGGTACTTCGATCAGGTGGAAGCCGGCGTCGTAGAGGGCTGCACCGATGCCTTCTGCCTCATGCGGCTGCACGCCGCGCAGGATGGCGACCAGCGGCAATTCCGCGAAGGCGGCCTGGAAAGGGGAATCAATCATTTCAATCCTTGATCATGCCGGCGGCCTGCGCCAGGTGGTACAGGCCGGCCGGTGCGGTGTTTTCGAGCAGCAGCGGTGGCGCCGCGTTGAAGCGTTGCAGCGCAAGGGTATAGCGTTGGCACAGCACCTGGCTGCCGACCAGGGCCAGCGGCGCTTGCGCCAGGCCGGCGGCGGCACGCCATTCGAGGCCGGCGCGCAACTCGTGGCCTACCAGCAGGCCGGAGAGGTAGTCAGCCAGGTCGCTGGCCGGTGCGCGGCCGGTGACGCCCAGGCTGCGCGCTGCAAAAATCTGGTGGCTCATGCCGAGGTGGCCGTAGTCGCGCGCGGCGTCCACGCCTGCAACGAAAGCATGTTCGGCAAATTCGCCGCTGTCGCCCATCAAGCGGCCCAGCACGGAGTGGGTGCGCAGCACGGCGAACAGTTCACCCGTCATATGGGTGGCGAAGCGCAGCAGGCGGCCGTCCTGCACCTGGGCCCATTTCGAATGGGTGCCGGGCAGTACGATACAGGATGCTTCGCGCAGCACAGGGTGCAGGTGCAGGGCGCCAACCACCTGGGTTTCTTCGCCGCGCATCAGGTCCGGCGGCAATACGCCGTCGTCGTACAGCATGCCAGGCACGATGGAGATTTCGGCGCCGGGGCTGGGCAGCATGCCCGTTGCCAGCGCAGCGGCGTTGGCAGGACAGGCTGCGTAAGGCACGTCGCGCCAGCCGTGCTGGCTGCCGATCATGCCGCAGGCCAGGACCGGCAGGCGAGGATGCGCGGCCAGCCAGTCGCCGGCGATGCCTTGCAGCGCTTCGGCAAAAGCCGGAACGCCGGACAAGGTGGATGCGCCCTGGCCGTTGCTGCGTTCCGCCAATACCTTACCGCCGCTGCCAAGCAGGAAGGCGCGCAGGCTGCTGCTGCCCCAGTCGAGGCCAAGCAGGCTGGCCCTGTCGGCGTGGTTTACCATTCCGCCACGCTGCCGTCGGGGTGGCGCCACAGCGGATTGCTCCAGTCGGGGGCGTTGCGGCTGGCTTCGATCACGCGCTGTTCATCGACCACCACGCCCAGGCCAGGCTTGGGCAGCGGCTTGATATAGCCGTTTTCGATCTTGAAGTCTTCTTTGTTCAAGACATAGTCGAGGACTTCGCCGCCCTTGTTGTAGTGGATGCCGATACTCTGTTCCTGCAGCACGGCGTTGTACGAAACGAAGTCGACGTGCAGGCAGGACGCCAGCGCCACCGGGCCAAGCGGGCAATGCGGAGCCAGGGCTACGTCGTAGGCTTCCGCCATGGCTGCGATCTTCACGCATTCGGTGATGCCGCCTGCATGCGACAGGTCCGGCTGCACGATGTTGATGCCGCCAGCCTGGAACACGTTCTTGAATTCGAAGCGCGAGAACATGCGTTCGCCGGCCGCCAGCGGGATCGAGGTGGATTCCGCCAGGCGCGGATAGTACTCGGCCTGCTCCGCCAGCACCGGTTCTTCCACGAACAGCGGGCGGAAAGGTTCCAGTTCGCGCAGCAGCGCCTTGGCCATCGGCGCGGAGACGCGGCCGTGGAAGTCGATGCCGAATTCGATCTCGTTGCCGAAGGCTTCGCGGATTTCGGCGATGCGGGCCACGGCGGTATCGACGGCAGCCGTGCTTTCGATAATGCCGAATTCCTCGGTGCCGTTCATCTTGAAGGTGTCGAAGCCCGCTTCACGCAGCTTCTTGATGCCTTCGATGACGTCGGCCGGGCGGTCGCCGCCTACCCAGCTATAGGTTTTCATGCGGTCGCGTACCAGGCCGCCCAGCAGCTCGTAGACCGGCACGCCGAGCGCCTTGCCCTTGATGTCCCACAGCGCCTGGTCGATGCCGGCGATGGCGCTCATCAGGATGGCGCCGCCTCGGTAAAAGCCGCCGCGGTACATCACTTGCCACAGGTCGTTGATGCGGCGCGGGTCCTGGCCGACCAGGTATTGCGAAAACTCGTGGACGGCGGTTTCTACGGTGCGGGCCTTGCCTTCGATGACCGGCTCGCCCCAGCCGACGATGCCTTCGTCGGTTTCAATCTTGAGCAGCATCCAGCGCGGTGGAATGCGGTAGGTGGTCAGTTTGGTAATCTTCATTTTTTTGGTTCGTCGGTGAAGTGTTTAGGCAAGTCTATCGCGGTGCGCCAATTCCGAAATATGAGAAATTCATAGGCTTCTATATCGATTGGGCATAGCGACGGCTTACTCCCCTGGGTCCACCAGTTGTGCCGCGACGTAGGCATTGAAACGGCGGATACGGCCCGTCACCCTGTCGTCGCCCTGGCGCGGCGTATAGCGGATGCCGGCCACTTCGACGGTCTTTTCCAGGTCGATCACCAGGCGGTGCGGGTGCGATGATGTGGTCTTTCCGCTAATGTTGCCAAAGGCGGTGTGCCAGAAGTCGCTGGCCTGGCCGTTGATGGCGTTCAGTGCCTGGCCGTCTTCGCGCCGGGCTTCTTCGCTGCTGACGTAGGCGATGGTCCAGGCAGACTGGTTGATCGTCTGCCCCTTGGCATCCAGCAGGGAGATTTCGGCCACGGCGGCATATTGCTTGCCGTCGAAGGCGTCCAGCGATTCGAGGCAGAACTGGCGCCCGCTGACAGGTGCCGGGAAGAGTACGTCCTGGGTTGCGCTGCCTGGCGCGAACTGGCCGCTGTAGGCGGGCGTGACGCCATCGAGTTTGAGTTTGGCCTTGCTCGGAGGGCGAGGCAGGTCGCGTTCGGGTTGCAGGCGGTCGAGGATGGGCGTTTGCAGGCCGCGCAATTCGGCGCGCTGCGGGCCGGTCAGGTCCAGTACCACGACTTCGTTGCGGCCGCGCTTCAGCCATGGGCCCGGCAGGTACATGGTTTGCGTCGGGCCGATGCTCCAGTAGCGGCCAAGGCAGCGGCCGTTGATCCATACGATGCCCTGGCCCCAGGTCGATACGTCGAGGAAGGTGTCGGCGGTTTGCTGCGCTTCGAAGCTGCCGCGCCAGAAGGCAGGGCCGCGCGTGCGCTGCTGCTTCCATGCGAGCGGCGGCAGTACGCCGTCGGCGTCGAAGTCGATGGCGCGGATTTCCCAGTTTTCCAGAGTGAGCGGAGTGCTGCCCTTAGGCTGGAATTGCACTGGGCCGTGCAGGCCTTTGCGGTCGTGCACTTCGGGGCCGAAATTGACGCGGGCAATGGTGTACAGCAGGATTTCCAGCACGGCGGGCTTGTCGCGAGCCGGCAGGTCGATGCTGAAGCGGCGGTGGCGCGTGTCGAAGGTGCCAACCAGCTTGCCGTCCACGTGGACCCAGGCCAGGTCGCGCACCTTGGCGGCGGACAGCTTGCCGGCAGGGCCGGCGGGCAGGGTGACGCGGTAGGAGACAAGGCCGCGGCTGATGTCGTACTGCTCGATCGGGCGCGGCGACACGTCGCGCAGCGCTTCCTGCGGCATGGCGGAGAAGACGGATGCCGATTCTTTGAGTGTAAAGGCGGGAATCGCCATCACCGGCAGGCGTGCTGGTGGCGACGGCAGCGTCTCGCCGGGCTGCAGGAAGGGTTCAATGCCTTTTCGGTAGGCCTGGAATTTTTCGCCTATCCATCCCGCTTCGCCGATCGGTGCGTCGTAGTCGTAGCTGCTGGTGTCCGGACGGAATGGACGGTCGCAGCCGCCCCACAGGCCGAACGTAGTGCCGCCGTGGGCCATGTACAGGCTGAAGGATCCGCCCAGTTTCAGCATGTGCTGGATGTCTTCCACCGCCTTGGTGGCGGCGCCACGGCGGTGCGGGTTGCCCCAGGTGTCGAACCAGCCGGAATAGTATTCGCCGCACATCTGCGGGCCTTGCTGCACGGCCTGCAGGGCCTTGAAGCCGGAGTCGGGATCGGTGCCGAAGTTCGCTACCGAGAACAGTTCTGGAATGTGCGTGCGTGAAACGGCATTGGTTGGATTGCACTGGAACAGCGGCACGTCGAATTGTGCATCGAGCAGGGCCTGGCGCATCCCGCGCATGTATTCGAGGTCGTCGCTGAAGAAGCCGTATTCGTTTTCAACTTGTACCATCAGGATTGGTCCGCCGCGCGTGACTTGCTGGTCGCCGAGCACGCGGCCGACTTCCGCCAGCCAGCGCTTGGCGGGCTTCATGAAGGCGTCGTCGCGCGTGCGCAGGAATGCGTCGCTGCCGTTCTTCTTCAGAAGCCACCATGGCAGTCCGCCCATTTCCCATTCGGCGCAGGCGTATGGGCCTGGACGCAGGATGACCCAAAGGCCTTCCTGCTGCGCGAGGCGGCAGAATTCGGCGGCGTCGCGCTGGCCTGCCCAGTCGTAGCGGCCTTCGCGCCACTCGTGGTAGTTCCAGAACAGGTAGGCGCAGACCGTGTTCAGGCCCATGGCCTTGATGGCCTTCAGGCGGTGCTGCCAGTATTCGCGCGGTACGCGGGCGAAATGCATTTCGCCGCAGCGGATCTGCAGCGGTTTCCCGTCGAGCAGGAAGTCGTCTTTGCCGATGCTGAAGCGCGCGCTGGCGGCGGCATGCACAGTGGCGGACATCGGCAGCAGGGCCGCGCCGGTTGCTGCTGCGGCGCCGGCCAGTACGCGGCGGCGGGTGGTGTTGAGGCTCATTGCGCGGTTCCTTGTGGTGCGATGGTAAACGTGTAGCTGGTTGGCTCCAGCTTAACGCGGTATTGCATGTGCGGGCGGCCGACCTGGCTCCAGCCGGTGTCGCCGCCTACGCCGGTCTGCACCGCGTCCACCAGCAGCGAGCCGTCGCCGTGCGGGCGGATGTCGGAGCTGTGCCAGGTGCCGCGTGGGCGTGGGTACAGGTCTTCGTATGGGAAGGGCAGGGCGTTGACCGACAGCGCTTGGGTGCCGCGCAGCTGGATGCCGCTGCCAGCACCGGACAGGGTCAGCCAGCGGACGCCGGTCTTGTTGCCGCTTTCCTGTGGGCGGATGTAGTTGTGGTACTGGTCGGCCAGCTTGCCGCTGTAGCGGCCAAACGCGGCGCCGCTGGTGCGGTCGGCGTAGGATTCCTGCGGACCGCGGCCATACCATTCAATCGTGTCCAGCACCGGATTGCTGTCGAAGCGCATGCCGATGCGCAGCGGGTCCGGCAGGTCGCCTCGCAGCGGAGTAAAGGTGGCCATGACTTGCACCACGCCTTTGCTATCCATGCGGTAGGTGGCGTTCCAGCGTGCGGAGCCGGCGCCGAACACGTATTCGACACGCACGCCGTCCGGCAACTGGTCGATGGCGCGCACGTTGCGCTCTTCGCTGAACTTCTTCCAGATGGTGTGGGTTTTGTTGAGGCCTGTGCCCATGTCGTTTTCAGTCATGGCGCGCCAGAAGTTTGGCATGCCGCCGGTCAGCAGCTGTTTGCCGCCGCTGGAGTAGGCCAGCTTGCCGCTGCTGGCGTCAACCGCCAGCACCGAGTTGCCGGCGCGCAGCTCGAGGCCGCCATTGGCGCGGACCGGGGCTACCCAGCGCAAGCCAGTGCCGGCGCCGGCTGCCGAGGATTGCAGAACGAACTGGGTGAAGCCTAGAACCGTGCCGGCGGGTACGCCAGGGATCGCACCGTCGCGGGCTTTGGCGCGCAGGGTCAGCACATATTCGTAGCGTGGATCGCGTTCGAAGGCGGGCAGGGTGAATGCGACGTCGGAGGACGATTGCGCGGCGGCGTTCACGCCGGCCAGCGCTGCGCCGGCCACTTGCGTGCCGTCGCGGGCGATCGACCAGTCGAAGTCAAAGCGTGAAAGATCGGCGAAGTCGTGGCGGTTCACTACGCGCAGTTTGCCGGATGCCGGATCGCCTTCGAAGACCACTGGCGAATAGACCTTGCGCACCTCGTAGTATTCCGGATCGGGCGTGCGGTCTGCCTGGACCAGGCCATCGCCGACTTCCGACATGTCCTTGCGCGGGTTGGGACCGTAGTCCTCGCCCTGCGCCCAGTAGCTGCGGTCTTGCTTGTCCTTCAGCAGCATGCCCTGGTCGACCCAGTCCCAGATAAAGCCGCCTTGCAGCTTGCGGTGCGACCGGATCACTTGCCAGTAGTCTTCGAAGTTGCCGAGGCTGTTACCCATGGCGTGTGCGTATTCGCACTGGATCATCGGCTGCTTGTAGCGCGGGTCTTGCGCGTAGTCGATCATCTTTTCAATCGGGTCATACATCGGGGCGTAGATGTCGACGTAATCGTTCGGCAGGTGCTCTTCGCCGATGGTGCCGTGCCCGAGGTAGCTAAGCAGGCGGTCCGGGTCCTGCTCATGCGCCCATTTGGCGGCGCGTTCGAAGTTTGGACCGGTGCCTGCTTCATTCCCCAGCGACCAGAAGATCACGCTTGGGTGGTTGCGGTCGCGCTGGACCATGCGGCTGACGCGGTCCAGGTGGGCGACGGCCCATTCCTTCTGGTAGCCGAGCTGGATCTTCTCGCGTTGGGCGGGGTTGCTGTCCCCCTTGCCCATGTATTCGTGCGACTCGATATTCGCTTCGTCCATCACGTACAGGCCGTATTCGTCGGTCAGCTCGTACCAGCGCGGATCGTTCGGATAATGCGAGGTGCGCACGGCGTTGATGTTCGCCTGCTTCATCAGTTCGATGTCCTTGCGCATGGACTCTTCCGACATCACGTGGAAGGTGTGCGGGTCGTGCTCGTGGCGGTTGACGCCTTTAATCATGACGCGCTTGCCGTTGACGCGTACTTCGCCGTCTTTCACTTCCACCGTGCGGAAGCCGACCTTGCGCGAGGTGGATGAGATAAGGGCGCCTTTAGTGTCGTGGAATTCCAGGAGCAGACGGTAAAGGTTCGGCGTTTCGGCGGACCATTGGCGTACGCCCGGTACGGTGCCGCGCAGTGATGATGCGGCCTTGCCGCCGCTGACGGCCGTTTCAAGCGACAGCACGGGCTTGTCGCCGTCCAGCAGGGTGGCGGTCAGCTTGCCCTGGGCAGCGCCGGTGAATTCGGGCTGCAGCGTAAATTCGCCGTCGCGGTAGGCGGTTTTGTCCAGCGTGGCCCGCACCACGTAGTCGCGCAGGTGGGCCTTCTGTTCCGCATAAACGTAGACGCTGCGTTCGATGCCGGAGACGCGCCAGAAGTCCTGGTCTTCCAGGTAGGAACCGTCGGCGAAGCGATAGAGTTCGATGGCGATGACGTTGCTGCCTGGGCGCAGGAAGCGGGTCAGCTTGAATTCGGATGGCAGCTTGGAGTCTTCCGAGTAGCCCACGCGCTGGCCGTTGACCCAGATGTAGTAGGCCGCGCCGGCGGCGCCGATATGCAGGAACACGTCGCGTCCATCCCAGTTGGCCGGCAGGTCGAAGTCGCGGCGGTAGGAGCCTACTTCGTTCATGCTGTGCAGGATGTAAGGATGGTTGGGCGGGAAGGGGTAGTCGCTGTTGTTGAAGTAGGGCTGGCCGTAGCCTTGCGCCTGCATCATGCCGGGCACCTGGATGGTTTTCCAGCGGCTGACGTCAAAGCCCGGTTTGTAGAATTCGACGGGACGCGATTCCGGATTGCGCGAGAAGGCGAAGGACCAGGTGCCATCCAGTGAAAGGTAGTACTGCGAAGCCGCCTTGTCGCCCTTGAGCGCCAGGTCGCGGCTTTCGAAGTTGAAGAAGGTGGTTTTCATCGGTTCGCGGTTCACGTGAACCACTTCCGGTTGCTCCCATTCTGCGTACTTCGTTGCGGGAGCTGCGCTGGCGGCCAGGGGGAAGGCTGCAGTCAAGGCGCTGGCAAGGGCCAGCAAGGCTGGGAATCGCGGGGTCGTCATCGGTGCGTGTCTCGTAGTTTGTGTTGTGGGACGGGATCCGGCAGCACAATCCTACGGTTCACTGCAATAGCTTACCAATGGCTTATTTCGTGGTTCCTATATCGGTTTGATATATGTCTTTCGGGAGGGCGCCGCCGGGGGCGGCGGCGCTTGGAATAAGAGCAGGTTTCAACCTGCGGCGGGAGGTCCACGAGCCTGGTGCGGCAGATGGAATTCGCCATCGTACTGCGCCGCGATGATGGCGGTCCGAGGACCTGTGAGGTCGTTCGGTGTAGGGATGGGGGGCTTGCTGAAGCCGGGCGCCATCGCCGGTGCACTGCATAGGGTGCACTGGGCGAAGCAGTCTGCCATCCCGTGTTGGTCGTGTTGATCGTGGCCGTCGTCGTGATGTTCCGCGCAGGCGGCGTGGTTCATCATCGGCGTCGCAACTTGCGCGGCCGCGGCGTAGCCTTGCAGTGCTACGTATAGCAGCAGGAGCAGGGTGACGAAGCGGCGATTTAGTCGTTGCGGGAACATGTCTCAATCGTAGCCACGGATGCGAGGTGTGGCCTTGAACTCGTTCAAGGATTTGTCATCAGCGCAGCTTGTCGATCACTGCCGGGGTGATGACGCCGGAGTAGGCGACGCGCTGGCCCTGGGCGTCGTACCAGTAGCTTCGGGGCTTCTCGCCGCGCCAGCGTGGGTCGATGGCGTAGCGCAGGCGCTCGGGCGCCAGGCCGCCGAAGCTCCAGGCGTCGGTCAGCAGGTCGATGCCGGACAGGCGCTTCTTCACCATTTGCGCGAGGGAGGCGTCGGAGAGCGGGTCGGTGGTGATCGTGACGATGTCGAAGGATGGGTTGGCGGCGCGGGCTTTCGAGAGCACGTCCAGGCTGTGCTGGCAGAATTCGCAATCCATGGACCAGACCAGGACTACGAAGGGTTTGCCCTTGTGACTGGCCGCTATCTGCTCGACGCTTTGGGGCTCGAAGGCTTTCAGGCCAGCTGCGGAAGCGGTGGCAACGGTGCCGACGCCTGCGGCGTTGGCTGGGGTCGCGGCCATGGCGGCGAGGATGGCGACGGCCGACGCCACGGCTGCGGCGGCGAGGGGATGCATCATTTTCATGGTTTTGCCTCGATTTTGCGGACGATGATTCCGTCATCGGCGGTGCGCCACAGCAGCCAGAGATCGGCGCCGCGCCGCATCAGGTGCGGGTGGTCGGAGGCGCCTTGGGTGGTGGCGACGGTGTATTGGCTCCAGGTCGCGCCGCCATCGGTCGACAGCTGCGCGTGGATGCCGGTCGCCGTGCCGTCGAATTCCTTCCAGGCGACGGCAACGCGCTGGCCGGCAGCGGCGACTTCGGCGTGTTCGGCTTGCGGGCCGCCGAGACGCATGACTTGACCGCGCGAGGAATAGAACACGCCGCCCTCATCGCCGGCCGCGCTGAACCAGGCCTGGTGGCGATTGCCTTGATCGTCGAAGGCGAGCGAAGGGCCGTGGTGCGGGCAGGCGTCGATCTTCCAGCCGTCTTCCGTGGCGCGCGAAGGGGCGGCGGGACCGCCATCTGCGGGCAGCCAGGCCACGGCATGGTCGCGCACATTCGGTTCGAAAATATGGCGCCACATGGCGGCCACCTGCCCGTCCGGCGCTATGGCGGTGGCGATGCGGCAGCATTCACAGGTGTGGTCGGCCAGTTTGGCCTCTTCGCCGAAAGTCGCCCCGCCGTCGGTGGAAACGGCGTAGTAGATGGCGATGCCGCGATAGGGGCGCTGCGCGGCCTGCGCCGCATCTTTGTCGCGCTGGTCCAGCCAGGTCAGGAAAATGCGGCCTTGCGGGTCGACCTGGATATCGTCGAAGCGGTGGCCGATCGGCGCCCGGTCGCGCTGCACGGTGGCCGGGGCCGAAAAATTCTGGCCTCCGTCAAGGGAGCGGGTGAAGTGGATATTGCCGGTGTGGTGTTTGCCCAACGATTGCGTATAGCTTAAATAGAGCTGGCCCTGTGGCCCGAAGGCGATTTTTGGACGCGCCTCCCCATTCGCTTCCACCGTTTCCGGCTTGGGCAGGACCTGGCGCGGAGTAGTCCAGGTGCGCCCTTCATCGGCGCTCGATCGCAGCACGATGCCGTTGTCGCCGGCATGCGCTACCCACAAGCGTCCCTGCTGGTCAAAGGCCCCCGAGCTACCAAGAGTCGAGGCGGCGAGTACGGCGAGGAGAGGTAAGTTCATGTTAAGAAGATCGCAGGATGGCTGGTTAACTGCATAATCCTGCATCTTGCCTGCCTGTTTCCATGACTCAGATCAACCGGAATGAGATATCAATTTTGATATCGAAGTTTGAAAAAAATTGATTAGTTTGTTCTCGGTGATTTACCTAAGATTAATTCCGGGATTCAGTAACTTATAAAAACGATAGTCAGGAGACCTATGAAGCGCCAAGCATCCGTGCCTGGGCTGGCTGCATCGCGCCGCCCACTTGCACTCAAAGTATCCGTCGCCGCGCTCGCGGGCATTGGGCTGGCCAGCGCCATGCCAGCATTCGCGCAGCAGGCCAACGAGGGCGAAGTCGCCGTCGTGCAGGTGAGCGGTGTGCGCGCCGCAGCCCAAAGCTCGCTGGACATCAAACAGAAGGCGGACAACGTCGTTGACTCCATCGTCGCCGACGATATCGGTAAATTCCCGGACACGAACGTGGCGCAGACCCTGGCCCGCGTGCCTGGTATCCAGGTGCGCCGCGATGCGGGCGAGGCCAACTCGGTCCTGATCCGAGGCTTGCCGGGCATTGCCACCATGCTGAACGGCCGCGAAATGTTCACCACCACCGGCCGCTATATCCAATTGGCCGACATCCCGTCCGCCATGCTGCAGCGCGTGGACGTGTATAAATCACAAAGCCCTGAACTGGTCGAAGGCGGTATCGCCGGCGTGATCGATGTGCGCACCAATCGTCCATTCGACTTCAAGGGCTTCACGCTGAGCGCCAACGGCGGCGTGAAAAACCAGGACAAGGCGCACAAGACCGATCCGGAAGCGAACGGCCTGATCTCCAATCGCTGGAAAACCGAATACGGTGAAATCGGCGCGCTGTTCGGCGTTTCCTACGTCCGCAACAACTTCCACGAAGAGCGCAGCTTCAACACCTTCCCGGTGCAGAAAGACTGGCTGCTGCCTAAGCTGACGGGCCCGGACCTGGTTGGCCTGCAAGGCATCTACGGCGAACGCAAACGCACCGCCGAAAACTTCGCCCTGCAATGGCGTCCGAACAAGGACACCGAGATCTACGCCGAAGGCATCTATTCCCGTTACAAGAACCAGGACGAGACCGACTTCTTCGTCGGCCTGCCATGGTGGGCTCCGGGCAGCGGCATCTCCGGCACCAAGATCCCCGGCACCGACCAGCTGGACGAGCTGACTTCGCATAACGCCAACACCATCCTGTCGACCCAGGCCCGCGCCTCGCAGAACACCACATGGCAGACCGCCATTGGCGCAAAATGGAACGCCGCGCCAGGCCTGCGCCTGAGCACCGAACTGGCGCGCACCAAATCGAAATACGACTGGCGCAACCCGATCCTGGATGCGATGGTCACCGTGCCGGACGTCTTCCTGAAAACCAATGTCAACGGCGGCGCCTTCATGCGCTACGGCGGCATGGACATGACCGATCCAAAGAACATCTACCTGTTCCAGCTGTTCGACCGCTACGGTAACGACAAGGGCTCTTCGACCGACTGGCGCGCCGATGCGAGCTACACGCCAGCCTCCGATGGCATCTTCCAGGAATTCAGCGCCGGCGTACGTTTCAACAAGCGCAGCGCGGAATCGATCAAATCCGTTGAAGGCAGCATGGGCGCGCCGGATGCATTCAATCCGTCTAGCCGCGTGTCGGTGGCGACCTTGCCAGGCATGACCTGCACCAACCGCGAGCTGTCGGAAGATTACGGCACGCCTTTCTGGTACACCCCGTGCGCCAGCTACCTGCTGAACAACACGAGCGACGTGCGCAAGGCGGTTACCGGATCGACGACTGCCAAGGCGCTCGACCAGGGTTCCTTCTTCTCGGTGAACGAAAAGAATATCGCCATCTACGGCAAAGCGCGCGTGGGATTCGATCTCGGCAGCGTTCCGGTCGATGGCGTGTTCGGTGTACGCGTGACCAAGACCGATTCGGACCTGCTGGGCTACAGCATGGTCAATGGCGTGCCGGTCGCAACGCCGAAGAACAGCTCCGGCACCGATACCCTGCCTAGCGCTTCGTTCAAGGCGACCCTGCGCAAGGACCTGATCGCGCGCCTGGCTTATGCCAAGACGCTGACCCGTCCCGACTTCGCACAGCTGAATCCCGGCACCGCTTATGTGAACTCGAACGGCAATACCGTGCAGGCTTCCGCGTCCGGCGGCAATCCGGACCTGAAGCCGGTCACCGGCCAGAACTTCGACGCTGCGCTGGAGTGGTACTTCGCACCGGCCGCAATGGTCAGCGGCACCGTGTTCCGTCATAACTTCGACGGCTACATCGTCGGTCGCGCCCAGCCAGAGGTGTACCAGGGCGTGAACTACCTGACTACTCGTCCGTTCAATACCGACAAGGGCCACCTGCAAGGCGTCGAACTGTCCTACCAGCAGTTCTACGATAAGCTGCCTGGCTGGCTGAGTGGCTTTGGCTCGCAGTTGAACTACACTTATATGGAAGGCGGCGTCACCTCGTCGTCCATCGGCCCGGGCGATCTGACTTTCCCTGGCATGTCCAAGAACTCGTATAACATCGTGCTGTTGTATGAGAAGAATGGCATCTCCGGCCGCCTGGCTTATAACTGGCGCTCGAAGTTCGTGCAGGTGTATAGCGATACTTCGGCAATCAGGGGCACGGCGCCGCAGCGCGACCTGATCGCCGCTCCGACCAGCAGCCTGGATGGCTCGATCAGCTACAAGTTCACCCCGAACCTGTCGCTGACCCTGACCGGCACCAACCTGCTGAACTTCAAATACGTCGACTACTGGACCGACGCGAACGTGTATCCACGCGATATGCGCCGCTACGACCGCACTGTCGGCCTGATGCTGAACTGGAAGAACTGATTTACCATGCAAAACCAAAAGATGTCGGTGCTTGAAAAAGCGGGCTTCGGGGCAGGGGATGCGGCGCTTAATGTCGTGATCTCCTCCATGATGCTGATCATTACCTACTTCTACACCGACATCTACGGTTTGCGAACGCAAGACCTCGCGCTGCTGTTCGTGCTGGTGAAGGTGGTTGGTGCAATTGCCGACCTGACCATGGGCCAGATTACGGACCGTTTCACCAGCCGCTTCGGCCGCTACCGTCCTTACCTGCTATGGCTCGCCGTGCCTTACGGCGTGAGCATCCTCTTCGTTTTTTCCACGCCGGACTGGGGCTACGACGCCAAGCTGGTGTGGGCTTACTCCACCTACATCATCATGACCGTGATGACGGCTGGCGTGGGCATTCCATATATTTCCCTGCCTAGTGCGCTGACCAGCGATCCTAAAGAAAGCCTTTCCGCCAATGGCTACCGGCTGTTCTTCGCCAAGATCGGCGCCTTCCTGGTGACCATCGTGGTGCCGCTGCTGTCCGAGCGCTGGGGCGAGGGCAATGCGGCCCACGGCTACCAGATGGCCATGGCGGTGATGGCGGCGCTGGGCGTAGGCTTGTTCCTGTTCTGCTTCTTCACCACCACCGAGCGTGTCCACCATGTCGTGGTGCGACAGTCGCTGTCCGAACAGCTGAAGGTGCTGATGCAGAATGACCAGTGGTTGATACTGTGCGGTGTTTGCGTGACGGGTACCATCGGCTATGTGGTGCGCGGTTCGGTGGCGATCTACTACGCCAAGTACTACCTGGGCCTCGATACCGTGCAGGTGTCGGCCTTCCTTTCGACCGGCGTGGCGGCCGCCATCCTGTCGATGGTGGCTTCGACTTGGATCACCAAGGTGTATTGCAAGGTCAAGTTGTTCCGCTGGACGCAATTGGTTGTTGCGGGCATCAGCCTGGCAATCTACTTGCTCGTCAAGCCGGGCGACGTGGCGCTGGCCTTTGTGCTGTTCTTCGCGCTGTCCTTCATCGTCGACCTGCATGCGCCGGTGTTCTGGTCCGCCATCGGCGAGACCATCGATTACGGCCAGGTCAAGACCGGCAAGCGCGTTTCCGGCTTTGCTTTCGGCGGCATTTCCGTTTGCCAGAAAGCCGGCATGGCAATCGCCGGCGGCCTGGTAGGCGTGCTGCTGACCTATTTCCACTATGTGCCCAACCAGACGCAATCCGAAGTTGCACTGAACGGCATCGCCATGATGCTGTCGGTGATCCCGGGCTTCTTCCACCTGCTTATGGGGCTGTTGATGTTCGCCTATCGCATCAGCGACGAATACTACGGCACCGTGAAAGAGCGCATGAAGTCCCATGGCTACGTAACCGTTTGAATATGCAAAAACTGTCACCACTGATCGAGCAGCGCGCCGATCCTTACATCGTCCGCCACAGCGACGGCTACTACTACTTCACTGCTTCGGTACCGCAATACGATCGCATTGAACTGCGACGCGCCAGCACCATCGAAGGCTTGCGTGATGCGCAGACCGTGGACGTGTGGCATAAGCCGGATACCGGCGCCTATAGTGAATTGATCTGGGCGCCGGAGCTGCACTACAACCAGGGCGCCTGGTACGTGTATTTTGCAGCCGCGCCTAGCCGCGAGATCAAATACAAGCTGTTCCAGCACCGCATGTACGCCATCCGCAATACGAACCCCAATCCGCTGGAAGGCGAGTGGGAGTTCATGGGACAGGTGGATTCCGGCATCGATACCTTCTGCCTGGATGCGACGACTTTCACCCACAAGGGCAAGCTGTATTACCTGTGGGCGCAGAAGGACAACGCCATCGAGGGCAATTCCAATCTGTACATCGCGGAGATGGAAACGCCGTGGCAGCTCAAGGGCAAGCCGGTCATGCTGACCAAGCCGGAATTCGACTGGGAGATCCGCGGCTTCCGGGTCAACGAAGGCCCGTCCGTCCTGCAGCGCAATGGCAAGGTGTTCATCAGCTATTCCGCCAGCGCCACCGACGAGAACTACGCCATGGGCCTGTTATGGGCCGATGCCGATGCGGACCTGCTGGACCCGTCCGCGTGGACCAAGTCGAAGGAGCCGGTGCTGCAAACCTGCTTTGAGCATGGCATCTACGGCCCGGGACACAACAGCTTCACGCTGGACGCGGACGGAAATGTGCTGCTGGTGTACCATGCCCGCACATACACGGAAATTGTCGGCGACCCGCTGTGGAATCCGGACCGCCATACTTTCGTCAAGCCGCTGCGCTGGGATGCGCAGGGAATGCCCGTCTTCGGACGTCCATCAGTTATTGAGTAATCGCACCATGATCCAGAGCGCGCCATTCGGCCACGCACCGGACGGCACGCCGCTGTCCTTGTTCACCCTGTCCAATGCCCAAGGCATGGAGGTCAGGATCACCAATTACGGCGGGACTGTCACCCATATCTTCGCGCCCGACCGGGACGGCCGGCTGGCCAATGTCACGCTGGGCTTCGAATCGGCCGCCGACTATTTCGGCCGTTCGCCATATTTCGGCGCGCTGATCGGGCGTTGCGGCAACCGCATCGCGGGCGGCCGCTTCACGCTGGACGGCGTGGAACACCAGCTTTCCGTGAACGATGGCGACAACCACCTGCATGGCGGCGCGCAGGGCTTCGATAAGGTCGTGTGGGACGGTGCGGTGGACGGCGACGCGCTGGTGCTGCGCTACCGCAGCCCGGACGGGGAGCAGGGCTATCCCGGCAACCTGGACGTGCAAGCCCGCTACACCCTTGGCGACGATGGCGCGCTGACTGTGGCCTTCCGCGCCACCACCGACCGCGCCACGCCGGTCAACCTGACCCACCATGCTTATTTCAACCTGGCCGGCGGCGGCACCATCAACGATCACGAAATGTGGATCGATGCGCCGCATTACACGCCTGTCAACGAAGGTTTGATACCAACCGGCGAAATGGCGCCGGTCGCGGGCACGCTGTTCGATTTCCGCGAGCCGCGTGCTATTGGCGACACAGTCTACGATCACAATTTCGCCTTGGCGCCGGCGGATGGCATGCGCTGCGCGGTGCGAGTACGCGAGCCGCAGTCCGGGCGCCAGTTGGAAGTACTCACTCACCAGCCGGGAGTCCAGTTCTATAGCGGGAATTTCCTCGATGGTTCGCTGGGCTTCCCCTATCGCGGGGGCCTTTGCCTGGAGCCGCAGCACTTCCCGGATTCGCCCAACCAGCCGCACTTCCCGAGCGTGATCCTGCGCCCTGGCGAGGTGTATGAAAACACGCTGGCGTTCCGTTTTTCGCGATACTGATTTCGGTATTGATACCAACAAATAAGTCATTAGAAATATATTGCTCTGAGCCGTAACATTTCCTCCATCGATAAGCGGAGGAATCCATGTCAGAGACTAAGAAAACGATAAAACTGCGCTCGGCCGAATGGTTCGGGACGCAGGACAAAAACGGCTTCATGTACCGAAGCTGGATGAAGAACCAGGGCATTCCTGACCACGAATTCCGCGGCAAGCCAATCATCGGCATCTGCAATACCTGGTCCGAGCTGACCCCATGTAACGCCCACTTCCGCCAGCTCGCAGAGCACGTAAAAAAGGGCATCCTGGAAGCGGGCGGCTACCCGGTTGAATTCCCGGTCTTCTCCAACGGCGAATCCAACCTGCGCCCGACCGCCATGCTGACCCGTAACCTGGCCAGCATGGACGTGGAAGAATCCATTCGCGGCAATCCGATGGACGCCGTCGTGCTGCTGGTTGGCTGCGACAAGACCACCCCGGCCCTGTTGATGGGCGCTGCATCCGTCGATCTGCCAACCATCGTCGTTACCGGCGGTCCAATGCTGAACGGTAAATTGAACGGCAAGGACATCGGCTCGGGCACCGCCGTGTGGCAGCTGCACGAGCAGGTCAAGGCTGGCGAAATCACCATGCACCAGTTCATGTCGGCCGAAGCGGGCATGTCGCGTTCCGCCGGCACCTGCAACACCATGGGCACCGCGTCCACCATGGCCTGCATGGCCGAATCGCTGGGCACCTCGCTGCCGCACAATGCCGCGATTCCTGCTGTCGACGCGCGCCGCTACGTGCTGGCCCATATGTCCGGTATCCGTATCGTCGAAATGGTGTGGGAAGACCTGCGCCTGTCCAAGATCCTGAAGCGCGAAAACTTCGAGAACGCGATCCGCGTCAACGCCGCCATCGGCGGTTCGACCAACGCCGTAATCCACCTGAAAGCCATCGCGGGCCGCATCGGCGTGCCGCTGGAACTGGAAGACTGGACCAAGGTGGGCAAGGGCATGCCGACCATCGTCGACCTGATGCCTTCCGGCCGCTACCTGATGGAAGAGTTCTACTACGCCGGCGGCCTGCCGGGGGTGATCCGCCGCATGGGCGAAGCGAACCTGCTGCCGCATCCGGATGCGCTGACCGTCAACGGCAAGACCATCGGTGAGAACTGTTCCGATGCGCCGATCTACAACGATGAAGTGATCCGCCAGATCGACAACCCGCTGATCGCCGATGGCGGCATCTGCATCCTGCGCGGCAACCTGGCGCCGCGCGGCGCGGTGCTGAAGCCATCCGCCGCTTCGCCGCACCTGATGCAGCATCGCGGCAAGGCCGTGGTGTTCGAGAACTTCGACCACTACAAGGAACGCATCGTCGATCCGGACCTGGACGTGGACGAGAACTCCATCCTGGTGATGAAGAACTGCGGCCCGAAAGGTTATCCGGGCATGGCGGAAGTAGGCAATATGGGCCTGCCGCCTAAGCTGCTGGCAAAAGGCATCAAGGATATGGTGCGCATCTCCGACGCGCGCATGAGCGGTACCGCCTACGGTACCGTGGTGCTGCACGTGGCGCCGGAAGCGATGGCCGGCGGTCCGCTGGGTGCCGTGAAGGACGGCGACTGGATTGAACTCGATTGCGCCAACAACAAGCTGCAGCTGGAAATCAGCGATGAGGAAATGAAGGCACGCCTCGCTGAGCGCGCAGCGCAGCAGGAGCCGCCAAAGTCCGGCTACCAGCAGCTGTATATCGACCACGTGTTGCAGGCCGACGAAGGCTGCGACTTCGGTTTCCTGGTTGGCTGCCGCGGTTCCGCTGTGCCACGCCATTCGCACTAAGGAGAAATTATGCTGCTCGTACAATTCACTACCGAAGGCGGCGCGCGCCGCGTCGCAGCGCTGGATGGCGACGTCCTGCGTGTGCTGGACGGCGTGACCACCACTTATGAACTGGCGCAGCGCGCTATCGTCCGGCTCAAGGGGCTGGCCGAAGTGGCGCAAGCGGCAATCGGTTCCACGACTGAAAGCTATGAGGCTGTAGCCAAGGCCGGCCGCATTCTGCCGCCGCTGGACCACGCCGACCCGGCCCACTGCTACGTGACCGGCACCGGCCTGACCCACCTGGGCAGCGCCGATGCGCGTGACGCCATGCACCGCAAGATCGGCGGCGACGTCGAGTCGCTCAGCGATTCGATGAAGATGTTCCGCCTCGGCGTGGAAGGCGGCAAGCCGGCCGAGGGCCAGCGCGGCGTGCAGCCGGAATGGTTCTACAAGGGCGATGGCTCGATCGTGGCCGCCACCGGGCAGGCGCTCACCATGCCGGAGTTCTCGCTGGATGGCGGCGAAGAGCCGGAAATCGCCGGCCTGTACGTGATCGGCGAAGACGGCCAGCCTTACCGCCTCGGCTACGCGATCGGCAATGAGTTCTCCGACCACGTGACCGAACGCCAGAACTACCTTTACCTCGCCCACTCCAAGCTGCGCAACTGCGGCCTGGGCCCGGCGCTGCGCGTCGGCGAACTGCCGCAGCATATCGACGGCGCCTCGCGCATCATCGGCAAGGACGGTGCAGTGCGCTGGCAGAAAGCCTTTGTCAGCGGCGAGCAGAATATGTCGCACACCATCGCCAACCTGGAATACCACCACTTCAAATATGGCCTGTTCTGCCGCCCGGGCGACGTCCATATCCACTTCTTCGGCACCGCCACCCTGAGTTTCGCGGACGGCGTATCCGTGCAGCCGGGTGAAACCTTCGAAGTCGAGGCGCCAGCCTTTGGCCCTGCGCTGCGCAACCCGCTGCGCGTGCAGGAATCCCGTTACCAGAAAGTGAACCAATTATGACTATTACCGGCGAAGCACTCATTGGCGGCGTTGCCGTGCGCGGGGAGGGCGCCGCAGTGCGCGCCTTCAACCCGGGCACCGAGCAGCAATTCGGCGAAGAATTCAACGCGGTCAGCGTCGAGCAGGTGAATGACGCCTGCCAGCTGGCGGGCGCCGCATTCGATACCTTCCGCGCCACCAGCGATGCCGCCCGTGCGGAACTGCTGGATGCGATTGCCCGCAATATCATGGACCTCGGCACCGAACTGGTCGAGCGCGCTATGGCCGAAACCGGCCTGCCGCAAGCCCGCCTGGAAGGTGAGCGTGCCCGCACCTGCAACCAGCTCAAGATGTTCGCGACTTTGCTGCGTGATGGCTCGTGGTGCGATCCCCGCATCGACGTGGCGCAGCCGACCCGCACACCGCCGCGCTCGGACCTGCGCTTACGCCTGATCGGCGTTGGCGCGGTCGCTGTGTTCGGCGCTTCCAATTTCCCGCTGGCGTTCTCGGTAGCTGGCGGCGATACCGCTTCTGCGCTGGCCGCTGGCTGTCCGGTGGTCGTCAAGGCGCACTCCGCGCACCCAGGCACTTCCGAGCTGGTGGCGCGCGCCGTCGTGGCAGCCGTTGCGCAATGCGGCTTGCCGGCGGGCGTGTTCGCCCTGCTGACCGGAAGCGGCAGCCATATCGGCCAGTCGCTGGTCGCGCATCCCGCGATCCAGGCGGTCGGCTTTACCGGTTCCCGCAGTGGCGGCACCGCCCTGATGGCCACTGCCGCAGCGCGCAAGCAGCCAATTCCAGTGTATGCGGAAATGAGCAGCATCAATCCTGTGTTCCTCTTGCCGGAAGCGCTGGCTGGCCGTCCAGACAGCATCGCTGCCGGTTTCGCAGCCTCGTTGACGATGGGCGTTGGCCAGTTCTGCACCAATCCCGGCCTGGTGCTGGGCATTGAAGGCTCCGGCCTGGAACGTTTCTGCCAAAGCGCAGCACAAGCGCTGGGCGGCGTCGCGCCGGGCACCATGCTGAGCGCCGGCATCGCAGGCAGCTACCAGCGCGGCGTGCAAGCATTGGCCGGCAACACGGCAGTCGAAACTGTGATTGCCACGGTGCACAGCGGTTGCAAGGGCGGCGCTGCGCTGTTCCGGACCACCGCGCAAGCCTTCCTGTCGCAGCACGCGCTGTCGGATGAGGTGTTCGGTCCGGCCTCGCTGGTGATTGCCTGCCGCGATATCGACGAGATGATCGCAGTGGCGGAGCACCTGGAAGGCCAGCTGACCGCGACCCTGCAAATGGCGGATGGCGACACCGAAGCAGCGCGCAAGCTGCTGCCGGTACTGGAGCGCAAGGCAGGCCGTATCCTGGCCAATGGTTTCCCGACCGGCGTGGAAGTGACCAGCGCCATGGTGCACGGCGGCCCGTTCCCGTCCACCTCGGATGGCCGCAGCACTTCCGTCGGCACCGCAGCGATCTACCGCTTCCTGCGCGCGGTCTGCTACCAGGACTTGCCTGCCACGCTGCTGCCTCCGGTTCTGCGCGACGAGAACCCAAGCAATACCTGGCGCCGCCGCGACGGCATCCTCGGCCAGCACTAAAAGAAAAAAACTACGGAGACAGCATGACAATTACGGCCAACTACCCAAGCCTGAAAGGCAAGCGGGTATTCGTGACCGGAGGCGGCACCGGCATCGGCGCCAGCATCGTTGAAGGTTTCGCCAGCCAAGGCGCGCTGGTGGCCTTTGTCGACATCGCCAAGGAAGCCAGCGAAGCACTGTGCGACGCTGTCGCCGCGAGCGGTGCGGCGCGGCCGCTGTTCCGCTCCTGCGACATCACCGATATCCCCGCCTTGCAGGGCACGATGAAGGAGCTCGCGGCGGAAATCGGCGACTTCGACGTGCTGGTCAACAATGCCGCCAACGACCAGCGCCACACCATCGAAGACGTGACGCCCGAATACTGGGACCAGCGTATCGCCATCAACCAGCGCCCATTGTTCTTCACCTGCCAGGCAGTCCTGCCGGGCATGAAGGCCAAGGGCGGCGGCTCGATCATCAATATCAGCTCGATCTCCTGGCACGCCAAGGGCGGCGGGTACCCGGTCTATGCGACCGCCAAATCCGCATCGCACGGCCTGACGCGCGGCATGGCGCGCGACCTGGGCAAGCACAACGTTCGGGTGAACACCGTGACGCCGGGCTGGGTCATGACGCAGCGCCAGGTAGACCTGTGGGTCGACCAGGCGGCGGAAGAGGAGATCGCCCGCAACCAGTGCCTGCCGGGCAAGCTGCTGCCGGAGCATATCGCCGCCATGTGCCTGTTCCTGGGCGCAGACGACAGCGCCATGTGCACCGCGCAGGATTTCATCGTCGACGCTGGCTGGGTCTGAGCGAGGGCCGCCATGATCAAGCTCGCCTTTCTTTCGGCGCTGCTGGTGGCCGCCCAAGCTTGCGCTTTCGCGCATGACCTCACCAGCCCGGACCTGCAGGTCAAGGTCCAGTTTGAACTTTCGCCCCGCGGCGAACCGACATATGCCGTTTCGCGTGCAGGGCAGGAAGTCTTGCTGCCATCGCGCCTGGGCCTGCGCCTGCAATCCGCCGACCTGACGCGCGGCCTGCGCCTGTTATCGGCAGGCGCAGTGCAGCGCGTGGTGGACGACTACACGCTGGCCACCGGCAAGCGCAGTCGCATCCATTACGAAGCAAACGAACGCCGCTTCGCCTTGCGCGACAAGCAAGGCCGCAAGCTGGATATCGTCTTCCGCGTCTCCAACGACGGCGTGGCTTTCCGCTATGAGACTGCCGGCGGCAAGGTGCTCAGCGAAGCCACCAGCTTTGCCTTCCCAACCGCCGCACGCGCCTGGCTGCAGCCGATGTCGGTAGCGCAGACCGGCTGGGCCAACACCAATCCGTCGTACGAAGAGTATTACCAGGCCGATATCGCGGTCGGTACGCCATCGCCTTTGCCAAGCGGCTGGGTGTTCCCGGCGCTGTTCCGCAACGGCGATAACTGGGTGGCGCTGACCGAGGCGGGCATGGACGGCAGCTGGCATGCGTCGCGCCTGCAGGCGCAATCGGCAGGCGGCGAGTACCGCATCGGCGGGCCGTCCGCGCCGGAAGTTTTCCCCGGCGGCGCCCTGATGGGCAGTGGTGCACAGTCGCCATGGCGCGTGCTGGCTCTTGGCCCGTTGTCCACCGTGGTGCAGTCGACGTTGGGCACCGACCTTGCCGCACCGGCTATCCCGTTCGACACGGCGTTGGCCAAGCCCGGCCACGCTTCGTGGAGCTGGGCGATCCTGAAAGACGACGCCACCGTGTTCGATGTGCAGAAGAAGTTCATCGACTACGCGGTGCAGATGCATTGGGACTACACCCTGGTCGATGCCGACTGGGACCGCAAGATCGGCTACGAACGCATGCACGAGCTGGCGCAGTACGCGGCGGGCAAGGGCATCGGCCTGCTCGCCTGGTACAACTCATCGGGCAGCTGGAACAAGACCGAGTATTCGCCCAAGAGCAAGCTGCTGACGCGCGATGCGCGCCGCGCCGAGTTTGCGCGCCTGCGCGAGATGGGCGTGAAAGGCGTGAAGGTCGATTTCTTCGGCGGCGACGGCCAGTCCTTCATCGCTTACTACATCGATATCCTGAAGGATGCGGCGGAGGCTGGCCTCCTGGTCAACTTCCACGGCGCCACGCTGCCGCGCGGCTGGAGCCGCACCTACCCGAACCTGATGACAGCGGAAGCAGTGCGTGGCTTCGAGTTTTCGACGTTCGAACAAGGATGGCAGGACAAGGTTCCCGCACATGCCGCGATGCTGCCGTTCGCCCGTAACCTGTTCGATCCAATGGACTTCACCCCGATGGCATTCGCCGATATCCCCAAGATCAAGCGCGCCACGCGCAATGGCTTCGAACTGGCGGAGGCTGTGCTGTTCACCTCCGGTATCCAGCACTTTGCGGAAATTCCGGAAGGCATGGCGACCGCGCCGGCTTATGTGCAGGACTTGCTGCGCGAACTCCCTCGCAGTTGGGACGACGTGCGCTTTGTTGACGGCGTTCCAGCCCGCTACGTAGTACTGGCGCGGCGCGCGGGCGACACCTGGTATGTGGCCGGTTTCAACGCGCAGGACAGCGCGCAGGAAGTTGCGGTGGAGCTGGGCGCCGGCACGCTGGTAACCGACGGTGCAGGCGAGCGCGAATTCAGCCAGCGGGAAACTACCGCCGGCAAGCAGAAAATCACGATGCTGCCACACGGCGGCTTCGTGGCAGTATTCAGACAATAATCAAGGAGACGCTATGAAGAAGACGATGATTGCACTGGCGCTGTTCGGCGCCGGCCTGGCGCAAGCCGCCACCACCGTGAAGATCGATGCCGCCAAACCTGGCCCGGTGATCAATAAGGATGTTTACGGCCAGTTTGCCGAACACCTTGGCACCGGCATATACGGCGGCATGTGGGTCGGCCCGAAATCGAAGATCCCGAATACGCGCGGCTGGCGCAACGACGTGATCGGCGCACTGAAGAACCTGCACGTTCCGCTGGTACGCTGGCCAGGCGGCTGCTTCGCCGATGAATACCACTGGCGCGAAGGTATCGGTCCGCGCAACAAGCGTCCAGTCAAGATCAATACCATGTGGGGCGGCGTGGACGAGGACAACGCTGTCGGCACCCATGAATTCTTCGACCTGGTCGAGCAACTGGGCGCGGACGCCTACGTGAACGGCAACCTGGGTACCGGCTCCCCGCAGGAAATGGCGGAATGGTTGGAGTACATGACCTCCGATAACAAGTCCACCTTGCCGGAGCTGCGCCGTAAAAATGGCCGCGAAAAGCCATTCAAAGTGGCCTACTTCGCCGTCGGTAATGAAGCCTGGGGCTGCGGCGGCAATATGAAGCCGGAATACTATTCGAACCTGTACCGCCAGAGCGCCACCTTCCTCAAGACGCCAGCGGCAGGGCGTCCGAAGTTTGTCGCCAGCGGCGGCAACGACAACGACGTCAGCTGGACCGAGGAATTGAGCAAGTCGGCCAAGCATATGACGGACGGCATCAGCTTCCACTACTACACCATCCCGACCGGCAAATGGGAAGTGAAGGGCGCCGCAACCGGCTTCCCGGACAACGAATGGTTCTCGACCCTGCAGGCCACCATGCGCATGGAAGACCATATCCGCAATAACGTAGCGGTGCTGGATAAGAACGATCCGGAGAAGAAGCTGGGCTTCTATGTCGACGAATGGGGCACATGGTACGACGTGGAGAAGGGCACCAATGCCGGCTTCCTCTACCAGCAGAACACCCTGCGCGATGCTGTCGTAGCGGCGCTGAACTTCAATATCTTCCATGCCCATGCCGACCGCGTTCGCATGACCAATATCGCGCAGATGGTCAACGTCCTGCAGGCCATGGTGCTGACCGATAAAGAGAAGATGCTGCTGACGCCAACCTATCACGCCTACGAGATGTATGTGCCGTTCCAGGGCGCGACCACGCTGCCGCTGTCGCTGGAAGGCAACCGCGATTACAGCTCCGGCGGCAAGAGCATTCCGCAGGTGAGCGCTTCGGCTGCGCGCGGCAAGGATGGCAAAGTCTACGTCGCCCTGGTCAACACTAACCCGAGCGAGGCGGAAGAAGTGAACATTGCGGGCGTCGGCGAAGGCAAGGCCACCGCACGTGTACTGACCGCTGGTGCGATGGATGCGCATAACACCTTTGCCAAGCCGGATGCGGTGAAGCCTGCGCCAATCGCCGTGCAGTCCAGCGGCGGCAAGCTGACAGTGAAGATGCCTGCCAAGTCGGTCGTGGTTGTTGCCGTGGGAGGCTGAGATGGATAATTTTTCCGTGCAGCGCCGCACGCTATTGCGTACGGCGGCGGCCGGCGCCGTGCTCGCAACCATCGGCGGTTGCGGCGGCGGTGGCGGTGGTTCGTCAAATTCGACGGTGCCGGTGGTTACCCCGCCGGTAACGCCGCCGGTGACCCCGCCGGTCGTTCCGCCCACCACCACGGTCGCCTTCACCAATGTGTCGGTGCATGACCCGTCGGTGATCAAATCTGCCGATACCTACTATGTATTCGGCTCGCACCTGGCGGCGGCGAAAACGACCGACTGGATGAACTGGACCAAGATCGCGGACGGCGTCAACGCCAGCAATCCGCTGTTCAACAACGTCACCGTGGCCCTGTCGGAAGCGCTGACCTGGGCCCAGGCGGATACGTTGTGGGCGCCGGACGTAGCCAAGCTGGATGACGGCAAGTTCTACATGTACTACTGCGCCTGCAAGGGCGACTCCCCACGTTCCGCGCTCGGCGTGGCGGTGGCCGACAAGGTGGATGGGCCGTACGTGAACAAGCAGCTGCTGCTGAAGTCCGGCATGTGGGGCGAGGTTAGCCCGGATGGCGCCATCTACGATGCGACCAAACATCCGAACGTGGTGGACCCGAACGTTTTCCGCGACAACAGCGGCAAGCTGTGGATGGTCTATGGCTCCTACTCGGGCGGCATCTTCATCATGGAGATCGACCCTGCGACCGGCTTGCAGAAGCCGGGCCAGGGATATGGCAAGCATCTGATGGGCGGCAATCACGCCCGCATCGAAGGCGCTTACATCCTTTACAGCCCTGACAGCAAGTACTACTACTTGTTCGTCTCCTTCGGCGGGTTGGATGCAAACGGCGGCTATAACATCCGTATCGCGCGTTCGCTCAATCCGGATGGTCCGTATCTTGACGCGTCCGGCGCCGATATGGCGAACGTGAAAGCCAATCCGGCATTGCCTTTGTTTGATGACGCCAGCATTGCACCGTATGGCCAGAAGCTGATGGGCAACCACCAGTATGCGCTGGCCACGGGCGAAAGCGGGACGGCGCTGGGCTACGTTTCGCCAGGCCACAACTCGGCCTATTACGATGCTGCGCTGGGCAAGTATTTCCTGATCTTCCACACCCGCTTCCCGGGGCAGGGGGAGGCGCATGAGGTGCGCGTGCATGAAATGTTCGTCAATGGCGATGGCTGGCTGGTTGTAGCGCCGTTCCGATATGTACCGCTGTCGAAGAACGCCACGACGCTGTCGGCGGATGTGACGGCAGCCGATGCTGCGGGCGCCTACAAGGTAATCAACCACGGCAAGGATATTTCGGCGACGATCAAGCAATCGCAGGCCGTTACCCTGGCAGCGGGCGGCGCTGTCAGTGGTGCGCTTTCCGGCACCTGGACCCACCAGGGCAGCAACAAGGTAAGCATCGCGCTGTCCGATGGGACGACCTACAATGGCGTATTGTCACGGCAGTGGAATACCAATGCCAGCGCCTTCGTGGTGACCTTCACGGTGCAGTCGAATGCCGGCGTTTCCTTGTGGGGCGCGCGTACGGGAAATTAAGATGATGATCAAATGGATATTGGGCGCCGGCATGCTGCTGGCACAGGCGGCGATGGCCAGCCAGGTGAGTGTGCATGATCCGGTGATGGCGAAGCAGGGCGATACTTATTACCTGTATTCGACCGGGCCGGGCATTACCTTCTACAGCTCGAAGGATATGGTGAACTGGCGGCCGGAAGGCCGGATCTTTCCAGGACAGCCAGCTGCTGCGGCCAAGGCCGCGCCGGGCTTCGACGACCACGTGTGGGCCCCCGATATCCAGCGTCACAATGGCAAATTCCTGCTGTATTACTCCGTTTCCGCTTTCGGCAAGAATACCTCGGCCATTGGCGTGACGGTGAACAAGACCCTCGATCCGCGGTCACCTGATTACAAGTGGGAGGACCAGGGCATTGTCGTGCAGTCGGTGCCGGGACGCGATATCTGGAATGCGATCGATTCCAATGTCGTGGAAGACGAGGCGGGGACGGGGTGGATGGTGTTCGGCTCGTTCTGGGGGGGAATCAAGATGGTGAAGCTGGATGAAACGTGGACCCGCCCTGCGGAGCCGCAAGTCTGGCGCACCATCGCCGCTCGCGAACGTCCAGCCTTCACCAGGGATGAAAGTGGCGGACCTGCGGAGATCGAGGCGCCGTTTGTCTTCCGCAAGAATGGCTGGTATTACCTGTTCGTTTCGTGGGGACTGTGCTGCCAAAAGGAGCGGAGTACCTACAACGTCGTTGTCGGACGTTCGCGTTCGGCCACCGGGCCGTTTGTCGACAAGACCGGCAAGGATATGGCGCTTGGCGGCGGCTCGCTGGTCGTGCAGGGCAATGCTGCATGGAAGGCGCTGGGCCACAACAGCGCCTACTCCTTCGACGGCAAGGACGTGATGGTGCTGCATGCCTACGAGACTGCCGACAAATACCTGCAAAAGCTGAAGGTCATGGATATCAAGTGGGACAGCGCGGGCTGGCCGGTGGTTGATACGGCGGACCTGGAGCGCTATCAGAGCGTCCAGCAATGACCGCCGCTGCGCGCACATTGGCTGCGCTGGCGTTGCTTTGCGCGGGCGGAGCCGCCTTTGCGCCGAGCGCTGCACGCGCTGCGGAACTTTTCCCCTTGCGGGACGTCCGCCTGCTGCCGAGCCCCTTCCTGGATGCACAGGATACCGACCTTCGCTACCTGCTCGCCTTGGACGGCGACCGCCTGCTCGCGCCTTTCCTCCGCGAGGCCGGCTTGCCGTTACCAAAACCGTCCTACGGCAACTGGGAATCCACTGGTCTCGATGGCCATATGGGCGGGCATTACCTCTCCGCCCTGGCCCTGATGTGGGCCGCAACCGGCGACAGCGCAGTACGTGAACGCCTCGACTACTTCGTGCGGGAGCTGAAAAAAGCGCAGGCGCCGGACGGCTACCTTGGCGGCATCCCCGGCGGGCGAGATGCGTGGAACGACATAGCCAGCGGAAAACTCCATGCCGACAATTTTTCGGTCAACGGCAAATGGGTCCCATGGTACAACCTGCACAAGATCGCTGCCGGCCTGCGCGACGCCTGGCGCTACGCCGGCAACGAAGACGCCCGCCAAATGCTGCTCAAGTTCGCCGATTGGACCGTCGCGATGACCAGCGCCCTGAGCGACGAGCAAATGCAATCCATGCTGCGCGCCGAACATGGCGGCATGAACGAGGTGCTGGCCGATGTTTATCAGTTGACCGGCGATCAGCGCTATCTGGCTGCGGCAAAACGCTTCTCCCACCAGGCCGTCCTCCAGCCATTGACAGCAGGACGCGACGAACTCACCGGCCTGCACGCCAACACGCAAATCCCGAAAGTAATCGGCTTCGAACGCATCGCCGAACTGACCGGCGAACAGCAATGGCACAAGGCCGCCAGCTTCTTCTGGCAGACCGTCCATGACCATCGCACCGTGGCAATTGGCGGTAACAGCGTCAAAGAGCACTTCCACGACGACAAGGACTTCTCTTCAATGAGCAGCGAGGTGGAAGGCCCCGAGACCTGCAACACCTACAATATGCTCAAGCTCACGGAGATGCTGTACCGGCGCGACCCAAGTGCGGCCTACGGCGACTACTACGAGCGCGCCCTTTATAACCACATCCTCTCTTCACAGCGCCCGGAAAGCGGCGGCTTCGTCTACTTCACCCCAATGCGTCCGAACCACTACCGCGTCTACTCGGAGGTGGACAAGGCAATGTGGTGCTGCGTCGGCTCCGGAATCGAGAGCCAGGCCAAGTACGGTGAATTCATCTACGCCCATGACGGCGACGCACTGCTGGTCAACCTGTTCATCTCATCGCGGCTGGAATGGCGTGAGAAGGGGATTGTCCTGACGCAGTCGAACCGTTTCCCCGACCAGGCCGGCACGCGCCTGACCATTGATGCCGGCGGCAAGTTCGTGCTCAAGATCCGCTACCCAGGCTGGGTGGCGCGCGGCGCGCTGACCGTGCGAGTCAATGGCAAAACCGTGCCGGTGCGGGCCGCGCCGGGCGGGTATGTCGAGCTGTCACGGCAATGGCGAAAAGGCGATACGGTCGACGTGCGCCTTCCGATGCGCACGTCGCTCGAACAGATGCCCGACAAATCGAACTACTACGCCGTGCTGCACGGCCCCATCGTGCTGGCGGCGAAAACCTCGCCGTTCCCAGGCGAGCAGCTCCAGTTCATCGCCGACGATTCCCGCATGGGACATATCGCGCAAGGACCGGTCTGCCCGCAGGAGGCCGCGCCGGTCTTTGTCAGCGACAGCAAGAACTTCCTTGAGAAATTCAAGCCGGTGCCCGGGCAGCCGCTGACCTTCACCGCTCCGGGGCTGCTGCAAGGGCAGGGCGCGGGAACGCTGCGATTCATCCCATTCTTCCGCCTGCACGATTCGCGCTACATGATCTACTGGCGGCAAACCACGTCGGCTGGCTTGGCGGAGATGCGGGCGAAGTCCAAGGCAGAGGAATCGGCTCGCATCGAGCTGGATGCACGCACCATCGACCAGGTCGCGCCGGGCGAGCAGCAACCTGAGTCGGACCACTTCTTCAAGGGCGAAGGGGCGGATGCCGGCCTGAATGGCACCCGGCATTGGCGCCACGCCAGCAGTTGGTTCAGTTACCAGCTCAAGGACCGGGAGGGCGCGGGGCGCGTGTTGCAATTGACCTTGGCATCGGGCGATGCCGGCCGCGTCTTCGATGTGCTGCTGAACGGCCACCTGCTTCAGACGGTGGTGATTGAGCGCAAGGGCCAGGCGTTCTATGCGCTTGACCTGCCCGTGCCGGCCGACGCTGCGCGTGACGGCAAGCTGGAAGTGAAATTCGCTGCACATCCCGGCTCGATGGCGGGCGGCCTGTATGGCTTGCGACTGCTCAGATAACGAAATTGATATCAATCGCGTGAAAAAATGAATTAGATCGGCATGTTGGATTCTCCTAAGATTGACTTACTATAAAACTGGAGACTGGCATGACCTTCACTCGCAGAACTATTCTCGGCGGCGCATGCGCCCTTGCTTTGGCTGCATCGGGCAGCGTCTTTGCGGCTAAGCCGCTGGTGATGGGCTTCTCCCAGGTGGGCGCAGAAAGCGAATGGCGCAGCGCCAACACCGCCTCCATCAAGGACGCCGCCAAACAGGCCGGCATCACCCTCAAATTCGCCGACGCGCAGCAAAAGCAGGAAAACCAGGTCAAGGCGATCCGCTCCTTCATCGCCCAGCGCGTGGACGTGATTGCGTTCTCGCCTGTGGTGGAAACCGGCTGGGAGACCGTGCTGCGCGAAGCCAAGGCCGCAAAGATTCCTGTGATCCTGACCGACCGCGCTGTGAACGTGGCTGACAAGTCGCTCTACGTGACCCTGATCGGCTCCGACTTCGTGGAGGAAGGCCGCCGCGCCGGCCGCTGGCTGGCCGACTATGCAGCCAAGTCGAACAAGCCAGTGCTGAACGTGGTTGAATTGCAGGGCACCGTCGGCTCGGCCCCAGCGCTCGACCGCAAGGCCGGTTTCGAGGAAGCCATCAAGGGCAACGCCAAGCTGAAGGTGCTGCGCACCCAGACCGGCGAATTCACCCGTGCCAAGGGCAAAGAGGTGATGGAGGCCTTCCTGAAAGCCCACGGCAAGGACATCAACGTGCTGTATGCGCACAATGACGATATGGCGATCGGCGCCATCCAGGCCATCGAGGAAGCGGGCCTGAAACCTGGTAAGGACATCATCATCGTTTCCATCGACGGCGTGAAAGGCGCTTTCCAGGCCATGATCGCAGGGAAGCTGAACGTGTCGGTTGAATGCAGCCCCTTGCTTGGCCCGCAGCTGATGAAGGCTGCGCAGGACGTTGTGGCCGGCAAGCCTGTGGCGCCGCGCATCGTGACCGAGGAACGCGTGTTCCCGGCGGAGGTGGCGGCCAAAGAACTCCCTAACCGGAAATACTAATGACTAAGGCAGTGGCGCCGGTGCTGGAGCTGTCCGGCATCCATAAGGAATTCCCTGGCGTGAAGGCGCTCAGCGAGGCGGGCTTGCGGCTCTATCCCGGCGAAGTGCATACGCTGATGGGACAGAACGGCGCGGGAAAATCGACACTGATCAAGGTTTTGACCGGGGTGCATGCGCCGGATCGTGGGCGCATTGTGATGGAGGGGCAGGAAATCCGGCCCGGTTCCACCCAGGAGGCGCAGGATCTCGGCATCTCCACGGTGTACCAGGAAGTTAACCTGTGCCCGAACCTGTCGGTGGCGGAAAACATCTTCATCGGCCGTTATCCGCGCAAGTGGGGACTGGTGGATTGGGCTGCCATGCGGACGCGTGCCGCGGCTCTGCTGCGCGACTTGGAAATCGATATCGATGTGGCGGCGCCGTTGTCCCGCTATCCACTGGCAATCCAGCAGATGGTGGCGATCTCGCGGGCATTGAATATTTCGGCGCGCGTGCTGGTGCTGGATGAACCGACTTCCAGCCTCGACGAGGCGGAGGTGCAGTTGCTGTTCCGCGTGCTGCGCCGCCTGCGCGAGCAGGGGATGGCGATCCTTTTCGTGACCCACTTCCTGGACCAGACCTATGCCATTTCGGACCGTATCACGGTGATGAGGAATGGCGAGCGGGAAGGGGAGTATGTCGCTGCCGGCCTTTCGCGCTTGGCGCTGGTGAACAAGATGATTGGCAAGCCGGCGGACGAATCGGACGATTCGGCCGTCGACGCAGGGCAGGAGGCACGTGCGGCCGCCAACGACGCCGCGCCTCCATCGCCTGTCGTGCTGGAAACGCGTGGGATAGGACGCAAGGGCGTCCTGCAGCCGGTGGATATGCAGGTGCGGGCGGGCGAAGTGCTTGGCCTGGCCGGCCTGCTGGGCGCTGGCCGCACTGAACTGGCGCGCCTGCTGTTTGGTGCTGACCGCGCGGACCAGGGCGATATCGTGATTGGCGATAAGGCGTCCGGCGCTTTCTCGAATCCCCGCCAGGCGATCGCGGCGGGCATTGGTTTCTGTTCGGAGGACCGCAAGCTGGAAGGGGCGGTGTTGTCGCTGTCCGTGCGAGAGAATCTGGTGCTGGCCTTGCAGGCCCGCCAGGGCATGCTGCGGGCGATTCCTATGCAACGCCAGCGTGAACTGGCGGAAGAATATGTCAAGGCGCTCGGCATCCGCACTGCCAGCATCGAGACGCCGATCGGGACTCTGTCAGGCGGCAACCAGCAGAAAGTGCTACTGGCGCGCTGGCTGGCGACCGATCCGCGCTTGATGATCCTGGACGAACCAACGCGCGGCATTGACGTGCGTGCCAAGCAGGAAATCATGGACTATGTAACTACGCTGTGCAAACGCGGTATGTCGCTGCTGTTTATCTCGTCCGAGCTACCGGAAGTCTTGCGTTGCAGCGACCGCATGATCGTCATGCGCGACCGCGCCGCCTGCGGCGAATACCACCGCGGCGACCTGGACGAATCCACCGTGCTGCACGCCATTGCAGGGGAGTCGGCATGACGCATTCCGCTACCTCCCCGTCCACCGCCACCGCGGCTGCTGCGGCGCTGCGTCCTGGCGCGCTCCTGCTCGCACATCCGCTTGCGCGGCCGCTCGGTGCGTTGATCGTGCTGCTGCTGATTAATCTGTTCGCGGTGCCGGGTTTCTTCCACCTGGAGTTGAAAGACGGCCACTTGTATGGCGCCATGGTCGACATCCTGAACCGCGCCGCGCCGCTCATGCTGGCGGCCACCGGCATGACCGTCGTTATCGCCATGCGCGGCATCGATATCTCGGTGGGTGCGGTGGTGGCGCTGGCGGCAGCCGTCGCCTGCACCATGGCCGCCGCTGAACAGCCGCTGTGGCTGGCCTTCGCCGCAGCACTGGGAGCCGCCTTGCTGTGCGGAGTCTGGAACGGCCTGCTGGTGGCAAGCCTTGGCCTGCAACCCATCGTCGCCACCCTGGTGCTGATGGTGGCGGGACGCGGCCTGGCGCAGCTGGTCACCGACGGCCAGATCATCACCGTCTACCGCGATGACTTCTTCGTCCTTGGCAGCGGCTACCTGCTTGGCCTGCCGGTCGCCTTGTACGTGGCCCTGGCCGTCGTGGCGGCAGTGGTGCTGGCCATGCGCAAGACGGCCCTCGGCCTGTTCACGCAAGCGGTTGGCATCAACCCTGTGGCAGCAAGGCTGGCCGGCATCCGCGCCGGTGCGCTGGTGTTCGCAAGCTACGCCTTCTGCGCAGTATGCGCTGGACTGGCGGGCCTGATCATCAGCTCCAACATCAAGAGCGCAGACGCCAACAACGCCGGTTTGCTGCTCGAGCTGGACGCCATCCTGGCCGTCACGCTGGGCGGCACCTCGCTGGCGGGCGGCAAATTCAACCTGGCCGGAAGCGTGATCGGCGCCCTGATCATCCAGACCCTCACCTATACCGTTTATTCGCTCGGTGTGCCGCCGGAAGTCAACCTCGTCGTCAAGTCGCTGGTGGTGTTCGCGGTCTGCCTGTCGCAAAGGAGCAAGGCATGACCCGCGCCCCGTACTTCACCTCCCTCGTCACGGTCGGCCTGCTGCTCCTGCTGCTGGTGGCCGGCGGCATCGCCTATCCCGGCTTCCTGTCGCTGCAAGTGATGCTGAACCTGTTGATCGACAATGCCTTCCTGCTGGTGATTGCCATCGGCATGAGCTTCGTCATCCTGTCCGGTGGCATCGACCTGTCGGTGGGCTCCGTGCTTGCGCTCAGCACCATGGTCGCGGCCTGGCTGCTGCATGTAGCGCACTGGCCGCCCGCCGCCGTCATGGCTGCCGTGCTGCTGATGGGAGCAGTATTCGGCGCCGGCATGGGCGCCTTGATCCACTTCTTCCGCCTGCAACCGTTCATCGTCACGCTGGGCGGCATGTTCCTGGCGCGCGGCTTGTGCTACCTGATCAGCGTGAACTCGATCCCGATTGAAGACCCGGCCTTCGTCGCCATCTCGCAAGCGCAAATCGGCATCTTCGACGGTTTCGTTTCGCCTGGCGTGCTGGTGGCGCTGGTCTTGCTGGCGATAGCGATGGCCGTCGCGCACCTGACCCCATTCGGCCGTGCCGTCTACGCAGTCGGCGGCAACGAGCAATCGGCGCAGATGATGGGCCTTCCGGTCGCCGTCACCAAGGTCGCCGTGTACGCTATCAGCGGCGGCTGCGCGGCGCTGGCAGGCCTGCTGTTCGCCTTCTACATGCTGTCCGGCTACGGCCAGCACGCACAAGGTACCGAGCTCGATGCCATCGCCGCCGTGGTGATCGGCGGAACGCTGCTGACGGGCGGCTATGGCTATGTGGCGGGCGCGCTGACCGGCGTTCTGGTGCTGGGCGCCATCCAGACCCTGATCGTCTTCGACGGCACGCTCAGCTCGTGGTGGACCAAGATCGTGATCGGCGTGCTGTTGTTCGCGTTCTGCGCCCTGCAACGCCTGCTGGCCTGGAAACAGAAAAACTAAAAGGAGATTCCATGTTCTTGAAATCAGCCGTGGCTTCGGCCCTGGCCGCACTGGCTACGCTGGCGCACGCCGGCAACCCTATCGTCAAAGACATCTTCACCGCCGACCCGGCCGCCCTGGTCGATGGCAACCGCGTCTACCTCTACGTCGGCCACGACGAAGCGCCGCCGGAAGGCAAGGACTACGTGATGCGCGAATGGCGTGTGCTTTCGTCCTGCGACATGAAGAACTGGACCGACCAGGGCTCGCCGCTGAACGTGAAGACCTTCAAATGGGCCAAGGCTGACGCCTGGGCTGCCGACGTCACCAAGCGCAATGGCAAGTACTACTTCTACGCTCCGGTCGAACACGATGCCAGCAAGCCAGGCAAGGCAATTGGCGTGGCGGTGTCGGACAAACCGACTGGCCCCTTCGTTGATGCGCGTGGCAGTGCCCTGGTCACCAATGACATGACCAAGGAAAGCGATATTCCGTGGGACGACATCGACCCCGCAGTCTTCATCGATAAGGACGGCCAAGCCTATCTTTACTGGGGCAACCGCGTTCTGAAATACGCCAAGCTGAAGCAGAACATGGTCGAACTCGATGGCCCGATCCACACTGTCGGCATCGACAACTTCACCGAAGCCGCCTACCTGCACCGCCACGACAAGACCTATTACCTGAGCTACTCGCGCAACTTCCCTGAGGAGACCGCGTACGCCACCGGCCCGAGTGCCACTGGCCCCTGGACTTTCCGCGGCAAGATCATGGACATGAACAAGGTCGTCAAAACCATCCACCAGGCGATCATTGACTTTAACGGCAAATCCTACATCTTCTACCACAACGACAAGCTGCCGACCGGCGGCGAATTCCGTCGCTCCGTGGCAGCGGAGGAACTGCACTACAACAAGGACGGCACCATCGCCTTCATCCCGCAAACGGCGGAAGGCCCGGCCGCCAATCCTTCGGCGGGCTGCAAATGAAGCGCGACTTATTGATCGATAACGGCGGTGGTATCATGCCCCGCATGACTACCCCGAATCCCAACTGGTTCCTGAAGGCGCGGTTAAAAACCCGTCAACTGCTGTTGATGATCGCGCTGGATGAACACCGCAACATCCACCGTGCGGCGGAAGAATTGCATATGACGCAGCCGGCGGCCTCCAAGCAGCTCAAGGACCTGGAGGACATGCTCGACGTGAAGCTGTTCGAGCGCCTGCCGCGCGGCATGGAGCCTACGCTGTACGGCGAAACCATGATCCGCCACGCGCGCATGGCCCTTACCAGCCTGGCCCTGGCGCACGACGATATCGTGACGCTGAAAGCCGGCCTCTCCGGCCAGGTGGAAGTGGGCGTCATCATGACGCCGGCCATGAACTTGCTGCCGAACGCCATCACACGCGTCAAGAAGGAAGCGCCGCTGCTGCGCATCGGCGTTCAGGTGGAGGCCAGCAACGTGCTGATGGAGCTTCTTCAGCGCGGCACGCTGGACTTCATGATCGGCCGCATCCTGGAGAAAGAAAGCACGGCGGGCCTGGTGTATGAGGAATTGACCGAGGAGCCGGCATGTGCCGTGGTGCGTACCGGCCACCCATTGCTGTCGCGCGAAAAGCTGCAGCTGAAGGATATTGCCAACCGCCCATGGATCCTGCCGCCGCAAGGCAGCATCCTGCGCCACCGCTGCGACATGATGTTCCGCCGCGCGGGCTTGGAACCGCCGGTTGACGTGGTGGATACTACTTCACAGCTGCTGATCACGGCCCTGCTGCAAAAGACCGACGCCCTGCACGTGATGCCGGTGGAAGTAGCGCGTTATTACGAAGAGTTGAATGTGTTGTCGATCCTGCCGCTGGAGCTGCCGTTCCGCATGGATGCATTCGGCATCATTACCAAGGCCGACCACCTGATGTCGCCGGGCGCCAACCTGCTGTTGCAGGCTGTGCGCAATGCGGCGAAAGAGCTGTATTAATCAGCCGAAGGCGTTTGCCGGTAAGCCAGGAACATCGATGCGGGCGCGGAATACGGCGCCCGCCAGCGGCTCCTGCGCCAGCTGCTCCGCCGACAAGCCTTCGCGCGCTGTGGTGATGTAGAGGGTGCGCAGGTCGGCACCGCCAAAGGCCAGAGATGCGGGATGCGACGTCGGCAGCGGCACTTCGGCCAGCAACTCGCCTTGAGGGCTGAAACGGCAAACGCGCTTGCCGCCCCAGGTCGACACCCAGATGCAACCTTCGCTGTCTGCCTGCATGCCGTCCGGTGAACCGCCTTCGTAGCGGCGCCATTTTTCGCGCTTTCCGAGGCTACCGTCGGCCGCCAACGGATAGCGGTAGGTCACGTCGAGGAAGCTGTCCGAGTGGTACAGCGCACTGCCGTCCGGCGCAAAGGTTGGACCATTGCAGATATGGTAGCCCTCGTCGGCGACATGCAGCTGCAGGTCTGCGTCGAGCCGGAACAGTTTACCGACTGTCTGCCGGTAATCGGTATTGTGCATGGAGCCGAACCACAGGCGGCCGGAAGGATCGACCTTGGCGTCGTTCAGGCGCTGGCCGGCGGCGCCGTCCACCACGTGCTTGACCGGCTCGATGCGCAGCTCCGGCTCAAGCCACAGGCGCACCACGCTGTCGCGCAAGCCGGCCATGAAGCCATCGCCATCACGGCGTGGCACCAGCCAGCATATATAGTCGGGCAGCAGCCAGCTGCGATGCTCATGTTTAGCGGCATCCCAGGCATGGACGATGCAGCGCTTGAGGTCAACGAACAGCAGGCGGTCTTGTGCAGGCAGGTAGAGCGGGCCTTCGCCCAGTTCAGCGGCGAGGGGCAGGACGCATTCGGCTTGGTAGGTTTTCATCACAGCATTTTATGCCGCGCAGCTGCACAGGTGCGATGCATTTTTTCAGCCCAGCTATAACGAATTTGGCATAGGTGACGATTGGTGAGAATGTTTCAACGTTTTGCGTTCTACAATGAATTACCCAACCAAAGTGTTTAGCCCGCCGCAAATGGCGGGCTTTTTTTTCGCCGCCATTCCGCATGAAAGTCGGGGTCAGGTCGAGCAATCGGACACGGGCCCGGCCGTAAACGGATGGGCCCGTGTCCGATTGCTCGACCTGACCCCGACTTTCAATAACGTCAGCGTGAGAAAGCCGATGGCTGCCAATACGAGCCAGGGCAGCGAAGGTCTGTCCAGTTTGCGGCTAAGGTCAAGCAGCCAGCCACCGGCGGTGTAACCGGACAGGCCGCCGACCGCCAGTCCGATCCTGCTGAGTCCCATGTAGCTGGCGCGGGCTGATGGCTGTGCGTAGCGCGATACCAACGATTCGCGCGCCGGTTCCGCCACGAGCGACCCGGTGTAGAACACGGCGATGCAGGCGAACATGAGCGCCAGTGAGTTTGCCGTCGCCATGGCCAGCACGGCGCAGCACATAATGCCGATCCCGCCCAGCAGGCGTGTTTCCAGTGACAGGTAACGCTCCCCGAGCCGAGCCAAAGGGTAAAGCAAGGTGAGTGCCAAGAGTGCATCCATCGCATACATCCAGGCTACGGTACGCGGCGTGCCTGATAGCCTGGTCAGCGTGACCGGAACCAGCATCATCAGCTGCACCGTCATGATGTAGTAGCCGCTCAGCGTCAGTGCCAGCTGCATGTAGGCCTTGTCGTGCAAGGGGATGCGCATGGCTGCAAAGGCCGAGGTGCCGGGCGTGGCGACGCGGTAGGCCGGCATCAGCCGCGCATTGGCCAGGGCCGCCAGCACAAAGATCGCGCAGCCGGCCAGTCCCACCAGGCGGAAGTCCACGCCAAGCAGCATGGTGCCGATCAGGGCGCCGGTTACGGCGGATACGCTTTCCTGCATCATCAGCAGCGAATAGAAATGCGGCCGTTCGGCGGGGCGCGTCAGCTTCACCGTCAGTGCGCTGCGCGCCGGTTCGAACAGGCTGCCGCCAAGGCCCGACATCACGCAGGAAACCAGTAGCCAGGCTGGATTGGCGGCGAAGCCCATGAGCGCAAAGCCGGCGGCTCGAAGCAGCATGCCGCCAACGATCATTGGCTTGGTGCCATAACGGTCGGACAGTGAGCCGCCGAACAGGGCAAGGCCTTGCTGCGCCAACTGGCGGGCGCCGAGCGCCAGGCCGACGGCTGCGGCGGCCCAGCCCAGCTGGCCGACGAAATGCAGGCCGATGATGGGAAACACCAGATAGAAGCCGCCCACCACGAGTACGTGATCGATCATCAGAAACCGCTTGCCCAGCTGCCTTGCCCTTTGTGCTCCCACCATGCTCTTTCTCCTAACGCAATGCAGACATCTTAGGCAGGGCTGAGACATAATAGAAGCCGCTATCTAATCATATTTTATATTGGATTTTCTTATGTCTCTCAGCTTCGATGACCTGGCCCTGCTGGTGGAAATCGTGGAGTGCGGAAGTTTCAGCCAGGCCGCGGCGCGGCGCCGCTGGTCGCAGCCGCAGGTGAGCCAGCGCGTGGCGGCATTGGAGGAGCAACTGGGCGTGCAGCTGTTTGCGCGGCACCGGCGCGGCGCCACGGCGACACCGGCTTGCCTGACGTTTTTGCCTGCGGCGCAGCAGGCGCTGGCCGCGCTGGAGTCGGGACGCCAGGCGGTGCAAGGCGCGCCGGCGCTGCCGCAGATCACGCTGTCCTGCGTGCCGTCGCTGGCGGCGCTGATGTTCGGTCCCATCCTGCTCAAGCTGGCCGACGCGCCGCTGGAAATCCGCTGCAGCACCGACCATTCGCCGGTCATCATGGAGAAGCTGCTGACGGGACGCGTGCAACTGGGCCTGGTGCTGAAGTGTCCCGCCATCGCCGGCATTCACCTTGAGCGTCTATCGGTATCACCTATCGTAGCGGTGGTGCGGCGCGGCCACCCGCTGACGAAAAAAGGCCCGCTGCAACTAGCCGACGTGGCCAATGCGCGCCTGGCGCCGCAATATTGGGGAGAGGATTGCGATGAGTTGATCCGCATGATTCGTGCACACCGCCGCAGCGACAGCCCGATTCATGCGATCCAGCCGTCAAGCGCTTCGATCCTGCTGGCGCAGGAACATGGCTTCTTGACCTTCATGCCGGAAATGGCGGCTGCACGCCAGCTTAAGCTGGGCAACCTGGTGAAACTGGAGATTACCGATTTGCCTCACTGGGAATGGGAGGCGATGGTGGCCTGGCGCAGCGGCAAGCGGCCCGATGCCGCCAAACTGCGTGTGCTGCAGGCCGTGCGCGAGGTGGAATTAATGCAGTGAGGGAGTGTCGCTGTGATGGCGGCGCTGCTCAGGATATGCCAGCACGCGCAGGATCACGTTGCGTGGCACCTGGTTGCTTTGCATATAAATCCACGCGTTGGCCGCGCCCATTTGCGCGAGCAATTCAATGCCCTTGTCGACCTCGACTGCCAACTGCTGGTTATAGCGTGTATCACTCATGGCGCCGCTCCCCTTGCGGATTGTTATCCGGCCATTATCGAACAATAAAGTCAGGCGAGCAAGCGCTGGTTTTCCAGGAAGCCAAGCAGCACTTCATTGACGGCAGCAGCGTGCGTGATCGGCGCCATATGGCCGCCGGCCGTCAGCGTGAACTGCGCTTGCGGCAGCGCGGCGGCCAGGGTGTCGGCCACGCGGCGGGTGGAAGCAGGGCCTTTGGCGCCGGCCATGACCAGTGCCGGCACGTCCAGCTGCGCCATGTCGGCAGGGCGGGCAGGTTCGCCAAGCAGAGCCACGAAGTCCAGTTTGACTTTGGCGATGCCGCTGGTGAAGCGGTGGCGCTGTACTTCCGGCAGCGAGTCGAAGGCGCCGTCGCGGTTCCAGTAATCGATAAAGGTGCGGGTCGCGTCTTCCGCGGTGGCTGCGGCGTTGATGCGCGCCACCACGGCTTCGATTTCCTGGCGGCCTGCATCGCTGGCGGGCAACAGGTGGAAGGCTACCGGTTCGAACACCGACAGCGACAGCACACGCTCGCGCATCAGGCGAGCCAGGCGCAGCGCGGTGGCGCCGCCGTAGGAGTGGCCGACCAGGTGGAATGGTTCGCCGGCGTCCAGGTGAGAGGCCAGGGCGGCGGCCACGGCGTCGGCTTCGTGCGCCAGGGTGTAGCCGGCTGCAGCTGCTTCGGTCGGAAAGGCGGACTTGCCGTATCCCAACAAATCGATGGCGATGAAACGGAAATTAGCCTCTTGCTCGGCCATCAGGGTGGCCCACTGGCTGCGGGAACTGAGCGAACTGTGCAGTAAAACAACGGCTGGGCGTAGGTCTGTCTGGGTGTGCATCGTCATCTTGAAAACCGGTTATCCAAAAGATAAGCCCGCTATTATAACCCGCGTGCTACCATGGATCGGCTATGAGACTGCTACCCGGACTGCTGGCCGTGTATTGCAGCCTGGCCGCACTGACGTGCCAGGCGAGTGAGTCGCTTACTGTCTTTTATAACTTGCGGCCGCCCTATGTGTCGCTGCAGGATGATGGCGCCATCGCAGGACTGACCGGCACGCCAGCGCGGCAAGCGCTCGCCCGCGCCGGAATTTCGGTGAACTGGAGCGAAATGCCCACTAATCGCCAACTCCTGGCGATTCGCGAAAATGCCCGAAGCGTCTGCGCCATTGGCTGGTTCCAGACAACGGACCGGGCTGCGTTCGCTAAATTCACCAATGCCATTTACCGCGACCATGGATGGATGGTGCTGGTGCGCTCCGGACTGCCGGTCGAAGAGCGTGACTCCCTGCCGGAAGTGCTGGCGCGGCCTGGTATGCGTGTCATGGTCAAGGACAAGTATTCCTATGGGCCGGAGATCGATGCGCTGCTGGCGCAGGCCAAGCCTGCCGTCGCGGTCTCGACAGGGACTACCTTGCAGATGCTGCAGTCCCTTGGCGCCCGCAGCGTGGACCTGATCTTTGTCTCGGACGAAGAAGGGCGCTACCTGATGTCCAATGCGATTTCCCAGGCCTCCCAGTTGCGCCTGCTGCGCCTGGCGCATATGCCGAAAGGGGAAAGCCGCCACATCATGTGTTCGCGGCAAGTCCCCGATGCGCTGATCGAGCGGCTCAACAAGGCGATCCGATTTAACCGCTAGGTGTCGAAATTCCTTACAGAAATCACCAACTTCCGCAGCGCACGATTGAATTCCCCTTGACACAGAAGCGTGGCACAGAACCTGCTTTGTTACTTTCAGTGACGATAGGAGGCCAAAGTGATCATGGAACGCTCTGCTTTGCCCGCGCTTTTGTTTACCTTATTGCTCGGGTTGCTCATGCAAGGGATGCTTGCGGAACTGCACTTCGCGACCGCGCAATCGGAGTGGGTGTACCGATCCTTGTATCTGGTGGCGTTACTCTTGAACATGCTAGCAGTGCGCCGCCTGAATCCAGCAAATATTGCGGCGGCCATGTTGCCACTTGCGCCGATGGTCATGGCGGTGGCGATCACTTATTTTTCCGTCAGTGACCCGGAAGCGCCGGCACAGGTGACCTTGCTGTTCCTGCCCATCGTGCATGGTGCAGCGGCGGCCTGCATGCTCTTCCTGCCGCTGGAGGATGACTAGCGTGCGCTGGCGACCTTGTCGCGCAAGCCTAACGCCTGACGCGCCAGCCGTAGCGTCTCGACATCGACTTTAGGTGGCACGCTGACAGGCGGCTTGCTGGCCCAGCGGCTGCGGTTTTGCTCATTTGGCGGCAGCGTGAAGTGTTCCTTTTCCATCACCGGACGCGCTCTCATTTCCAGTGTTTCGCATGGGCGGTCGGTCAGCATGACCACGCCCCCACTGTCGATGCAGCGGTACAGGGAGTCTTGGGCGGCGGCCGGCAATGCGATCGCGCACAAGGCCGAGAGAATCAAAAGCCGCATGGCACACCTCCTTTCGCTTGATGGAGGCAGTGTGCGGCCAGCTTAAATCAGGGTCTGTGCGGCGACTCACCGTGGGCGCGCAGTACCGCTTCCCATGCCGGAATTGCCGCGCGCCAGAATTCGTCGATGGTAACTGCTTGTATCTCCATGCCGAGGAAGCGTGCGGCGGGCAGCAGGGCGCTGCCGAGCAGGCCTTCGGCAGGAGCACCGGTATCAAAGGCTAGCGCACCGGTTTGCTTGGACAGTTTCTCGCCGTCGGCATTGAGCACCACGGGAACGTGCAGGTAGCGCGGCTGCGGCAAGCCAAGCAGCTGCTGCAGGAAGATCTGGCGCGGCGTGGAGTCGAGCAGGTCGGCACCGCGCACGATGTCGGTGATGCCTTGCGCGCCATCGTCGACGACTACCGCAAGCTGGTATGCCCAGAAGCCGTCGGCGCGGCGGATCACAAAGTCGCCCACTTCGGCCGTGATGTCCTGGCTTACTTCGCCGGCAAAGCGGTCGTTGAAGTGGATGATGCAGTGCGGTTCTTGCGGCGTACGCAGGCGCAGCGCTCGCGCAGTGCGGCCGGGCGCCAGGCCATTGCGGCAGGTGCCGGGATAAACCAGGTTCGGATGGCCGGACTGGCCCAGGCGCAGCTGGGAATCGGCGATCTCCTTGCGCGAACAGCCGCAGGGGTAGATGTTGTGGCCGAGCTGCAGCAGCGCTTCTTCGTAAAGCTTTTCACGTTGCAGCTGCCACGTCACCTCGCCGTCCCACTGCATGCCGCAACGCTGCAGCGAGGCCAGGATATGCTGGGAGGCGCCGGCCACATTGCGGTCGCGGTCTACGTCTTCCACGCGCACCAGCCAGGTGCCGCCATGGACTTTGGCATCGAGGTAGCTGGCCATTGCCGCCACCAGGGAACCCAGGTGCAGCGGTCCGGTCGGGGAAGGCGCAAAGCGGCCGATGTAGGGTTGCTGTTTCATACGGGGCGTAGGATACCATCCCGCATGCTGCGGTGCAGCTTGGCGTATCCGGTAAATCCGCTAGAATGCCCCGCGCGGCCATGGCGCCGCCACCTTCGACCAATACACGACGATCAAATGAAAAAAATCATTCTTGCAGTCTCCGTGGCGCTGGCGCTGGCTCCCGCTTATGCAGCGGGCGTCAAGGCCGGCAAGGCAGTGCAGCCTATCGTGCAGGAAGCACCGCTGCGCGCCCACCTGGCTTTCCTTTCCAGCGACTTGCTGGAAGGCCGTGGTACTGGGCAGCGCGGCGGCGATCTGACCGTCTCCTACCTGGAAAACCAGGCACTGGCCGCGGGCCTGAAGCCGGCCAATGGCAACAGCTATCGCCAGCTGGTGAAGATTGCAGGCGTCAAGACCGATGCCGCGGCTTCAAGCCTGCGCATGGAAGTGAACGGCGCGGCGCTGCCGGCCAGCTTCGGCAAGGACTGGGTATATGCACCGGGCGATGCGCAAGCGTCGCACACCTTCAATGCCGACCTGGTTTTCGTGGGCTACGGCATCAACGCGCCGGAAGAGGGCTGGGACGATTACAAGGGCCAGGATGTGAAGGGCAAGGTCATCGTCATGATGGTCAACGACCCAATGCCGACAGCGGAAGCGCCGAACCGCTTCGGCGGCAAGGCCCTGACTTACTATGGGCGCTGGACTTACAAGTTCGAAGAAGCCAAGCGCCGCGGCGCAGTTGGCGCGCTGCTGATCCACACCGATGCTTCCGCTTCCTACGGCTACAGCGTGGTGCAGAACAGCTGGGACGGCGTGGAGCGCTTCCAGCTGGCGCAAGGCACGCCGGGCACTGAGCTTCAGGGCTGGCTGACCAATGACACCGCGGTGGCCCTGTTCAAGGCTTCCGGCCTGGACCTCGACCAGCTGCGCGCTGCGGCTGAACGCAAGGACTTCCAGCCGGTGGCGTTGAAGGCGAAGCTGACGGGCGAGATGAAGGCGGCCGTTCGCAACGTCGAACAATTCAATGTAGCGGGCGTGGTGCCGGGCACCGATCCTAAGCTGAAGGATGAAGTGGTTATCTATTCGGCGCACTGGGACCACCTGGGCAAGCAGGGTACCGGTGCGGACACGATCTTCAACGGGGCGGTCGATAATGCTTCCGGCAGCGCCGCCTTGCTGGCAATGGCGCAGGAGGCAGTGAAGTCGCCGGCCAGGCGCAGCCAGATGTTCCTGTGGGTGGCGGCGGAAGAGCAGGGCTTGCTGGGTAGCGCGGCATATGCGGAGGCGCCCTTGTGGCCGCTGGCGAAAACCGCCGCGAACCTGAACCTCGATTCGCTGAACTGGATCGGTACGACACGCGATATCGGCACCGCAGGCAGCGAACGCACTGAGCTGGGCAAGATGGCCGAAGCTGCGGCCAAGGGCATGAAGATGGTGATCGCGGCGGAGAAGCCGGACCTGTCGGGCGGTTACTTCCGTTCGGACCATTTCTCGTTTGCGAAGGCAGGCGTGCCGGCGTTCTCGATTACTTCGGGTGGCGATTACCTGGGTGATAAGGAGAAGGCGGAGCAGATGCGCGCTTCTTATCGCAAGAAGTATCACCAGGTGAGCGATGAATATGACCCGAGCTGGTCGATGGCGGGGATGACGCAGATGGCGCAGTTCACCTTGAACCTGGGGCGGATTGTGGCCGATGCGCCGAAGATGCCGGCTTGGCGGGCCGGCGATCCGTTTGGCAAAACCCGGTAAACCGGTACCCCGGTGCCTGACCCGCAGGGTCCGGCACCGATACGCGGCTGCCGCTGGCTGGTGTCTGGCCCTGCGGGTCAGACATCGCTTTACCGGTTTTCAAGCCGTCGCACAGCCGACGACCTCCGCTCTTCATTCTTCAAATTCTCCCGCATCGTCATCTGCACAAACTCCAGGTGCTGATTGGCCGCACGCCGCGCCACCTCCATCCTGCGCTCGCGCACAGCATCCCAGATTGCCCGATGCTGAACCTGCAACTGCATCCACAACTCAGGCCGCGCGTTGAGGTACTCCAGGTTCCCCTGCACATGCCCCTCCATCACCTTATGCAGGCTCGAACTCAAATGCCCGATCATCACATTGTGCGAAGCCTCTGCAATCGCCTGGTGAAAATCCACATCGGTCTTGATGCACTGCTCCAGGTCCTGCGCGGCAAAGGCGCGTTCCAGCGCTTCATGACACTGGCGGATACGTTCGAAGTCTTCCTCGGTCCCGCGCTCGGCCGCCAGTTGCGCCGCCTGGCCTTCCAGCATATGGCGGAACTCCAGCATATCGCCATGGATGTCGGGATGGTCCTTCAGCATCTGCTGCCAGGGATCGGTGAACGCCGCTTGCATCGACTCGGTGACGAAGGTGCCGCCGCCATGGCGCGTGATCAGCAGCCCCTTGGCCACCAGCGACTGCAAGGCGCCGCGCAGCGAAGGGCGCGACACGCCCAGCTCCACCGCGAGCTCGCGCTCGGACGGCAGGCGGTCGCCCGCTTTCAGCGAGCCCTCAAGGATACGGTTTTCAAGTTCGGTGGCGACGACGTCGGACAGGCGTTGGACGGATGGCATATCGACAAGTGGCTTGGTGGTATGACCACGGATGCTAGCATATTTGACCCACGATTGTTCCATAGTCTATATTTCAACAATGATTAATTTTCTGTTACTCGCAGCCGCTGCAAGCGGCAGCATTGACTACCCTTCCGCCGAGGCGGCGCTGGCGTCGCTGAAGGCGCGCGGCGAAGTGACGTTTTCGGTGGAAAGCGGCTGGACCATTGCAGACGACAAGGCCAATCACACGCTCTGGTCGTTCACCCAGCCCGGCCACCCGGCCCATCCCGCCGCAGTCCGGCGCACGGTGGTCATCGAAAATGGCCAGCCTTCAATCAGGATGAACGCGCTGTGCAAGGCGAAGCAGCAAGCTTGCGACGATATGCTGGAAGAATTTCGCCGCATGAACACAGCGCTGCAGCAATCGCTCGCTCCGTCCAGGCCGGCCAATGCGGCGCCATCCTGGCAGCCGACCAGTACGCAAAAGGCGCGCGTCGAGGAATTGAGCAAGGCCTACTTTGCCGACAAGGATGCGGCGCGCTATCGCCAGGCATGGGAGCGCATGGGGCCGGGCCTGCAAAAGCAGTGGACGTTCGAGCAATGGCGCGATGCCAGCGCCGACAGCATGGCGCGCGCCGGCGCGATGCAGCAGCGCGAGCTGAGAAAGGTAACGATTTACCGCAGCTCGCAAAGCGGCACGCCGGGCACCTACGCCGCAGTGGATTTCAGCGGCCGCACTGCCAATGCCGACACCTACTGCGCCTACCTGGTGTGGACCGAACAAGCCGACGGCAGTTTCCTGTTGCTGCGCGAGGAAGAAAACTTTATCTACAATGCCACGAGCGCGCGCCTGACGTCAGACCAGCGCAACAAGATGCGCAGTGTCTATCACTGTACTGATTAGCTTATTTTCCTGCCTGCGCGCGTAAGGCTTCCAGCGTGCGCGGAAGGCTGCGCTTGCTCATCATGTCAACTATCCAGCCGAAACCATACGGTACCGGGCCTGGATCGGCGTAGACGTGGTATTCAACCAGTGTCTTGCCGCCGTCGCCGGGCGCCGAAGTAAATTGCCAGTAGCCCGTGGTGTCGGCGATTGTGTCGCCCGCAGCCAATCCCGTTGGCACCAGGCGCCAGTTCAAGCGGCACTGTGAAGCGGCGGGCTGCTGCGGCTCCAGCCGCAAGCGGTATTTCTTTTCCTGTCCCAGCGGCAGGTCGAGGGTCATGTCGACCAGCACATAGCCATCGCCCGCGCCGACGGGCAGGGCGCTCTTGGTGTTCGGCATATAGGAGGAGTAGGACGGGTAGTCCTGCACCATGGCGCACAGGCGCGGTACGGAGGCCGCAACCAGCGTCCAGGCAGTGAATGCTTTGCCGGGAAGGCCGGTGCTGGGCGTTTCCACGACGTGCACCAAGCCGCCTTCCAGCGATGCAATGTCGGGTGACTGGGGCGCTGCCATGGCGACGGTGCAAGCCAGCGAGGGCGCCAGCAGCAAGAAGCGGGCGGCGCGCTTCATTTCTTGAGCGCCAGGGTGATGACCGTGCCGGTCAGGTCGATGCCGCGCATGGAGATGCTGCCGAACGACGGCCCGCCCGGCGCCGATCCATGCACCCGAATGTTGTTGAAGTTGATTTCGCCGATGGTGGTGGGCAGGTTCAGCGACAGCGAGCCGTCCGGGTTGATGGTGGAAGTCGCGCGGTTTGCGGCGTACACCACGTTGTGCACGCTGACGTCCGCATCGAGCACGCCCAGCACCGGGTTGACCAGCTTTGCCAGGTCGCCGCTTACTTCGACGCCGTTTTTCTTCAGCTGATCGCGCACCTGGCGCACCAGGTCGTCCTCCAGGCCCTGCGCCGACACTGCATCGAGTTCATGCTCGGTCAGCGCGGCGAGCGAGCCTTCGCGCGGGAAGATCGCCGCAGGCGCGCTGATGGCAGCCGGCGCCGCCGCCACAGCTTCGGCCGCGTAGGCTTCCAGCGGCGCGAAGATCGCACCCAGCAGAGCCGCCGCCGTGCGCACGCGGCGCTGCTTGCGCAGGATGTCCTGCACATGCTGGTGCGTGACCAGGTTCCACTCGGCGAGAATCTCGCCCAGGCGCTGGCCCGTCTGGCGCTGGTGCTCGATCGCGCTTTGCAGCTGTTCTTCGGTGACCAGCTTGTGCTTGACCAGCAGCTGGCCAAACAATTGCGCCGGGTGTTCGGGTCTATACCATGCCATGTTTTTCTCCATGATTTGCCAGGTCGGAAGGCGTCATGCCGAACCAGCGCTTGCATGCACGGTAAAACGCGCTTGGCTCGGAAAAGCCCAGTTGGAAGCTGAGCATCTTCAACGACAGGTCGCCAGCTTCGAGCGACTGCCGCGCCAGGGCACGCCTGGTATCGTCTACCACGGTGGAAAAACTGGTGCCTTCTTCCGCCAGGCGGCGCTGCAAGGTGCGTTCGCTCATGGCCAGAAGATCCGCCACCGTGTCGCGATGCGGCGGTCCTTTTGGCAGCAGCGAGGCGAGGATTTCCTGCACCCTCGCAGTGAAAGCCGGTGGATGCGCCTCCGCCAACTGCGCCAGCAGGTGCTGGCCGCCGCCCTGCTGCGGCATGCCGCCATTGGGCAGCGCCGCCACCATATCGGAATCGGAAAACTCCATCACATTGTGCGGCCGGTTGAAATGCACCGGGCAGCCGAAGGTGTTTTCGAAGAAGGCCGCATTGGCAGGCTCCGGGAAGGCGTATTCCACCATCACCGGCACCGCGTCGTCGCGGCCGGAAGCACAGCGCAGGGTGCGCAGCAGTACGCACCAGACAAAGTCGTAACGCTGGCGCGGCACCATGCGGTGCATGCCAGGCAGCAGGATGCCCACGCGCGACTGGCCGTGGCAACGCTCGATCGAACATTGCACAGTCGGCGAGAGCAGCATGATGTGTCCCATCACTCCAAGCCAGCCCAGTCGGTGCGGAGTGGAGACCTTCAGGCCGATCAGCGGATCGCCAGAATGCTCCACCACCAGCTCCCACAGGTGGCTAAGCTTGTCCGACAGCGTCAGCGCATCGCACGCCAGGCCGTCGCCCTCATTCAGGCCGGCCAGCTCGAACAGCGCTTCCGCCTCGACGCCGGAATGGGAAAGGCGCGACTTGACGCCGCGCACCAGGTGAAGAGCTGAAGAATAGCTCATGGCCTGTGCTCCCGCTCAGGGCGTCACCGCACTACGCAGGCGCATGCCGATGCGCTGCTGCAGGTCTTGCAGCTTGGGGTCGATCACGGCGCGGGTATCGGCGGCTACGCCTTCGCCCAGCTTTTTCTGCAGTTCCGGCACCATGGCTTCGAACTTCTTCTTCACCGGCGATTCCAGGATGGCGATGATCTGGCGCAGTTCTTCTTCCGTGAAGCGCTCCGCCAGCATCGGGGCCACCGTGGTGCCGACGATCTTCTGCGCGCTGGCTTGCGTAGCCGGCCGATTGTCGTCCATGAACTTGCGGGCGTCGGTCATGATTTCCTTTATTGCCGCGTCGCGTTTTTCAGGCGATACGCGGCCTTGCAGTACGACGCGGGCCTGCTGTACCGCGTCGCCCACGGGCTGCTGCAGCATCGATTCGCTGATGGTCTCCGGATGCCACAGCTGCAGCAGGCGGTTGACCAACTCCTGTTTGGCCGCGGGAACCTGGGCCGCTTGCACTGAGGTCCCGATGGCAAGGGCGGCGATCACTGTCGCGAGTTTTTTCATCTCATGCGCTCCTAGAAATGTTCGACAAGACTGAATCCGAAATACCGGACCTTGATGTCGCCGGCCACGTCATGGCCGGCATAAGGGTTGTAAATAATGTTGAGGAATTTGCTGCTGTTCATGTTGTCCGACGTTTCCGCCGGGGCGTTGAAGCTGCCTTTCATATAAGTGCCCGTGAGATTCAGTTCATAGCTCTTGTTGACGCGCCAGTTCAGGCCCATGCTATACAGCTTGGTGTCCGGCAGTGGTGCGATCAGGTCGATCTTGTCGAGCGGGACCGAAGACTTGCGCGGCTCGTAACCAAAGCGCAGCGCCAGGCCGTCAAACGGAGACAGCGTCAGGCCATAGCCGAAATTCACCACGCTCTTGTAGCCGCGCGGGATCTTCAGCTTGGTGGAATCCGGAATGCCGTACAGGCGCGCCACTTCGAGCAGCTTGATGCTCTGGTCGAATTCGAACACCAGCTGGTCCCAGTCGCTCCAGCGTGCGTAGCTGGCATCCACGTTCAGCTGCACGTATTTCACCGGCTTGAACTTCAGGCCGACCTGCAGGTGCGAAGGGAAGGAGATCGTCGCCGACATATTTCCCTTCTGGACTTCGGGGATGGACTGCGGCAGGCCCAGGATGGCGCCGGCCACAGGCCCGAACAGGCTCGAATTCAGGCCTTTGACGAAGTTGCGCAGCATGGGCTGGGTGTCGAATTCGTATTTGCCGGTGTAGCGCGTGCGCGAACCGCCCTGGTAAACCGCGCCCAGGGCAAACCACGGTGCTGGCTCCCACAGCACGCCGAGGTTCAGCGTCGGGTCGACCGGCGACGTCATTTCAAGGCGCATCGAAGCTGCGTTCTTGAACGGGCTGACCATGCCCTCCTTGCCGCCGCCGCACAGGCCAAAGCCGAAAGTGTCGATAATGTTGCCGCCATCCTCCGGGCACCAGCCCTGCTGCAGCTTGCCGAAGATGCCGAGCAGCTGGTTAGGGAAGCGCATCTGCGTATCGACCACAAAGGCCGAGTGCGCGATCGGCACGCCGGCGCCGAAGCTCAAGGTGTCCGAATACTTATAGCCGAAGGAGGGCGACGCGTACACCAGGCGTTGCAGCTGGATCTGGCGGCCATCAAAACGGCCCGGGTCGTTCGGGTCTTTGGTGCGGTCAAGGCTGATCGCCTGTGCCATATAAGAATTGGTGGCGAAGGTCCATTTCGAGCCCGGGTTGTGCCAGGCAAAGCCCAGGGTGGGCACGACCACGAAGGGCAAGCGCCAGCCGGGCATGCCGTAAGTCGGCACATACATGGCTTGCCGCATCGGTCCCGTGCTGGTGCCGCTGATCGGGTCGTCCTTCCAGCCGCCGATATCGAAATTGTCGGGGCGCGTGAAGGTGGCGCTTGAGCGGATCGATGCGCCGAACGCGGTGTGCTGCGTAAGGTCGCCCTGCAGGCGGGCCAGCCCGGCAGGGTTGAAGTGCACCGAGTCGATGCCCGGTGGATCTGCCGTGACGGCATTGCCCAGCGCCATGGCCACCACGCTGGTGGTCAGGTTTTCCACCAGCGCAGCGTGTGCGGGCAGGGCGCATGAGATCGCAGCGGCACATGCCGCCATGCGGAGCGGGGCGCGCATCGCTCCCTCGTCAGAACGCCAGAGGCATGTTCAGGCCAACCGAGAAGTTCGGCGAGTCCGCGGTGAGGCCGATACCGACCGACATATTGACCGTGTTCTTCGGCGACATGCGGTAACCCATGCCGAAGTTCAGGATCGCGGAAGTTTGCGAGGCAGTCTTCACGTTCAGGCCGTCGGCAAAACGCAACTTGGCGCCTTGCGCGATCGCGCCCTGGAAGGACATCGTTGTAGAAATGCCATACGACAGGGCATACGCGAAGCCCATGCCGAAGCCGAACTGTGTACCCGGCGCCACACGGTTCAACACGCGCGTGCCATTGACCTGGTTCAGGCCCGTGGCCGGCGCGCTGGCAGTCAGCGAAACGGAGCCGAACAGCGCGACAGGATCGACGATGCGGTTGACGTTCATGCCCAGCGACAGTGCCGCGACGCCGCTGCCGGTTGCCTCGCCGCTGCCGGCGATGATCTTGAACGGGCTGCGACCGGTGGGCAGGCGCAGGTTGGTGACGGCGGTGAAGTTGGCCGTGTCGCGGCGCGCTTCCCACGGCTGGTAGCGTGCGCCCAGCGTCATGTCGCCCAAGGAGAACGAGGTGTTGTTGCCGCCCTTGGCTTCGGCATACTTGCCGATCACCGGCAGGGTGACGTTGGCGGTCAGGTTATCCCACACGCCATAGTCGACCGACAGGGTGTTGGTGACGACGTGCGACGATACGTTCTCGATTTCGAACAGGGTCAGGCCCTCGGCCGTGAAATCGGTGACGAGCTTTTCCTGGCCGATGTAGCTGTAGTTCAGGTCATAGGTGTATTGGTATTTCCCCTTGCGGATCAGGGAGTACTGCTTGTCGACCGCGGTCAGGGTTTCCTTCAGCAGGGCGCTTTGGTCGCCTTCTCCTTCTTTTTTTGCCAGCGCATCGCGTGCCTTATCGGTGCTATTCGCTGCCGTGCTCTCCTGGGCGCCGGCGGTCGAATGCACCAGCAGCGCGGTGGCAAGCAAAACAGGCAGGGTGACATATTTCATGCTCGATTTCCTTATTGACGGTGCATCCAGGTGCGTGCCGCACCAGAGTTGACAGCACGTTCCAGCAGTTGCGTGGTGTTGTTGAAGGGATCCAGCTGGCCACGGTTGGTGACGCGGTCCATGTCGACCACGCCCAGCTCCTGGTCATTCAGCGCCAGTTGTGCCGGCGCTTTCTGTCCGGCAGGCGCGGACAGGATAAATAAGGTGTTCTTGTCCCACAGCGTGGCGAATTCCTGCACCGAGAAGGCGAGGTTGCCGGCGGAAGGATCGGCGATGAAGACCACGCCGTTGCGAATGCCGCGCAACACCACGAAGTGCTTGGCGCCGCCGTAGTCGATCGGCACGATGGCCGGTTCGTCCAGCGTGAGCAAGTCCTTCACTTCGGCTTTGTAGCCGGCGGCGGGCACGTTGAGCGATGCGGCGTAGCGCTTCATGTCCAGCAGCGAGAAGCCGCGGCGCTCGATGATCTTTTCCTTTTCGCCTTTTTCCAGCATGCCTTCCATCGCTTGCTGCTCGGTGACGCTGATCCCGATGTGGAACTTGAGGATGGTGACCAGGGCCGCGGAACCGCAGCTGTAGTCATAAGCCTGGCGCACGATATGGCGGTATTTGAGTTCGGAGTAGGGCTCCATGCTCACGGCCTGCGAATACGCGCCGCCGCCCAGCATGGTTTGCGGCATTTCGTACTGCCCTTTGGGGCGGTCTTCGATCTCGTTACGGGAGAGGGCGGCGGACCCGCCAATCAGGGCGGCGAGCACCCCCATCAACAGCATCAGCATGGCAACCCCCGATCGTTGGGGAAAGCGCTGCCCTTGCGCGTCGCGCGCGCGTCGAAACCTGCTCCCATGGCGTCTCCAAATAATGTGGACGAACGTTCGTCCTTGCTCTTTTGTTATTTATTTACGCATGTTTTGCGCGCCGGGAGCTTGAATAAATTAGATGCACACCTCTACTTCGCGCATGAAACTTTATGCTAAAGCAAGCAACATGCTCGCAACAGCGCTCTTCCTCTGTGTGGCTCGCAAGGCCAAGTCTTTGGCTTGCACGGTCAATGCGAAACGCTAGACCCTGTGCGTCGGCGCCACCTATCATAAATTTAATTAATATTGCGACAATATTAAGACGGTACCTCGCCGCACCGGACCCACCAGGACTGGCCGCGGCAAAGGGGGTACACAACAAGCAAACCCACACCAATTCGAACGGAGATAACGATATGAAACGTATTACCACCGCAGTAGCAATCGCCCTGTCCACCCTGGCACTGTCCGCATCGGCCATGACCCCGATCAAGGACGCAGAACTGAGCACCGTTACCGGCCAGGACGGCGTGTCGATCGGCGCCAACCTGAACGTGAATGTCGGTTCCTTCGTCTACACCGACACCGACGCGGTTGATGCCAACGGCCTGGGCGGCGGCTCGGTGAGCTTCAACGGCATCAAAATCAACGGCCTGGTTGCTGCGACCATCGACATCTTGTCGAAAAACTCCTTCCTGCAGGCCGCCGGCGCCGCTGGTGTGACCAACCCAGGTTCGCTGTACAACCCAGTCTCCGGCGGCGACGTTGTGCAGATCGCTATCCCTGCCGACGTCCAAGTGGCCGCTGGCAAACTGCTGAACATCTCGGTTGACTCGATCAAGATGGGCAACAGCAACGCTTCCTACGGTTCGATGGCGATGAACCAGGTTGACCTGCGCGGCACCACCGTGTGGATCTGGGCACACTAATCCGCTTTGCGGCCGCGCGAGCGGCCGCATTGTGGCTTCCTTGATGATGGAATCCCGTCTCTTAACGGCCGCTCTGTCGGCCGTCTTTTTCTGTGCGCCGGCTAGCGCGCAGCTGCGCCCCATGAGCGACGATGACCTGTCGCGCGCACGCGGGCAAGGGCTGCTGGCAGTCAGCAACAGCGCGCTTGGCGGCTTTGACTTCACGCGCATTGCACTCGATGCGGACGTGCAGCTGAATGCCACCTTGCGCAATATCCGCCTGGGCGATTACCGCTTTCCCACGCGTGAAGGGACCGGCGCCGATATCGATATGCCGCTGCTGCAGTTCGGGCAGAACGGCAGCAAGGTCTCGATTATCAATCCCTATTTCGAAGTCGTGTACCGCAATACCGGCGACGCCACGGCGCCGCGCGAAGTGATCGGCATGCGCATGGGCTTTGACAGCATCAGCGGCGATGTGGGCGTGAAGATGAACAGCATCTCGGGCTCGCTGCTGGTGAACGGCGTGGACGCCAACGGCCAGCCTGCAACGATTGATTCGCATACCGATGCGGGCGGCGGCAAGCGCTGGGATGGCGCGGCATCGCTGGTCGGTGTGCATGCGGGCGACGCCACGGGGCCGAGCCGCGATTTCTGGGTTTCCGTGCTGAAGACGGGCGTGCAGTTCCAGGCGCCGAGCGGCACCACGCAATTGCCCGATGCGGCGCAGTCGGGCGTCTGGCTGAACTGGCGCGACAAACTGGCACAGCTGCCGGCCATTGCGCCTGCCTTGCCGGCGGGGCGCTGATGCTGCCCGCGCCACGTCAGCTGCTGCTTGCTGCGTTCACCGCCCTGGCGGCGTCGGCCCAGGCGCAGACGGGCGGCCTGCGCCCCCTCAACGACAGCGCGCTGTCCGATGTGCGAGGGCGCGACGGTGTCAGCTTCGATTTGAATGGCTACTCCATGAGCGGCGACTTGCGCGTTACTTATACGCGCCCCGATGGCGCCAGCATCTGGGCCGCCAATCCCAGCGCCTCCCGCAGCGACAGCGCGGTGCCGTTCTCGGACCCGTATCGCTTTGACATCCTGCGCAGCAATAACGGCCTGGCCGACGTTGCGCAATTCAGCCTGCCGACGAACGCTAACGGCGAACAGAAGTGGCAGTTTGCTTACGACTTCGGCGTGAATGCGGATGGTGTCAACCGGGATGGCGGCGCCGTCGTCGTGAGCGACCTGGCCTTGTATGGCGGCGGATGGCAATTCTCGACCCCGCGCACGCAGGATGGCCTGGCGCTGGGCGTTGCGCTGCGCATGGATATTGGACAATGGGCGCTGCGTCCCAATGGCCGCGCGAATACCGCCGGCCAGATGGCGCTGGACAATATACGCATCGGCGCCACCGACGAAAACGGCAACTTCACGGGGCAGCCCTGGGTGATTGCCGACGTTGCGCGCCAACCCGCCGTGGTGAACGCGCAGGCTGATGAAAACGGTCCGCACCTGCATATCGGCATCGGCCTGCCGGACGCGCAATACGGCAGCGGCCAGGCTGCCAGCGGCGGCATCGAAATCGGAAAAATCAGCTTCACCGCGCCGAGCGGCAATGTGGACCTGGGTTCTTCCCGCATCGGCAATATCCAGATCAACTACCTCGATATCAAATTCCGCCAATGAAGAGACTTGCCGCGCTACTGTTGTCGGTCCCGGCCATGCTGCAGGCCGCGCCGTCGAAGCCCTTGGACGACAACGAGCTCTCCGGCGTCAATGCGCGCGATGGGATCAGTTTCGCGGCGCATATTGCGATCAATGACCCTACGCTGGTGGGTGCGGTAACAGACAGCCGGCTGTCGCTGGGTTTCCATGATGGCGCCGAGCCGCGCTACATCGTCTTGCGCAATGTGCGCGGCACGGTCGACATGTTTGCCATCGGCTTGAACGTGAAGCAGCGCCCGGATGGCGGAGACTACATCGCCATCACGCTGCCTTCGCAGGTGCGATACACAAACTTCGGCTTTGAATCAATGAGCGTGCAGAACGACCCTAGCGCTGCCGTCACCGGCAACCTGGGGAGCGTCAACATTAATGGCAACCTGCAGATGCAGGGGGAATTCAGGCTGTGGGCGCACTAAGCGCGGCGCTCGGTAGCAAACACCAGCAGCGCCACCAGCGGGAATAGCAGGCCCGCCACCAGTACGCCGTGCCATCCATAATGCGCCCAGGTCCAGCCGCCCAGCGATGAACCTAGTGCACCGCCGGCAAAGAAGATCGAGATATACAGGCCATTCAGGCGGCTGCGCGTTTCCGCACCGAGCGCGAAGATGGCGCGCTGACCCACCACCAGGCAGGCGGTAACGCCCATATCCAGCACCACACCGCACACCACCAGCAAGAGCAGCGCCAGATCGCGACCGCCGTGCAACATCAATGGTGCAACAAATGCCGCTACGCCTGCCAGCAGCGCCCATAAAGTCGTTGAACGGCTCTTACCCTGGTCGGCGCGCTTGCCTGCAATCGGTGAAACGATGGCGCCGGCCACGCCGAGAAGAGCGAAAATCGCGATGCCGCTTTGCGACAGGCCGAAGACGGGGCTGGCCAGCACCAGCGGCACCGTGGTCCAGAACAGGCTGAAAGCGCCGAACATGCAGGCTTGGTAGGCGGCGCGCCGGCGCAACACCGGCGTTGTGCGCAGCAGTGTCCACATGGAGGCGAGCAGCGCGCCATAGTGGTAGTCGCCTTCCGGCACGCGCTGCGGAAGGCGTACATGCAGCACCACGGCCAGCGTCGCGATGAAGGCGGTGGAAATGAAGAAGATCGCGTGCCAGCCGAGTGCATCGGCGACAAGACTGGAGGCCGGCCGCGCCAGCATGATCCCCATCAGCAGTCCGCTCATCACCGTGCCCACGGTCTGCCCACGCTTTTCCGGCGCCGACAGGTGGGCGGCAAACGGCACCAGCACTTGCGCCGCCACTGAACAAAGGCCGATGCAGAAGGCCGCAGCAAGGAAAGAGGCGGCATTGCCGGCCATTGCAGCGCCAAGCAGCGCCAGGGCGGTCGCGCCAAGCAGCGTAACGGCCAGGCGGCGGTTTTCCAGCAAGTCGCCCAGCGGAACGATGAAGGCCAGGCCAAGGCAATAGCCAATTTGCGTGAGCGTGACGATCAGGCCAGCGGCGCCGGGATCGAGTCCGGTGGCGGCGCTGATCGGGCCCACCAGGGGCTGGGCGTAATACAGGTTGGCGACGATCAGGCCGCTGGCTACGGCCAGCAGCAGGACCATGGCGGGGGTGATGTGGTGCTCTTGTTTCATGGCGGTCGAGAATAGCACCGAAACCAAAAGCCTGCTGGTGGGGTAATATTTCCGCATGAAAGCCATTTTCGTCCTTCTGTCAGCACTCATGGCCATGGCGCCGGCGCGCGCCGCCGATCTGGTTGTGCTGGTCGATACCAGTACGGAAATGCCCCTGGCCGATATCGATGGCGCCCGGCTGCGTGGCGGCATCCACCATGACCTGGCGCAAGCGCTCGCGCGCAAATTGAACCGGCAACTGGTGACCCAGGTCTTGCCGCGCAAGCGTATTGCGATGGCGCTGGAATCGGGGCAGGGCGATTTGCTTTGCCTCTACCTGCCGCAATGGCTGCCTGGCCACTACCATTGGACCAAGCCGTTTTTCCCGCAAACCGAGTTGCTGGTGAGCGCGCTCAATGCGCCGGCCCCGCTCGAACTGTCAGACCTGGCGAACCGGCCGATCGGCACGGTGCTCGGTTACAGCTACCCCGAGCTGGAAGCGGCGCTGGGCATGCGTTTCAGGCGTGCCGACGTGACATCGAATGCGATCAACTTGCGCAAGCTGGCCGTCGGCCGCATTGCCCATGTGGCCACCATCAAGATTTTTTATGATTACCGCCTGCACCAGGGAGAAAAACTGCCTGTGCATCCACCGCTGCAAATCAGGCAGTACCTGACGCGCTGTGCGCTGTCGCCAAAGAGCGGCGTGACGCTGGAGGAAGTCGACAACGCCATTACGGAACTGCTCAATGAGGGAGCCATCGGCAAGATCCTCTCCAACTATCAATGAGAGGATCGGTTAATATTCCGGCATGAAGTTGATATGCACATTGCTGCTTGGCTACCTGGCCATGGGATTTGCTCACGCTGGCCAACTGGTAGTGCTGGTGACGACCAGCGTCGATATGCCGATGGCGGATATCCGCGACGGCAAACTGCTTGGCGGTGTCCATATGGACCTGGGCAAGGCCCTGGCGCAAAAGCTCCATCGCGACCTGGTAATTGAAGTCCTGCCGCGCAAGCGGCTGGCGCAGGCCCTCGAATCCGGCCGCGCCGACATCCTCTGCACCTACCAGCCGGAGTGGCTGGAGGGACAGCACCAGTGGACGCAGGCGTTTTTCCCGCAGTCCGAATTGCTGCTTTCTTCGCTGGCCGTGCCGCGGCCGCATGCACCGTCCGACTTGCGCGGCCAGCCCGTGGGCACCGTGCTGGGATTTTCCTATCCTGAAATGGACCATGCGCTGGGCGATGGCTTCGTGCGCGCCGACACCACGTCGGCCGTCGCCAACCTGCAGAAATTCAGGCTTGGCCGCGTGCGGCACATCATTGTCGACAAGGCTTTCTTCGACTACCAGGTTCGGCAAGGGGGACGTTTCGATGCCCATCCTCCGCTGGTGCTGAAGCAGCAGCTGACGCGCTGTGCGCTTTCTTCACGCAGCAGCGTGCCGCTGGCGGACGTCGATTCCGCCATTACTCAATTGGTGCGCGAAGGCGCCATCAACCATATCCTCTCCAACTACCAATAATCACAATGATCAAGAGACTTGCCCTTAGCGCCTTGTTGGCCTGCGCCACCGTCCAAGCCGCATCCCCCGTCAGCAACACGGCCACCGCAACGGCCCGCCATGCGCGCCAGGCATACGGTGAAAAGGTGATCGGCAGCCTGGCCAACATGGTCAGCTTCAACACCGTGGCCGACGAGAAGGTGCCGTTCGAGAAGAACCCGCAGCACATCGGATTCAAACGCTACATCAAGCAGGAAGCGAAGGACCTGGGACTGGACTTCACCGATTACGGCTATGTGATGGTGGTGGGCCTGGGGGAGGGCAAGGAACGTGTCGGCGTGATCACCCACGGCGACGTGCAGCCGGTGGACCCAAGCAAGTGGAAGCAGTCGCCGTTCAAGCTCGATCGCACCAGTGAACCGGGCCTGCTGTTGGGGCGCGGCACCGAAGACGACAAGGGCCCGATCGCCACCGCCATGTATGCGATGAAGGCGATCAAGGACCGCAAGGTACCGCTGAAAAAGCGCATCGAACTGTATATTTACATGGCCGAGGAATCGGACTGGGCGCCGCTGCAAGCCTTTCTCAAGGATCACAAGCCGCCGCAAACGAATATCACCCTCGACGCCGAATATCCGGCTGTGACGGCGGAGAAGGGATGGGGCGCGGTGCGCGTGACCCTGCCTGACATGCCTTCCGCACCGGGTAGCGGCGCATTGATCGCCAGCTTTACCGGCGGTTTCTTCGACAGCCAGATTCCGGAAGATGCGCGCGCCCTGATCGACAATGCCGACGCCGAACTGGAAGCGGGCATCCGCGCGCGCGCCGCCAAGCAGTTGGGCATGCGCTACCAATACGCCTGGCAAGGCAAGCGGCTGACCATCACCGGCAAGGGCCTGGCCGCGCACTCCTCCAAACCGGAAGATGGCGTCAACGCCATTGCCCTGCTGGCCGATGCGCTGGCAGTGCAGCACTGGGGCGGCAGCCAGGCCGGCATGATGGTCGATTTTGTCAACGACATGATCGGCACCGGCCTGACGGGCGAGAAGTTCGGCAAAATCGCTTACGCCGATGAATTCATGGGGCCAATGACCGTGTCGCCGACCACGCTGAAGCAGACTGACAAAGGCCTGACCCTCGGCATTAACCTGCGCCGCCCGCGCGGAAAAACCACGGCCGAACTGACTGCGCAAATCAATGCAGCATTCAGCTCGTGGAAGGAGCAGAACCAGCCGCGCGCCACCCTGGCCGCGGAAATTGGTGAGCCTTGGGTGCAGGACAACGCGCCGCAACTGCCAACCCTGATGAAGGTGTTCTCCCACTACACCGGCATCCAGGATGCGCAGCCGATCTCCATCGGCGGCGGCACCAATTCGCGCCTGTTCCCGCGTGCCGTCAGCTTTGGACCGGCCATGCCGGGCAAGGTCTACACCGGCCACTCCGAACATGAGTTCATAACGGAGAAACAACTAATGCTCAATCTGGAAATGTACACGGCCGTGCTTGTGGAATTGGCGCAATAAATCAGCCGTAATTGACCTTTCTTGACGAAACGAGTATTGCCACGCGGCAGTAATTGAACTTACTATGGGCAACAAGGCTTTCGCAGCGGAAGCCTTCAGCCCATGCCTGGCTGCGTAACAGGCATCCCTTGAAAAGATGCCATGTTCCGCAAGCTTGTCTTCCTGACTGCATTCTCCTTTTCCTTGTCGGCACACAGTATGGATATGAGTATCCCGCCGGCGCCTGTCGCCGCGCCTGCGGATGCCATCCAGCTCAACGACGTGCCGCGCCGCGGCGCGCTGTATCGCGTGCATCACGAGGGCAAAACTTCTTACCTGTTCGGCACCATCCACGTGGGCAAGCAGGACTTTTTCCCGCTCGAACCGCAAGTGACCGAAGCGCTTGCCAAGTCCAGCTCGCTGGTACTGGAACTCGATGTGCGTGCCAGCGGGCCTTACTTCCGTGCGCTGGAACGCCATGGCCAATACCCGGCCGGGCAAACCATCGCGCAGCACCTGTCGCCGGATGCGTTGGCCAAGCTGCAGCTGGCGCTGGACAAGGTCAAGCTGCCGCTGTCCAGTGTTCAGCATTACCGCCCATGGGTGGTGGCAAATATCCTGGTAGGGCAAGAGATCGAGAAGAGCGGCTTCAACCGCGGCCTGGGCGTGGAAAGCTATTTGCTGACCAATGCCACGCAGCAGAAGAAACCTTTGCAGGAACTTGAAACAGCCGATTACCAGCTGAGCCTGTTTGGCTCAATGGATGACGCGCAGCAGGAAGCTTACCTGCTGGAGAATATCGCCGATATCGAAAGCGGCGCAGCCCTGCGCAAATCCGCCGGCCTGGTCGAGGCATGGAGCGCCGCCGACGCAAGCCGCATCGCAGCACTGACGCGCGAATTGACAACGGGCGAGTCGGTATCGGCCCGTTTCATGGACCTCACCTTGCTGGGCAAGCGCAATCCCGAGATGGCCGCCAATATCGAAGCCATCATGCGCAAGGGCGACGCCTTCATCGGCATCGGCTTGCTGCACCTGGTTGGCGACAAAGGCGTGCCGGCACTGCTGCGCCAGCACGGCTACCAGGTCGAAAAGGTCTATTAATATTTCGGGCTGGCGTTCAGCGCACCATTCGAATAGCGGACATTGTCGCCAACGCGATAGCTGGGCATGCTGTCCACATTGATGGTTTCTCTTGTGCCGTCCGCCCGCTTCACGACGACACGGTAACCGCTGCCGGCGCCTGCAGCTGCCGCGCCCACCGCACCGCCTGCCGACATGGAGCCGGCCGGGTCGATCGATTCCACCACACCATCCCAATAAGCGACGGCCTGGGTGCTGGTGCTCTCATCCATGCTCGCGGTCTTGTTGCTGCTGTTGTGGGCGCAGCCCGCCAGGGCAACGCTCGCCAGCACAATTACGGAAAGTTTCATACATCCTCCCCAAAAAGGTTAGCCACACATGCGCGCCGGGGAAGTGTACGCCGTTATGAAAACGGCCGACGCACTTCAAGCGGTGGGGCGTTTGCGCAGGCTCCACAAGGCCCACATCAGCGTCGCCGCAATGATTGCGGCAGCCATGTCGACCAGCCAGTCCTGCACCGAGCCGTGGCGGTAAGGGAAGAAGGATTGAACGATTTCATCGATCGCACCCATGATGGCGATGCCGAACACGGCCTTCAACGCACGCTGCGCAGGTACGCCTTTGCAGCCTGTGAAGAGCAGGAAAGCCAGGAAGGAATAGCCGCTGCTGTGCAGCACTACGCCGCTGGCGTAAAGGGCTGCCTCGGCGCGCATGCCGGGAATCGAGCCGATAATGCAGTTAAGGATGAAGAGGACGATGGCGCCCCAGAAGCGCAGGCGCGCATGGGCGTCGCTGAGGAACAGCTTGGTGAGGAAATTTTGCATGGGTGGGAAGGTACCACAGAAGCGGTTGCGCCGGCACTAGGCCGGCGCTCCCTCTGCGACCACGCATATCGATTGCGTGTGTCTCAGATGTGTCCATTATAGGGATTCTCTGTGACGGCACCATGACATAAATCAAGCTTTGCTCATACTTTGAAGAAAGCCACGGCGTCGAGCAATATATCGGCTTGGCCGGCCAGTTCTTCCGCCGTCGCAGCCAGTTGCTCGGCAGCGGCGGCATTGCGTTGGGTGGTTTCGCTGAGCTGGTTGATGGCCACGCTGATCTGGCTGGCGCCGCTGCTTTGCTCGCGCGATGCGGCGTTGATTTCCTGAATGAGTTCGGAGGTTTTGAGGATGCCGGGCACGATTTCCTTCAACAGCTTGCCGGCCAGGTTAGCTACCGCCACGCTGTCCTGCGCCACGCCGCTGATTTCCTGCGCGGCGGACTGGCTGCGCTCGGCCAGCTTGCGTATTTCCGCCGCGACCACGGCGAAGCCCCGGCCTTGCTCGCCCGCGCGCGCCGCTTCGATAGCGGCATTCAGCGCCAACAGGTTGGTCTGGTAGGCGATATCGTCGATGATCGCAATTTCCCTGGTGATCTGCTGCATGGCCGTGACTGTGCGCGCGACTGCATCGCCGCCTTCCACCGCAAGGCCCGCCGCGCGCGAAGCCATGTCGTCGGTGACGCGCGAATTTTCGTGGTTCTGGAAAATTGATGCGCTCATCTCTTCGATGGAGGCGCTGGTCTGCTCGACGCTGGCGGCTTGTTCGGTGGAGCTGGTGCTTAGCGCTTGCGCGGTGGCGCTGGCTTGAGCCGCCGCATTGGCCAGCGCATCGGCCGACTGACGCACGCTGGTGACGGTGGCGTGCAGGCGTTGCGCCATGTCCTGCACCATGAAGGCCAGGCTGCTGTTGTCGTCGTGATGCAGGTGCATGCGCTGCGTCAGGTCGCCTTGCGCGACTTGCTTCAGGACTTCGCACACTGCGGACGGCTCGCCGCCGATTTGCCATACGAGGTGGTGGCTGATGGCGTAGCCGATCAGGATGGCCAGCACGGCAATGGCGATGACGCCGCCGGCCAGCAGTTGACGTGTTTTTTCCTGCTGTTTAAGGCGCTGTGCGATGCGGGTGGAGAGCAGCGCAAAGCTCGCGTCTGCGGCGCTGAATTGCTGGTCGATGGCGCGCGTGGTGGCGGCAATGTAATCCGGCGCGGCGTAGTCCAGGGTGTCGGCCATGACAATGCGGGTGCGCGCCAGTTCGGTCACTTCGGCGGCAGCGGTGCTGGCGGCGGTGACCGGCATGTCGAGCTTGAGCTTCAGCGCGGAATTGGCGGCGTCAGCCTTAACGATGGTGCGCTGCATGCTGGCGCTGGCGTGGCGCGCTTTGCTGAGCAGGCTGTACATGATGGCCCGGCCTTCGATATCGATCTTGCGGGTCGCGAGAAAGCCAGCGCCGCGCGCGCGCATCTGGCCCAGGTCTTCCGCCACGCGCGGCAAGTCGAAATAGGTGGCGCGCATCAGGTAATAGGAATCGGCATCGGGGTCGAGCGACAGGCCGGATTGGTCGGCCAGTTGTTCGATGAAGAGCAGGGTGAATTCGCAGAGGGCGGTGTGGCGCTCGTAGCTGTCGACCGTGGCCAGGCTGCGGGAGCTCACGTCGCGCGCCAGGCTATTCCATTCATCGCGGATGCGGGCGAACATTTTGCGGTCCTGGCCTTCACCCGGGGCCAGCAGGGCCGACATGCCGAGCAGGAGGCGGTTGACTTCGGCTTCCTTCGCTGCGCGTTCGCTGGCAAGTTGCCCGGCGCCGACGAAGGCGGCGGACAAGCCACGGTGTTGCTGGATGCTTTGCAGGAGATCGAGTGCCTGGGCGCCAGGTTTGAGTCCAGCCTGTTCGGCGGCGGAAAAGTGGATGTTGCGGCTATTCTCGGTCCAGAACAGGTAGAAGGGCGGGGCGACCAGGAGGACGCCCATCAGTCCGAGCAGCGCAAAACGCTGCCAAAGCTTCAGCCGGTTCAACAGTCTCTCCACCGCAGCCCCTCCTCGCTTTCCCGATTGTAAATTATGTCCACCGTGGGGTCAGGAACGAAAGTGGACATTTCTGCAGGAAATGTCCACTTTCGTTCCTGACCCCACGGTGGACAAAAAAAAAGCCCGCTGGTTAAAGCGGGCTTAAACTATTTTCTTGGAGGAGAATAGTGGAGACATGTGCAATTATGGTGCGTTGCCACATATTAGTCCAATTTCGAATTTCGATATGCGTTATTCAAAAAACGTATAACTATTCTTTAACTGGTACAACGTAGTTCAGCGCCATGCGGCCGCCATCAACGAATAGCGTCTGGCCGGTCATATAGCTGGCGTCCTCGCTGGCGAGGAAAGCGCAGATCGAAGCGACCTCTTCCGGCTCGCCGCAACGCCCCAAAGGAGTGCGCGACAAAATGGTGCGTTTGGCTTCCGGGCTGGCCAAAACCGCTTGTTTTGCCAGTTCGGTCAGGATGGTGCCGGGGCCGATGCCGTTGACACGAATACCATACGGCGCCAGGTTCAGCGACATGACCTTGGTCAGCTGGTTCACGCCGCCTTTCGACACCACATAGGGCACCTGGTCCGGAATCGCCAGTTCCGAGTTCACGCTTGACATATTGATAATGCAGCCGCTTTGCTGCTTGACCATTTCACGCGCGACAGCCTGGCCGCACAGGAACATGGATTTCAGGTTAATGGCGAGCACGCGGTCGAAATCGGCTTCCGCCAGGTCGAGGAAGCTGCATTTGTGGGTGACGCCGGCGTTGTTGACCAGGATGTCGACCTGGCCGAAGGCTGCCAGGGTAGCGGCCACCATGGCGTCCACGTCGGCTTTCTGGCTGACGTCGGCGGCGAAGAAGCGGGCCTGGTCGCCCAGCGCTTGCGCGGCCTGGACGCCTTCCGGCTTGATGTCCACCAGCATTACCTTGGCCCCTTCGTTAATGAGGCGCTGCGCGCAGGCCAGGCCGATACCCTGGGTCGCACCGGTGACGATGGCTACTTTATTGGTTAATTTCATATCGCTTCCGCTTGTCGGTTAGGAAGCATATTTTAGAGGATGACTGCGTCGTTGGGCAGTTGGTTGGGGCGCTTGCCGTCAGCCGGGTAGTGGCGGGCTAACAGTGTATTGAGCTGCTCCAGCGCGGACAGGGTGCTGGCGTGGTAATCGCCCTGGGCAAAGCCGCTGGTCATGGTGCGGCAGATGGTTTGCCATTCGGCTTCCGAGACCAAGCGGCCGACGTGGCGGTCGGCCACGATGTCCACTTCGCGCGCGGCGAGGTTGATGTAGATGAGGACTCCGCAGTTTTCTTCTGTGTCCCAGACGCCGTATTGGGCGAACAGTTCACGGGCGCGCTGGCGGTTGGTGATGTTGCTATAGGCTGCGCGGGCTTCCAGGCCGGGTTCCACGATCAGGCGCACCTCGGCGCGGTGGCGTAGTTCGCCCTGGGCGATGGCTTGCTCGATTGCTTTCAGCGTGTCGGGCGGGAAGAGCTGTTTGCCATGGGCGGTTCCGTGACGCATATGGTGCAACGCGCGCTTGCAGCGGCCAAAGAAGGTGTTTGGTAGGGTTGCCATTACCAGTCTCCCGAGGCGCCGCCGCCGTCGAATGTGCCGCCGCCGCCACTGAAGCCTCCACCGCCTCCGCCGAAGTCACCCCCGCCGAAGCCGCCCCCATAGCTGCCGCTGTTGCGGTTCGCTGCGGCGCTCAAGGCGTTACCCAGCGCCGCCCCGATCAATACGCCGGAGGCATTCGATCCCCATCCGCCGCTCCGCAGTCCGCCCCCTGAGCGCCGCATCAGCGGCAGGATGACGAAGACGCCGAATAGCAGCAGCGGCCATAGCCAGCCGGATGAACGGCCTTCGCCGCGTCCATCGTCTGCATCGCGCTGCGCTCCCCGTCCGGCGCCGCCACCGCCCGTCGCGTTGCCGCTGTTGTCCCCGCCGGAACTTGCACCGACGTCTCCGCGTGCGCCCGCCCCGACGCCAGGGATCGCGCCGGCTCCCGCTGCTTCCGCCATGCCCGCGACGCCACCCGACGCCACCCCGCCGGCCGCTCCGCCGCTTGCCGGGCTGCCCGGCGCCAGGCCGCCTGGGGGCGCGTTTCCGGCCGTCGCAGGGGAGCGCTCCTTATCCAGCAAGGACTCAATCGCGCTCACGCCCGCCATCAGCCCACCGTAGAAATCTCCTTGCCGAAAGCGCGGCGCAATCACATCCTGCAAAACGCGTTTAGACTGAGCATCCGTCAGCGTCCCCTGGACTCCGCGGCCGGACTCAATCCGCAGTCGGCGCAGCGAGGACGGATTATCCTTCGCCACTACGAGAAGCACGCCATCATCAACCCCCTTGCGCCCCAGCTTCCAGGCATCGGCCACGCGAATGCTGTACTGCTCGATCGCCTCAGGCGCAGTGGAAGGCAAAAGCAAAACAGCGATCTGGCTGCCAGTCTTGCGCTCATAATCAGCCAGCGCCCCATCCAGCGCCGCGCGCTGCTCGGAAGTCAGCATCCCCGCCTGGTCGGTCACGCGCACAGCATGCGCAGGCACGGCGACGAAACCATCCGCCGCCTGCGCACCGGTGACGACCAGCACCAGCAGCGCCAGCACCGCCAGCCCGATCACCACCCGCAGCCATGGCGATCCAGGCAGGATCGACCAGCGCTTGGCATGTTCGGTCAGCCCGCCAGTTCGGCGCGCCAGGTCGCGGTCCAGCAGGGGATCGCTCAAACGATCCTCGTCGCGGCTGGAACCTTTGCCGCCACCGCGTGTTTGCCGTGGAGGGGTTGCCATGGAAGCTCCTTACTTCTTGTTGAAGTCCACTGCTGGAGCGGTTGATATGGATTTTTCGTTCTCGACCGTGAAGCTCGGCTTTACGTCATAGCCGAACATCTTGGCAGTCAGGTTGGTCGGGAAGCGCCGTGCCAGGACATTGAAATCCTGCACCGAAGCGATATAGCGCTGGCGCGCAACGGTGATCCGGTTTTCCGTGCCCTCGAGCTGGGATTGCAGGTCGCGGAAGCTGGCATCAGCCTTCAGGTCGGGATATTTTTCCGCCACCACCATCAGGCGGGAGAGGGCGCTGCTCAGTTCCCCCTGCACCTGCTGGAACTTCTGCAAGGCCCCGGGATTGTTCAGCACGTCCGGCGTCACCTGCATGCTGGTGGCCGAGGCGCGCGCCTTGGTTACAGCCTCCAGGGTCTCGCGCTCATGCGAGGCATAGCCCTTGACCGTATTGACCAGGTTAGGAATCAGGTCGGCGCGCCGCTGGTACTGGTTGACCACCTCACCCCACTGCGCCTTGACCGCTTCGTCCTTGGCCTGGAATTCGTTGTAACCGCAGCCGGACAGTAAAACCGCCGACAGCATACTCACCGCCAGAATTTTTCGCATTATTCGCCCCCTGGAACGTATTATCGAAATATACACTCAATTGATCGGCGCAAGGCGCACTGCGGCGCCCGTTATAATGGTGGGTTTGCAACGAAAAGAAGAAAGAGGTCAGCTGTGACATTTATCGACAAACTTTCCGCTGCCTGGGCAGCCAACGATTCCCTGCTGTGCGTTGGCCTGGACCCGGACATGGCGCGCCTGCCTGCGCAATTCCAGAATAATCCGCAAGGCATTTACCAGTTCTGCACCGAGATCATCGACGCTACCGCCGACCTGGCGTGCTCCTTCAAGCCACAGATCGCCTATTTCGCGGCGCTTGGTGCGGAAGACCAGCTGGAAAAGATCTGCGCGTACGCCAAAGAAAAATATCCGAACATCCCGATGATCCTGGACGCCAAGCGCGGCGACATCGGTGCTACCGCCAAGCAGTACGCACGCGAAGCGTTCGACCGTTATGGCGCGGATGGTGTGACCGTGAATCCGTATATGGGTTCGGACTCCGTTGAGCCGTATATGGAGTGGAGCGACCGTGGCGTGATTATCCTGTGCCGCACTTCGAATGCGGGCGGCTCGGACCTGCAGTTCCTGAAGGTCGATGGCAAGCCGCTGTACCAGCATGTTGCCAAGCTGGTGGCGGAGAAGTGGAATGCCAATGGCCAGTGCGCGCTGGTAGTTGGTGCGACCTTCCCTGAAGAACTGGCGCAGGTGCGCGGGATCGTGGGCGATATGCCGCTGCTGGTGCCGGGGATTGGCGCGCAGGGTGGGGATATTGAGGCTACCGTGAAGGCGGGACGTACTTACGGTGGTACCGGGATGATGATTAATTCTTCGCGGGCTATCTTGTATGCGACGCCGCAGGGTGGTGAGGACTTTGCTGCGGCTGCGCGGCGTGTGGCGCTGGAAACTCGCGACGCGATCAACGCGCATCGCGCTTAAACCCTCGAACCCGGTAAACCTGGGTACGACCCAAGGGTCGGACCCAGGTTTGCCGGGCTTAGTAGCGCTCCGGCGCAATCATTTCTACGTAGTCGTACAAGGCAGCCAGCACTTCCTGGCCCCGTTCATCGGTCTCCGCGCCAAGGCGGTCCAGCTCCGAAAACAGTTCATCGACAGTCCTCGCTCCGCCTGCGCCTTCGTATAAGCGCGCAGCGCGATGCTGCTCCCAATGCTCGAACTCCTCCTCCGACAAGGTCTGCGGGAAGTTGCGCGCGCGATAGCGGAACAACAGCTCCCCCAACCGGTCATCCTGGAAATGCGGTGACGCCGTCGCCAGCTTGGCCGGATGCTCGCGCCGCAGCGACTCGAGCAAACGTTTATCGCCATTGCCTACAAAGCCGCCGTACAAGTCCTCATCCACATCCGCAGGTTCGGCCGCTGGGCGCCAGAACACCTGCTCCCAGATCGCCGACATGTCCGGCCCCGCCGCAGCACGCGCCGCATGGGCACGCGCCGCGTCCAGGTCCAGCCCCCAGCGCTCGGCCAGTTCCGGCCGCAGCGTCTTCAGGTTCGACACCAGCATCGGCGATTTATTCAAGTGGATGCTCTTGATCGGCAAGCGCGTCATCCCCTCCGGCATGGCGTCGGAACGGGTGAACATGCGGATGCGGATCGTCTCAGCGTCCAAAGCAAACAGCTCCTGCGGATCGTACGAACAATCCCACACCAGCAGCTCATTCTTGTTGGACGGATGCGGCGCCAACGGCCACACCAGCGCCAGGCAGCCGCGTTCCGCCGGGAACATGCCCGACACGTGCAGGAAAGGCTGGCGCAGGTTCGCCGCGAGGTGCAGGCCGATCTCCTCCGCCACGCGATCCTTCTTGTGCAAGGCCAGGCAGAAATCGAACAGTTTCGGATGCTTCTCACGGATCAATCGGGCCAGCGCAATGGTGGCGCGCACGTCGGAAAGCGCATCGTGCGCCGCCTCGTGCACCAGGCCATTTGCCTTCGTTAAATGTTCGAGCTTGAAGCTCGGTTTGCCGCTATCATTAAGGGGCCACTCAATACCTTCGGGGCGCAGCGCATAGGTCATCCGCACCACATCCAGCAAATCCCAGCGCCCGCACTGGTTCTGCCACTCTCGCGCATAAGGATCGATCAAGTTGCGCCAGAACAAGAAGCGCGTCACTTCATCGTCAAAACGGATAGTGTTGTAGCCTACACCTATGGTGCCAGGCTCCGAAAAGGCTTTCTCGACTGTTGCCGCGAACTTGTGTTCCGGCACACCCTGCTGCAAAGCTTGCTGTGGGGTAATGCCGGTGATCAGGCAGGCGACTGGGTCGGGCAGGAAATCGTTGGCTGGCTGGCAGAACAGCATGATCGGCTCGCCGATTTCGTTCAGCTCTGCATCAGTACGGATGGCGGCAAACTGGGCTGGGCGGTCACGGCGTGGCACGGCGCCGAAAGTTTCGTAGTCATGCCACAAAAAGGTATGGTTACTCATGGTGCAAATGTTGGTTCTCGTTATCGAATGCTGAGGCAAGGAGGACTGTTGTGTCAAATCCCATTTCCGTCAACACCCGTGCCACCCCCGCTACTGCGAGCAATGACACGGCTATTACAGCGTCCAACCGCGCCAAAATGCAGCTGAACGTGTCGATCCTGCAAGAATCGGCGTCTGTTTCGTTGAAATCTGAAAATGACCCGCTGGCGCTGGTCTACAAATCGGCGATTACCTCGATCAACGAGCAGTTGCAGGCTGATTTCGGGCCGGATGCGATCCAGAACGCCGCGAGCCAAGACAATTCGCCCGAAGGCACGGCGGGGCGCATTGTATCGCTCTCGACCGCCTTCTTCAGCGCGTTCCAGCAGCAGCATACCGAGCTCTCAGGCGACGAATCGCTGAACAGCTTCATGGACACGATCAAGAGCGGCATCGAAAAAGGCTTCAAGGAAGCGCGCGACATCCTGAAAGGCCTGAACGTGCTGGGAGGCGATATCGCCTCCAACATCGATAAGACCTACGACCTGGTGCAGAAAGGCCTGGACGCCTTCATCTCAAATCAAAGGCAATCCACCTCCACCGACGAATCCCAGACCGGCAGCAAGGTGGCATAACAAAAGTCGGGGGGGGGGGGGGGGGGGGGGGGGGGGGGGGGGGGGGGGGGGGGGGGGGGGGGGTGG
>NZ_JBXARE010000005.1:0-92887 GCF_058807935.1 Pseudoduganella sp. GW821-FHT11H04 | reverse complement strand
CAAATGGACATTTTGCGCAGCAAAATGTCCATTTGCTCGACCTGACCCCGACTTTTATTTCGATACTTCGACGCAGTTGCGGCCGGCTTCTTTGGCGCGGTAGAGGGCGGCGTCGGCGGTGGCGATGAGGGCGGTTTCGTCCTGGGCAGGGCTTAGCGATGCGACGCCAAAGGAACTGGTGATGTGCGGCAGGGGCTGGCGCATGTCGCTGAACACGACGGCTTCGCGCATGCGCTGGCATAGGCGGCCGGCGACCGCTTCGGCTACCTGTACGTTCGTGTCGGGCAGCACCACCATCATTTCTTCGCCGCCGTAGCGTACGGCGAAGTCGCTTGGGCGTAGGGCGCCTGTCAGCACTTGCGCTGCGGTGCGCAGGGCCTGGTCGCCTTGCAGGTGGCCGTGGCTGTCGTTGAATTTCTTGAAGTGGTCGATGTCGAGCATGATCAGCGTCAGCGGCTGGCCGGTGGCCTGGGCGCTGGCGACCAGCTGCGGCAGGAAGTCGTTCAGCCAGGCGCGGTTATACAGGCCGGTCAGGCCGTCCACCATCGACAGCTGGCGATAGAATTCGCCGAGCTTCTGGCGGCGACGCAGCTGGGCGTTGGCGGCGCGGATGCGAAAGGACAGCATGCGCAGGAGGTTGCGGGCGACGCCATTCGCTGCGTCGATCAATTGCCAGGCGAGCTCGGATTCGATCACCAGCAGTTCGCTTTGCTCGAGCGCCGTGATGGCGGCCTGGTTGGCTTCATCGTCAAGCACTGCCTGTTCGCCTACGCTTTCGCCGGGGAGGATTTTGCTGATCGTGGTGCCGTCGGACATGCCGGTACTGGTGTCGGCGGCAACCGAGAGGGCGCCGCGCAGCACGATGAAAAGACGGGCGCGTTGCGGGTCGGTGATTACCTCGCCCTGTTCGACTTGCACGATCGGGCAGTCTTTCAGCAGCGGTGCGACGCGGACGCTGTCTGCGCCGCGGAACAGTTGCAAGGACTGGATCTGGTAAGCGGATGCGCCGAAGGCGCCAATCGGTTTCAAGGTGAACTTTCTTACTGCGGTATCAACAGGTGTTAATGATAGCCTAAGTGTGGTTCAATATCGGCCATGAAATACACCGATATCCTTGGCACGCAACACGCGGCCGATCCAAACGCCCGCATCGTCTCGCTGGTGCCTTCGATTACCGAGCTTCTTTGCGACCTGGGACTGGCCCCGCAGCTGGTGGGCCGCACTGGTTTTTGCATCCATCCCGCGGACGTGGTGCGCGATATCCCGAAAGTGGGAGGCACCAAGGACGTCAATATCGAGAAGATCCGCAAGCTGGCGCCGACCCACCTGGTGGTGAATATCGATGAGAACGAAAAGCCTACGGTAGATAAGCTGGCGGAGTTTGTGCCGAATATCGTGGTCACGCATCCGATCGAGCCGCGCGATAACCTGGCGCTGGTGCAGTTGATGGGCGGTGTGTTTTGCGCGCAGGAGAAGGCGGATGCGTGGTGTGCGGAATTCGAGCGCGAGCTGGCGCAGGTGCAGCCGGGCCGTGCACAGCGCGTGCTGTACTGCATCTGGAAAGACCCGTGGATGACGGTGTCGCGCGATACCTATATAGCCCGCATGCTGTCCATGATCGGCTGGTCGATTCCGGAATTGGGCGACAAGCGTTATCCAAGCTTCATCTGGGACGAGGCGCTGCTGCGCGATATCGACCAGGTGCTACTGTCGTCCGAGCCTTACCGCTTCACTGAAGAACACGTGGATGCGTTGGAGCGCCAGATCGGCAAGCCGGTGCAACTGGTGGATGGGGAGATGATGTCCTGGTACGGCAGCCGTGCCTTGCAAGGTATCCGATACCTGAAAGGCCTGGCCGCCGCGGGCTAAGGATTATTCCTCAGCCTCTTCGAAGTTGGGCTGTGCGGTATGGCGTTTGCCATCGTTCAGGCGGCCCAATGCGCTGTCGATGGCTCGTTGCAGCTTGTCTGCTGCGCCGTGGATGGATTGATGCAGGGTTGCGTCGTGGTCGGTGACGGCAATCGGCTGGTAGCCGTTGACGCGCGCCTCGATCATGCAGCGGATATCTCCGTCAGAGGACTTCTGGGCATTGCCTTCGCTGAGGTGGACGTCGACGCGTCCGATGTGCTCGCCGAACCGGTGGAGTGCAGTTTTGACCACTTCTTTCACATGGTCGTCCAGGCCTGCAGTACGTTCGATGGTTTTGTCGGAGTTCACACTGATTTGCATATACAGCTCCCGTTTGTTAACCAAAACGTGTTGCCACGCGATTTCATCATACGCCTACATCAGCGAAGCCGCCATATTCACAAATAGACCCAGGATAAGAAGATTGAAGAAGAAGCTCAGCACGGACTGGGCCAGCACCAACCGGCGCATGGAGGACGAGGCTACCGATACGTCCGAGGTCTGGGCGGCGACTGCGATCGTGAACGAGAAATACAGGAAGTCCCAGTAGTCCGGCTGGGTTTCGCCGCCGGGGAAGGACAGTGGGCGCTGGTGGCCGCGCGCGCTGTAGTACAGGTGGGCGTAGTGGAAGCAGAACAAGGTGCCGACCAGGAACCAGGAACCCACCAGTGTCAGCACCACGAAGGCATAGTGCGGGCCGCGCTCATTGACCGCCATATTGCGCAGGCTGGCCAGTTCGGTGCTGAGGGCGGCCATGCTCATGACGGTCGCCACCACCAGGCTGGCCAGGATGACGGATCCTTTTTCATCCTGCTGCGCCGAGATGCGCCTTACCGTGCGGTGGTCGGCGCGCATCATCATCCAGGCCATGGAAATCAGATAGGTCCAGACCGCGATATCCCAGGCCGACAGGGCGCGCACCAGCGGCTTGAGCGATGAGGGCAGCAGCACGCCCGCCACGATGCCGACGCCGATAGCGGCGCTCAGGTGGGGACGGCTGCGGATCATGTGGTAGGCCATGTCGTTCTTATAGTACTACTTGTCGTGGTGTGGGAAACGGTCCATGCGCGACAGGATGGGGAAGCGCCATGCCCAGATACCGGTCACGGCCAGCGTGGCTACGCCGCCGAAGATCACGGCGCGGGTCAGGCCCAGCCAGCCTGCGGTAATGCCCGATTCGAATTCGCCCAGCTCATTGGAGGCGCCGATGAACACGGCGTTGACAGCGCTGACGCGGCCGCGGATTTCGTCCGGTGTTTCGAATTGCACCAGCAAGTGGCGCACGTAGACGCTGATCATGTCGCCGGTGCCGAGCAGCAGCAGGCATATGAGTGCGACGCTGAAGCTGGTGGTAAAGCCCAGCATCACGGTGCAGACGCCGAAGACAGCAACGCCGCCGAACATCCAGGCGCCAACGCGGCGCGTGATCGGCCAGAAGGCGAGGGCGATCGAGCAGATTGCGGCGCCGGCGCCTGGCGCGGTACGCAGCAAGCCAAGACCGGTGGGGCCGGTGTGCAGCACATCATGCGCCAGGGCGGGCAGCAGGGCGGTGACGCCGCCAAACAGCACGGCAAACAGGTCGAGCGAAATCGCGCCGAGCATGATGGGGCGCGACCAGACGAAGCGCATGCCTTCCATCACGCTGTGCCAGGTGGCAGGTTCCTTACGTGTCGCTTGAGGGGCGGGACGCGTGAGCATCATCAGCAGCACAGCGAGCAGCAGCATGGTGGAGGTGACGGTGTACACAGCGGCGGGGCCGTAGATGTACAGCAGGCCGCCCAGCGTTGGGCCGAGGATCACGGCGACCTGGAAGGTGGAGCTTGCGAGTGCGACGGCGCGGCTGAATTCTTCGGTCGGCACCATATTCACCACGACCGCCTGGGTAGCCGGCATCATGAAGGCGCGCGCGCTGCCGTACAGCGCCAGCACGGCAAAGATCGGCCATACCGCGCCAAAGCCGCTGTGCGTGTAGCCAAGCAGCGCCAGCCCGCATACCAGCTGGGCGCCGAGGCAGGTGGCAATGATGTTGCGGCGATTGTAGCGGTCGGCCGCATGGCCGGCGTACAGGATCAGCAGCAGGAAGGGCGCGAACTGCGCCAGTCCGATCAGGCCGAGGTAGTAGAGGTTCTTGGTCTGTGCGTAGACTTGCCAGCCGATGGCGACGTTCTGCATTTGCACGGCGATGGTGCCGAGCAAGCGGGCTGACAGGTAGAAGGCGAAGTTGCGGTGGCGGAGGACTGCGAAACCGTTTGATGGCATACGTTTGGCGTGCTATGAGGCGCTGCGCGCCCCATGGCACGCGGCGCATGGGTGGAACTTAAGGTTGTTGAAGGTCTGCTTCGGAGGTGAAGGCGTCGGCGAAGAACTCTTCTTCCGGCAGCTTGCAATCCTTGACGAAATCGCGCTTGGCCGATTCAACGACGATCGGGGCGCCGCAGGCGTAGACTTGGTGGCCCGACATATCCGGCAGGTCGTCAATTACCGCCTGGTGCACGAAGCCGGTACGGCCGGTCCAGTTTTCTTCCGGCAGCGCGTCGGAAACCACCGGCACGTAGCTGAAGTGCGGGATCTCTTGCTCCCACTGGCGGCACAGGGCATCCATATACAAGTCCTGCGGACGGCGGCCGCCCCAGTACAGCGTCATCGGGCGCTTGGAACCGCTGGCGCGTTCATGTTCGACAATCGCCTTGATCGGTGCGAAACCGGTGCCCGATGCCAGCAGCACCATCGGCTTGTCGGAATCGTCGCGCACGAAGAAGGTTCCCAGCGGGCCTTCAAAGCGCAGGATGTCGCGCTCCTTCATGGTGCTGAACACCTGGTCGGTGAACAGGCCGCCCGGCATGTGGCGGATGTGCAGGCTGATCGCACCGCCTTCCGGTGCGGTGGCGATCGAGTAGGCGCGGCGTTTGCCGTCGCGCAGCAGGAATTCGAGGTACTGGCCGGCCTTGTACTGGAAGGTTTCGTTGGCCGGCAGTTGCAGCGTCAGCACCATCACGTCCGGCGCCATCTTTTCCAGCGCGTTGACGCGGGTCGGCATCTTCTTGATCGGGAATTCGCCGCTGCCCACCACTTCGCGCGCCTGCAGTACCAGGTCCGAATGCGGGATGGCGCAGCAGAACAGGGACATGCCGGCCGCTTCTTCTTCCTCGCTCAGGGCGCGGCGCTGGTGCGCCTTGTGGCTGACGGAGCCCGACACCACCTTGCCTTTGCAGGAGCTGCAGGCGCCATTTTTGCAGCCGTATGGCAGGCCGACGCCGGCGCGCATGGCCGCGGCCAGGACGGTTTCGTCTTCTTCGCAGCTGAATTGGTGGCCGCTAGGCTGAACAGTAATTTGGAAAGACATACAATCTTAAAAATGGAAATCAGTAAAAAATTCAATAAGCCGCGCCTGCTGGTCCTCGGTTGCGGCGATGTGGGCATGCGTTTGCTGCCTTTGGTGCGCGATCACTACCGCGTATTTGCCGTCACCAGCCAGCGTGAGCGCTTTGCCGAATTGCGTGCGGCGGGCGCCGTTCCGCTGCTGGCCGACCTGGACCAGCCTGCATCGCTGCGCCGCCTGGCCGGGCTGGCGCAACATATTGTGCACCTGGCTCCACCGCCGGGCGAGGGCAAGCTTGATAGGCGCACCCGCAATGTGACCGCCATTTTACCTGACCGGGCGCAAGTGGTTTATGTGAGCACCACAGGGGTGTACGGCGACCTGGACGGGCGGCTGGTGGATGAAACCCAGACGGTGGCGCCCCGCAATGCCAGGGCGCTGCGGCGGGTCGATGCTGAAAGCGTGCTGCGGAGCTGGGCGCGCCGCTCCCAGGGGCGCCTGTCGATCCTGCGGGTGCCGGGCATCTACGCGTCTGACCGCCTTCCTATCAAACGGCTGGAGCAGGGCACACCGGCCTTGCGGGCGGAAGATGATGTTTATACCAACCATATACATGCCGACGACCTGGCGCGGGTGGTGCTTGCCGCACTGAGGCGTGGCGCGGCGAACCGGATCTATCACGCCGTGGATGACACGGAACTGAAAATGGGGGACTATTTCGACATGGTGGCCGATCATTTCGGCTTGCCGCGTCCACCACGCCTGGATCGTGCCGCATTGGCGCAGGCGGTGGCGCCGACACTGTTGTCCTTCATGTCGGAGTCGCGCAGGCTGGCAAATCGGCGCCTGAAAGAAGAATTACAGGTACGGCTGCTGTATCCGGATGTTGCAGCAGCTTTGAGTTGCATCAAGCGCTTGTGATGCTGCAGGCGCTATCTTGTGCCAATGTCTGCCAAGGAGGCCGCCATGTATAGCCACCCCACCAAGGAGCAAGTCCGCGTTTATCTTTCCCAGCGCGGCCATGCCCATCTGCCGCCGCCTTCGCCGGAGGAAATCAGGCGCCGCCTTGACTGGCGTCCGGAGTACACTCCCATGCCGGCAGCCCTGATGTATCTCCCTCCGGCCCTGGTCTGGGTCACGTTTGCCTGGCTCTGTTTGCCTTTTACTTTGGCAAGAAACGACCAAAAGTAGCCTTTTTGTTAAACTACCTTAATTCCTAGCACAGCTTTGCGCGCTAGAATCTATCAAAATCTCACGACAGTTGCCCCGCATTAAGCGAACGGCAATAAAACGGTGTATGATTACGTCCGTGTGCCGAAAATTGCGTCAATAACGGCTTTTTCTGGCGCTCTTTGTCGAAAATTCCGCCAATAATTTTGTTGCGACTGCGCAACATATTGAAAAAGTACTAGTCATGAGCTCTCTGAAAGAAATTACTGCCTCGTCGTCTTACAATCCAAACCGCGTTCTGGACGCCATCATTGAAAAGCTGCAGCTGAAAAACGATGCCGCTCTGTCCCGTGCCCTGGAAGTTGCGCCACCTGTGATCTCCAAGATCCGTCACAACACCCTGCCTATCGGCGCGACCATCCTGATCCGTATGCATGAAATCAGCGATTTCAGCATCCGCGAACTGCGCGACCTGATGGCGCACTAAGTTTTCGCCCGGACGTAAAAACGGCCGCACCTGCTAGCAGGTGGCGGCCGTTTTTATTTGCTCGTATAGCCGGGATCAGGATGCTGCCAGGCGTGGGCGGGCGGAATAGAACAGGTTTTGCGATGCAGCCTGGGCTTCGGCGCTGACGCGGCCGGAGTAGGCGGTTTTCGCTTCAGTGGACACGCGGCCGGAGTAGGCCGTTTTCGCGTCAATTGCTACGCGGCCCGAGTAGGCGGTCTGTGCTTCGGCTGCCACGCGGCCCGAGTAGGCGACTTTCGGCGACGCTTCTGCGGCTACGCGGCCCGAATACGCGACTTGTGGCGCGGCTTCGACAGCCACGCGGCCAGAGTAAGCGACCGCTACGCGACCGGAGTAGGCCACTTGCGGTGCAGCGTTCGCGGCGACACGGCCGGAGTACGCGACTTGCGGTGCGGCTTCGGCAGCGACACGGCCCGAGTACGCAACTTGAGGCGCGGCGTTCGCGGCGACACGGCCGGAGTAAGCGACTTGTGGTCCCGCTTCGGCAGCGACACGGCCCGAGTAAGCGACTTGCGCGCCGGCTTCGGCGGCGACACGGCCCGAGTAAGCGACTTGTTCGCCGGCTACGCGGCCAGAGTAAGCCACTTGCGCCTCGTCGGCTGGTGCTGCAACGCGGCCCGAGTAGGCGACTGCGCTACGCAAATAATCCTCGCCGAAGGTCTCTTCATACAATTCCTTCATGCGATTCCCGACGCGCTCATGCGCCTCTTCGTCATCTTCGCCGCGCAGGCCAATGTATGGGAAGTGGTGCAGGTAATACCCGAACACATTCTCGCAATCGATGAAGTACTTCATCGTATCGAGGATGTGGTAATGCCAGAAAATATCGACATCCATCAACGGAGCAGTCTGCTCGTTGGGGAAGGTTTTCATCAGGTAGAGGAAGCGGCGGTATTCGAATTCAACAGCATTGACCTTTTCCAGCGACCAGCCTTCGCCAGATTCCACATGCATCAATTTCACCTTGATAGGTTCCAGATCGAGGTCGGCAATAGCCTTGAAGCTTTCAGCTGAAATCATGAGTGACATCCCTTTAAAGTGAACGTATTTAAGACCGAAGGAGAGAGAAAAGACGCCGTTCTAGGGGGCTGGTATTTGTTGCCAGGGCATCTGTGGCGTTCGGAGTTGGGAACGCGTGTTGATGTAGATCAACTAGCTCAAGTATAGACTTCGCCCCCGCCAATGCAAGTAACAATTTAAGCGTGCGCGGCATAAACAACACAGCATAAGCTCCTTTTAAATCAATAGCTTGTCGCGTCGTCAAATGTTACAAATGCATTTTTGCTGAGCGGGGGAAAGAGAGTTTGATAAGGATCAACAACGGCGCGGTCTTTTCCTACCGAGTGGTATAAGAGCCTAAGCGCTCAGACGCATGTCTTCGGCCGGGGCAATGCGATAGCCGATGGGGACGGCAATGCTGACGGTGGTGCCACCGTGGGTGAGGCTATTAATAGTGCAATTCCCGCCAAGCAGGCTGATGCGTTCCTCGATGCCGACCAGGCCGAAGGAGCCAGCCTTATGCCGGCTGGCCGTGTTGATGCCGATGCCGTTATCGCTGATGGTCATGCGCAGCATGCCGTGCGACTGATGGAGTTCAACATGCACGACGCTGGCGCCGGCATGCTTGTGGATGTTGCTCAAAGACTCCTGCAGCACGCGGAAGAAGGCCGTGGCGCAGTGGTCATCAACGCCATGGTCGGCTACCGCATCTTCCACGAATTCGCACTTGATGCCGGAGCGCAGGCGGAACTGCGCGATCTGCCATTCCACTGCCGCCGATAAGCCCAAGTCCAGTACGTTCGGCCGCAGGTCGTTGATGATTTGCCTGACGCTGCGTATGGTGTTGTCGATCTGGTGCAGCGTGGCGCGCGCCCGCGCGTGCAAGCGAGGGTGGGTCTTTTCGGTGCGGGTGGCGAGGATGTCGGCTTCGATTTTCAGGGCCAGAAGGTTCTGGCCCAGGTCATCATGGATCTCGCGCGCGATGCGTTTGCGTTCTTCTTCCTTGATATGGTCAGCGTGGGCTGCGAGGCGGCGTAGCCGATGGTGCGACAGCTGCAAGCGCGCCTGGCTGTCGCGCAGTTCGCGCGTCATGGCCCGCGCCATTTTCAGGGCGCGGCGGCGGGATGAAGCAAGCGTGACGAACAGCGCGTAAATCAGTACGCTGGCGCCAAAGCCCATGCTCGCCGCCAGCATGGGCAGGAACTGGTCGAAGCGCGAATACAGCGCGAGTTTCGGTACGCTGAACTGGGCTTGCCAGGTGCGTCCATGGAATTGCACCGGCAGGGCCGTGATGAAATGCTCACCGTTCGCACTGACTGCGCCGGGCTGGCTGTCGAACAGCCATGTGCCCGGCTTGCCGTCGCTGGTTCCGTCGCGCAGGGCTACGCGCACCGCACGCACCGGCATTTCGCCGAGCGCCGATTCCACCAGGCGCGGCACGCTGAAGCCCAGGCCCACCGAACCAACGCAGGCCGCGCGGCGTTCGGCGATGGTCGCCATCGGCATGCCGTTGCGGTAAATCGGGATGCGCATGGCCATGCCGACATGGCTTGGGGCGCTGCGCAGTGGGATGGGTTGCCCGGAGCTGCTCATGATGCCCTGGTCGCGGGCGGTGAACAGCGCCTCCGCTACGCCGGGGCGGGCCGCGATGTCCAGGCCATAGCGGTCGCCAAAGCCTTCGAGCGGCTCGATCAGTGTCAGCACCGCGTATTCGCGCCGCTGGCCGCCGGGATGGAGCCGGTATTCCGGATACAGGCTGTCGTTCAGCTGGCGCTGGTGTGCTTCCGCCGCCGGGCGCTGGGCTTGCGTGTAATACTCGGCGAAGTTGATATTGTCGATAGCCGGGTAATTGTGTTCGAGGTCCAGGCCGCGCACGTAGCGGTGGAAGCTCTCCCGGGTCACTTCGCCGCCGGCCTGGAAGTAGCTGGCGGCGGCGCGCAGCACGTCGGTATAAGCCTTGATGCTGGCATTAATATTGAATTGGGTATTGCGGGCTTGGTTCTGGAAGCGCTCGCGTGCCTCGCTTTCCACCGAGCGGGTCGCTACGGTGTAGAGGCTGGCGCCAACGCCCAGCGATAGCGCGACACCCAGCCACCACAAGGGCTTGGCGGGGGCGAGCAAGCTGAACTGGAGGCGGGACATTGCCTGACTATAAGAATTTCCCCAGTTCAAGGTCAAGTTGCAAAAATACCACTTTGATTGAAATCAAACCAACATGAAAAAAAGCCGCCCGGAGGCGGCTTTTTGACCACAAACAGGCTGGTTTATTTGGTCCAGCTGTCTTTCAGGGTGACGATGCGGTTGAAGACCGGCTTGCCTGGCTGCGACAGTACGCGGTCGGCGACAAAGTAGCCGTGGCGCTCGAACTGGAAGCGCTGCTCCGGGGCTGCGTCCTTCAGGCCAGGCTCCAGGTAGGCTTTCACGATTTCCAGCGCTTTCGGGTTCAGGAATTCCTTGAAGTCCTTGCCGCCGGCGTCCGGCTTCTCGTCGGTGAACAGGCGATCGTACAGGCGAACATCCGCTTCCAGGGCTGCTTCGGCGCTGACCCAGGTGATGTTGCCTTTGACTTTGTAGGTGTCCGCGCCCGGGGTGCCGGACTTGGAATCTTCGAAGTACTTCACGCGTACCGCGGTGACCTTGCCGTTTTCATCCTTGTCGTAGCCGGTGCATTCGGCCACGAAGCCGTACTTCAGGCGCACGCGCGCGCCCGGCTGATCGCCCACGGGCGGGGTAAAGCGGAAATAGCCCTTGGTCGGCACTTCCATGAAGTCTTCTTCTTCGATCCACAGTTCGCGGGTGAACGGGAAGGTGCGGTGGCCCAGTTCCGGATGGTGCGGGTGGACCGGCGAGGTGCACTCGACCGACTGGCCTTCCGGGAAGTTCTCGACAATCAGCTTCAGTGGACGCAGCACGGCGATTGCGCGTGGAGCCTTTGGATCCAGGTCTTCACGCACGGCGCCTTCCAGCACGCCGAAGTCGATCCAGCCGTCGGACTTGGTCACGCCGGTGCGTTCGCACATCAGCTGGATGCCTTCCGGGGTGAAGCCGCGGCGGCGCATGCCGGCCATGGTCGGCAGGCGCGGATCGTCCCAGCCGTCCACGATGCCTTCTTCCACAAGTTGGCGCAGCTTGCGCTTGGAGGTGACGATGTAGGTCAGGTTCAGGCGCGCGAATTCGTACTGGTGCGGCACCGGCTTGGCGAAGAAACCGCCCTCGGACAGCACTTCCAGCAGCCAGTCGTAGAATGGACGGTGGTCCTGGAACTCCAGGGTGCAGATCGAGTGGGTGATGTTTTCCAGCGCGTCCGAGATCGGGTGCGTGTAGTCGTACATCGGGTAGATGCACCAGTCGTCGCCTGTACGGTGGTGGTGGGCGTGGCGGATACGGTAGATCGCCGGGTCGCGCATATTCATGTTCGGCGAGGACATGGCGTCTTCGCTGATCTTGGCACGCAGAATGTGTTCACCGTCCTTGTATTTGCCGGCCTTCATATCTCGGAACAGCTGCAGGTTTTCTTCGACCGAGCGGTTGCGGAATGGCGAGTTGGTGCCAGGGGTGGTGAAGTTGCCGCGGTTGGCGGCCATGTCGGCGGCGCTCTGGCTGTCGACGTAGGCTTTGCCCACTTTAATCAGGTATTCGGCCATCTCGTACAGCTTGTCGAAGTAGTCCGACGCGAAGTACAGGTGGTTGCCGGCGCCGACCGGGCCTTTGAAGTCCCAGTCGAAACCGAGCCAGCGCACGCTGTCCATGATGGAATCGACGTATTCCTGTTCTTCTTTTTCAGGGTTTGTGTCGTCGAAACGCAGGTGGCAGCGGCCACCGAAATCGCGCGCCAGGCCGAAGTTGGTGTAGATGGACTTGGCGTGGCCAACGTGCAGGTAGCCGTTTGGCTCCGGCGGGAAGCGGGTGATGACCGGAGGCAGGCCTTCGCGGGTATGCGCGCCGGAGGCCAGGTCGGCTTCAACGATATTGCGCAGGAAATTCGGCGCAGGGGCCGGGGCAGCAGTTTTTTTGTCGTTGCTCATGTATGTTTTAGTTCTTTAAACCCGGTAAACCTGGGTCAGACCCGCAGGGTCAGACCCAGTCAGCTCCGCCGCCAGGGGTTTGGGTTTAGAGCCTTTGACTTTCGTCGAAGATCAAAAGCCTTAAACCAAATCCCTCGGCTGTTGATTAGACAGGGTCCGACCCTTGGGTCGTACCCTGGTTTACCGGTTTTAGGGTGATATTCAGCGTAAACAGGGCATTTTATAGGATAATTCGTCCTTACGCGTTTAAAAACCGGCCCGGAGTTGCAATATGGAAAATTTATATAATGTGCTCGGTGTCGCGCCCAATGCCTCTGACGAGGAAATCAAGAAGGTCTACCGTTCCCTGGCCATGCGTTTCCACCCGGACCGCAACCAGGAACCGGGTGCAGACGCCCGCTTCAAGGCCATCGTCAAAGCTTACGAAGTGTTGTCCGATCCCGAAAAACGGGAAGAATACAACCAGAGTGTGCACCACCGCATCATCATCGACCCTGAAGCGGAAGCCTACCAACAGTGGCGTTCCGTCTTCAGCGTCAACGGCGTGACGATCCCCGCCGCCTGATTCAAGAGAAAGCAGCAGCAAATGAGAAAAGTACACCCAGAGTTCGCCTACCAGGCGCGCGAACTGGAAGGGCAGATCGAGGGCATCCTCGGCGATCCGCCCGACCATAAGAACTACAAGAAGATGGTCGAAGCCTTGCGCAACGAATACCTGAGCGGCGGCGGCATCGACGATTTAAATATGATGGCTTTCGCCCTGGTCGACGTGATTGAATTCCACGACCCGAAGGCTGCCTTTGCCGACGCCGAAGACTTCGAGTACGGCGACCCGGCGCGCGTGTTCGGCGCAGCCACCTGCCCGAAAGCGGCTGGGCTGCTGGAAGCGCTGGAAGAGAACCACCCGGACCTGGCGCGCCAGGCCATCATCACCGCGCTGCTGCACAAGCATCCGCGCATGTGGGACGACGAGGACACTTCGCTTGACCGCCTGGCTGAAGGCGACGAGGGCGATGATGAAGACGATTACGCGGATGATGTCGCAACCGACGACTTCACCGGCATCTTTGACCAGCAGGAGGATTAAGCATGACCGACAAGAATCTGCCAGCTATTCGCAAGCAGGTCACTGAACTCGTGCTGGCCGGCTCCCTGGAGCACGCCGAGCGCGCCTTTGCCGAAGCGGCCGACACCCACGGCGACCTGGCCGTGGTGGAAGTGCTGCAAGAGCTGCCGCCGCACGTGACCGCGCTGCACATGTCCGGTTTCGACGGCGGCAAGATGTCGCTGGCGACCCTGCTGGTGCCGCCGAAGCAGTGGGCTGAAAGCCTGGCCTACCTGGCCGCCACCTGGCCGGACGACATGATCGAAGACGATCCGGAGCGCATCGCCGAATCGCTGTTCGCCCACATCCACGGCGTCGTCTTCGGCACTGAAGACGAAGAGCGCCGCGCCGAGCTGCTGAAGGAAGCGTCTGCCACCGACTGGGGCTGCACCGCCTTCGCCATCCTGTTCTCGCTGGCGCCGAAAGAAGTGCTGGAAGTGGCGGGCGAGGTGATCTCCAAAGGCGCCTACCTGACCGGGCAGACCGCGTCCGACAACGACATCGTGCCGGTTGCCGTCGCACTGGCGCAAGCCAATGAAGATGGATGGGACCGCGCCCTGTTCGAACTGTTCCCGGAATTCCGCCACAGCGCCGACCTGGCCGACGCGGAATTCAGCGACGACCCGGACGAAGAACCGGAGCACCTGCAGCGTTCCACCAAAGAGCTGTTGTACCGCCTGCGCAAGCAAGTGCCGACCACCCGCAGTGGCACCGGCCGCGAACGCGCACGCCGCTCGATCGGTACGGGGATCTTCGGCTGATGCTGCCCGCACTCGTCAAAGAAAGCCTGCCGCGACTGACCCGCGCCATCAAACTGCTGCCAGGCGACGACCGCGAAGATGCGGCCGTCATCCTGGCAGAAGAATTGAGCGGCATCACGGCCATGGTCGCGGACAAGTTCACCAATAACCGCACGGCGGAGGGCATCCAGAAGGCGGTCAACCTGACCGTTGGCGGCGTGTCGCTCGGCCTGGAGCAGGTGCTGACCGTCGATTCCGACGAGCTGGCGCTGGACTTCCTGGTGGAGCAGGGCGCGGAGATGGCCTTCCAGGCTGGCTTCCGCCAGCTGAAAGACCTGGCTGCGATGCCGGAAGATACGCTGATCGGCGAATACGATAATGACCCGATGTATTCACAGCGCCGCTTGCGCGACCTGTTCTTCGACATCTGCTTCACCGAGCCAAGCGCCAATTGGGACGGCCCTTCCAAGTACCAGACCCAGTTGAAGCAGCGGCAGGAAGTGCAGGCCGTGGTTCGGCTGGCGAACTGGTTGCGCCGCCATAATGCGGAAGGCGCGATCAAGGATCCGGACCTGAATGCGGAAGGCGTGATTGCGCTGGCGATCATCTTCGCGGTCGAAGGCGGCGGACGAATCGTTGCCCGCACCGGCCAGAAGGAGTTCGAACGCTTCGTGAAAGCTGTGCGCAAGGCCAAGCCGGATTACGAGGCGGGCTATGAAGCGCTGGTGGCTGCGGTGCCGGAGCAGCATCGTCCCGTGCTGTTGAACCGCATCGAACTGTATCGCCGCACGTGCACCGTGCTGCAAAAGCTGCCGGGCCGCTTCGCGATGAAGACGCTGTGGACCGAGCTGGAAAACTACGCCGGCTCCGAGCTCGACGCCGATTACGACTGAAACCCGGTAAACCAGTGTCTGACCCACGGGGTCAGACACTGTACGGTCTCCCAGACCGTGGTTCAAGCCGGTGCAAGTGGCCGGCGAGCAGAAGGTGTCTGACCCTGCGGGTCAGACACCGGTCTACCGGTTTTCTTCCAACGCCACGCGCACAAACGCCTCCACCAACGCCCCACCATCCGCCCGCCGCTGCGCCAGCTGCAGCGAAGTAGTCGCCGCCGCATCATCCAGCGGCCGATACACCACCCCCTCCAGATGCATGGACTGGAACGGCGAAGGCAGCACCGACACCCCAATCCCCGCCGCGACCAGACCGATAATCGTCGCCGCCTCCCCCGCCTCCATCGCCACTTGCGGCACGAAGCCCGCCGCCCGGCACATGCCCATGATCGCGTGGTTGATGCCAACGCCTGATTCTTTCGGATACATCACCCACGGCAGCGCCGCCAGATCCGCCACCTTCACCTTGCGCTTACGCGCCAGGGGCGAATCGCTCGCCAAAACCAGCAAAAGCGCGTCGCGCCGCAAGGTCGTCAGCGACAGCTGTTCCGGCAGCGCGATTTCCGGCGGACGCACAAAGCCCAGGTCCAGCTTGCGCGCCTCAAGCGCATCGATCTGGTGCAGCGTGGTCATTTCATGCAAGGTGAGCGCCACGTCCGGATAAAGCTGGCGATAGCGGCGGATGGTGCGCGAAAACAGCGGCGTGAAAGGCGTTGAGAAAGTAAAGCCCACCCGCAGCTCGCCCGCCTCGCCGCGCTGCGCCCGCCGCGCCCGTTCCGCAGCGCGATCGGATTGCGCCAGGATCGCCCGCGCATCCTCCAGGAACAGCTTGCCCGCCTCGGTCAGCCGCACCCAGCGCTTGCTGCGGTCGAAAAGGCGCGCACCCACCTCGGCCTCCAGCGCCTGGATTTGCTGCGAAAGGGGCGGCTGGCCGATATGCAGCCGCTCAGCCGCGCGGGTGAAACTCAACTCCTCAGCCACGGCCACGAAATAGCGCAGGTGACGCAATTCCATAATATTTAAAAGCGATTAATAACGCCTCAAATATATATTGGACAGTAATACAGGGCAATCCTAAGATGAATTCACCATGAAAGCCCTCCTGCACCCCACCAACCGCGCCATGTTCTTTGGCGGCTTCTCCTGCTTCGCACTGTTGTACTGCGTGCAACCGTTGATGCCGCTGCTATCCCACGAATTCGCGCTGACGCCAGCGCAGAGCAGTCTTTCCCTGTCGCTGGCGACGGCCGCCATGGCGATATCGCTGGTGGCATCGAGCGCCATCTCCGACCGCTACGGCCGCAAGCCGCTGATGGTCGCCGCGCTTGCCATTTCCGCCGTGATGACCCTGCTATGCGCACTGGCTGACGGCTACGCGCAACTGCTCGCAGCGCGCGTCCTGCTTGGCGTAGCGCTGGGCGGCATGCCCGCTGTTGCCATGGCCTACCTCGCGGAGGAAATTGAACCCGAATCGCTGGGATTGTCGATGGGCTTGTACATCAGCGGCAGCGCGTTCGGCGGCATGGTAGGGCGCATGGTGACATCCGTGCTGAGCGATTTCTTCTCCTGGCGCGTGGCGCTGGTGGCGATGGGCGTGGCAGGCGTGCTCGCGGCCGCCGAATTCTGGCGCAGCCTGCCCGAATCGCGCCGCTTCCGCGCCGCCGTCGGCGGCTGGCGCGCACTGCCGGAGAATGCACGCAAGCATCTGTCCGACGAAGGCCTGCCATGGCTGTTCGCGCTCGCCTTCCTACTGATGGGCTGCATGGTCAGCGCCTACAACTACATCAGCTATCGCCTGCTGGCAGCACCGTTCGAGTTGCGCCAGAGTGTGGTGGGCGGCATTTCCTTCCTTTACCTGCTGGGGATTTTCAGCTCAGTCTGGGCCGGCAAGCTGGCCGACCGCTACGGCCGCAAAGGCGTGCTGTATCTCGTGCTGAGCCTGATGCTGGGTGGCATTGTGCTCACGCTGTCGAGCTGGCTGCCGCTGGTTATCGCTGGCCTCGCCTTGTTCACGTTCGCCTTCTTCGCCTCACACTCCATGACGAGCAGCTGGGTCGGCCGCCGAGCACGTGGCGCCGCCTTGGCATCCGCGCTATACCTGTTCTTCTACTACCTTGGATCGAGCGTGATTGGCTGGGCCGCGGGCATTTTGTGGGGAACGGCGGGCTGGGCCGGCGTCGTCATGCTGCTAGGCACTTGCCTGCTCGGCGCGGTTGCCATCGCGTTACACCTCAGGCGGTTGACACCGATCGCACCCTTGTTGAGCCAGATCAAAGCCGAGGCAGGCTGATTGAACAACCCGGCGCATCGAATCTCCAAGTCCGACCGGCACATTGGGTGCCGTTTGGAGCAAGGAGAAGATCATGATGCACGACAGGGAAATCCGGATCAGGCTTAGCAACGTCCAAATCGCCGTCAGCCAGGCCGCACAAGCCTTATCAGCCGAGCGTCACCTGACCGGCGAGCTGCGCGAAACGATCCAAAAGCTGGACCGCCGCTCCGACGACATCAGTGAAATGCTGGCGAGCGAAGACTACGCCAACGTCCCCAAACTGGTCGACGACATGGAAGTGCTCGGCGCCCGCGCGCGCCGCGTCTGCGCCAGCGACCGCATGCAAGTGACGCCCGAAATGAAAGCCGTCGTCAACCACATGCACCGCGAGTTAATGGAGTTCAAACAGCACCTGCACTAAAAGCGCACCACTCGAGCCCGTGTCACACCTTGGGGTCACACCCGAACTGTGACACGAGCTTAGCCATGCCATGGTCGAGCTCGTGTCACACTTGGGGTGTGACCCCAAGGTGTGACACGAGCTGGGCCGTAGAGTTTAGAGGATGCCTTTGGCGCGGAGGGCGGCGATGTCGGTGTCACTTTGGCCGAGGACTTCGCGCAGAACTTCGTCTGTGTGCTGGCCGAGCAGGGGCGGGGCCATGTCGGTTTCGGCAGGACTGGCGCTCAGGCGCATTGGGTTGCGTACCAGTTTGACTTTGCCGGCCGTTGGGTGGGCCGTTTCGATCATCATGCCGCGCGCTTGCACTTGCGGGTTCTTGAATACATCGTGCAGGTCGTTGATCGGGCCGCAGGGGACGCCAACCGCTTCCAGTTTTTCAATCCACCAGTCGCGCGACTTCTGCTTCACCATCTCGGCGAGGATCGGCACCAGTTCGTCGCGGTTCTTTACGCGCAGGGGATTGGTGGCGTAGCGTTCGTGCGATGCCAAATCGGAACGGCCGCCGACTTCGACGAATTTCTGGTACTGGCCGTCGTTGCCGGTGGCGACGATGATGTAGCCGTCGGCACAGGCGAAGGTCTGGTAGGGGACGATGTTGGCGTGGGCGTTGCCCCAGCGCTTGGGCGCTTTGCCGCTATTGAGGTAGTTGGAGCCCATATTGGCAAGCATGGCCACTTGAACGTCAAGCAGCGCCATGTCGATGTACTGGCCTTCGCCGGTGCGGTCGCGGTGGGTCAATGCGGCCAGGATGGCGATGGTGGAGTACATGCCGGTCATCAGGTCGGTCAGTGCGACACCGGCTTTTTGCGGGCCGCCGCCTGGAAGGTCGTCGCGTTCGCCGGTCACGGACATCAAGCCGCCCATGCCCTGGATCAGGAAGTCGTAGCCGGCACGGTGGGCGTAGGGTCCGTCCTGGCCGAAGCCGGTGACGGAGCAGTACACCAGGTCCGGCTTCACTGCCTTCAGCGATTCATAGTCCAGGCCGTATTTTTTCAACTGGCCGACTTTGTAGTTTTCCAGGACCACGTCGGCATGCTTGGCCAGTTCGCGGATCAGGGCCTGGCCTTCCGGCTTGGAGATGTCGCAGGTGACCGAGCGCTTGCCGCGGTTGGCGGAGAGGTAGTAGGCCGCTTCGGTAGTATCGGCGCCGTTTTCGTCCTTGGCGTAGGGAGGACCCCAGGCGCGAGTGTCGTCACCGCTGCCAGGCCGTTCGATCTTGATCACGTCCGCTCCCAGGTCGGCGAGGTTCTGCGAGCACCAGGGGCCGGCCAGTACGCGGCTTAAGTCCAGTACTCGAATGTGTCCAAGGGCCTTCGGGGTCATGTTGTCTTCTTCCTACTGTTTTCAGGGAGCGTTAGCTTAACGCATCCAACCGTGTTAGTGTCTTAATCCATGTGGCCATACCCTAAAATCGTTGCGCATCGCGGAGGCGGCACGCTGGCTCCGGAGAACACCATCGCCGGCTTGCGTGCGGGCCTGGCTTATGGTTTTCGCGCGGTGGAATTCGACGTCATGCTGTCGTCCGATGGTATCGGCGTGGTGATGCACGATCCGCATTTTGGCCGCACAGTGTTTGGCGATGGCTATGTCCCTAACTTTACGGCTGCGGAATTGGCGAAGATGGATGCGGGACGCTGGTTCGGTCCAGAATTCCGTGGCGAGCCTGTGCCGCTGTTCCTTGAGTGGGTCGATTACTGCAAAGAGCACAAGATCTGGATGAATATCGAGATCAAGCCGGCGGAAGGCCATGACGAGGCGACCGGCCGTTGGGTGGCGCAAACTGCGCGGGCCCGCTTTGCGGAGGAGGTGGCGACGGGCGATCCGGCCCAGATGCCTTTGCTGTCGTCCTTCAGCATGCCGGCCCTGGCGGCAGCTCGCGATGCGGCGCCTGACCTGCCTCGGGCTTGTCTTTTCGATAAAATCCCGGCGAATTGGCTGGAAACGGCGCGCGAATTGGGCGCTGTGGCGATCCACACCAACCATAAATACCTGTCGCCGGAGCAGGCGAATGCGGTAAAGGCTGCTGGCCTGGGACTGTTTTGCTATACCGTCAATACGCCGGAACGTGCGCGGGAAGTCTTCTCCCTGGGCGTGGACGGCTTCTGCACCGACCGCATCGACCTGATCGGGCCGGACTTCACATAGCGGCTTAGAGGCCCCAGCCCACCGCAACGGCGGGCTGTTCACGTATAATCAACCCTTTGCACCAGCCTGCAACCTACCTTTTACGACATGAAATCTGCTGAAATTCGCGAAAAGTTCCTGAAATTCTTCGAATCCAAGGGTCATACGATTGTCCGTTCCAGCCCGCTGGTGCCAGGCAACGACCCAACCCTGCTGTTGACCAACTCCGGCATGGTGCAGTTCAAGGATGTGTTCCTGGGCCAGGATACCCGCCCATACACCCGTGCCACCACCGTGCAGCGCTGCGTGCGCGCCGGCGGCAAGCACAATGACCTGGAAAACGTCGGCTACACCGCGCGTCACCACACCTTCTTTGAAATGCTGGGCAATTTCAGCTTCGGCGATTATTTCAAGCGCGATGCGATCCAGTACGCCTGGGAGCTGCTGACCAAGGTCTACGGCCTGCCGGCTGAAAAGCTGACCGTGACCGTCTACATTGAAGACGACGAAGCCTACGATATCTGGGCGAACGAAATCGGCGTGCCGAAAGAGCGCATCATCCGCATCGGCGACAACAAGGGTTCGCGCTACGCTTCGGACAACTTCTGGCAGATGGCCGACACCGGCCCATGCGGTCCTTGCACCGAGATCTTCTACGACCACGGCGCCGACATCTGGGGCGGTCCTCCAGGCTCCGCTGAAGAAGACGGCGACCGTTTCATCGAGATCTGGAACCTGGTGTTCATGCAGTTCAACCGCGACGAAGCGGGCGTGATGCATAAGCTGCCGAAGCCTTGCGTGGATACCGGCATGGGTATGGAGCGCCTGGCTGCAGTGCTGCAGCATGTGCACTCGAACTACGAGATCGATTCCTTCCAGGCCCTGATCAAGGCTGCTGCCCGCGAAACCGGCGCGACCGACCTGGAGAACAAATCCTTGCGCGTGATCGCTGACCATATCCGCGCTGCTGCTTTCATGATCGTCGACGGCATCATCCCTGGCCCTGAGGGTCACGGCTATGTCCTGCGCCGCATCATCCGCCGCGCGCTGCGCCACGGCCACAAACTGGGCCAGTCGAAGGCATTCTTCTACAAGCTGGTGGAAGACCTGAACAAAGAAATGGGCGGCGCTTATCCTGAACTGGCTGAAGCCAAGGACCGCGTAGCCCAGGTGCTGAAAGCGGAAGAAGAGCGCTTCGGCGAGACGCTGGAAAACGGCATGAAGATCCTGGAAGCGCAGCTGGCCAAGGATCCTAAGAACCTGGACGGCGGCACCGCCTTCACCCTGTACGACACCTATGGTTTTCCACTGGACCTGACCGCCGACATCTGCCGCGAACGCGAAGTGACGCTGGATGAAGCGGGCTTCAACGTCGCCATGGAAGCGCAGAAGCAGAAGGCGCGCGAAGGCGGCAAGTTCAAGAAGATGGCTGCCAACGTTGAATACGCAGGCGAAAAGAACAAGTTCGTCGGTTACGACCAGCTGCTGCACGATTCCAAAGTGATCGCCCTGTACGCCAACGGCGCACCGGTGCAGGAACTGAAAACCGGCGAGCAGGGCATCGTAGTTCTGGACACCACCCCGTTCTACGCCGAATCCGGCGGCCAGGTGGGCGACCAGGGCCTGATCACAGGCGCGACCGGCCGCTTCGACGTGGAAGACACGCTGAAGATCCAGGCGGACGTATTCGGCCACCATGGCGTGGTTGCCCAGGGTTCCCTGAAAGTCGGGGACTCCGTCGGCGCGGCAGTGGACCAGCATTCGCGCGGCCGCACCATCCGTAACCACTCGGCGACCCACTTGATGCACAAAGCCCTGCGCGAAGTGCTGGGTTCCCACGTGGCGCAGAAAGGCTCGCTGGTTGATCCGGACAAGGCGCGTTTCGACTTCTCCCACACCCAGCCGATGACCGCCGAGGAAATCGCCAAGGTGGAAGCCATCGTCAACGCCGAGATCCTGGCTAACGCTGCGACCCAATCGCACAATATGTCCTTCGATGACGCTGTGAAGCACGGCGCGATGGCGCTGTTCGGCGAGAAGTACGGCGACGAAGTACGCGTGATGGACATCGGTTCCTCGAAAGAGCTGTGCGGCGGAGTGCACGTGCACCGCACCGGCGATATCGGCCTGTTCAAGATCGTGTCGGAAGGCGGCGTTGCTGCCGGTATCCGCCGCGTGGAAGCCGTGACCGGCGAAGGCGCGCTGGCGCTGGTGCAGTCGATGGCCCGTAAGCTGAACGAAGCTGCTGCCGCACTGAAATCGAACCCGGAAGAACTGACTGCCAAAATCGGCGCCGTGCAAGACCAGGTGAAGTCGCTGGAAAAAGAACTGGCTGCACTGAAGTCCAAGCTGGCTTCCGGCCAGGGCGATGAGCTGGTCAACAAGGCTGTCGACGTCAAGGGCCTGAAGGTCCTGGCCGCGACCATGGAAGGCGCCGACGTTACCGCACTGCGCGAAACCATGGACAAGCTGAAAGACAAGCTGAAGTCCGCCGCCATCGTGCTGGCTTCCGTCTCGGACGGTAAAGTGAGCCTGATCGCCGGCGTCACTGCTGACTCCATCGGCAAGGTCAAAGCAGGCGAGTTGGTCAATTTCGTTGCACAACAAGTGGGCGGCAAGGGCGGTGGTCGCCCTGATATGGCGCAGGCCGGCGGCACCAATCCGGAAGCACTGCCAGGTGCGCTCGGTGGCGTTGCAGCATGGGTGGAGTCGCGTATCTAAGAGCTGCCAAGGCCCGCTCTTGCTAGGGCGGGCCTTTCCGGCATTGAAATGTCGTTGGGATTTTGCAACGCAACATTAACTATTTTGGTGCAGTGCGTCAGACGCACAAAATTGGAGTAGTATGTCGGAACCAGTTGTACAGAAGCGAGATATTGATGAGCGAAACTCTTACTCTCGAGTCCGAGACCATGGAATTTCATAAGGACCTCGATGCGCGCGGCCTGAATTGCCCGCTGCCTATCCTCAAAGCCAAGAAAGCCTTGGCGGAGTTGGAAAGCGGCCAGGTATTGCGTATCGTGGCGACTGATCCAGGGTCGGTGCGTGACTTCCAGGCGTTTGCCAAACAGACCGGCAATGCGCTCTTGTCCCACGTCCAGCAGGGAACTGAATTTACGTTTTTGATGCGCCGCAAATAATTTTTGCGGTATGCTACCGGTTGCTGATTTTCGGCGCCGGATTGTACTTAAAAAACGCACGATCGTGCTTTTATTCGGTAAGTGATACCGAATTCCAATATAATCTAGCCCATTAATTTTACTTATCACTTTTTCAAAGGCACACCTATGAAAGTCCTGGTACCTGTCAAGCGCGTCGTCGACTTCAACGTGAAAGTGCGCGTCAAATCCGACGGCACTGGCGTGGACATCGCCAACGTCAAAATGTCGATGAACCCGTTCGACGAAATCGCACTGGAAGAAGCGACCCGCCTGAAAGAAGCTGGCAAAGTGACCGAAGTGGTTGCCGTGTCCGCTGGCGTGGCGCAGTGCCAGGAAACCCTGCGTACCGGTATGGCGATCGGCGCCGACCGCGGCATCCTGATCGAAACCGGCGTTGAGCTGGAGCCGCTGGCTGTGGCCAAGCTGCTGAAGGCCGTTGCCGACAAAGAGCAACCGCAACTGATCATCCTGGGCAAGCAGGCAATCGACGACGACTCCAACCAGGTTGGCCAGATGCTGGCAGCGCTGCTGGGCTGGCCGCAAGCGACCTTCGCTTCGAAGGTTGAACTGGGCGACGGCAAAGTCACCGTGACCCGTGAAGTGGACGGTGGCCTGGAAACCCTGGCACTGCAACTGCCAGCGATCGTGACCACCGACCTGCGCCTGAACGAGCCACGTTACGTGACCCTGCCTAACATCATGAAGGCGAAGAAGAAGCCGCTGGATACCGTCAAGCCGGAAGATCTGGGCGTCGACGTGACCCCGCGCCTGAAAACCCTGAAAGTGGCCGAGCCTGCCAAGCGTTCCGCTGGTATCAAAGTGCCTGACGTAGCGACCCTGGTGTCCAAGCTGCGCACCGAAGCTAAAGTCATCTAATTCACCGCATACTCTAGGAACTCAATCATGGTCGCACTCGTCATCGCAGAACACGACAACGCATCCCTGAAGGGCAGCACCCTGCACACCGTTACCGCCGCCGCCAAGTGCGCAGGCGAAGTACACGTGCTGGTCGCTGGCTCGAACGCCGGCGCCGCCGCCGCTGCTGCCGCTAAAATCGCCGGCGTCACCAAAGTGCTGCACGCTGACGCAGCCCACTTCGCCGACGGCCTGGCCGAAAACGTCTCCGAGCAGATCCTGGCGATCGCTGGCGGATACACCCACATCCTGGCTCCAGCAACTGCCTACGGCAAGAACATCCTGCCACGCGTAGCAGCTAAGCTGGACGTGGCACAGATCTCCGAAATCACCAAGGTTGACGCGCCTGACACCTTCGAGCGCCCAATCTACGCTGGTAACGCGATCGCCTACGTGCAATCGTCGGACAAAGTCAAAGTCATCACCGTACGTAGCACCGGCTTCGACGCTGCTGCTGCCGAAGGCGGTTCCGCTGCTGTGGAAACCGTGGCTGCTGCCGGCGATTTCGGCAAGTCCGCTTTCATCGGCCGTGAAGTGGCCAAGTCGGACCGTCCAGAACTGACCGCCGCCAAGATCATCGTTTCCGGTGGCCGCGGCATGGGCTCTGCTGACGCCTTCAAGATCCTGGAACCGCTGGCCGACAAGCTGAACGCCGCCATGGGCGCATCGCGCGCTGCAGTGGACGCTGGCTTCGTGCCGAACGACTGGCAGGTTGGCCAGACCGGCAAGATCGTTGCTCCTTCCCTGTACATCGCCGTTGGTATCTCCGGCGCGATCCAGCACTTGGCTGGTATGAAGGATTCCAAGGTCATCGTCGCAGTGAACAAAGATCCAGAAGCTCCTATCTTCTCCGTTGCCGACTACGGCATCGTGGGCGACCTGTTCGAGGTAGTGCCTCAGCTGGTCAAGGAACTGGGTTAATCAAAAAAGAGTCCTGCAAAAGGACTGAGTACCGGGGCCACGCAAGTGGCCCTTTTACTACCTTGGAGAGATTTCATGACTTATCAAGCACCAATGAAAGACATGCTGTTCGTGATGAACGAACTGGCAAACCTGGAAGGCGTATCCGCGCTGCCAGGCTGTGAAGATGCAAACGCGGAAACCGCGGAAGCCGTCCTGGAGGAAAATGCGAAGTTCGTGAGCGGCGTAATCGCCCCACTGAACCAGCCTGCCGATAAAGAGCCTAGTTCCTGGGCTGATGGCAAGGTGACCACTTCCAAAGGTTTCAAGGAAGCCTTCAAGCAGTTCGCGGAAGCCGGCTGGCAAGGCCTGCAGCACCCGACTGAATTCGGCGGCCAGGGCCTGCCGAAGCTGATCGGCACCCCGTGCGTGGAAATGCTGCACGGTTCCAACCTGTCGTTCGCGCTGGTGGCGCTGCTGTCCGACGGCGCGATCGAAGCGCTGCTGACCGCAGGTTCCGACGAGCAGAAGGCGACCTACCTGGAGCCGCTGGTGACCGGCAAGTGGACCGGCACCATGAACCTGACCGAGCCTCAGGCAGGCTCCGACCTGGCCGCCGTGCGCACCCGCGCCGTGCCGCAGGGCGATGGCAGCTACAAAGTATTCGGCACCAAGATCTTCATCACCTACGGTGAGCACGACATGGCCGAGAACATCATTCACCTGGTGCTAGCGCGTACTCCGGACGCACCTGCCGGCGTGAAGGGCATCTCGCTGTTCATCGTACCTAAGTTCATGGTCAATGCAGATGGTTCGCTGGGCGACCGCAACGACGCGCACTGCGTGTCGATCGAACACAAGCTGGGCATCAAGGCTTCCCCAACTGCCGTGCTGCAGTTCGGCGACAACGGCGGCGCTGTTGGCTACCTGGTGGGCGAAGAAAACCGCGGCCTGGAATATATGTTCATCATGATGAACGCGGCCCGCTTCGGTGTCGGCATGCAGGGCGTCGGCCTGGCGGAACGCGCTTACCAGCAGGCTGTGACCTTCGCCAAGGACCGCGTGCAATCGCGCGACCTGAATGGCTCCCCAGCCGGCGTGGCGATCATCAACCATCCGGACGTGCGCCGCATGCTGATGTCGATGCGCGCCCAGACCGAAGCGGCGCGCGCGCTGGCGTACGTGGCTGCCGGTATCCACGACGTGGCTCACCATCACGCTGATGCGGAAGTCCGCGCGGCCAACCAGGCTGTGTATGAATACCTGGTGCCGATCGTGAAGGGCTGGTCGACCGAGATGTCCGAAAACGTGACCCGCGACGGCGTGCAAGTGCACGGCGGCATGGGCTTCATCGAAGAAACCGGCGCAGCGCAGCACTACCGCGATGCGAAGATCCTGACCATCTACGAAGGCACTACCGCGATCCAGGCGAATGACCTGATCGGCCGTAAGACCGTACGTGACGGCGGCGCGCTGGCCAAGTCGATCATTGCTCAAGTGCGCAAGACTGCCGAAGAACTGGGCGCCGTGAATTCGCCGGACTTCGCGGCGATGCGCAAGCACCTGGTGCAGGGTGCGGATGACCTGGAAGCCGTGGTGGACTACGTTGTTGGCCACGCCAAATCGGATATCAAGGGCGTGTTCTCTGGTTCCGTGCTGTACCTGAAGCTGGCCGGTATCGTGTTCGGCGGCTGGCAGATGGGCCGTGCCGCGCTGGTGGCGCAGTCGAAGCTGTCGGCAGGCGAGGGCGATGCATCGTTCTACCACGCCAAGATCGTGACCGCACGCTTCTTCGCGGACCACATCCTGTCCGGCTCCACCGGCATGCGCGCCGCCATCGTTGATGGCAGCGCCGGTGTGCTGGGCCTGGGCGTCGAGCAGTTCTAAAGAGCGACGGGGTCCGGCCCAAGGGCCGTACCCCGGTTTTCCGGTTCTTCCGGTTTAGAGCCCCTTTTTCGCCAGTTCGGCAATCTCGTAATCCCCATCGTCCACCAGGCGCTCGCCCCCGGGCATCACCCCCAGTCCCAGCACGCGCCCCAGCGACAGCAACAAACTCTGCCCCGCAACCTTGCGCACCGGATCCAGCTTGTAGACCGGATCGGCAAAAGCCTCCGCAGGCGAAATAATCTTCCAACCCATCCCCTCGATCTCGCTCAGCACATCATCGAGCCATAGCGCATTGATCAGGTTGTGATGCATCAGCAGTACCTGCGCGATATCGCGTCCTTGCAATTGCTGCGACAGTTCGCGGTAGGCCAGTAAGCGCTGTTTGATATGGGCCAGGTAGGCGCTGCGTATCGCGCTTACATCAGCGTTGGGATTTTTCTTCAGCACTTCCACCAGTTTTTCATTAAGCCGCCAGTCGCTGGTATCGGCGCTGACGTAAGCATTGCGGTAACCATGCTCCTGCAGGAACTTGCGCATGCCCTCAATCTTTTCCGGCGTATTGCCTTCGCGGAGATAGGTAAAGCGCAGCCACTTCTGATAGCCAGGCTGGGTGCTGATCAAGCGATCGCATTCCAGCACCTGGCGCTGGTACTCGGCCAGCGATACTTTTTCCAGGTCCGGATGCGTCACAGTATGGTTGCCAATTGCGTGGCCGGCTTTGCTCCAGGCCTGCAGCAGCGGCAGTCCTTGCGGCGTGGTGGCGCCGTAGCCCGAGGTCACAAACAATGCCGCCTGTACGTGATGTTTTGCGAGTGCGCCCAGGATGGCCTGGTTGCGCTCGACGGCGGTCATGCGCGGCGTGCTTTCCGCATTGGGGCCATCATCCATGGTGATCGCCACGGTCTGCGCATGTGCTGCGCCAGTCGCGGCGAGGACGGAAACCGCCAGTGAGGAAACTGCGAGAAGGCGACGGATCATGCGGCACCCAGCGCGTCGATGATCGCCTGGTAGACGCGAACTGGTTCTTCCGAGATGCGGTTCAATACGTACAAGAAGTGCTCCTTTCCAAAAACTGCATACTCGCGCGTCGCAAAGCCAGCGTCGCGCAGGTCGGCGATATTCTGCTCGCCCAGGCCAATCAACGATTCAAATTCATAGGGGCCTGGGGGGATGCCTTCGGCGCGGATCATGGTTGCGAGTTCGTTCTGGATCGCGCGGTCGTGCGTAGCAATCGAACATTTGTGGCCGCTGCGCAGGAGGAGGGCGGCGAAGCGTCGATAGGCTGATGCCAGTTCAGGGCTGTTGCGAGCATAGGCGATTTCCGGCGGCTCGAACATGGCACCCTTGACCAGCCGGATGCGGCCGGGAAGGCGCATCAATACTGGCAAGTCGGCCGCCGTGCGGTGCAACTTGGCCGGCATGGTAATGCCGACGTTGAATAAGCCGTCTTGCTCGTGCAGGCGAGCGTAGGTTTCGTAGATGCCCGAGGTGCGATCCGAGGCTTCCATGGAGATCATCACCTCCTGGCCGATCCCCGCCGCAGCGCGGGCGATGCGGCGCGCGTTCTGGTAGCCCAGCTCCGGATCGACCAGCGAACCAACATGCGACAGGTCGAAGGAAATCGAACAATCGAGCTTTTGCTCGCCGATTGCCTGCACCAGCTGCATGAATACGCTGGTCTCCGCGTTCGCAAAGCCTGCGTCGCGTACGCTCTCGCCCATGTACTCGGCGGAGGCGCGATGACCGTTCTGATTGATCTTGTTGGCGCGCCCGATCACATCCGCTACCGTGCTGCCGGCGACGTAACGCTGCGACACGCGCTCCATGAACGGGCGCAGCATCGGGTCTTTCAGGAAGCGCGCCTTGGCGTCTTCGTTGACGGCGAGTTCGCGCAGGGCAGTTGAGGCGCGGTCGACCAGCGGCTGCCACTGTGGCGGAAAACGGGGCGTGGTAATGTCTGTCACGGTATCTCCTTGAGAGCTTGGCGCGTTGTATATTAACTAAAATTTCAATATGGAGCCGACCATGGACGCTTCAACCCTTATGTTGTTCGTGCCCGCTTGCTTCGCGCTGAATTTGGCGCCAGGGCCGAACAACCTGCTATCCGTCAGCAACGCCACGCGCTATGGCTTCCGCCGTTCCTGCCTGGCAGGTGCGGGGCGATTGGTGGCGTTTGCGGGGATGATCGCTTTGGCATCCGCCGGCTTGGCGGCAGTGCTGCATACATCCGAAATCCTGTTCACGATCATCAAGACTGCGGGCGCGGTGTATTTGTTTTACCTCGCGTGGCAGCTATGGCGCGCGCAGCCCGGTGAGCAGGCGGCGAGCGCGGCGCCCGCTGCAGGCTGGTGGCAGTTGGCGCGGCAAGAGTTCTTTGTCGCCTCAGGCAATCCGAAAGCGATCCTGATCTTCACTGCATTCCTGCCGCAGTTCGTCGACCCTGCCGGCCCGGTGGGTGCGCAGTTCTTCGTGCTGGGGGTATTGTTCCTGCTGCTGGAGCTAGTGGCGCTGGCGGCCTACGCCTGGATGGGCGTACGCATGCAGAAGTGGTTCGCGCAACCGCGCGGAAAGAGGATTTTTAACCGGAGTTGCGCCGGCCTGCTGGCCGGCGCTGGGATGGGGTTACTGCTGTCGCGGAGAGCTTAGTAGCGTTCCAGGCCGCCGTTCTCGCGGCGTACATGGTCGCCGTTGCGCAGGTTAGGATCGTTCTTCAGTACGACGGTGCCGGTTTTGCCGGTTTCGTACCGAACGGTCACGTGCCATTCCTTGACCTTGTTCATTTTGCCTTCGATCTTCTTGCCGGCGTAAGCGCCGCCCGCTGCACCGGCTACGGTGGCGAGGGTTTTACCGGTGCCGCCGCCAACCTGGTGGCCCAGCAGGGCGCCAGCTACACCGCCGGCAACCATGCCAGTCGCGCCGCCTTCGCCATCTTTCTCAACGACCTTCACTGCAGTCACGGTGCCGCAATCGGCGCAAACTTTTTTCGGTTGCGCATAAGCGCCGGTAACCGTTACAGCCAGGATGGCTGGCAAGAGGAATTTAATTACTTTCATATGGGTTCTCCAAAAACGGTTGTAGTAACAGTGAGTATAGGTCAATAGTTTCCGAATGGAATGAAAATTTGTGACAAGACGTTGCGGTCGAGCTCGTGTCAACCTTGGGGTCAGGCTCTTTGGTTGCCACGCGTGGCAACCAAAGAGCCTGACCCCAAGGTTGACACGAGGTCAGCCGTAGATGCCGCCGGTGTAGAGGAGGTCGAACAGGCGGGCGATCGTGGCGATCAGGCTGAAGGCGCCGAACATCAGGCCGGCGACCAGGACGATCGCCAGCGGCCAGGTTGAATTGGATTGTTTGCCGGAGCCGGCGTTGAAGGCGGCGTCCCATTTTTCATCGGGCATCAGGCCGAGGACCAGGGCTTCGAGTGTGCCGACCAGGATCGACAGGATCAGCGGCAGTAACAGGAAGTAGGGATCGGCTTTCGGCCAGAGCGCAAACACGGCGGCACAGCCGAGCAGGCTGAACGCATGAAGCCAGCCCCATTTGTCGGCCAGGCCGCGCAGGTAGAAGCGATGCAGGCCAATGCCGCCGGTCACAACGGCGAGCAGGGCGGCGAAAGTTTTGTTCTTGTGTAAAACAGACATGATTGCTGCCGTAAAGTCCGAAAAACCGGCAGTATCGCATAACAAAGCTGTTGCCGCCGAGGCTGGTTCAGGGGATAATTTCGGATTGTCCAAGTCCCCACCAATTTGATTAATCTTGCAGGTCGGATTGAAAGCGCGCTATAATTTGCGGCTTTATCCGACTCAGCACTCTTTTTTGGAAATATTATGGTCGTTATTCGTTTAGCTCGTGGTGGCGCCAAGAAGCGTCCTTTCTACAACATCGTTGCAACCGATTCCCGCAATCGTCGTGACGGCCGTTTCGTAGAACGTATCGGCTTCTTCAACCCAATGGCTACCGGCCAAGCAGAAACCTTCCGCGTTGCTGCTGACCGTCTGGCTTACTGGCAAGGCGTTGGCGCACAGCTGTCCCCAGCTGTTGCCAAGCTGGTTGCTACCCAGAAAGCAGCTTAATTCAAGCTTTGAGCAGCAAGACCGCATCTGGGGCGCAAGCCCCGGCTGACCTGGTTCAGGTTGGCTTTGTTTTCGGTGCCTATGGCATCACTGGCGGGGTCCGTGTCCGGCCCTTCAACTCCGAAGCAGATGCGCTGCTGCATGCCACCAAATGGTGGCTCGACAAGCCAAGCCTGCGTGACGTAGAAGTCAAGCGGGCTAAGCTGCATGGTGGCGACGTCGTTACCACTATCGTTGGAATGACGGACCGTAACGAAGCAGAAGCGCTGAAGGGCGCATCGGTATTCGTGTCGCGCGCCGACTTCCCGCAGCTGGAAGAAGATGAATTCTACTGGGGCGACTTGATCGGCCTGGCAGTTGAGAATCAGCAGGGCGAAAGCCTTGGAACAGTCGCGGACATGATGAGCAATGGACCTCAGTCCATCCTGCGCGTCGAGTACGAGGCTGATGGAAAGGCGCAAGAGCGCCTGATCCCGTTTGTTAGCCAGTTTGTTATCAAGGTGGACAAGGACGCGAAGCAGATCATCGTGGACTGGGGCCTGGATTACTAATCCGGAACCGCACAATGCAATTCGACGTTATTTCCCTGTTCCCTGAGATGTTCGCTGCTTTGACGCAGTCCGGTGTCACCCGCCGTGCGTTCGAGCAGAAGCGCTGGGGCCTGTCGCTGTGGAATCCGCGTGATTTCACCACCGACAACCACCGCACCGTGGATGACCGCCCTTACGGCGGCGGCCCGGGGATGGTGATGCTGGCCAAGCCGCTGGAGCAGACCATCGCGGCCGCTAAACAGCGCCAGGTGGTTTCGGGCTTGCCGGCGCCGCGCGTGGTGTACATGTCGCCGCAAGGCAAACAGCTGACGCACGAACGCGTGATGCAGCTGAAGCAGGAACCCGGCCTCGTGATCCTGTGCGGCCGTTACGAAGCGGTGGACCAGCGTTTGCTGGATCGCTGCATCGATGAAGAAATCAGCCTCGGCGATTTCGTGCTGTCCGGCGGCGAGCTGCCTGCCATGGCCCTGATGGATGCCGTGGTGCGTCAGCTGCCAGGCGTGCTGAATACCGATGCTTCCGCAGTCGAAGACTCTTTCGTCAACGGCTTGCTGGATTCGCCGCACTATACGCGGCCAGAGATTTACGAAGGCGAGGCCGTGCCACCCGTGCTTTTGGGCGGCAACCACGCCGAGATCGAGAAGTGGCGCCGTGAGCGCATGCTGGAAGCGACGGCGCGCAAGCGTCCCGACCTGCTGGTCAAGGCCCGCGAAGCCGGCCTGCTCTCGAAGAAGGACGAAAAGTTTTTGGCGGGTTTGTAAACCCGTTGTAGTACCGTGGCAGGCATGTTGCCTGCCGTGTTTCAACCCCATCCTCTACCGGGCATCTTTTTGGCGCCGGCAAGATGGTAATAGGAGTTTTAAAATGAACCTGATCCAGCAACTGGAACAAGAAGAAATCGCTCGCCTGGGCAAAAACATCCCTGACTTCGCCCCTGGCGATACCGTGGTTGTCAACGTGAACGTAGTCGAAGGCACCCGCAAGCGCGCCCAGGCTTACGAAGGCGTTGTTATCGCCCGTCGTAACCGTGGCCTGAACTCGAACTTCATCGTTCGTAAGATCTCGTCCGGCGAAGGCGTTGAGCGTACCTTCCAGCTGTACTCCCCACTGATCGCTTCGATCGAAGTGAAGCGTCGTGGTGACGTTCGCCGCGCTAAGCTGTACTACCTGCGTGAGCGTTCGGGCAAATCCGCACGTATCAAGGAAAAACTGCCAAACCGCAAAGTTGCGGCAACCGCAGCGTAATCCATACTTCGGTATCGGATTCGGAAAGGACGCCTTCGGGCGTCCTTTTTTTTCAGCTTGGTACAATGCCGCCTATGCCAAAAACTGCTTTTGACCCGACCCTGCTTCCGATTGAGGCGATTGCCGGCGAAGCCGCCGTCCTGCTGGAGCATCTCGCGCCGGAATGGTTGCGCCGGCGCTTCGCCGAACCGCCTGAGTGGGTGCCCGAACCATCCGAGCAATCGCTTGGCTTGCACCGCGGCGAGCCGACGCCGGCTTCCGTCCTGGTGCCGCTTGTGTTGCGTGAAGACGGCATCTACCTGCTGCTGACCATGCGCACCGCGCATTTGAACGATCATGCGGGGCAGGTGGCTTTCCCCGGCGGCCGCGCCGAGCCGACCGATGTCGATGCGGTCGATACGGCGCTGCGCGAAACGGAGGAGGAGATTGGCCTCGATCGCCGCCACATCGACGTGATCGGCACACTGCCTATTTACTACACAGGCACCGGTTACGCGGTGACTCCGGTGGTGGGCCTGGTTACGCCGCCGTTTGAGATGAAGGCCGACCCGTTTGAGGTGGCGGAGATCTTCGAAGTGCCGTTCCAGTTCCTGATGGACGGCGCCAACCACCAGCGCCTGGCAGCCGAGCTGCCGAATGGCAGGCGCACTTTTTACGCAATGCCATACCAAAACTATTTTATCTGGGGTGCAACAGCCGGCATGCTGCGCAACCTGTTTCATTTCTTGCGCGCATAAGCTATCGTAGCGGGCATTGTGGTACTGCTAATCAAAGGATTTGGATGACTTTTCTCTCTATTCTCGTCGCCTTGCTGTTTGAGCAACTGAAGCCCCTGCGCGCGGACAACCCGATCTGGGCGGAGTTCAAGCGCCTGGCGGTACGCATGGAGCAGTGGTTCAACGCCGGGCACGCGAGCCATGGACGCATGGGCTGGTTCCTGCTGGTGGGCGCGCTGACGCTGCCGGCCGGCCTGGTGTACTGGCTGCTGGTGCGCAATAACTTCATGCTGGCCGCGTTCGCTTGGAATGTCCTGATCGTCTACCTGACGCTGGGCTTCCGCCATTACAGCCATTATTTCACCTCGATCCAGCTGGCACTGAATGCCGGCGACGAAAGCCAGGCACGCACACTGCTGGCCGAATGGTGCAAGATCGACACCGTGGGCATGGAAGTGACCGAGATTTCCCGTATCGCCGTGGAGAAGGCGCTGGTCACGACTCACCGCAATGTGTTCGGCGTGTTCTTCTGGTTCCTGATGCCGCTGGGTCCTTGCGGCGCCATCTTGTACCGTGTGTCCGAATACCTGGCCCGCGCCTGGAATGAGCCTGAACATATGCGCCAGGAGGCGTTCGGCGAGTTCGCCGCCAAGGCCTTCTACTGGATCGACTGGATTCCTGCCCGCCTGACGGCCGTGGCCTTCGCCGTGGTCGGCAATTTCGAAGACGCGATCTACGCCTGGCGTAACTTCGCCCACCGCTGGAAGGATGAGGCGACCGGCATCATCCTGGCGGCCGGCGGCGGCGCCATGGGCGTGCGCCTGGGCACCCCGAATGAAAATGCGGCCAAGATCATTCCTTCGGATGCTGCCACGGTCGATATCAGCGATATGGAAGTGGACCAGTTGCCGGGTGACGAGCCGGGCGTACGCGCCCTGCAAAGCACGATCGGCCTGGTGTGGCGCGCGTTGTTGTTGTGGATGATGTTGCTGTTGCTGCTGTCCGGAGCAGTGTGGCTCGGCTAAAATGACCTGATCCCGGGGCCCCGTTCAAGTCTTCTATAAGATATAATACTGGGGTTCCTCACAGCAACTGGGTTTCAGGTATATGGCCAGCGAGTTCTTCATTCTTGGGCTTACGACCGACGGCAAACAATTCCGTCCAAGCGACTGGGCGGAACGACTGGCCGGTGTATTAGCGTGCTTCCGCCCGGAAGGCTCCGGCGGGCGCCATGCCCATCTGCAGTTCTCGCCCTATGTCACCCCCACCGTCGTCAATGGCGTAAAAGCCGTCGTGGTCAACGAAGGCCTGCGCGAAATCCAGCCGATGGCTTATAACTTCGTTAAAGAGTTCGCCAAGGATAACAAGTTGCAGGTCGTAGAGGCTTGCCTGCTACCTGACGAAAAGTCCTAAGTGGTAGGATAGGGTTTTGCCAACGTGAGCAGAATCCTATGCAAATCCGATATGTCGCAGCGCTGCTGCTGACCGCTTCTTCTGCGTTCGCGCAAACTCTTCCTGCCGGTGTCGCCAAAGGACCTTCTGTAGAAGGCATCACCGAATACCGACTGCCCAACGGGCTCAAAGTCCTGCTGTTCCCCGATGCGTCGAAACCGACGGTGACCGTCAACGTCACCTACCTGGTTGGCTCGCGCCATGAGAACTATGGCGAGACCGGCATGGCGCACTTGCTGGAGCACCTGATGTTCAAGGGCGCGCCGAACCATCGCAATATTCCGCAGCAGTTTTCCGAACGCGGCATGGAGTTCAACGGCACAACGTCGATGGACCGCACCAACTACTACGAGGTTTTCCAGGCCAGTCCGGAAAACCTGAAGTGGGCGCTGGATATGGAAGCTGAGCGCATGACGAAGTCCTTCATCGCGAAGAAGGACCTGGACTCGGAAATGACCGTGGTGCGCAATGAGTACGAGAGCGGCGAAAACAGTCCGTTCGAAGTACTGTACAAGCGCATGGAGAGCATTGCTTACGACTGGCACAGCTACGGTCGTTCGACCATCGGCAACCGCAGCGACATCGAAAACGTCAAGATCGAGAACCTGCAAGCCTTCTATCACACCTACTACCAGCCGGATAACGCCGTGCTGCTGGTGGCCGGTAAGTTCGATCCTTCGCAAACGCTGGCGTGGATCGGCAAGACCTTCGGCGTGATTCCGAAACCGAAGCGCAAGCTGCCGCAGTTCTGGACCGTGGAGCCAGCCCAGGACGGCGAGCGCCAGTACTCGGTGCACCGCAAGGGCGACGTGCAGATCGTGCTGGTGGGTTACAAGATTCCATCGGGCCTGCATGGCGACGCGGATCCGCTGGCCTTCATGGGCCAGGTGCTGACCGACACGCCAAATGGCCGCCTGCACAAGCAACTGGTCGAAACAGGCAAGGCGGCGCAGGTGTTTGCGATCAGCCAGCCGGGCATCGCGCCAAGCCTGCAGGTATTCGGTGCCGTCGTGAAGTTGGGCCAGCCGGTCGAACCGGTGCGCGATGAACTGATCGCGACGGTGGAGGGCTTTGCAAAAGCACCTCCGACCGAAGAAGAGATGGAGCGTACGCGCCGCGATTACAGCAACGCGATCGAGAAGTCGCTGAATAATCCGCAGCAGGTGGGCGTGGCGCTGAGCGAGCATATCGCGCTGGGCGACTGGCGTTTGCTGTTCCAGGGCCGCGATGGGCTGGCAGCGATCACTTCCGCACAAGTGGCGGAAGCAGCGGGGCGCTATATGAAGCGGGATAACCGCACTGTAGGCGTATTCGTTCCGGACGACGCCCCGCAGCGCGCGGACATTGGTGCGGCGCCGACGGCGGCTGAACTGCTCAAGGATTTCAAGGGCAAGGCCAGTGTGCTGACTTCGGAGAACTTCAATCCGAGCCAGGACAACATCATGGCGCGCACCGAGCTTAAAGAAGTCGGTGGCCTGAAGCTGTCGCTGCTGCCGAAGAAGAACCGCGGCGAGACCGTGGCGCTGGACATGCGCCTGCACTGGGGCGATGAAAAGAACGAATTCGGCAAGCAGGTCCTGGCGGCGGCTACCGACCAGATGCTGGCGCGCGGCACGAGCAAATATTCGCGTGCGCAGCTGGCCGATGTCATGTCGAAGCTGAAGATGTCGGGCGGCCTGTATCACTTCGAAACCACACGCGAGTTCCTGCCAGCAGCCGTGCGCCTGGTGGCGCATGTGCTGAAGGAGGCCACATTCCCGCAAGCGGAGTTCGAACAGATGCGCCAGCAGTGGATTGTTGGCATTGAGGCTTCGCGCAATGACCCGCAGTCGATGGCAGGTCGCGCGCTGGCCGAATACTTCAACCACTGGCCGAAAGGCGACCCGCGCAGCGTGATGACGCTCGATGAACAAATCGATGCAGTCAAGGCGCTGAAGCTGGAAGATCTGAAGGCCTACCACGCTGAGTTCTACGGCGCTTCCCACGGCGAGCTGTCGGTAGTCGGCGACTTCGACAAGGCCGAACTGGTGAAGGTTGTGAGCGAGGAACTGGCGGGCTGGCAAAGCAAGGCTGCCTACGCGCCAATCCTGGACAAGCACGCAGACAAGGCTGCGAATCGCATCACGCTCGATACGCCGGACAAGGAGAACGGCATGTTCGCCGCGCGCATCGCAATGCCTCTGCGTACCGATGATGCTGATTATGCTGCGCTGGAAGTCGCGAACTTCATCTTCGGTAACGGCGGCCTGAAATCGCGCCTGATGGACCGCATTCGCCAGAAGGATGGCCTGTCCTACGGCGGCGGTTCCTCGCTCGATGCCGGCGACCGCGATAATGCAGGCGGCTTCACGATCGAAGCGATTGCAGCACCGCAGAATATGGTCAAGCTGGAAGCAGCCGTCCGCCAGGAGCTTGAACGCGCCGTGAAGAATGGCTTCACCGCCGCGGAAGTGGCCGGCGCCAAGTCTGGCTTGATGCAGCAGCGCGTGCAGAACCGTTCCAAGGACGACGTGGTAGCCGGCGCATGGTCGCATTTCCGCTACCTGGACCGCACCTTCGTGTGGAGTAAGGAGTACGAAGCGAAGCTGATGGCCCTTACTCCGGAACAGGTGAGTGCAGCCTTCCGCAAACACATCGACCCGGCCAAGCTGTCGGTGGTGCTTGCCAGCGACGCTTCCAAGGTCAAGCGCTAAGCTGATTGTCCGCATGAACTGATTGATCATCTCTACAACAAGTGCACAACTCTTCTAAAGAATCATGAAAATCAAGTTCCTAATTGTATGTTTGGCGTTGTTCATTTCGTTGCCATCGCATTCTGCAGCAAAGCGCGCATGCGAGATTGCTGACGCCGAGTTTCAAATTGAGAACATGTTCATTCCCGCAGAGTCCGTGGCTTTGGTAAAAAAGTGTTCGGCTCATCACCCGATCTGTATTCTCAATTTCGATCAAAAGGTGATCGCGACGCAGGACGTGAAGGAGATCGCAAAAGCCCAAAGCAGCGCCGTGCTGGGAGCTTATCAGCCAGATGAACACACTTGTCTAGTGGGCCAGTTGAGCGGCGGCAGTGCTGCTGCTTGGTTATTCGAGGGTTGGGATACCAGTTCAGGTGTTGTTAAAGCGATTGAGAGTTTTGGCAAAACGAAGCTGAATTCAGATTCAGTTTCCCCTGCGGGACTAGTCAACGTAATGCGTTCTGCTTACGTCAAAACGGGAAAACAGCTCGTTCGGAAATCAACGCCATAGTGGTCTGCTTCGGGGCTATGGCATTGACTTGGTGATCGATGCGACCGGGTACAATCGGCCAGATGCAGACCTTCGAAATTGGCACGGCGAATTTGGATGTTGAAATGAGAACTTATGAGTCCCTCGAGGACGCGAAGCTTTTGGCCCAAGAAATCCTTTCGAACAGGCTGGATGCAAACGTTGGTTGCGCACTGATTGCATCTATCGCTGCGAAGCTTCGCTATCCCGATTCGTTGGAAGTATTTTTCGCTTTAGCTCATGACCAATCTGGGCATGAACACGTTGGAATTTCAGCCGTCGACTGCGTGGATGATATCTTTGTGGCTTGTCGGGTGCTGCTGGAAAGCTCGATCAATGAGCACCATGACGTCTAGCGGCCAAAAGCAGCCATCGAATCCAGCCGACGCCGATTTGTGGCGCGGCTTAACTCACGTGTTAGGCGAATTTTAATGTTCGGTTCTCTTTTCCGGTCTTTCGTTTCAAACGAAGCACTTGAATTTGCGGGCTTCGTTCTCGCCCATACTGCAGCAATTGCTGACTCAAATCGAGCCGGTGAGCTGATTTGTCCATTCGCCGTTCTCGAAGGTGATGACGGGAGACAGGTAGTCGACTTTGAGTCCGAAACTCAGGAGGAAGCCGTGTCTAAGGGGTGGGCCAGTCTAGGTGAGGCAAAGTCAATGAAGGTCTCGTGGGCGTTCGGGCGTGAAGGCTTGTACAGGGAGCCTGACGGAAGTGCAATTGACATACTGACGGTCACGGTGTGGATGCCTGGTATGAAGGAACACTACAGCGTCCTACAGCGCTTCGGGAGAGGGGAAGCCCAAGCGATTTACCTCATCGGGACCCCCGAATTGTTGAAGCATAGGGGAGATTTTGCTGAACCTGTAGAGCGCTGGAACGAGAAGTCGGTGGAACGTGGCATTGCAAATCATCCCAAGGGTTCAATGTGGTCGGAATGGCGTGGCCAATGATGAATTCGCGGAGCCAGCCGACGACGACGGCCTGAAATCGGCCAACTGCGGACATCCAACATTGCTGCAACTTTGTAACCACCACATGCTTATGAATGATTTTGAAAAATTCGCTTACGACCAAATTTGCACGGTATTGGCGAATGTCGACACAGGTGTTGATACGGATATCTATGCGCTTTCGTTCTATGTTTTCGACATTAACGACGATCCTCGATATCCCGTTCTTCAGCTAGGCTATAACACCCTGGCACACGCGAGAGCATGCGCACAGTCAGCTTCAAGCGCTGAGGAAGCGAAATGGAATTTCGCTTTTTGGCTTCAGAACGAACTGAGGTTCATTGGCGAACCGGGGACTCAAGGCGGAATGCTGTTGGAAGAGTATTTGAAAGCAAGCGGCCTCTGGTACTCGGATGAGGATGAGGAAGCTGACTTTGATCAATGTATGCAGATCGCGGGCAGGATTACCGCCTACTTCGTTGAGGCCTGTGTACGGATAGCTCAGGCGCTGCATGAAACTGGGATAATCGAACGAAAGTTCTCTACACCAATCCCCATCATCGTACATGAACTTGAATACTATGACGAAATTGCCATGCAGACTTGCCGCGCAAATCCGCCTGGCATGACAAAGGAATTCGAAAATTGGATTGCGAGTATGTGATTTTGGACTGCAACTTGCCTACGTCGAACGCGATATTCAGCTCTAAGCTGAATGGCTAAATGCGGCTGCCGTCGGTCAAATCTTTATGGGAAGCGAATTGGTAACCGACGCAGGCATTCAGGCTGCGAGCTCAAGGATCCGACCTGGCAAGCTGTTGCACTTTCGGCCTTCTCGGTAATTTCATGTTAATATTAAAATGGTAATAAATAGAATCCAACGAACGACCGAAAAAGTTATTCGATTTTCGTTGTTCTTCATGTTTTCTCTTCTTTTGGGATGTACACGAAGCAACCCTGGAAGCAGGATTGGGATGAGTAATTATTTCCTGGACGATTCTGATGATTCCCATATCTACATTTCCCACAATAAAGACGGGCATTGGGTTGTCGTGATAGATCAAATGGTTGTCGATGAGAAGACAGTAGGCAGCTATGCCTTTGTACTTCAGAAGGTTGCGATCTCATATGAATGCAAATCGCACAATGGAAAACCAGTTATCGCCACTAAATACACGAACAATGACGCTTTCTGGATCATTGATTTGGATGCTGAGAAGGCAATGGGGCCATTCGACACTCACGCATTCTCCGAACGAGCTAAATCGATAATAGGTGAGGTGCCAACGTTGGCAAGCCAGCGAAATTACCTTGAAAATCAAATTGACTTGCGCGAGATCGGCACTGATTGCGTACCCGTTCGATAAGGCAAGGCCAACGGGGTATGCTGGGTAAAGCTTTCCGAATCGATGTTCTGTTTTCAATAGAAGAAAAGCAATCGTCTCAGGAGACAATGCACAAACTCCGCAGTGGGGCGGATGCGCCAGCCAGGTGACCGAGTACAATCGGCCAAGAGGAGTCGGTCGAAAATTTCAGTTTTTGGGGTTCCCTGATAGCGATGAAAAGGTCAAGTGTTATGCCTGAATGCGAAGAACAGAGAATGCAGTATTTGCCGATTTTGTTTTTCGTTGTAGCGAGCCTGTCGTGCACCCAGGCATATTCTGCAGATAGAGCGAAGAACACGCAGTGTATTGGATACGCGTCGGTTGATGAGGTCGGCAGCATTCAATTAAACCTGTTCTCGACGGAGTCCACACATGGTGGTGCGATGCTTATCCTGGATAAGCAGCATCCCTTGTTTGATGAAATGAAGAAGCATTTAGGAAAGCTAACGGCAGGGAAATGGAAGTGCGTTAAGTCAATGCCGAGTCCGCCATCAGAGCCCCCGCCATCGGCGAGTACAAGCACTCCGCTGCCAGCGGAGTCTGCGCCTGTAAGATAGTGTGCTAAGCACTTCTACCGGCCAGCAGCTGCCGGTCAGATTTACAATGAAAGCAATGCATGGATGAGACCGAACAAATGAGCTTAGCATTGTCAAAATTGCGAAGTTCATTGCCGCCCAAAATCTGGGAGACATGCGATAGTTTGAATTCGCATGGTGAGTGGGAAATGGCGCTAAGCCACTGTGTTTTTCACCTCACAGCCGTTACATCGGAGGACAAAGAGGCGTTGACGGCATGTGCGTTACGCTTCGATGCGTCTGACGAAGTGCTATCCGCTATATCGAAGCTCTAGCCAAATGGTGGGGGCGCAACCGGCCATGAGCTGCCCTTCGACCGCAGCTGTTTCTATCCATTTTCCAACGCTGGCCACTTGCGTGTTTTTGTCGGTTTTGTTAGTACAGGATAAGCGCACAGAAAAATAGCACGGACCCAGGCGGGACAAGGACTCTTGCCTCGATGGCAGGCCAATGTTATATCACAGGCACCCATGTTATATTGCTAATTTGCGATATATAACCCGTTAGCACTCATGAAACACCTCTCACTAATTCGTTGGTTCATATGCGCGCTAGGCCTAGCGCTCCCCTTAGTCTCGTTTGCAAATGATATGGCTCCTCAGGTTCAAGCAAAAGCCGAATTGGCTATTTCTCAGTTTCAGAAACGCGCTGGTGGACGGTTAGACTATTCTGAAAAAAGCTTGACCGTTGTCGAGGAAATGCTTGATGAAGCATCCCACTATTCAGCGCAAATGCCAAAGAAAGATACAGACGCGATTGTTCAACTATTCGGCTCCTACATTCTTGAGGTTGCTCGCCGCAAGTACGGGGGCTCCTTCAAATGGCTCGATCAAGGTGATCAACCTGTTCTTGTGGTTGGCGAACCGAAGTTTCATGTTGCGCTAGCCACCTTTGATAAGGTTCGGGGGCGCCTGAGGGGCGATAAGAGCGACAATATTCCGTTCTTTTACCAAGGCTTCGCCGAGCGGGTGAAGGCGGCCACACCAGGAGTCAGGGCGCTATATGTCTAACTGCGCTTACTATGCAATCCACCGGACCTGCGCGAAAAGCTGCGCAGTCCGGTGATTTTGAACCTTGATATGCACAAAAGGCATGATCAGTTCCTTACACCCTACAGTTCAAGTACTGGCGCAAAAAGAAGGTGCAAGGCCGCGAGAAATTCGGGGATTGCAAAGTTGCTTCCCCGAGTTGCCGTTGTCCTTTACAGAGCTTCTTGCCGAAGCCACTGAAATTGAGATGTCGTACAAAGGTAAGTACCTTCGGCTGTATGGCCCTGCAAAATGCATTGAGATGAACGATGCATACGAAATTTCAAAAAGAATTCCTGGCGCAATTCCTGTGGGAGATAATGGCGGTGGCGAAGTGATGATTTTTCTTCCGCACCCGGAGCGCGGAATATACAAAGTAGGCTATGGTTCGCTTACGTTGGAAGATGCTGAATTTGTAGCTCTGAACTTAGAAGATTTGCTCCTTTTGGCCGAGGTTGACGCCACCAAGATTGGCGGGGTTGATGCATGAGGTATTTCCGCCCAACCTTAAATTCCAGCGAATCGCCTTTGGCGCCTGCTGAACTCGCACGTTGAACGCCGCTTTGTAGAACTGTGAACGTCCGCACCGGGACGAATTCGATATTAGAAGCGAAGGTCCGAGTTGGGGCGGAAGCGGTCTGATTCGTAAACGTATCTGCAGGTTAAGGCGGAGTAAGAACTGCTATGGTGTACTGAGCTCGGCGACGAAGTCGTACATGTCGCCGCGGAAGATCGAGCGGCAGAATTCAACTGCGCGGCCGTCACGCAGGAAGCCGAGGCGTTCGACGGCGAGGCCGGCGTCGCCTTCCTTAGCTTGCAACAGCTTGGCTTGTTCGCCTGTCAGCAGCAGGGCAGACAGGCGCTGCAGCGCGCGTACCGGGCGGTGTCCAGCCGCTTCGAGCGCTTCATACATTGAGACGTCAACTGCTTCCAGCGAGGGCAGGGCATCGGCCACGATGGTCGCGTATTCCACGCACATTGGCACTTCGTCTGCGAAGCGGATGCGGTGGTAGCGGTAGACCGGTGCGCCGGGGCTAAGCCGCAGGCGTAGCGCTTCTTCGGGCGTCACCGTTCCTTCAGCCTTTTTCAGCCACACGCTGCGCGGCGTGCGTCCGCGCGAGCGCATGTCCTCGGAGAAGGACGTGAGCTTGGCGAAATTCTTTTCTATGCGGGTGTTGATGAAATTGCCGGAGCCGGGGCGGCGCACCAGCAAGCCTTCTTCGACCAGGCCATCGATGGCCTTGCGCACTGTGATGCGGGAGATGTTCAAGTCCGCGGCCAATACTCGTTCGGCGGGCAGCGCTTCGTCCGGGCCGAAGACGTGGAGATTGATCGCCTCGCGTAAGGCGCGTTGCAGAAGCTGGTAAAGCGGTTGGCTACTGGTCTGCACCAGTTCCTGCATGATCTGCGCGAGCGATGCCATTGGGTCTCCCTTTGTGGTGCGGCCGATAATACCAAAAAAAGACCTTCCATCCAGAGGTATGCAAACCACATTTCCTGTTTAGCCCCTTTGGTAACGTTAACTATGCGCAGTACGTTACAAAGTGGTATGTCTTTTCAGTACAACATGTGAAAAAAATATGAAAATTGGTAGTGTTCTGGTATTCATCCGGGGTATATTGGCGCTCGATTGGTTTTGTAGTGGAGTAGCTTTTTAAGTTGAGACCGGATCCGCCAAGGATCCACACCATTGGGGGAGTAAATGAAACACAATCAGGAAGCAGTCAAACCGCGTAACCTCACCGTCCTGACGCCGATCGCAGCCGCGACCGCCGTGCTGGTACTGGGCATGTCCGCCCCAGCTTACGCACAGCAGCAGGAAACCAAAGATGAAAACGTGGTGGTCGTTACTGGTATTCGCGGTTCGCTGCAGCAGTCGCTGTCGGTGAAGCGTAATGCCGCCGCCAACGTTGAAGTGATCACCGCCGAAGACGTGGGCAAGATGCCGGACAAGAACGTGGCCGACTCGCTGCAACGTCTGCCAGGTGTGAACATCTCCACCTCCGCAGCCGGCTCCGGCGGCTTTGACGAAAACGACCGTGTCAGCCTGCGCGGCACTGCGCCTTCGCTGACCCAGACCACCATCAATGGCCACGGCATTTCGTCGGGCGACTGGTTCGTGCTGGACCAGGTGGGCGGCGCCGTTGGCCGTACTGCTTCCTACTCGCTGCTGCCTTCCGAGATCGTGGGCCAGGTAGTTGTGCGCAAATCGCCGACCGCCGACCTGGTTGAAGGCGGTGCCGCCGGTACCGTGGACGTGATCACCCGTAAGCCGCTGGACTTCAAAGAGCCGCTGGTTCTGGAAGGTTCCGTGCAGGCCGTATACTCCACGCTGGCCAAGAAAACCGACCCGCAAATTTCCCTGCTGGGTAACTGGAAGAACGAGACCGGCACCCTGGGCGCCCTGGTCCAGCTGTTCTCCGAAAAACGCAGTCTGCGCCGCGATGGCCAGGAACTGCTGCAATGGACCCAGATTTCGCCGACCAGCGACCTGGCTAAAGCCAAGCCTGACCTGGCAAATGTATGGTTCCCACGCCTGATAGGTTCCTCGCTGTTCGAACAGGAACGTAAGCGTAAGGGCGGCATGCTGAGCGTGCAGGTCAAGCCTAGCCGCGACTTCTCCCTGGAAGCGACTTACTTCAACTCCAAGCTGGAAGCGTCGAACTACAACCGTAACTACATGACCGACATGAACGCCAATGGCGCCATCGGCGGTAACGTGGTTCCTGAGTCCTACACCGTTCGCAACGGCACCCTGACTTCCGTCGTGTTCCCGAATAAGGGCACCGCGGCTGCTCCCCTGCGCTACGGCATCGTGGACGACATCGTGCGTGAAGGCGCCTTCGCCAAGACCCAGTTCGGCGACATCGCCGCCAAATGGCGTCCAACTAACGACCTGACCCTGAGCGGTTCGATCGGTAAGACCAAGGGCACCGGCGAGACTCCATCGCAAGGCGTGTACGAAGGTGACGTGAACAACTCCGGCGTGAGCTACCAGCTGAACGGCCTCGGTTCGCCTGCGACCGTGAAGTTCCCAAGCATCGATACTTCCAAGTTCACCGGCACTATCCTGGACTGGGTGTTCGGCTATAGCCCTGCCACCACCAAGGACGAGGAAACCTACGGCCAGCTGGATGCTGCGTTCAAGCTGGAAGCGGGTCCTCTGCGTGAAATCAAGTTCGGCGCCCGCGCTACCAACCATAAGCGCAGTAACTTCGCCGTGGCGCAAGGCCCTAACTGGGCCAACACCGAGCCAGGCACCGCCAATACCAACCCGGCATGGAATGGCAACACCTATCCGAGCGACTTCGGCAAGGACCTGGGCGGCAACTTCCCTACCAATGTGTGGGAACTGGATCGCTCCGTGCTGCAAGAGTGGGGTAATGTGCACTCCAACCGCAGCGAAACCCGCACCTACTACCCGGACATGTTCAACCTGACCGAAAAGACCAAGGCCGTCTACGCCATGGGTGAATTCGAAGGCGATATGTGGAGCGGTAATGCAGGCGTGCGTATCGTGCGCACCGAAGGCGAATCGAATGGCTACCAGATCCTGCCGAACCAACTGCCAGGCGGTAACCTGCCAGCCTTCCCATGGGGCGGTTTCGTGCAGCAGACCCGTATCGAAAACAATGGCACTGAAGTCCTGCCAAGCGCCAACCTGCGTATTGACGTGAGCAAGGATGTTGTGGCGCGCTTCGGTATCTCGCGCACCATGACCCGTCCTGACTTCGGCGCCCTGGGCGGCACCGTGTCGCTGACCGACGAAACCCACACCGGTAACGGCGGTAACGCGGCTCTGAAGCCAACCAAGTCGAACAACATCGACGCAACCCTGCAATGGTACTTCGCACCGCGTGCACTGGCTTCTGTCGGCCTGTTCTACATGGGCCTGAAGGACTACGTGGGCTACGGTTCCAGCACCGGCACCTTCATCGACAGCCGCGCATCGCAGCAGACCGGCAAGCCAGTGTTCGCACAGTACGTGATCACTTCGCCGACCAACGTCGATGCGGACGTGAAGGGCGTGGAAATGAACCTGCAGATGCCGCTGGGTATGGGCTTCGGCTGGGATGCCAACGTGACCCTCGCGGACTCGAAGCAGAAGTTTGGCAGCTGCCCGGCTACCCAGACCTCCACTTCGGCTGACCCATGCGATATGCTGGGCGCGTCGAAGACCACTGCGAACATCGGCGCGTTCTATGAGAACGATAAGTTCAACGTGCGTGTGAGCTATGCATGGCGTTCGTCCTTCCTGGCTGCCCAGGACCGTGGCACGCCGCTGTACATGGATGCGATCGGCCAGCTGTCGGCGTCGTTGAACTATCAGATCACGAAGAACCTGACCTTCACGTTCAGCGGCCAAAACCTGAACAACCCGATCCTGAAGAACTACGTCTACAATAAAGACCAGCCGGCTCGTTTCTACGCCAACGGCGTGCAGTACTACGCAGGCCTGCGCTTCAAGTATTGAACGCTTGATGCAAGACCGGAACCCCGCTACGGCGGGGTTTTTTCATGAGGGGATGGAGATGGATGCAGAGCGCTTCCAGCAAGAGATTGTAGCTCGGCAGATGCCGGCGGTCCTGCGCGGCCTGGTGCGCGAATGGCCGGCGGTGCGTGCTTCGCAGCAGGGGCCGGAGTCGCTGTGCGACTACCTGATGCACTTTGATCGCGGTGGCGCTTGTGACGCTGTAATGATGCCTCCGGAAGCGCGCGGGCGTCTGTTCTACACGCCGGATATGCAAGCCTTCAATTTCGTACGCAGCAAGCGCACAGTGTCGCAGGTAATCGAACAGGTGGCGCGCTATTCGCAGTTCGAGAGCGCGCCGTCGGTGGCGATGCAGAGCGCCTTGCTGGAGGAGTGCCTGCCTGGATTTGCTGCCGCCAATCCGCAGCCGGTGCTGGATGCCACCGTGAAACCGCGCCTTTGGCTAGGCAACGAAGTGGTGACGCCCGCGCATTTCGATGAGTCGCATAACCTGGCTTGCGTCGTGAGCGGCCGCCGGCGCTTTACGCTGTTCCCGCCGGACCAGGCGAGCAATTTGTATATCGGGCCGCTGGACTTTGCGCCGACGCCGACGCCTATCAGCCTGGTGGATTTCCGTGCCCCCGACTTTCAGCGCTTTCCGCGCTTCCTCGAGGCGATGCGGCATGCGATCGTGATTGAACTGGAGCCTGGCGACGCGCTGTACCTTCCCTCATTCTGGTGGCACCACGTGGAGTCGATCGGGGTGTTCAATGTGATGGTCAATTATTGGTGGAATGCACCGGCTGCGCCGGGGCTGGACAAGGCTTCCGTGCTGGCGCTGGCCGCTATGGGGAATAATTTATGAAACGTTTGATCGCGATGGCCTGCCTGGGGCTCGTCGCTAATGTGGCCGGGGCAGCGCCGCGCGCGGCTTTTGGCCCATACCAGTTTTTCGGCCTGGCGCTAGGCGGCGCCGTTCCGCGCGCCAGCACCGTGGCGCCCGATGGCGAACCGTTCGCTGCGGGCACTGTACTGAGCTGGGCTTTCGCAAACGGCGAATGCGGGGAAGAGACCTGGCCGGGCAAGGTGCCGGGGCAGGCGGTGGCCGACGAGAATGTCGCCAGCGCCGCGACTGACTACATTATTTCGACGGGCGGGCAGGGCGGGGTGTTCACCTGTTCCAGCGATGCGGGCATGGAGCGCTTTGTAGCGCGCTATATGTCGCCACGGCTGGTGGGCTTTGATTTCGACATCGAGGCTGAACAAAGCCTTGCGCAGATTGAGTCGCTGATCAAGCGCGTGCGCTATGCACAGCGCAAGTATCCCAAGCTGCGCTACAGCTTTACAGTTGCGACGCACGCAGCATCGGATGGCAGCAATCATAGCCTGAACAAAACCGGCGAGACTGTGCTGGCGGCCCTGCGTCGCCAAGGCGTTCGCGACTTCGTGTTGAATTTGATGGCGATGGATTACGGGCCTGCCAGCGCGTCCGCCTGCGTGCTGCGCGACGGCCGGTGCGATATGGGATCCTCCGCTATCCAGGCGGCGCGCAACGTCGAACGCAAGTACAAGCTGCCGCTGTCGCAGATTGCACTGACGCCGATGGTTGGCGTGAATGATGTGGTGGAAAATGTCTTCACGCTGGCTGACGCGGAGGCCACCGCGCAAGCTGTACGAGACCTTGGCATGGCAGGGCTGCATTTCTGGTCGCTGGACCGGGACAAGCCGTGCAGCCAGCCGGTCACGGGCGCCGATGGCAATTGCAGTACGATGCCTGGCGTGCCCGCAGCGGCCTATCATCGGGCGATGAGAGCACAAGGCGGGGCTGGCCGATGACAGCTCCGGCTGGCCGCTATCCATCGCTTGACGTGCTGCGCGGGCTGACTGTCGCACTGATGATCATCGTGAACACGCCCGGCAACTGGAGCCACGTCTACGCGCCGCTCCTGCACGCGCCATGGCATGGCTTCACGCTCACCGACTGGGTCTTCCCAAGCTTCCTGTTCGTGGTCGGCAATGCGCTGGCCTTCACGCTGCCGCGGTACGAAGGCATGGGAGGACGTGCCGCCCTTGTCAAGATCGGCAAGCGCAGCGCAATTATTATCGGCCTCGGCCTGCTACTCTGTCTGCTGCCAAAGCTTGGCGGACCGCTCAGCGAGGTGCGCCTGCCCGGCGTGCTGCAAAGGATTGGCCTGTGCTTCGGCATCGCGGCAATTGTTCTGCACTACCTGGGCGAGCGCGGCGCGCTCGTGTTCAGCGTTGCCGCACTGGCGGGGCACTGGCTGGTGCTGGCACTCTTCGGCGACTTCAGCCTGGAAGGCAACGCAGGCCGCGCGGTAGATCTCTGGGTATTCGGGCCGGGACACCTGTACAAAGGTGAGGGCATTCCCTTCGATCCGGAAGGCTTGCTCGGCACCTTGCCCGCCACCGTGAACGTGATTGCTGGATATTTCGCGGGCCGGTATCTGCGCGAACATGGCGCAACTATGCGCAGCTTAAGTGTGCTGGTAGCCGCAGGTGCCGCACTTGTCGTGCTGGCGCTCTGCTGGGCGCCGCTTCTCCCGATTAACAAGAAACTCTGGACGGGCAGTTATGTTCTGCTTGCAACCGGTTTCGCGCTGCTTGTGCTGGCGACTCTGGCGTGGATCATCGAAATGCGCGGCGTTCGCCGGTGGACGTACTTTTTCGAGGTATTCGGAAAGAACACCTTGTTCATTTACATGCTTTCGCAAATCGCGGTGATCGTGCTTGATAAGGCTGGCGCCTATGGCCCGCTTGCCGCCACGCTGGAGCCAATCGGTAGCCCGAAAGCGGCCTCCCTGGAATTTGCACTTCTGTTCTTGTTCGCCACGTGGCTGGTTGGCTATTGGCTGGACAAAAGGAAAATCTACATCAAGGTGTAGCGTTTTGGAACTCAATGCGATTGTTTTCGTACTTCCATTTACTGTATGGCCCGAAGACGCGCATGGCCTCCGGATGAACGTAGTTCTTTTCAGATCGCTTAAGACGCCGTGCAAGTGCCGCGTCTTCGGGCGCACTGCTGACTGGGGAAAATACATCGCGCCGCACACTTGCCGTCGCATTGACAGCGCGGGAAATCAAGGTCAATGCGCGCGTGGCTGGATCGAAATAGATACGCAGGGCGTCCGTATTCATATCCTGCAAATAAAGGCCGCCGTCACGCCACTGCGCGAAGTAATAGTCGTCGCAAGCCGCCTTGGGCTCGCGCTTCCACTCGCAGGCGAACAGAATCACGAGATGCCGGTCGTCCAGCTTCCTGACGGAGACATGCGCTTTGCTATAAACCCAGTTACTTACTGGCGCGGTGGAAGACGATGTGAGATTGTATTCACCTAGCAGAACGTCAATGGCGGGCGTTGCGGCGTGCGACGATACGCACGCCGAGAGAAACATCAGGATGCTAGCGTTTTTCAACGTAGACTTCATTCCATACCGATTCAAGATGCATGAGGAAGCGCGCGTTTGTCGGTTGCTGTAAAGCTGGATCTGGAGTCCGACTCCCGCCGATCGGAGCCTGGCCCGGCAGGCGGATCAGGGATTCACCTCTGATCGCGTATTTGGTTTCGCCTTGACGAAGGATCACCTTCACCGTTGACGGATCAACGCCGCCGCCGCAAAACAACTGATAGGCAACGGTGATTTCCGGGTTGCCGTCGTCGTCAATGTCGGTGATTGTGGTGGCATTTGGGAAGAATGATGCTTTGCTGTCCAGACCAGGGCAGTTGACGAAATCATTGATAGCCCAGTCGCGTTTCCACTGCTGGCCCGCCTTGGCGTAATAGGTCGCGTTTAGATTAATTCTCTCGACGCGGCCGCTGGCGGATTTTGTCGGCGTCTCGGTCAAGACCAGGATCTTCTCGTCGGCCTTTCCGACTATGCGCTGCACGCTGACGACTTTACCCAATGGCGTAATTTTCTCAAACCTTAGAATATCCGCGGACTGTTTTTGTGCCAGCGGAAGCTTAGATTCTTTCGTAATAATCTCGGTCACACCGTTTGGGACGGCGTGAACGATACGGGTTGAGATAGGGGAGAACTGCTGCGCGGCGCCATCGTGGTCGTTGTCGCCGGCATCCAGCAATTTATACCAAGTGACCGTCACGTCTCCCGGGTCATAATAACTGCCTTTGTCTGCCCGCTTGCTAGCAGTCACAAAGTACACGCCATCTACCCGCTGTACGACAATGCCATCTGCGAGCGTAATTTCACCGTGGGAGGCACTGTCCCATCCGATACTTGGAATCCCTTTCTGATTCATGATTGGCACCTGATGCCAATCATCCGACGCTCCATGCTGGAAGTAGAAAGTATAGTTACGGCGGTATTTGATCTCATCCTGGTAAGTTCCAAGCACGAGAATCAGCTTTCCGTTAGGCGTGTCCCATTTATTGATTCCTTGGGAGAGGGCATGCGCTAGGGGGGCATTCAGCGATGCAACCGCCAGGATTGTAATGAGTGAGTTCTTCATCTGGAATTGAATGTATGGCAGGACATTACGCCTGCCACAATGAGAGATACGTCTTAATTCGGCACGAGTGGTAATACACCGCGGTCATATAGATAGTGGTCATACGATTTGAAGGAACGCCCCGGCTTGTACTCGAACTTCGGACAAGTTTTGCGAATCAGTGCAAGCTCCTTGCGGGGCTAATTCGGCGTCCAAAACGCCGGAGATGCCGATCCACTTCGCAAAGGGGGAAGCTTGCTTTGACTTGGTGGCGAAGTCGAGCATTGCTACCTCATCGAACCAAAGCTTTTGCCGTCCGACCCAGTCCAGAGCTTCCTTGCCGATCGCGCTAAATGTGCTTGTTTCCTTTAATCTGAATCCACCATCACCCGCAACTGCAAATTGCAGCGCCGCTTCTGGCATGCCTCCGGCGACATAGACGCCTGTTCGCGGAGGAGCCTTCCCAGATTCGCATGCAATATCAGTTCGTATTTTGAACTTCGGATCACATGGCGATTCAAATCAGATCAGGAATGTCTACTTTGCTCGTGGCAGTCCAGCGATTCACGCGGTCGCCGATTCCGAATCTCTACTTGATTAGTGGAAGCACCCCGCCTTCACAAGTTCCACCCGCTTCTTCACCTTTCGGAGCGGAAAGATCTCTGCATGAGAGTAAGAGCTCACCATTTTTTGCTCGAACGCGCGCGTATACGTTGTTATAGGTAGTTCCTGCTCCGGTTGATCCTGGCGTTTCGCTCTTCCATTTAAAACTGAATCCATCTGGAGTCTTCGCGACTACTGGCTCGGGTTTTGGTAGCAGCAGTTGCTGGACATTTTCCATGGCGGACGCAGCCCAAATTTGCTGCATCGTCGCACTTTTTTGATCATACAAATAATATTCGTAGCCACGATACTTTCTTCCCGGTCGGTATTCGAAAATCGGGCAAGTTTTTCTGATGACAGCATGATCAGCCGAGGCGTCCATGACCTTCAAATCATATTCAGGGCAGGGATCGTTTGCACTTTTTCTAGGTGCTGCAATATGAAAGGTCTGGGTTAATCCTGGGCGGCTGAATTTTAAGTCTCCCTTAGTCGGGGAGAGTTCTATCGCCAGCCCACTCTTCTTATGTATTTCGAGCTTGAGATCCTCTGGCGCTGTCGAGTCCGCGTAAAGCACAAAACGAGACCATCGCTTTCGGTCGTCGTCGCTGGCTCGTATCGTAGCGTTAAGTTCATCGGCATGTCGCTGCGCGATTTCGCCAGGGTCTTCACCAGTGAGCGTGTTGGCACAAGGGGTGCTGGTGCACCGTGGCTTCGACTTAGGATCATCCGATGCGCGGGCATGGCTCGTCGTTGCGACAAGAAGACAGACGGCTAAAAGTGTTTTCATCATTCTGAGGCTATCGGTTAGTACAATTTTGAATAAATGGTAAAGGATTTGCGCGATTGTTCAGGCCAGTCGCGAGTTTCATCGCGTCAAGACGGACTTCAAAATGCAAATGCGCTCCTTTTTCAATAGTGTTCATGCCCTTGGCATTGCCGGAGTCGCCTGTCTTTCCAATCATCTGACCGGCGACAACGATCGAAGTTTTTTCTTTCGGCATATCGCTAAGATGGGCATAGAAAAAGCCAATGGTGTTGCCTTTGGGATTAATCTTGCGGAAGTACTCGGCCTGAGACGGCGGTAAATCATTGATTGATACTTCTAAGATCAACGTGTCGCCATACGCATATTCCGGATTCTTTGCCTTTGCAGTGTGCACGGTACCATCGGCGACAGCATAAATGGGAGTTCCTGGTACTGCAATCAAGTCGATTCCTTGATGTGCTTTTGTCCCATTTTTTCGTACCATTCCAAAGGTCGCCCCGGTTTTTCCGGATAACCCTGCTGAACGAAGCGTACAAATGCCAAGGGGATCATGCCAGTGGCCGTTCGCATTCCCCGCAGGAGCGATAGCCTCTGTTGGCTTCGCAGTTTCAGCTTGGGCTTTAGGCTCTGGCACTTCAGTTTTGGCTTGAGGACTCGGTTGGGGGCTGGGCTTTGCAGTTGGCTTTGGTTGCACTGCCGGTGCAGCCCCGTTTGCCGAAAGTGAAGAGAGAATATCCCCACAGCCCTTCGCTGGTGAGGTAAATGACTGCTGGTCCTTAACGACGAAATTGCTGATATTGATTTTTGAGTCAACGTACGTAAATAGCCAGCCCTTGTAAGCATCGATAGGGTTGCCCCCATATTGTGCGATCAGTTTTTCAACCCTTTTGTCGTCGTCGTTAAGCTGACCCAAAAGTTTTTCTCGAGCCTGCCTTTTGGACGGAGGGTCTGCCTTTCCAACAAACCACAGTGCGCCACCGACACCTTCGTGGTGCAGGAAATAGGCGAGTTTGGCCTTTTCTTCGGCAGGCAAGCTGTCTATAGCGTACTTTGTTAGCTTTCCGAAATTTCGCAAGTTAAGGATTGCGTAACTTGCTGCGCCATCGATCGCGTATTTGGCTTCGTAACGCTTATTTAAGCGAGCGCTTTCACTCAGCTTTTGGCAGTCTTGATGGAGAAGGGACTTCGAATAGTTGAAAACGTCGGCCCACGCTGGCGGAAAGAACTGTGCGAGGCCTTGGGCCCTTTTAGGATGACCCTTATTCGAATTCTCATCCCAAACCCCTGCGATCTTTCCCGCTTCCGCATCGACTAAAGCGGCCAGAGCTTGTGGCGTCAGCCCATGCCTCTCGGCAGAAGAAATCAGATATTGGCGATATTTTTCATTCCCGGCGCTCAGGCGAAGATTTTTACCTGTAAATATCGTTGCGAGTGCTTGTACGGGCTGCCCGCCTTCTACACGCGCGCCCTCTACAGCGGTGTTCCCATTGGTCACCTGCGCATTGTGGGTGGTACTGTCTTTGACACTCGCGGTCGAGGTGCTTTGCGTCCCCTTTTTCGGTTGCAAGCTGCCATCAGTTTTTGCTCTGCGTGAGTCTACGTTGACGTTCCAATTGCCAAGTGGGAGGACGTCTCGTTCAAGCACCAGTTCCATCGATTTATCAAGACCTTCAATCCAAACCTTGAGACCTCGTGCATGGTCTTCAATAAAGAGCAGGATGTTGTGGTTTGATGGCAAATCATAAAAATGATCTCGTCCGTCATACGCGGCTCTTACTTTTTTCGGAGTGATCGACTTAAAGTCCAGACCGCGGAAATGCAGTGTTACTTTGCTGTCCGGTTGGCTATCTGAGTCATCCGGTAGATAAAGTAATTGGTCTACTTTCAGTGAATGGATTTGCCTGCCTTTGAGTTTGTTTAGGACCGCAATTGCTTCAACGGTAGTGCTTTTTTTGCGTGCAATTTTCCATAATGTGTCGTGTGGCTTAACCAAATATTGTCGCATTTAAAATCTTTCTACAGATGCTCTGTGTTGCGATCTTCGTCCAGTTCGCCCGGATCAAAGGATTCTTCTTCACTTTCCTCGTCGCCCTTGATCTCCTCAAATTGAGCTGACCAGCCTTCATAGCCGACGAGCGCTAAGAACGCCTTGCTTTCGGATTGAGCGAAGACCGGCGCTTTACCAGAACCATCAATTGAATTCTTATGGAAAATTGAACCGTTCTTCGGGTCGTAAAAGGTTACGCAGGCGTCATTTAATGCTTCACCTTCGGCACTGAAGCCCAGAATCGTAATTTCGTGTGGGCCTGGCTTATCCGGCTCTACTGGCGCAAATTTAGAGAGCTTGGTCGGGAGCCCCGGCAACAGAGCTGGCTTCGACGCGCCTCCTTGGAATTCGTGCTTGGCCGATTTCACCGTGAAGTTGCCTGGACAGGCGAAGGTGATATTGCCGCCCTCGAGCACAATCGAGGATTGGCCAGCGTGCAAGACGATTTTTTTACTGGCCTTGATCTCGATGCCGTCGTTGACCGACAGGACCACCACTTCCTTGTCCGCCAGGATTTCCAGCTCGCCGGTATTGGCTTGCAGCGTGACGTCGCCGTTGCCGGCGATGGCCTTGATGCCGCCTTCGCGCGTGAACAGTGTCGCGGCATTGGAGGCGACGCTGGAGTAGCTTGCGCCGGCTGTCAGGTGCAAGTCCGAGCCGCTGGTCCAGTGCAATTGTTCGCCTGCGAATAGGAGGGTGGAGGCTGGCGTGGCGAGGTTGATGCTGTCCACGCTGTCGATCAGGGCGATGGCGTTGCCGAAGCGTTCGACGGGCTTGGCTGATTCGAGTTCGCGTGCGCCGGACTTGCTGCGTTGGGCTGCATGGCCGTTGACGACGCTGTCGTACTTGCCGTCCTGTTTCGGGTCGAGCTGTTTAAGCAGGTCTTGCTGGGCCTTGATGGCGTCGGCGCTGTACAGGGCATGCTGCTGTTCGGCAGGCTTAGCCAGCCCTTCGGCCAGCTTCTGGCCGGCACGCAGGCGTTCCACCGCGTCGTCGGCTTCGAGCTGCGTGGAAGTGATGCCGCTGCCTTGTGCGCCGCGCCGGCTGGTTGTCAGCAGCAGGCCTTCGCCGGATCGCAGTACGGCCCAGGCATCGGTGCGCAGTTCGAAACCGGTGCCGCGATGCGCGCCACGCATGGCGGAGTCGGGCGCCTGTTGCACGATGTGGCCCAGGTTCAGCTGGCTGGCGGCGGTGCTGCTGGCGAGACGCATGCGCAGTTGCTGGCTGGTGTCGTCTAGCACCCATTGGTTGTAGCCGCCGCCATCCAGGCCGTGGCTATGCATGCCGGAGATCACGCCAGCGTGATTGGCGCCTGAGTTGACGCCGGCGGAGAAGGGCGGCATATCGCTGCCGGTGTAAAGCTGGGACACCACGATGGGGCGGTCGATATCGCCTTCGATAAAGTCCACCAGCACTTCGGTGCCGATGCGCGGCGTGAACTGGCTGCCGAAGTTCGGTCCGGCCAGTGCTTCCGCCACGCGCACCCAGGTGCCGGAGCTGTCGTCGCCGGGCGCGTTGCCTCCGGCCTCGGTGTCGTGCTGGATGCCGCCGGGATTGGCGCCCGCGCCGCGCTGCCAGGGGAACTGGATGCGGATTTGCTGGCCGCGTTGCGTGGTGTTGGCCGCCTCGGGCAGGCCGACTACCAGGGCGGTCTGTGCGCCGAGTGCTGCGCCTCGCACGCGTAAAGCTGCGGCGGGCGGCACAAGCGGGACTGCGGCGCGCACGCAGGCGAAGCGGTTGCGGTAAGTGCCGGGTGCGACGCCGGGGCCGGCCTTCAGCGATGGCGTGAAGTTGTTGCGGGCTTCATGTTCGACCCACAGTGCAGTGAATTCGTCGCCATCAAAACGTTCATGCCCGGTCAGCGCGAAATTGCTTCCGGCAGCCAGTCGGCGTGCGGAGCCTTCGCCGGTGAATTGTTTGTTCGCCAGTTCTGCCGCTTGCAGCATCAGCAGGCCATGGCTATCTGCAGCGCCGTTTTCTGTGTAGCAGCGCTCCTCGCTGCCGTCGTAGATGGACATGGACGGCAGCTCGCCGGCATTAAGGTTACTGGCGTGTTCGGCGGCCGGCGCGGCCACTTGTGCCGGGTCCCAGCTGGCGATGCTGACGGCGTTGGCGGAAATTGCGCGGCGGGCGGAGAACTGGTCGATGGCGTCGTCGCGTTCCGTCGCGCGTACGCCGTGGAAGCGCAGCGCTTGTACTGCGGGTCGTCTGGCCTGGCTGTCGAAGATCACGACGCGGTGGCGCGCGTGGCCGTCCGGCGTTGCCAGCTCCTCCTGGTCATGCTCGAAGCGCCAGTTCAAGCCTTCTGAGGCCAAAATGCGGCACAGGAAGTCGAAGTCGCTTTCGCGGTACTGCGTGCAGGTGGCGCGCGGCGCGAGTTCCTGCGTGGTGTCGAAATCGAGCCGCACTTGCGGATAATCGGCCAGCAATTCCTGTGCAATGTCGTGCGCGGACTTTTCCTGGAAGATGTAGTTGTCGCGGCGCAGGCGCAGCAGGGCCAGGGCAGGTTCCAGGCGCAGGCGGTAGCGCGCAACGCCGCCGTCGGCGCCAAGCCAGCTCGCTTGCGTGCACAGGCCATGCCACGAGCGCATGCTGCCGTCTGGCTGAAGCAGGCGGATCGTGAGTTCTTCGCCGATGAACTTGCCCAGCTCAAGGCTGCTGGAGGTGCTGAGCGCATCGACGTCGAAGCGGAACAGCTCATTGACGCCTTCGCGGCCAACGAAGCGCTCTGCCATCAGGCTTTCCGGCAGGCCGGACTCCTGGGCGCTGGAGAGCGTCAACAGGCGGCCATGCTGGCTTAGGCCAGTGCCGAACAACGTGCGCATCACGGCAGTGTGATGGTGATATTGGCCTGGCGCGGCGCCATGCGCACAACGTCGTTATAGGCGCTTACCTGCTGCTCGGTATGGTGGGACAGCGAGGTGCGCAGGCCGATATAGGCCAGTGCGGAAATCAGCGCGAATACGGAGCAGAGCACCCACAGCGGAAGGTCGCTGCGCAGCTTGTGCATGACCTGGTCCGGACGTTCGGCGTGCGGTGCGAAGCCTGGACGGCGGCCTTTCATATGGGCGATTTCGTCGCCCAGGCGGCTGGTGAGGTAGCCCAGTTTTTCCGAACCTTCCAGAATGTAGCGGCCCTGGAAGCCAAGCAGCAGGCACATATGGAACACCTCGAGCGCTTCAATGTGTTCGCTGCTGCGCGTGCGCAGTGCGTCCAGGCGGTTGAAGAAGTTTTCGCCGGCCAACTGGTCGCCGAACAGCGTCAGTTGCAGCGGCCTCATTTCCCAGGCGTCGCGGATCGAGAAATGGGAGCGCAGGATGATCTCGTCCACTGCGGCGCAGAAGGCGTACTTCGATGCGTCGATGTCGTCGGCCGATGCGCCTTTCTTGCGCGCGTTGCGGCCGAAGTCGTCGAGGAAGCGCGTCATGCGCGACTGGAATTCGGTATGGTCTTGCGGGGCGCTGCCGTTCTTCAGCATGAAAAGGGCGTAGAAGCCGTCGTACATCAGATCCAGCAGGGTGGCATTGCTGGCGGGAGCGGAGGCCGTTTCGGCAATCAGGGAAGGCGGGGCGATGGTATTCATGTTCTGCTCTAGTTCAGGAGTTCACAGCAATCAATTCGAGTCGCAATTCGCGCATGCCGGACGGCGCGTAGATTTCGATGGACTGGGCCTGCAGCATGCGTTCGTACAGCGGGCCTTTGGCGTCCAGCGTGAAGTAGCAAGTGTCGGGACGTACCGGCACGGCTGCCGGTACTTGCGGCGCGTGCGCCAGGCGTACGCCCGGCATGGCGGACAGCACGAGTTTTTCCACGTCGTCCGGCGCGCCGACCTTGAAACGCAGCGGCACCACGTCCACCAGTTCGACGGCCGGCATGTCGGCGCCGACGGCCAGGTAGAAGGTGGTGGCTTCGCTGATCTTGCCGGAATCGAGCATGCCGCGGTGGTGGGCCGGCTTTGGCTGCGACAGTGCGATGGCGAAGTAGCGCGACGAAATCACGGTGTCGAGCAGCTCGCGTACGATCATGTACAGCTGAGTGAAGGACGGGCCGGGATCGTCGTGGCGGTACGGCGGCAGGTCGGACAGCGACCAGCTGCGCGAATACGTCATCAGCGCGCCGGCCAGAGACAGCAGCTGTTCGTACAGGCGTTCCGGATGCAGCTCAGGGTTATGGTAGTAGTGCGACAGCGAAGCGAACGCCGTGCTTGCGGTATGCAGCAGCCAGAAGGTCGACATATCGCCGCTGCGGAATTCGATCACGTTGCGGCTTGGCTCGCGGTGGTGGCCATACAGCGCATTGACCTTGGCCTGCAGCGCATCGAGCAGGCGGCGCAACTGCAGGAACAAGGGCTGTGCGCTGCGGATGGTCAGGCTGGGCGGCACGAAAGCCGGATCGAGTTCGAAGCCGCCGGTTGACAGGCGGCGCAGGCGCAGCAGCGGCAAGCACACATAGCCTTCGCGCGGCTCGGCGTCGGACACCAGGCGCAGGGTTTTTTTCAGGTAGGCCAGTTCTGCTTGCGCGGCTTGCGTGTACAGGTCGGGTGTGTCGACATTCGCCTGGGCGAAGCGGGCGCCGTTGACCGGCTGGCCGGCCTGCGCGAAATTGCCGCCGAAATGTTTGAACACGGGCAGGGCGGCATACCACGTCACGCTGTGCTGCGATTGTGCCAGCTGGCCAAGGTCGATCGCCTCCGGCAGGTTGTCGCTGCCCGGCGCTTCGACCAATTCCCCATCCGGCAATACCAGTGAAAGTTCGAGCAGGCGCAGGGTGTTATGCGCCAGCGCCTCCATATCGATCGCCAGCCGGTCTACGCCCCATGCGTACGGATGCACGGCTTTTACGCTGCGATGCACACGATGCTCATGGTAGCGGTCTTGCTGCTGGAAATGCTGAGGGCGCAGGAACAATCCCTCGCCCCATAACACCTTGCTGGCCATCTCTGATCCTTCTGATAATTGTTTTCTGGTAAGTGCCAGAACAATAACACTTCCGAAAAAACCTTGTACTTAAAGGCTCAATCGTGCGCGGGGGTGTGAATTTTGGAGAGATTCAATTGTGCGGGGGTAATATTTTTTTTCTGCTAACGTTCGTCGGATGCAACTATTGTAAAAAAGCTATTTGTCCGTCCTACGAGGTTAGTTATGAAGAAAATCACTGTTATCTCCCGTATTTTGTGCGTCGCAGCATTCGCTGCTTCGTTGTCCGCTTGCTCCACCATGAGCGCTCCCAAGGTGGCCGCGGTGCCGGCCAAGCCGAAGCTGGAAGACTTGCTGGCCAAGGCCAGCGAAGCCAAGGCCGCAGGCAAGCAAGAACAGGCCATTACGCTGTGGAAGGAAACTGCGCAGGTCTATCCGGCCGACAAACAGCCGTGGGTGAACATCGCCCAGTCCCGTTATGACGCAGGGCAGTATGGCGAAGCTATCGTGAGCGCACAGGAGATCCTGGTGCGCGATCCGTCCGACCAGCTGGCCAACAGCATCATCGCCATTTCCGGCCTGCGTCTGTCGACCCGCGCGCTGGCAGACCTGAGCCGACAGAACAACCTGTCCGGCTCCATCCGCACCGAATCGCAAGACCTGGCCAAGCTGCTGCGCGAGAGCCTGGGCGAGACCGTGCTGGTACCGGCTGCCGCTGAAAAGCCGGCCAAGCCAGTGCGTACCGCCGCAGCACGCAAGCCTGCCGCTTCTGCTGCACCTGCAGCAGCTAAGGCATCCACCCCAAGCGCCGATCCTTTCGGCGCCCTGAAATAACCCACTAGTTCAAACAAGGAGAAGCCATGTCCAAGAGCGAAAGCGTCCAGAAGCGCCTGCAGAAAATCCGTCCGCCGCGGGTCCAGATGACCTATGACGTGGAGATCGGCGATGCGGTCGAAAACAAGGAGCTGCCCTTTGTGATGGGTGTCGTCGGCGATTTCGGCGGCAATTCGGAGGTGGAGCAGAAGCGCCTGAAGGAACGCAAGTTCGTCAACATCGACCGCGATAACTTCGACGAAGTGCTGAAAGGCGTGGAACCGCGCGCCACCTTCCGCGTGCCGAATGAGCTGGGTGGCGAAGGCCAGTTCGGCGTCGACCTGAAATTCAAGGCTATGTCGGACTTCCGTCCTGAGTCGGTGGTGCAGCAGGTGGAACCGCTGCGCCAACTGCTGGAAGCGCGCAACAAGCTGGCCGACCTGCGCAACAAGCTGGCCGGCAACGACAAGCTGGAAGACCTGCTGAACGACGTGCTGCGCAGCACCGAGAAACTGGCCGAATTGGGCCAGAAGCCAGAAAAAGGAGAATGAAATGTCGGCACAACTGAACGCCGGCGGTGCGCTGGCCACCGCAGAAGTCAATTTGCTCGACCAGATCGTCGAGCAAAGCAAGGTCGCCAAGTCGACCACCGAGCATGCACGTGCGAAGGACATCATCTCCGAACTGGCGCAGCAAGTCATGGCCGGCACCGTGGTGGTGTCGGACAACCTGGCCGCCACCATCGACGCCCGCGTGGCGGAGCTGGACCGCCTGATTTCTTCGCAGCTGTCCTCGATCATGCATGCGCCGGAATTCCAGAAGCTGGAAAGCAGCTGGACCGGCCTGAATTACCTGGTGAAGAACAGCGCCACCGGCACCGGCCTGAAAATCAAGCTGCTGAACGCAACCAAAAAGGAGCTGGTCAAGGACTTCCAGGGCGCACTGGAATTCGACCAGAGCGCCATGTTCCGCAAGGTGTACGAAGAAGAATTCGGCACCTTCGGCGGTGCGCCATTCGGCGCCCTGATCGGCGACTTCGAATTCACCCGCCAGCCGGAAGACATGTATTTCGTCGAGCAGATGTCGCACGTGGCCGCAGCCGCCCACGCGCCGTTCATCAGCGCCGCGTCGCCGGAGCTGTTCGGCCTGGAGACCTACTCCGACCTGGGCAAGCCGCGCGACCTGTCGAAAGTATTCGACACCGTGGAATACGCCAAGTGGAAGTCCTTCCGTGAGTCCGAGGATTCGCGCTATGTCGGCCTGACCCTGCCGCGCTTCCTGGGCCGCCTGCCGTTCAACCCGGCCGACGGCGCCACGGTGGAAGGCTTCAACTTCGTGGAAGATGTGGACGGCACCGACCACCACAAATACCTGTGGTGCAACGCAGCCTATGCTTTCGGCGTGCGCCTGACCCGCGCCTTCGAGGATTTCGGCTGGTGCGCTGCGATCCGCGGCGTGGAAGGCGGCGGCCTGGTGGAAGACCTGCCGACCCACACCTTCAAGACCGATGAAGGCGAAGTGGCGCTGAAGTGCCCGACCGAAATCGCCATCACCGACCGCCGCGAGAAAGAGCTGAGCGACCTTGGCTTCATCTCGCTGGTGCACTGCAAGAACACCGACTACGCCGCCTTCTTCGGCGCGCAGTCCGCGCAGAAGGCGCGCAAGTACAACACCGATGCTGCCAATGCCAACGCCGTGCTGTCGGCCCAGCTGCAGTACATCTTCGCCGTGTCCCGCATCGCCCACTACATGAAGGCCATGATGCGCGACAAGATCGGCAGCTTCGCCGCTGCTTCGAACGTCGAGGATTACCTGAACCGCTGGCTGACCCAGTATGTGCTGTTGGACGATAACGCCAGCCAGGAGCAAAAAGCGCAGTTCCCGCTGCGCGAAGCAAGCGTTCAAGTGTCTGAGGTGCCAGGCCGTCCTGGCGTGTACCGCGCCGTGTCCTTCCTGCGTCCGCATTTCCAGCTCGACGAGCTGTCCGTTTCACTCCGTTTGGTCGCGGAGCTGCCGCAATCGACCAAGTCTTAATTTTTATTTTTTTTTCACTGAAACAGAAAGGAACACCATGGCAATCGACGTTTACCTGCAAATTGATGGTATCAAAGGCGAGTCCACCGATACCACCCACAAGGATTGGATCGAAGTCAAGTCCGTCCAGTGGGAAGTCCTGCAGCCTAAGTCGGCCACCGCATCGACCGGCGGCGGCCACACCGCGGAACGCACTGAGCACCGCGATATCGTAGTTTCCAAGCTGGCCGACCTGGCCTCGCCACTGCTGCTGCAGAATTGCTCCTCCGGCAAAACCCTGCCGAAAGCAAAACTGGAATTCATGCGCGCTGACGGCCAGGGCGACCGCGTCAAGTACTTCGAAATCGAACTGGAAAACGTGCTGATCTCCAGCGTCGCTCCAGAAGTCAAGCCAGGCGACATCCTGGCCGAAGACGTGGCTCTGAAGTACTCCAAAGTAAAGTGGAAGTACACCCAGCAGAAAGTCGGCGGCGGCTCCGGTGGTAACACCTCCGGCGGCTGGGACCTGTCGTCCAACAAGGTAGCTTAAGCGGGGACTTGATGACGGTGAGGGGATTCGCGCCGGGCCTGATGGACCGGCTGCTGCAGCCTGGCGAAGCCGGTAGCAGTGCGGCTGTGTACAGGATGTCGCTCGACGAGATGAAAGATTCCGTCGCGCGCGACCTGGAAGCGCTGCTGAATACCCGTACCGTCATCCCTGAGCATTTGCTCAAGCGTTTTCCGGAGTGCGGCCGTTCCATCGTCAGCTATGGGCTGAACGATTTCGCCGGCATGTCGCTGGCGAGCCCGGACGACCGCGCTGCCATTTGCCAGGGCCTGGAGCGCGCCATCGCAAGGCATGAACCGCGCCTGCGCAATGTACGGGCTTCGCTGGAAGTGCAAGAGGGCGGCATCGACCGCTTGAATTTCGCCATTACGGCGCTGCTGGTGCTGCATGCGGCACAGGAACCGGTCAATTTCGACGCGGTGCTGCAGCCATCCAGCCTGCATTACACGATTAGCAAGGCACGCCGCGCTGTGCCGGGAGCTTGATTTGGAAGAGTTACTGCCGTATTACGAGCGCGAACTGGGTTTCCTGCGGCGCTACGCGCGCGAGTTTGCCGAGCGCTATCCTAAGATTGCCGGCCGCCTGCTGATTGGCGGCGAGGTATGCGAAGACCCGCATATCGAACGCATGATCCAGTCCTTCGCCCTGCTGAATTCGCGCGTGTCGAAGCGGTTGGACGACGATTACCCCGAATTTACCGAAGCACTTTTCGAAGTGCTTTATCCGCATTACCTGCGGCCGTTTCCATCGTGCTCGATCGCGCGCATGGACTACGCCGCCACCGCGGCCCAGCTGACGGCGGCCAGCGAGATCGCACGCGGCACGGTGCTGAATACGCGGCCTGTCAACGGGGTCGCGTGCACATTCCGCACCTCTTATCCCGTGACCATTGCGCCGCTGGAGCTGAGTAAGGCCTCGTTCACGGCCGCATTGGCGGCGCCGGAGTCTGTGCAATTGCCGCCGGGCGCAGGCGCCGGCCTGGCGATCACCATTGATTCGTTGTCCGAGCAGATCGGCTTACCGGCGATGGGTGTATCCAGCCTGCGCGTGTTCATCGACGGCGAGCCTTCGTTCTGCGCCGCCTTGCGCGATGCGCTGTTCATGCGCGGCGCCAAGGCCTGGGTCGAGTGCGACGGCAATGGACGCTGGCTGCCGCTGGCGCGTATTCCCGTAGCCGCCGCGGGCTTTGAGGAAGACGATGCGCTGATCGACTTTTCCGCGCGTTCGCATCAGGCCTATCGCCTGCTGACGGAATATTTCTGCTTCCCCGAGAAGTTCAATTTCTTCGACATCGACCTGGCGGCCCTGTGCGCGTTGTTGCCTACGGGTTGCAAGCGCCTGACGCTGCACATCGCCATGACCGGCCTGCGTCCAGACACCCATGCGGCGCGAATGCTGTCCACGCTGTCGACCAACAACCTGCTTCTTGGCTGCACGCCCGTGGTCAACCTGTTCCGCCAGCGCGGGGAGCCGATCCGCATCACACATACCGCTGCCAGCTACCCCGTACTGGCCGATGCGCGCCGCGCCTATGCCTACGAGGTGTATGCCATCGATGCGGTGCGCATGGTGCGACAGACGCCGCAGGGTGAATCCATCGTGGAATTCCGGCCCTTCTACTCGCTGCGCCACGGTGAGACGCCGGAAAAGCATGGCCACTATTGGGTGATGCGGCGCGATGAACAGATGGCGCAGAAAAGCCCGGGTTATGAAACCGAGATCACCATTGTCGACATCGACTTCGATCCGGCTGCCGTGGAAACAGACACCCTGAGCCTGCAGCTGACCTGCACTAACCGTGATTTGCCGGCGTCGCTTGCCTACGGCATGCGCGGTGGCGACTTGTTCCTGGAGGGCGGCTCCAGCGTGCGCAGCATCGCATTCCTGCGCAAACCCACGCTGTCGCAACGATTCGAGCGTGGGCACGGCGCGCATTGGCGCCTGGTGTCGCACCTGTCGCTGAACCATTTGTCGCTGTCCGGCGGCGGCCTGGAAGCGTTCCAGGAAATGCTGGCGTTGTATGACCTGCCGCGTTCCGCCGCGACCCAGCGCCAGATCCGTGGACTGGAGGCTGTGGCGTACAAACCGGCCAATGCCTGGCTGGCGGGTAATCCGTTTGCTTGCGTCGTACGCGGCATGGAAGTACGGCTGTCGGTCGATGAGGAAGCTTTCGTCGGCAGCGGCATCCATGCTTTCGCCCAGGTGATCGAACGCTTCCTTGGCCTGTACGTGCATGCCAACAGCTTTACGCAACTGGTCGTGGCGGCCGCGAAGTCAGGGGAGGAGCTGCTGCGATGCACACCGCGAAGCGGCGATTTGAGCCTGCTGTAATCGAGCGCCTGTTCGCCGAGCCGTTCCGCTTCCAGTTCTTCCAGGCGGTGCGAATGGTGGAGCTATGGCTGCGGCGTAATGGCGTGGAGCAGGAAGGCGCCATTGCGAACTTCATGCGTTTCCAGAATTCGCTGACGCTGCGTTTCCCGGCCAGCCAGCTTGATTCGCTGCGCCCGGAGCCGCGCGAAATCCTCCCGACGGCGCCTGCGCTGGCCGAAGCGCTGCACGGCAAGCAATTGCGCTACCTGCGCATGACGCCAAATTTCATGGGCTTCCTGGGTAGCGCCGGCGCCTTGCCGGCGCATTACACCGAGACCATTGCTGCCCACCAGCTGTACGAAAAGGACGAGGGGCCGCGTGCCTTCCTTGACGCTTTTTCCACGCGCTCGCTGTCGTTGTTTTACGAGGCGTGGCGCAAATATCGTCTTGAGCTGAAATACCAGGTGGACGGCCAGGACCGCTTCCTGCCTTTGCTGCTGGCTCTGGGCGGGCTTGGCAGCAAGGGGCTGATGCAAAGGCTGGGGGGCGGCGGGTCGGGCGGACCTTCGGGCGCCGTGCGCGACGAATCGCTGGCCTATTTCGCCACCGCGTTGCGCCAGCGTCCAGCGTCGGCGACAACCATGGCGCGTGTGCTGGGCGAATACTTCCGCGTGCCGATGGTTGCAACGCAGTTTGTCGGTTGCTGGTGCGAGGTGCCTGCGCAGCAGCAGACCATGCTGGGCGGCGAGCAGGCGCAGTTGGGCGCCACCGCCATGATCGGTTCACGCGTTTGGCAGCGTGACCTTCGCATGCGCCTGACGGTCGGCCCGCTGCGGCGCAGCGATTTCGACGCCTTCCTGCCTGGCGGCAGTGCGGCGCTGGCGCTGGACAAGCTGCTGACGATGTTCACCGGCGTATCGCTGGAATACGAAATCTGCCTGGTGTTGCGCGCCGAGGACGTTGGCGGCGCTTCGCTCGGCGCCGGTGCGCGCCTGGGCTGGGACAGTTTCATGCCGGGCGACAGTGCGGGGGAAGACCGCACCGACGTCCGCTACTTCATTCACGGATTAACTGCATAAGGAAAGCTCGATGAGCATCAACCTGAAGACCCTGATCGGGAAACTGAACGACACCTGCCGCAACGCGGCAACCCGTGCCGCGAGCATCTGCGTCGGCCTGGGCCAGTATGAGGTGGACCAGGAGCACGTGCTCCTCGCGCTGCTGGAAAATCCGCGCAGCGATATGGTGCTGCTGGCGCGCCATTTCGAAGTCGATACCAGCCGCTTGCAGGCGGACCTGCAGGCCGAGATTGCCCGCTTCCGCAGTGGCAATGCGCGCACGCCGGTCTTTTCTGCGCGCCTGCCAAAACTGTTCGAACACGCCTGGCTGATTGCTTCGCTCGACTTGCAGGCGGGGCAGCAAGTGTTTATCCGCAGCGGCCACCTGCTGCAGGCGATGTTGACGGATGCTGAGCTGTCGCAGCTGGCTTACCGCAGCTCGCCGTTGTTCCATCGCTTCCAGGCGGACGACATCAAGCATCACCTGGACAAACTGGCGGCTAATTCGGAGGAATCCGAAGCTGCGGCAGCCACGCAGGCAGCGGCGGCGGGCGGCGACGGCGCGTTGGGCGGCGATCCGGTCGGCGAGATGCGGCAACCGGCTGGCAAGACGCCTGCACTGGACCAGTTCACCACCAACCTGACAGAACGCGCACGCGCCGGCAAGGTTGATCCGGTGATCGGCCGCGATGCCGAGATCCGCCAGGCCATCGATATCCTGATGCGCCGCCGCCAGAACAATCCAATCCTGACCGGCGAAGCTGGCGTCGGCAAGACTGCGGTGGTGGAGGGCCTGGCCCTGCGCATCGCGGAGGGCGACGTGCCGGACGTGCTGAAGGGTGTGGCGATCCACACGCTGGACATGGGGCTGCTGCAAGCCGGCGCCAGCGTGAAGGGCGAGTTCGAGAACCGCCTGAAAAATGTGATCGACGAAGTGCGCCGCAGCCCAACGCCGATCATCCTGTTCATCGACGAGGCGCACACCATGATTGGCGCTGGCGGCCAGGCCGGCCAGAATGATGCTGCCAACCTGCTCAAACCTGCCTTGGCGCGCGGCGAACTGCGCACCATCGCAGCTACTACCTGGGGCGAGTACAAAAAGTATTTCGAAAAAGATGCGGCGCTGGCGCGTCGCTTCCAGGTCATCAAAGTGGAAGAGCCGAGCGAGGAACTGGCTTGCGCCATGCTGCGCGGCATGTCGCCGTTGATGGAGCGGCATTTCAACGTGCGTATTTTCGACGAAGCAATCACCGAGGCTGTGCGCCTGTCGCATCGCTACATCATGGGACGCCAACTGCCGGACAAGGCGATCAGCGTGCTTGATACCGCTTGCGCCAAGGTGGCGCTGGGCCAGAGCGCGACGCCTGCTTTGATCGAATCGCTGCAGCGGCGCCTGGAGCGCATGGCGGCCGAAACGGGCGCGCTGGAGCGTGAACTGGCGGCGGGCGGTGCGCATGAAGAGCGTTTGCAGGAATTGGCCGACAGTCGCGCCGCGGCGCAGGATGAGCTGGCGGCGCTGCAAGCGCGCTGGGAGCAGGAAAAGGCGTTGGCCGTCCAAATCGGCGAGGCCCGCGCCAGCGTCGAGGCGGAATCGGCCGCGCAAGACGGCGGTGCTGCGAGCCAGGCGCACGACATCCAGGCGCTGCTGAAAGAGCTGCGCGCGCTGCAAGGCGAGGCGCCGATGGTTCCGGTGCAGGTGGACGGGAACGTCGTGGCGGAAATCGTCGCCGGCTGGACCGGTATCCCGCTCGGCAAAATGGTCAAAGACGAAATCCAGGCCGTGCTGAAATTGCGCCCGGCGCTGGAAGAGCGAGTCATCGGGCAGCCGCACGCCATTGAGGCGGTGGCCCAACGTGTACGCACCTCGCGCGCCAACCTGGACGACCCGAACAAGCCAAAAGGCGTTTTTCTCTTTGTCGGTCCATCCGGCATCGGCAAGACCGAGACCGCACTGGCTTTGGCGGACGCGCTCTATGGCGGCGAGCGCAAGATGGTCACCGTCAACATGAGCGAATACCAGGAAGCGCACAGCGTCTCCGGCCTGAAAGGCTCGCCGCCAGGCTACGTTGGCTACGGCGAAGGCGGCGTGCTGACTGAAGCCGTGCGCCGCAACCCATACAGCGTCGTCCTGCTCGATGAAGTGGAAAAAGCCCACCCGGACGTGCTCGAACTGTTCTTCCAGGTCTTCGATAAAGGCGTGATGGACGACGCAGAAGGCCGCGAAATCGACTTCCGCAACACCATCATCATCCTGACGTCGAATGTAGGCTCGTCCACCATGATGCAAGCATGCCTGAACAAGGAAGCGGAAGAGATGCCGACCCCGGAGGAGCTGGAAGCGACCATCCGCCCGCAGCTGGTGAAAGCCTTCAAGCCTGCCTTCCTTGGCCGCCTGAAAGTGGTGCCGTATTACCCGCTGGGCGACGATGTCCTGGCCAGTATCATCACCCTGAAGCTGGACCGCATCGGCCAGCGTGTAGCCGCCAACCACAAAGCGGCCTTTCACTACGACGACACGCTGGTGGAAGCCGTCCTGGCGCGCTGCACGGAAGTCGATTCCGGCGCCCGCAATGTGGACAATATCCTGAATGGCACGCTGCTGCCTGAGATTGCGGAAGCGGTGCTGGCGAAGATGGCGGAGGGAAGTGCGATCGGCCGCATCGAAGTGGCGGCCGACCAGCAGGGGAATTTCAGCTACAGCGTCATTTAATTGTTCGGGGGGATGCCCAGCATCTCCTCGATATGCTGCAGGGAGCCGGCGTCTTTCACGACGCTGCGCAGCCAGGTATGCAAGTCCTGCTCGCCCGCATCCGCAGCCTTGTCGGCGAAGTAGGAGACAGGGCTGTGCGGCTCCGTACGGCGGAAGAAGCTGGCGATCTCGCGCAATTGCGAAATCGCCTGGGCACGGGAGTTGACTGGCCCGCCGGCCTGGACGCCTGCACTCATCGGCTGCGCAATGATGATCTGCTCGCCGGCAGGCGCCGCACCAAGCGGCGCGCTGACTGTCGCCGGCAGCCCCGCATGCGAAGGCATGGCATCGATCATTGCCTGCACTGCGTCGCGCGCAGCGGCGAACCCGGGGCTGTCGTTGCCCAGGCATTCGTCAGCTGCCTGTTCCAGCTCCCGCAAGGCATCCATGCAATAACGCGCATCTGTCGCGAACTGTTCGCGGAAGCGCGGCGAGTTGCGCGAGCGTGCCGTTTCCATATCCGCCAGCTTGGGCCAGTCCGAATTGCGCGCATGCTCGGGCAAGCTGGCCTGCTTGCGCGCCATCTCAAAGTCAATCGCGGAAAACGCCGTACCTTGGCCTTCGGTCAGCGGCATTTCGCGCAGCAGGGTTGGGGTGCGGCCCAGGATCCAGGCCAGGTTGCCGATGCGTTGTTCCATATCGTCGCCGTCCGGCTCCGGGTACAGGCCCCTGTCCCAGAATTCGCGGCACAGGCCCGCCAGCAGGCGGAATGCTTCGCCCAGGCCCTGCATGCGATGCTGCTTGGCGGCGGCTTCCGCCAGCCAGACAGCCACGCGCAAGTCCTTGGTCTTTTCGCCCAGGATGGCGCTGCAGCGCGCTACCACGAAGGACCAGTCGGCCTCCTTCAGTTCCGTCACCCATTCGCCCTGTTCCAGCGAGGGATCGTCAAAACGGCGTGCCTGTGCGATGGCGTCGAAATCGCTGGAGAAGGAAAGGTCGGCGCCCGACGGTTGGGCCGGCGAAATCGGCGCCAGCAGGGTTTCTGCGTTAAACATCGTGTTCTCCTCGTTTATTGCGCCATGCGGAATTCAATACGGCGGTTGCGCGCGCGTCCTTCCACCGTGTCGTTGCTGGCGATCGGACGGTCCGGACCCTGGCCCGATGCCACCAGGGTCTCGACGGGAATGCCCTTGCCGGACAGGTAGTTGCGCACAGCTTCGGCGCGCGCCTGTGACAGGTTCTGGTTGCTGGCGCGCAGACCGACGTTATCGGTGTGGCCGATCACTTCAAACTTCTGGCCCTTCAGCTTCAGCATGGCGGCGCTCATTTCATCCAGGATGGCCTTGCCGGTAGGTGTCAGCACCGCCTGGCCGCTTTCGAATTCGACGATGCGGTTGGCCAGGGTACGGTCCAGCACGCCCTGGTCGGCGGCCGACACGCGCAGGCCGTTGTTGACCGTGTAAGTTGGATTCAGGCTGGTCGCGAAATCGCTGGCGATACGCTGGCGGGTCGCCTCGTTGGCGACTTCACCGCGCACGCTGACGGAGGTGCCGTCGATCTTGAGCGTGCCTTTGCTGACCTGTTTCAGCTCCGGCGTGATCAGCTTTTGCACATTGCTGCTCCAGTTGGCCGGCGTGGTGACCTGGCCGATGGTGATCTGGTCCAGTACCTTGTCGGCGCCGTAGATTTCGCGCAGCTTGGACAGGACGGCGGTCTTGCTTGCCTCGTCGGCCACGGTGCCGCTGGCGACGATCTGTCCTGGCATTTGCGCGTGCACCGAGCTGGCGGCGCAAAGCAGGAGGAGGGGGAGGTAACGCATATCAGTTTCCAATAAAGGAAGTGCGCAGCGAGTCGCGCGCAGATTTCAGGGAAAGGCCGGGCTGGTCGAGGTAAGCGGATACCTTTTGAATCGCGTAGTCCTCGTTGACCTGGTCTTCGACCCAATCGAGATGGTCAAAGCTGATGTGGTGGTCTTCGCCGACGCGCGGGTCCATGATGCCCAGCAGGGTCTGTGGCGAAGCGCCGCTGAAACCCAGTACCAGCACGGGTTTCTCTTCCAGCCGCGTCACGAACAGCGATAGTTCGAAGTCGGCGCGCGCCAGGAACGGCGTGACCACATGCATCCAGAACGCCGCCACCAGGTAGCGGTACATCGGGTCGGTCGGCAAGGGCAGCACCAGGCTTTTCTCCAATCGGCTCGAACTGCTGGCCATGACCGGCTGCAGCAGCATGCCCAAGGCGAGCAACACCTGCCGCACGCTGCCCGTAAAGCCGGCTTGCGACAGCATGGCATCCAGCCCGCCTATCGTTTGCAGTTCCAGGAAGTCGGCGAAGGCGGCGTCGTAGGCGGTGGCGCGCAAGTCCAGTTCCACTGTATTGCCGTTCAGGGCCTGCAGCGGTGCGGCAGCATCCTCCGCGCCGAGCACGCCGCCGCTTAGGTTTTCCAGCCGATTCCACAAGCGGGTCAGCACCAGCGGACTGTTGGCGGCAAACGCCGAAGGCTCGTCGACATCAACGCTACCCGCCATCAGGAAGGGGAAGCGGCGGCTGGACTGGTCGCTACTGGCCGAAATATGGCCGGCGATGGCGGCGCGGCGGCGCGGCCCGAACAGGGCGAAATGCAGCGGCTGCACGGCGTCATACGTCAGCTTCCAGCGTACGTCGGTGCTCAACATGTCCATAGAGCGCGCCAGCCAGTCGTCCAGTACCTGCAGCACTTTCGGGTCGCTGCCGCCTTTCACGAAGTCGGCGCGGCTCGGGATCTTCCCAAAGTAGCCGATGGCCGCGCTGGAAGTGGCAGGGCGGATCATTGCGCACCTCCCGCAGCGGCGATGGCAGGTGTCGCAGCTGCCGACACGGCGGCTGGCTCACCGACCACGGTGTCCGGCAGGCGCAGCTTGCGGAAGCCCTGGCTGGCCTGTACCGGCGCTGCGGCAGGAGCTGCCGGAGCGGAAGGCAGCAGGCGCAGGTTTGCAGCGACGGTCACGCCGCCGGCGGTCCAGTTCAACTCAAAGCTGCCATCTGGACGGCGCTTGCGGTCTGCGGCGTCGATCATTTTCTTCAGGCCGAAGTGGCCGAGTTCTTCCAGCACCACAACCTTCTTGCCGTCCGGCGTGAAGGCGGTGATGCGCGAACCAGGCACGCCTTGCGGGTTAGGCCAAACCATCGGCACCCACGGCTGCTGCTGGCCTTTCCAGCGCACGGACTGGCCATCGATCTCGATGGTGTACTCGCTGACGCCGGTGACGGCCACGGTTTGCAGTTCGAAGCGGGTCTGTGCTTCTTCGCTGCTGGCGGCCTGGTTGGCAACGCCGTTGGCGCTGAGCGGGGCGATCCAGCCAGGGAATGCGTTGGCCACCGCAGGCGTCAGGGTAATGCCCATATTGGCCCAGGTCTTGGCGCTCAATGCGTCGCCGCGGCGTACGACCAACGGGCCGATGGTGGTGTTGAAGAATTTCGCCACGGCGCCATCCGGGCCGAAGACCAGGCCGATTTCGGCATTGCTTGCCTCGACGCGCGAATCGGCTGCGAACGGATACTTGGCTTGCAGGTCCTTGCGGAATGGCTCCAGCACCTGCGCGGCCCACACCTTGTTGATTTCGGTCTCGGTCGGCTGCACGATGACGGCGAAGGTTTGCATCAATGGACGCACCAGCAACGGACGGATCGCTTGCTTCTGCTGGTCGTTCATGCCGACCAGCATTTGCTCGTCCACGTAGCGCAGGGCGTCCGCCAGTTCGGATCCGCTGCCATCCAGCGTTTGCTGCATCAGCTGCTTGGCTCCGGGGCCGGGATCGCCCTGGTTGCGGATCTGGTTGAAGCGTGCGCGCAGCTTGCCCATGCTATCCATATAGCCGCGCATCAGCGAGGCGTCCTTGTCCTTGGCGACCACCAGTTGTGCAACGCCGGAGAACTCGCGGCCGACAGGGCCCAGCGGCAGCGGGGCGCCCGGCGTGGTGCTGGTCGGCAGGTTGACGTTCACTTGCGATGGTTTCTGGCGCAAGATCATTTCGCGGAACCAGTCGCCGACGCTGCGCTGGGCGCGCTGCAGGCCGGAATCCAGCAGGGAAGGGTTGTCCCACGAGGTTTCCTGGTAGACGGTGTTCACCAGCTTGGAGATTGGCGAGGATTGCGGGTCGCCCAGGCGGTTCATGGCCGCAGCGGCCGATTCAAAGCCTTCCAGGTCCTTGATAGCCACGCCCTGCATGAATTTCTGCCATTCCTTGGCGTAGTCGTTCTTGTAGGCGTCCACCAGGGCTTTCTGGATCTGTTCGGGGCTGCCTTCCAGCGTCAGGTCGTCGCGGGTGGCGGTTTTCAGCACCCAGTCGGCGCTTTGCAGTTCGCGGTTGGCGGCTTCCTTGAATGCGTCGCGCACATAGCCTTCCCACGCGGCGCGGGTAAAGGCGCCGGAAATCGAATAGCTGCCCAGGACCAGTTCGCGGTCCTGTTCACCGACGATGCGCGCCACTGTCATGGCCGGGAAGCGCGTCGCTGCGCGGGCCTTGACGTCGGCATATACGCGTTCGCGCGCCGGCATGCCGCGCACCACGCCGCGCAGGGTATTGCGCGACTGGTCCACCAGGGCCAGGCGGTTCTCGATCTGCGGCCAGGATGGATCGTTGATTTCGGAAAGGTAGAAGCCGATCAGGCGTTCGGCGCTGCGGATCATCTGTTCGCGCGGCATGCTGCCACGGTTCGATTCCAGCCAAACGCGCCAGAAGCGCGTCAGCTGGTCGTTCAGGTGGCTCGCTTCGGCGCGCGATTTATCGCCCAGCATCAGGTAAGCCTTCAGGGCGTTGTACGCGTCTTCGACGTTTTCCGGCGAAGCATCCTTGAACTGCTGCGGCGCCGCAGCCTGTGCAACGGCAGGAGCGGACGTCGCCCCGGCGGCGGCTGCGGGAGCATTGCGCACCAGTGGTTGCAGACGGTCCGCATTGGCATTCACTTCGCCGAGGAAGGACTCCAGCGATTGCCCGACAGGCTTCAGCATGACTTCGCGCACGCCGGCGAAATATTCCTCGCGCAGCTTACGTTCCAGCAGGCCGCCCTGGTACAGGCCCAGGCTGACCGACAGTGGGCGGTCGTCGCGGAAGCGCGCCAGCTGTTCGATACGGTCCTGCATGATTTCCAGCGCTTCGATTCGCGCCGCCAGGTCGGGGCGCTGTTTCTGCAGCTTGACCGCCTTATCCAGGTCGGCCTGCACATTGGCCACCAGCTGGCGGTTACCCATATAGGACCAGCTCCAGCCACCCAGCAACAGGCCGCTCAGCGCTACCGCGCCGAAGAAGGCCGCATAGCGCATGCGTGTCTTGGCCGGGCTGGCGTATTGCGCCACCAGGTTCTTGTCTGCGAAGATCACGTTGCGGAACAGCTTGAGCAGGAAGTAGCCATGCTGCTGCTCGCTGTCGTGATGTTCCTGTCGTTGCAGGCTCAAATCGAAACGCTGCGCCACGCGGTGCGACGTAGCCGAAACGCCTTCACCTTCCTGCAGCGCGCTGGTGAAGTAGAAGCCGCGGAACACAGGCTTGAACTGGAACGGGTTTTCCTCGAACAGGGTCGCGATGAAGGTACGCAGCGGCGCCTTCACCGAATTGAATTCGAGCGGGAAGGTGAACACGCCGGACGGCAGGCGCTCGCGCCATTGCAGGGCCATATTGGCCAGGCTCATTTCCTTCAGGCCGTCGTACAGCTCTTCAAAGCGGGCGTCGAACTGCTGCAGCAGGTCTTCGTTCTGCTGGTTCTTGCGGTAGGGCAGGGTAGCGCCCCACACGCGGTCTCGCTCACCGATTTCGCAATCGTGGAAGAATTCGGTGAAGCCGTTGATCAGGTCCGCCTTGGTGAAGACTATATAGACCGGCGCATGCACTTCCAGTTTTTCCGTCAGCTCCTGTACGCGCTGGCGCAGGTTCTTGGCGAGTTCAATGGCGAACTCCGGGCGCTTGCCGGTCAGTTCGGCGATGCTGACGGCGATGATGATGCCGTTGATCGGCGCCTTCTTTCGGTATTTCTTGAGCAGTCCGAGGAAGCCGAACCATTCGGCGCGGTCTTCGTCGTTGACTGCGTAGCGGCCCGCGGTATCGAGCAGGATGCCGTCGGTGGTGAAGAACCAGTCGCAGTTACGGGTACCGCCCACGCCCTGCACGATGCGGCTGCCGGCCAGCGGGAATTGCAGGCCGGAATTGGCGATCGCCGTGCTTTTACCTGCGGCCGGATTACCGATGATCATGTACCAGGGCAGCTCATACAGCGCTGCGCTGCCGGAGCGCAGTCCGAGCTTGGACGTCTTGATGGTCTGGATTGCATCAAGCATGCGCTTGCGCAGCGCTTCGGTTTCGTGGCGCGGCGCGGTATCAGCCTTGGCCGGCGCAACGGCCTGCTGTTCCAGCATGCCGCCCAGCTGGCGGGCGGCGCGGCGCGCGCGGTAGCGCCGCCACGACCAGACCATTATGCCAAGGAGCAACGCCCCGCCTAGTACGGCGAACGCCAGGGTGTAAGGCAATTCCAGCAGCGCTGCCGCCAGCAGCAGGAATGCCGCGAAGGCAGTCCATCCATAAATCAGGAAGGCGGTGCGCGAAGTCAGGATGTCCCGGATTCTTTGCATCATTTTTCTACTCTTGCAAGGTTAGCTAAGGGATGGCGCTTTGCTGGCCGGGGCCGGGAGAGGGCCGACCAGCAGTGCGAAACGTTGGGTTGGTTCAGTGTTCGACAGGGCGAGCGCGAAGCCGCCGCTGTCCGTGGCTTGTTCATTGGCCAGCGCAATCGCGGCCAGGGCGCCGACAGCGCCGGTGTGGCCGCAGGCCGCGCCGATGCAGGCCAGCGAAGTGTTGGTGTCCAGCGCCGGCGCGGACGCTTCGACGCATTGCATCAGGTCCGACATGCATGCCGCGCGGTGATCGGTGTCGGCGGCAACATACGCAGGCGGCGCACCATGCGCCTGCGCCAGGGCCTCTAGCCCGAGCTCGTTGAGCGTCGCGGAATCCTTGGCTTCGAGCGCGAGCAGGTGAAGCCCGTCGCCGGGCTGGCCGGGCGGCTGCAGCAGGATGCCCGCCGCACCTTCCGCAGGCATGCGTCCGTTTGGATTGCGAGGGCCATACAGCTTGCCGTTGATGGCGAGGTTTTCCACTGCATCTGCATCGATGCTGGAATCGAAAGCGATTACTGCGCTGAGAAGCGGTACCGCAGCCGCTGGCCCTGAGGCCTGCGTAGACAAGGCCCGCAGCCCCGCAAGCGGTGTCGCCGGCGTCGCAAGCCGCAGTTTGAGGCGCTCTTGCGGCCAGCCTTCAACGATTGCGCAGTGCGCCAGCCAGCGCGCGGCCATGTCCTGCGTGGATTGCGGCCAATCGGCGGGTATCAGCGGCAGCAACTGCAGCAAGCCATCGCTGCCGGAATCCGATGCAAGCGCGGCCAGCTGGCCCGTGATTTCGCCGCCCATCGCTATGGCGCGCAGATGCTGCGCGGCCGACGTGCTTGGCGCTGGCTGCTGGGAAGACAGCCATTCTTCGAGCGGCGCCAGGTCGACTTCAGGCACGCGGCCAGCGAGCAGGGGGAAGCCCTGCACATCTGTCAGTTCGGGGTCGAGGTCAAGCCGCGCCTGGCCTTCGGCAAAGGCCGCCGCCAGTTCGGCCGGCGAATCCCCGTGCGCCATGCGCAGTGCGGCGCCAACGACGCGGAAGGGCAGCCACGGTGCCGCCTGCGCATTGGTCGCTGGGGCATCTTGCGAATCGGCCGCAGGCACGGAGGGAGCTGATGGCGCACTTGCAGGCGCCGATTCGACGCTACCGCCGAAAGTCTTCTTCGCCAACCAATAGCCGGCGACAAGCGTCAGGGGAGTGACCAGCATGGCCAGCGCCAAATCGCCCGTATCGGGCATGCGCGTTGTGCTGCGCCAGTACCACACCGCGCCGATCCAGCATAAACCAAATACGCCAATCACCAGCAAGCTGCGTTTCAACCAGTTCTGCATGCCCGCCTCACACCGCGTCCATGGAATTCTGCTGGCTCGCGATCAGGGTCGCGCCGCAGGCGGTCTTGTCCCCATGGCGCGCCACAGGCTTGCCGTCGACGATCATGGTCTGGTCGCCGCTGCTGATGGTGGTATCGCCATGAATAGGGCAGGACACCTTGTCGCCCATGCGTGCAATCGGCTTGCCGCCGCTATCGCTCATTTGCGAAGCTTCCAGCACGGTGCCTTTATGTGATGTCTTATCGCCCAACAGGATCAGTGCTCCAGGCATTTCGTACTCCTATTTCTTTCTCACGCCGTCCACACGCAACTCGGTGTGGCCGAAATCCATCATCTTCCAGCGGCCGCCCCAGGTCAGGCCCAGGCTCTCCGCCACTTCGCCAAACAACTGGTAGCCGCGCATGGCCCAGGGGTCGCGCTCCGAGATCACCAGCTTCCCGTCACGCAGGAAAGCGCAATCGGCGGCAAGGCCATACTGGTGCCAGCTCTGGAAGGCCTTCGCATTGGTGACGTTGCTGCCCTGTGCGGCCAGCGCATCCTGGCGTTCAGGGCTGCGATAGCCCTCCAGCAGCGCCATGTCGTAACCATGGCGCTCCTTCATGATGCGGAAGGCTTGCAGCAGCCGCTGCGAATATTCTTTTTCAAGCAGGCTCCAATCGCGGCTCGCAGATACCAGGCCAGGACGCACGATTTCCACCTCCGGCGTCATGAACAGCATCGGCGGCAGGGGAGGCGGCGGCACCAGCTGCTCACCATGCAGCAGTTCCGCCACCTGCTGGTTCGCTTCGCGCGTTGGCGCATCGAAGCCGCCAACCATGGTGCGGCTGCTCGCCATCCAGGCCACCACCGCCGGTAAAAGCATGATGAGCAGGGCCGCCACAGCAGCCCAAAGATGTTCGCGCAGGAAGTTGCCGCCCTGGCGCATCGCCATCGCCGATTCCGATCCCAGCGCGCCAGCCTGCGCGCCGCTGCGGCGTGCGATGTGCTGCACGCGGCGCTGCCAGCGCGTGCCGGCCAGCTCCATGCGGCGTGCGACATACGCCCGTCCGGATGGGAACAGCACCATCCAGCTCAATGCGCAAGCCAGCAGGAAATACAGCACGACAGCGACGAAAACCACGTTGACCTCAGGAATTGAAATTACTAAATTGATAACACGAAAGGCGTGTATCGCCTTAGCAATAAATTATTGCGGGAAAGTATATCTTGAACTTCTGATAAGCCGCGTTCGCTTGGATTTCAATCGTGCGCCCCTCTGTTAAAGGGATTCCGCTGAATAGTGCGCGCCTTTTTCCAGAGATAAAGTAAAGTATTGACAACCTTAATCAGGAGCAATACCTTGTCACAAAGCAATGAAACCCGAAAGCCGGCAGGCCGCCCGAGCCTGCTTTCGACCGAGCAGCAAAATGCTCTGGAGACTCAACCTGTCCTCGCTGCGGTACTGCCGCAAGCGGAGGAGAACGCGCCGCGCCGCAAGCATCTGTGGCTGGTTGGTGGTTTTAGTTTGATGGCCATCGCCGCCGCATTCGCGGTCGTGCAATTCGGCGATGGCCAGGCCGAGCCACCCGCCGCACTTGCGGCAGCCGCGCCCGTGTCCGCAGCGACGCCCGCGCCGGCAGCGCCCGCGCCTGTCACCGTCCCCGCTGTTGCGCAAGTCCCCGATGCAGCGCCGACGGCTGCCGCCATCATCGACGAAGCACCGCCACCACTCGAAGCCAAACCGAAAGAATCGCTGGCGCAGATGCTGGAAAGCGGCGTGCCGCCCGCAGCCAAACCCGCGCCTGCAAAGCCGGTCCGCAAACCGGTCAAGGAAAAGTCGTCCAGGGTCCCAGACAAGGCGATTGCAGCCGCAGCACCGGAGCAGGACACCGACGTTGAACTGCTGGCGGCACTGGTCGCCCACGCCAAATTCGACACTTCCGCGAACGCCCGTCAGTCGCTGCCTAAAGCGCTCGAGCAATGCAAGAAGCAGGAAAAACAGGATGCAGCCCTTTGCCGCATCCGGGTTTGCGAAGGTCGCTGGAAGAAAAACGAATGCCGCGTGTACAACCGCAGCAAGTTAGAGAAAGCCGCGTCAGGGGCTTGATCCGTTTTGACCGAGGGCGGCAGGATACTTACTTCCCGCCGCCCTCCAGCCTGACCGCCTTACGCGGCAAGCTACGCGCGTAGTCGACCATATCTTTCGGATAGACCAACTCGTCGCGATATGAACGGTCGTCGATATCGTACAGGTACGTAAATGCTGCTGCACACATCGCCCAATAACCATAGTAAGGAGAGAAGTCAGACTCGATCTGCTCGTGCTTACCCCAAAAGTGGGCAACTCCCTTCATCGACTTATACCAGCCTTTGACGAGCTTTCCCATCGACTTAGCACGGTCGGTGGGTGAGTCCTGATCAATTGCGTCTAGCAATGGCGTGTACTCCTTCCAATACCATCCATCGAGTGTCGGGCGGTCAGGTAAGTAAAAGCCCAATAGCTCTTCAATCACGGCATCTGACTTGTCGTAGGCGGTATTTTCATTGAGTGCACATATTCGAGAGATCAAGTCCTCACGATGTAGCAGAACCGCCGCGGACAGTAAGTTAAGGAAGTCAACGTAGATGTCTATCGCGTAATCGAGGATGAAAGGGGGGCGATATTCGCTTTCAGGAACGCCATTAAGCTCTTCCACGAAGCGCTCGTAGGCTTCGACGACTTGGCTCAAATATAGCGCAAGGTCTTCAAGGTTATCGCCAGCTGTAAATCGTAGCTGAAAAGTGCACCACAACTGCTCGGCCCATGCATTTAGCAATGCCGCTTTGTCGCGGGGGTTCTCTGCTTGTTCGACAATCTTCGCGCTTAGGATATCGTAGCTACCGGCGAAGTGTTCAAGCGTATTTTTATAGCTTTGCTCGTCAAGAAAAGGTTGGCGGCGCCGCTGCATGAAGTTGTTCATGTTTTAGGATTGCATCTGCCAAACCGTAAGTCCGTATTCGGACTCGAAGACCGGCATCAGATTGCCTTTTTTGAAGTGCCGAGCGCTGTCTGGCTTCGCTGGACTGAACCACTGACCTTCTACAGGGCATGACTGACCACCAAGTACGCGAAGAATCTGACTGCCGTCCAGAAGCTTAACCGGCTGGCGGGGCTTGCTGCGCGCGTAGTCGATCATATCTTTTGGGTAGACCATTTCGTCGCGGTACTTGCTATCGTCAATGTCGTATAGGTAACTGAAGGCAGCTGCACACATTGCCCAATAGCCGTCATATGGCGAGAATTCAGGTTTAATTTGCTCGTGCTTACCCCAGAAATGGGCAATACCTTTCATCGACTTGTACCAACCCTTTACATATTTGGCCATACCTTTCTGTCTGTCGCTCGAGGTATCGCCATCTATCGCGTTTAGTAGTGGCGTATATGCCTTCCAAAACCAACTGTCTAAGGTAGGGCGTCCATTTAGATAAAAGCTCAACAGATCTTCAATAACTGCATCTGACTTCTCATACGGAGTACCTTCGTTGAACGCCGCGATGCGTGGGATAAGATCCTCGCGGTGCAGCAAGATCGCGGCGGAAAGTAGGTTCAGATAGTCGACGTAAGTGTCGATCATGTCGTCCAAAACGAACGGCGAATAATAATCAGACTCTGGGACCTCGTCGCATGCCTCAACGTAGCGCTCGAAGGCTTCAACCACTTGAGTCAAGCTTGACGCTAGGGTTTCTACACTGTCTCCTGCCGTGTAGCGCATTTGGAACGTATTCCACAGCTGATAGGCCAACATACTTAATGTCACGCTCTTGGCGCGAGGCCGATTTGTTTGATCTTCGAGTTTTTCTCGTAGGATCAATTCGTCGTTGTCAAACCATTTAAGGGTGTTTTCATAACTTTGCTCGTCGAGGAATGTCTGACGGCGCCGTTCATTGAATTCGTTTGTGATCATTTCGTAGACTTCTTGTTTGGGATGTTTTTCTTGGGCTTTCCTTGCTCCCGATATCTTGCGTCAGCCGCATCAATGTCTGCGGCCGAGAATTCACGCTGGACGTCATGTTCTGCGTGATCTTTCGCGAAGCGCTGCGCGGCAGAAGGGTTGTTTACCAAGCCTTCCTCCAGGATTTTCGACATCGCAATTGTATGGTCGGCCGCTTGGATTGGCGTGACGAGAAAGACGTGGCGTGTGTAATTGTCATTCATTCGAGCTTTCCAAAGCCGCATATCACGGTTAATTCGGAAATCGACCCATGCTGTGCTCATCTGAAGGACCTTTTCGGATTTTACGGACTCGGTTTGTTGAGCACCTGCTCGTTTACGGCCACGTTGTTGCCTTCTTCCACCAGCATTTGCATCGTTGGCCTCGCCGAGCAATTGCAATAAGTCGACGGCTGGATTCATATTGGCTTTCGCTTCGACGATCGCGAATTGTTGTGGTTTGGCGCGATTGGTCAGCCAAGCTGAGTCGATGCCGCTTGTGAGCACGTGTGCGCTCGGTGTGCACAGGTAGAGCGGTGTTTCGTTGTCATTGATCTTCTTAGGCTCGCCTTGCCAGCCAGGCTTTTTGCCTCTTTTGGTGCTACCAACCATATCGTGGCCGTTCCAATCGAGACCCCAGTGTTTTTTTTCGATGACGTAGTGGTCGACTATGTGTTCGCCCATCAGGCCTTTGACCGCGAAGTTAAGCGCCTTATAGCCTTCGTAAGCCAACCTTTGGGTGACGGTTGCTGTCTTCGAAGCTGTAACCTTCGCTTGCGTGCGCGGTTTTTCAGATACGGATTCATGATGGCGACCGCGTGACGCCGATGGCGTGACGGCATGGCTTTGCGTGTGACCGCCATGTGCGGCGCGCGGCGTAGCTGCGGCGTTTTGGGCGACTGCCATCGCGACAGCGGCGGCGTGTTCGCCCAGCATCTCTTCCAGGAACTTCCTGATTTCCTTGGAAGCTTCGTTGATCGGGCCGGCGAACTTGCCGCGCATGGATTTCATCGATGGCGCGACGTCGCGAGCGAGTTGTTCGAGGTGGTCGGGGCACCACCAGTGGCCGATGGCGATGTATTCGAGCAGCTGGATGCTGCTTTCGAGTGCGAGGTTCGCCTGGGTGATGGCAGCTTGCGTATTGCCGGCCCAGTCCAGCGTGCGTACCCATTTGACGGCGCCGCCTTTTTTGGCGCCCAGCATGCGTTCGATCATGGCGACGCCGCCATTAAACGTGCCTTTGAGCGCCTTGCGTTCCTTGTACAGCGGCTTGAAGACGGTCTTGAAGGCGCTGCCTACTTCCGGAATGACGCCGAAAGCTGCGAAGCCCAGGCCGACCTTTTGGTCCAGCGTGGCCTTGGCCATGCCACCTGCCTTGTTGATGCGATACAGGCTGCCGCTGACATCGCGTACGTCCATCACCTGGTCGACCACGGGAATCAGCGAAATGAGGCCGCCGATCACTTGCGCCGACACCATTTGTTCTTCGTTGAAGTCGCCCAGGATCAGGTCTTCAAGGAACTGGACGCAGTCGTCGATAATGCTCACGCTTGCTTCCTTTCATATTCGAGGCGCGCTTGTTCGACCGCGAGCCTGCCTTGCTCGCGCACTTGCGGGTCTTTGTGTTCGCCGGGCGGAAGCGGCGGCGCTTCCCATTCGCGCGGGTCTTCGCCGAATTCGACGGTGTATTCGCCGTACGGTACGCTGAGCAATCGCGCCTGGCCCTGCTTATCCAATGTGCCTTCGCGTATCGTGCCATCGGCGAAGCGCACTTTGTACGGAGCGCCGGGTACCGCGTCCAGGTCTTCGTAGTGGAACAGCAGGTCAATGTCATTTTTTGCCTGGCCAGGCTTTGGCAGGGCGGGCAAGCTGGCTTCACCGCTGGCTGGGCCGGAGAGCTCTTTCTTGCTTGCCTTGAAGTCGACCTTGCCCGGCGCGTTCAGTGTGATATTTCCGCCTTCGAGGCGGATGGCGGCGCCCTGGGACGTAAGCAGCACGTGTTGTTTGGCGGCGATGTTCACTTCAGCGTTTATGCTGGCGAAAGCGACGGCCTTGTCGGCGGTCAGTGTTGTCGCGGCTTCCTGGCTTTGGCTGCTGACTTTTCCGCAGGCGGCATGCAGGTGCATGCCGCCGTCTTTGCCGTAGGTGAAAAGACTAATGCCGCCGACGGCGGAATGCAGCAAGTTGGCTTGCGCTGCAAAATTGATCGCGTGACCGACGGTGATGGAGCTGCTGGCATCGGAGGTCAGGATGGCATTGGCTGGCGTGGCCGCCGCAATGCCGGAAGGGCTGTCCACTTGCAAAAGGGGAGCGTTGTAGGCATCGACGCCATTGATACTGGCGTCGAGCGTTTCGGCGGTGCGCTGCATGCCCTGGATCGCGGGCAGCTTGTCCGATTCCTTCTCATTCGGAAGGTCGGCTTTATGCGTCTTTGCCTGCTCTGCGAGTGCTTGCTGGCGCTGCTGGTTGGTAGCTACCTGGCTTTGCGCAGGACGGGAATCGAGCAGGTTGCCGCGTGCACCACGCGCTGTATGGGAGGAAATCAGGAGGCCATCACCAGCGCGTACGGCGAGGGCGTGCTCGGTCTTCAGCTCTGCGCCAAAGCCGACGGGATGCAGGCGCTGGTTGTCGCTCTGGTGGCGCAGGTGGCCCATGTTCAGTTCCGCCGTGCCCTGGTGCGGCTTGGCGTGGCGCTGGAGGGCCACGCGGGCTTGGCCGGGCGTGTCGTCGAACACCAGCTGGCTGTATGCGCCAGCGCCGGACTGGCTGCTTTGCATGGCTTGGCTTTTCAGCCCGGACAGCGCAGCAGGGTGGGCGTGACCGCCGGATTCGCCGGGGAACCATGCAGGTGCATTCCCGGTTGCGGCGCCAGTGCCGATGCCAACCATATTGTGCTGGGCGTCGGCCTGGCCTTCACCGTTGTACAAGGCGCCGATGATCACGGGCCGGTCGATATCGCCTTCGAGGAAATCGATCAGCACTTCCTGGCCCACGCGCGGCAAGGTGTTGCTGCCCCAGTTGGCGCCGGCAATTGGCGCCAGCGGCGTGGCGACGCGCACCCAGGTGCCTGCGCTGTCGTCGGCGGGCGCGCCGCTGTCGCCAGCTTGCAGCGATGGGGCCAGGCGGCTATGGCTATTGTCGCCGCGCTGCCAGTGGAACTGCACTTTGACGCGGTGGTCGCGGTCGGTGTGGATGGGCGAGCCCGATGGCCCCACGACGATGGCGGTCTGCTGCCCCTGCACGGTAGGACGCTTCCAGGGCGCGGCGCTGCGGTAGGGCAGGGCGGCTTCGATGGCGTCGATGCGGTTGCGGTACAGCGGGCGCTCGGCGATGGCCTTGCCGACTGCGTGGCGGCTTTCTGCCAGGTCGGCATCGTTCAGCAGCTGTAACGCGGCGTGACCCAGCTCCCGCTGGATATTCGAGCGCATTTGCGCGGCCAGGTTGTTATGCATCAGGTGCAGCACGCGCACCGCGATGAAGTCGCCGCTATCGCCCGTCACCGGTTCGCCAAGCAGGGCGAAGCGCGTTGCCGGCGCCATGGTGCGCACGGTGCCGGCGCCGGTCACATTGGCGCGGGCGACGTCGAGCGCCTGCAGGCGGCGTTCGGCCAGGCGTTGTCCGTGGTCGCGGCTGCTGTAGGCATATGCGCCGGCTACATCGCGCGCGGCCAGTGAAATGCCTTCGTCGCCGGCGCCGCCGGCGTTGGCTGCGCGCCGGTCGAGCGTGCGGTAGTCCCAGCTTTGCAGCGCGACTTCTCCGGTGAGCAGGCTGGCCTGCATGCGCCAGCGGTCCATGCTGTCTTCGCGCATGACGGCGCCGGGCTGGGTGAAGCGCACCATTGCCTGCGCATTCGGCTTGAAGGCGCCATTGTGGTCGGCGATCACCAGTACGTGGCCATCGCTGCGGTGTTCGTAATAGTAGAAAAGGCCTTCCTCCGCCATCAGGCGTTCGGCGAAGGCCCAGTCGCTTTCCTGGTATTGGGTGCACAGGCTGCGTTTTGGATAGATCGTGCGGTCGGCAAGTTCGAAGCGCCATTCGGGCACCAGCTTGCCCTGGCCCTGCCAGCTGCCCAACACCGCGTCGAGGATGTCGCACACCGACATGTCCTGGAAGATGCGGCTGTCGCGGTTATGCGCGAGGAAGGCCGTCCATGGTTCGAGCCGCAAAGCATATCGCGCCAGGCCGCCGTTGGAGGCGCTCAGTTCAATCGCCGTGATGTGGCCGTGAAAAGGGCGCAGCGCCGCTGGCCCGCCAGCAGTCACCAGTTCCAGCAATGCGGGCTGGCCAAGCAGGGATTTGAGCGGAATCGAGGCGTCGGTGGAAAGGGTCGAAATGTCGAAGGCGGAGGGTTTGCCGATTGCCTCTTCGCCGCGCACGCATTCGACCAGTAACTGCGCTGCGCCTTGCGGCGTGGTCAGTCGCAGCAGGCGCGTATCTTGGGTGAGGCGATCCAGCATGTCATTGTGTTTTCGATAACCATACGGACCGCCATTACAGCTTAGAAATTCTCTAGAGGCAAGAGTGATTCAATTGAATCGCTATCCTTGCAAAACACAAGTCACTGGGGAATCGTGCGGTAGGAGCCACATACGCCGCCAGCTTGCAGGCATTAGCCTGCTGCGCGAAGTCGGCCATGTCCTTCGGATAGTAGGGCAGTTCGCGATAGCTCGCATCGTCGATGCCCAGCACTTGCGTGATGGCGGCGGCCTCCCATGACCAATAGCCGACGAACTGGTAGCCCGAGGTGTGGCGGTCGAAATAGTCTTCTCGGCGGCTGGCCTGGTACCACGCGGCAAGATAGTTCGCCATCAAGGCGGGGCGTTCAGAAGGAGTGGCGGCAAACACCGGCAGCGCATTGGAATAGGGCAGGTTGCGGCGGCAAATGGTGGCTGCCGGATCGCGTCCGCCAATGCAGTGATCGAGCAGGCGTTCGAGCAGTGCGTCGCGCTTTTCGTTGCAGTAGTCGATCAGGGGCACAAGCCGAGGCACCAAATGCTGTTTGCCGAGCAGGATGCCGAAGCAAACCATGGCCAGCGCGAAGCGGTAATCCGGTCCCGCGAGCGCAATGTGGGCCCACGGAGTATCGCGCTTGCCGCTTTCGTTGTATGCCTGGTTGTAGTGGGCGTAAGTCTCCCAGTATTCGACCGCCTGTTCGTAAAACGCCTGCAGTTCGCCGATGTCATGGCCGCCGCTGTAGCAGTTGGCCAGATGGTTGCAGGCATCCGTCGCAAGGCGCTGCGTGGCGTGCATCAGGTTAAACAGGGGAATCTGCGCGACCAGTTCCGGCGCCTGTGCCAAGCGTTCGCGCACATGCTCGAAAGTCTCAAGCTGGGCGCAGAAATTCTCCTGATAGACGTCGAATTGCAGTAGTGGCTCGCGGAAGCTTTGGTGAAACCTGTCCGCTGGCTGGCAGTCTGGCATGGCGTGATGCACTTTCGGTAACCGGGGCAAACCAACATTACAGCCTAGAAAATCGCTGGCTGCAAGAGTGATTCAATTGAATGGCCCGTCACCGTGGTAAAGCAGGCGTAAAAAAGGCGGGAAGGCCCGAAAGCCATTCCCGCCTTTTTTGCCGTCCCTAAGCCAGGGACTGCAGGATTAACCCTTCTTGTCGTCGTCGCCAGCGGTCGCTGGGTATGGACGGTTGATCCACAGGATCCAGTAGCGAGCCAGGTCGGCACGGCCATCGGCGCCTTGCACGGTTTCCAGGATCTTGATCGCTTCTTCCTTCTTGCCGGCCATAGCGTAGGAGTAGCCCAGGCGCAGCTTGGCGTCGTCGGCGTTTTTCAGGCCGCCCTTCGCGATACCTTCCTGGATCAGGCCCAGGCCCTTATCGTACTGGCCCATGGTCACGAAGGCGTAGCCCAGGTTAACCAGGCCGGTGCCGTTCTTGGCCTTACGTGCCGAAGATTCGCTGGAAGCGATGTTCTTCATGTCGTCGGCAGCTTGTTTATCCAGTTCGGACTTCAGCTTCTTGACCTTGGCGTTCTGGGTTACAGCACCGTTCGCGATGCCGGCGTCCAGCACTGCTTTGCCTTCGATGAACTGGCCTTCCAGCTGGTCGACTTCTGCCAGCTCGATATAGTCCTGCTCTTCCATCTTGGTGGTCGCGACCTTCTGCAGGCGCACGATGTCGGACGAGAAGCGGATGTTGTAGTTTTCTTTGCCGCGGGTGCGGTACAGCATGTCCGACCAGTAGCGGTCACGTGGATGCCAGCGTACCAGGCCTTCCAGGGCAACCAGATAGTTGTTCTTGTCTTTCAGGCGGTGCGACGCGTCGGCCAGCATATGCAGCTCTTCGCGGGTCATCGGCTGGTTGTTCTTGATGCCGTCTTCCAGCTTTTTCAGCAGGTCGGTCTGAACGCCTTTGTAATCGCCCGATTCGAAGCGGATCGCCATGATCTGGCGCTGCGCTTTAGGGTCGCCGGTCATCTCGCCATACTTCTGCAGGTTTTCGATGGTCTTAGGCCAGTTCTTCGCCTCCTGGTAATAGCCAGCCAGCGCTTGCGTGAACTTGGCTTTTTCGTCTTTCTCCAGGCGGCCGGAGGCAATTACCGTTTCCAGCATCGCGATCAGCTTTGGCTTGTCGTCCATGCCCAAGGCAATCGCCAGGCGCATGCGGTTAATGAAATACTGTTCGTAAGGGGATTTGTTCGGCAGGGCGTCTGCCTGGTCCAGCAGTGCCGAAGCTTCGCCGAATTTCTTGGCTTCCAGCAGTGGACCGATAACTTTACCGTCCAGCAGCTTGGCCATTTCCTTGCGCACGGTCTCAGGTTGCGCTTCGGCTTTCTTGTCTTGCGCGTGTGCGGTCTGCACCAGGGCCGGAACGGCACCCAGGCCGATGGCTGCCAGCAGCAGGCCGATACGTGCGAAACGGAATTGGGTCATGGTATGTGATCCTTCTTTTGGTTGAGGCAAACGTCTATTTTCCCATAATTTCGTCACGGGACCGTTTTTCTGAAGGGGGTAATTGTAACGAAATCTCACGGACGACCGAACGCGCAGCCTTCTGCATCGAACAGCATGCAACGTTCGGGGGGCAGGAATAGAGCGGCCTGCGTTTCTGGCGCCGGCGGCGGGGCATCAGGCGCCAGTTTCACCGCCAATGATTCCGCCATGCCGGGCAGGTTGGCGTACACAATTGACTGGTCGCCAAGATATTCTACGTGACTGACCGCGACAGTTGCCGCATTGTAAGCTTCTTCGCGCAATTGCAAGTGTTCCGGTCGTACGCCCAGCGTCACGCGCGTTCCTCGTTCGACTTCGCCCGGCAGGGCGGCTACTTCCACGATGGCGCCGCCGGGCAGCAGCACCGCTACATGGGTGGCGCCCAGCGCAATCACTTCGGCGGGTATGAAGTTCATGCGCGGCGCGCCGAGGAAGCCCGCCACGAATATATTGGCTGGGGCGTTATACAGCTGCTGCGGTGTGCCCGCTTGCTCTATCTTGCCGCCGTTGAAGACCACGATGCGCTGGCCCAGCGTCATTGCTTCCACCTGGTCGTGCGTTACGTAGATGGTAGTGGTGCCCAGTTCCTTGTGCAGGCGGCCGATTTCCAGCCGCATCTGCACGCGCAGGCCGGCGTCCAGGTTGGACAGTGGCTCATCGAACAGGAAGAGCTGCGGCTTGCGCACAATGGCGCGGCCGATGGCGACGCGCTGGCGCTGGCCGCCGGACAGTTCTTTCGGTTTGCGTTCGAGCAGGTGGCCGATTTGCAGCGTGGCGGCCGCGCGTTCGACTGCTGCGTGCAGTTCGGCCGTAGGCGTGCCGGCCAGCTTAAGGCCGAAGGCCATGTTCTCGTACACCGTCATATGCGGGTACAGCGCATATGACTGGAACACCATGGCCAGCCCGCGCTGGGCCGGCGGCACGCTATTGGCTAGTTTGCCCCCGATATGCAGCTCGCCGCTGCTGATCTCTTCCAGCCCTGCGATCATGCGCAATAGCGTCGACTTTCCGCAGCCTGAAGGACCGACGAAGACGGTGAATTCGCCATCCGCGATATCAAGGTCGATACCGCGGATGACCGGGGCATTGTCGCCGTAACGCTTGGCGATATTGCGCAGCGAAACAGAGGCCATCTGTCAGGCCGCCTCGGGCACGGCGTCGGCTTCGCTCTTCTCGCGCGACTCCATCGGAATGAACTGGGACAGGATGGCGACAGGGATCGCCGCCAGCAGCACCCAGACGAAGAAGTTTTTGTAGCCCAGGGCGGTCTGAATATCGCCGCTGATCCAGCGGAACAGCACAAAGCCAAGCTGCATCACGCCGGTGGAGAAGGCGTAGTGTGCAGTGGTGTACTTGCCGGGTGCGACCACCTGCATCATGTACAGGATCACGCCCACGAAGCCGAAGCCGTAGCCGAACATTTCCACGCTCAGCGCAACGCCGATGGTGGTCAGGTCGGTCGGCAGGGAATGGGACAGGAAGTAGAACACCGCGTTGGGCAGGTTCATCGCCAGGATCAGGAACAGGATCGCGCGGCGCAGCGACAGCCAGGAAGTGAAGTAGCCGCCGGCAATGGAGCCGATGATGAAGGCGATGGTGCCGCTGGTGCCATACACGGCGCCTACTTCGGCCGTGCTCAGTCCCAGGCCGCCGGCTTCTCGCACGTCGCGCAGGAATAGCGGGCCGATGGTCTGCACCTGCGCCTCACCGGCGCGGAACAGGATAATGAAGATGATCGAGATCCAGATGCCCGGCTTGCGGAAGTAGTCGATGATCACTTCTTTCAGCGTGAGCGCGACACCGGCAACGGTGTGGTCCTCTAAGCGTGCATTGGGGCTAAGCGGCAGCGCCCAGAAGTTGTAGGCGCCCAGCGCGCACATGGTCAGGCCGAGGATGCCGAAGATGACGGTCCAGGCGGAGGTGACTCCCTGCGTCTTCTCCAGGTAGCCGGCCAGCATCAGCAAGCCGCCTTGCGCCAGGAAGCGCCCGGCGTTAAAGAAGGTGCCGGTCCAGCCGGCATACACCGCCTGCTCTTTCTTGGTCAGGCTGGCGATATACAGGCCGTCGCAAGAAATATCGTGCGTGGCCGAGGCGATCGACACCAGGAACAGCACGCCGATGCTGGCGCTGAGCCAGAACGGGAAGTGCAGCGCCAAAGCGACCAGGCCAAGGCATACGCCGCCAAGCAGCTGCAGGCTCACCACCACCAGTTTCTTGCTCGGCGCCAGTTCCAGGAAGGGACTCCACAGTGGCTTGAAAATCCAGGCGCCGCCGAGGAAGGCCAGCCAGTGCGTGATTTCGGCGTTTTGCATACCCATGCTCTTCATCATCTGACCGAAGACCAGGGCGATTGCGAAGTAGGGCAGGCCCTGTGCCAGGTACAGCGTGGGGATCCACTTCAACGGGTTATGGCGTGCGGCGTCCATCTTGTCTCCTTATGCTTCAAGCAAAGCCGGGTACCGGGCAGCGGCCGGTGGCTTCCAGTTCGCCTGACAGCCAGGCGTTGACGGCTTCCAGCGCTGGCGCGGCGAAGCCATAGGTCATGAGGGCGGGCGACTGGATGTCGAGCGCCTGGTAAGGGTTCCACAGGGCCAGGTGCAGGTCCGGCGTCCAGTTGTTGCGGGCGTTGTCGCCGTAACGCAGGCGCGAGGTGGAGGCCAGTACCGTAAAGCGGCCGTCCTGCGGCAGCGCCGACCAGTCGAAGGTATTGGCGTCGGCAAAGGTGACCAGCTCCACGTCGAACAGCTTGCCCAGCGAGGCGGCGACGGAGGCTGCCGGCACGCCAGCTTCGGATACGCCGTCGCTCACCACGTCCTGACGCACGATGAGGCGCAGCTTGCTGCCCGGTGCTGGGCGCTGGGGATTGCCGCGTGCGGTCAGGGCGCGGCGCCAGCCTTCGGCCATGATGACGCGGTCGGCGGCATCTTCCTTGTAGGAGCGCTGCTGGCATGGGTAGGCTTGCGCCAGCGCGTTGAGGCGGGCCAGGCGTTCATCTACAGCCGCTTGCGACAGCGAGCCGTCGGCCAGGGATGCGGTAATGGCGTCCAGCGTTTCGTTTTGGGTTTCGGGTGTGCCGAGGGCCATCACCATGTCGGCGCCGGCCAGCAGGGCGCGCACGGCGGCGTTGCCCACGCCATAGCGGCCGGCGATGGCGTGCATGTCCATGCCGTCGGTGATGATGATGCCTTTGTAATTCCACTGCTTGCGCAGGATGCCATCCAGGATCGCAGGCGACATGGTAGCCGGATTGTCAGGGTCAATGGCAGGGTAGACGATATGGGCCGTCATCATGGCCGGCGCCACAGGTGCGGCGGCGCGGAAGGGCGCCAGTTCCAGGACATCCAGCTCCGGCAACGCCTTGTCGACGGTCGGCAGGTCGCGATGCGAATCGACGTGGGTGTCGCCGTGGCCGGGGAAATGCTTGACGCAGCAGGCCACGCCCTCGGCATGGCTGCCGGCCATCCAGGCCATCGCCAGTTCCACTGCGCGATTTGGCTCGGCGCCGAAGGAACGCTCGGCGATGACCGGGTTGTTCGGGTTGTTGTTCAAGTCCAGCACCGGCGCGAAGTTCCAGTTGAAGCCGAGCGATTTGGCGGCACGCGCCACGGCGGCGCCGGTGCGGTAGGCCAGGTCGGTATCGTCGGCTGCGCCCAGGCCCATGGCGGCTGGCGGCGCAGGCACCCAGGTGGAACGCACCACGGCGCCGCCTTCCTGGTCGATGGCGATCAAGGCGTTAGGGCCCATGACGTCGCGCAAATCGGCCGTCAGCTTGGCCAACTGCACGGAGTCGGTCATATTGCCGCGGAAAAGACACACGCCGCGGATGCCGTTGGTGCGGATGAAATCGGCCGTGGCTTCGTCCAGCACAGTGCCGGGAAAGCGGATCATGATCAGTTGTCCCGCAATTTGTCGTAGTTCTTGTGTGCTCATTTAACTGCTCCGTCCATGCCGCGCATGAAGTAACGTTGGGTGAAAAGGAATGCCGCCAGGGTCGGCACAATGGTGATGATGGTGCCAGCCGCGATCACGCGCGTGCTGCTGCCAAAGGTGCCCCGTAGATAAAGCACGCCGACCGAGAGCGGAAACTGGTCAGGCTTGCTCATGACGATCGAAGGCCAGATGTATTCGTTCCATGCTTCGACGGCGGTGAGAATGCCGACCGTCGCCAGCCAGGGCGCAATCAGCGGCAGCATGATTTTCGTGAAGATGACCCATTCAGACGCGCCATCCACGCGCGCGGCATCGACCAGGTCTTGCGGGACTTCTTCAAAGGCTTGCTTCAGCAGCAGGATCGCGACCGCGTTCACGATATTCGGCAGGATCACGCCGGAATAAGTATCCACCAGGCCCAGCTCCGTCACCGTAATGAAGTTGACGAGGAAATTCACCTCCGACGGCAGCACCATTGTCGTGACGATCAGGCCGAACACCAGCTTCCTGCCTTTGAAATGCAACCGTGCGAGCGGATAGGCGGCCATAGAGCACATCACCAGCTTCCACAGCACGGTAAAGACAGTGATCAGGACTGAGTTTTTCAGGAAGGACCAGATCGGGATCACACGGAACACTTCCGCGAAGTTCTCCAGTGACGGCTGCTGCGGCCAGAACGAAGGCGCATTGCCGAAGATACTGCCTTCGGTGGAGAGCGCAGTCACCAGCGTCCACCAGAATGGAAAGATGCACAGCAGCGCGATGGCGGCCAGCAGCAGGTAATGTGCGGTCTTTTTCATCGGTGCTTCGGCTTCAGATGACGCAGGCAAAGCAGGGCGATGCCGATGCAGACGAGGGAAACGATGAAGCTGGCGGCCAGGGCGCGCGGCAGCTTCAGGTGCTTCAAGCCCTGGTCGTAGGCGTAATACAAAGCGGTGAAGGTGGAGTTCATCGGCCCGCCTTGCGTCAGCACGTCCACCTCCTGGTAGGCTTTCAGCGCGCCCAGCACGGACAGGATGGTGCAGACCATGATGGTAGGGCGCAGCATCGGCACAGTGATGTGCCAGAAGCGCTGCCAGCGATTCGCGCCATCGAGGATGGCCGCTTCCTGCATCTCCTGCGGCACAGATTGCAGCGCGGCCAGGTACATCACCATATACCAGCCAAGCCCCCGCCACAGCGTGACGAACATGATGGCCGCGAGCGCGAAAGTATCATCCTGCAGCCAGCCGACGCGCGTGCCGAGGATGGCATTCAGCGCACCCTGCTCATGGAACATGAATCCCCACATGATGCCGACCACGGAAACGGTCGTCACCACCGGCACATAATAAGCAGCCCGGAACAAGCGGATGCCCGGAAGCCGGTTATTCACCATCACCGCCAGCGCGATCGCGCCCAGTTGCACGCAAGGGACGATCAGCAAGAACACCAGCGAGTTTTTCAGGCCGGTGACGAACATCTCGTTGTTGAAGATATAGCGGAAATTATCCAGCCCCACCCAATGCGTAGGCCGCACCAGCGAGAAATCGGTGAAAGCCAGCACCGACCCAAACAGCACCGGCCAGAACGCAAACACCGCCAGCAACACCAATGCCGGCGCAAGGAACAGCCAAGCCGCAAACGAGCGCCTCATCGCACCTCCCTTGCAGCCAGCAATTCGGGGTCAGGTCGAGCAAACGGACACGGGCCTGTCTCTTTTTCCCCTCTCCCCCCCCCCCAGACCCGCGCGGAC
>NZ_JBXARE010000004.1:261555-605015 GCF_058807935.1 Pseudoduganella sp. GW821-FHT11H04 | reverse complement strand
TGGACAACTTCCAGCTTGAATTCTGTCGTGTACTTTGCCAATGAAAAACCCCGAAAGTTGGTGTCCAACTTTCGGGGCTCAGTTCACCGCGGGGCGCTATTTTTATTAGCTGATGCCGCTTAGAAGGCGGTATCGAACCTTACGTACATCGAACGGCCATTGATGCCGAACGGGCAGGTTTCCCAGCAGTGAGTAAAGCCGAGCTGGTTGAACGGGAAGCCCGCGTCGCCTTCCCAACGGGTCGGCATGGTGTTGAACAAGTTGTTGATACCAGCCGACAGGTGGGTCTTCTTGCTGAAGGAGTAGCGGCCGGTCAGGTCCAGCAGCCATTTGCCCTGCCAGGTGAACTCCTTGCCGTTGAAGCCTTTGCCCGACACTTCACCATAATAATTGGCGCGGGTGTTTACGTTCCAAGGGCCGGTGGTGTAGTCGACTGCCAGCACATGGTGCTGGCGCGGCTGGCCGTGTTCGAGCAGCATCACTTGCGCATCGTCGAACAACTGCTCACCGGTCAGGACCGTCGAGCTCGAGTGGCGCTTATCTACCGTTGTCTTATTGAAGCCCAACTGGCCGGACAGCACAAGGGTCGAGCCCGTCATGCGCACAACCTTTTCGCCCACGATATCCAGGCCGCGGGTGGTGGTATCCACCGCGTTGGTGAAGAACAGCGCCTGTTGTACGTTCAGGCTTGCCAGCAGGTTGGCAATCGGGCCGCCGCCTGGTTCGCCATTGATGTTGCTGGAGAAGACGATACGGTCCTTGATCTTGATCTGGTACAGATCGGCCGTCAGCGAGGTGTCCTTCATTGGACGCCACACCGCGCCCACCGAGGCGTTACGCGAAGTTTCTTCCTTCAGCGGGGCGATACCGAATGCCTTGGAAGCCGCGCTGCCCTGACGCGCGGTCAGCGTGTCGGCCAGGTTGCCGTTGGAATCCAGGTTGGTCGATACCTGGCTGAAGAACTCTTGCTGCACGCCAGGCGCGCGGAAGCCGGAGGAGACGGAGCCGCGCAGGCCAAACTGCTCGTTCGGATCCCAGCGGGTGCTGAACTTGCCGGTGACGGTGCTGCCGAAGTCCGAGTACTTCTCGTAGCGCACAGCGCCGGCCAGCAACAGCTCTTTCACCGGATGGTGTTCAACGTCCAGGTACAGCGCGATGTTATGGCGGCTGTCGTCCACTACTTCGTTCGGCGAGAAGCCCTGGAAGCCCTGCGTGCCCAGGCCGGCCGTCGTACCCGCTTGGCCGTTGATGACGATCGCGCGGTTGTTGGTGCGGCCATACTGGTAAGACACCGGGTCGCCGGCCACGATCTCGTAGCCGTCGCGGCGCCATTCGAAGCCGGTGGCCAGGAAGATCTCAGAGCCGCCCAGTTTCATCGGGCCTTTCAGGTCGGCATTGAAGGTGGTCTGGTTGAATTTCAGCTTACCGGTGTCGGCTTCGGTCGGCGAATCGGCGTAAATGCCGCCGCCCGGCTTCGGTTCGTACCAGTAGGACACGTTGACCGTGTTCGATTCGTGGAAGTCGAGTTCGGAACGGCCATGGTTGATGCTGAAGTCGACCGACCAGTCATCGCTCAGGTCGCGGCGGAAGCCGAAGGCCAGCGAGGCATCTTTGACCGTGGTATTGATTTGCGGCAGGAAGCCGTTCGGATAAATGGCCGGCACGGTGCGGTTATCGCCCTTCGAACGGAAGAAGCCGCCGCCATCGCCCTTGCGCTTGGACACGCCGCCGAAGCTGTAGAACTCGCCCAGGCCGTTAGCCGGCAAGGCGCCGTTCCACCACAGGTAGGCGTCCTTGGCGTTGGAGTCGCCCACGCGCTGGGTCACGCGCGGCGGGTCGACGCGCAGGGTGTCGAGGCCGGCGCGGTTGGTTTCGTTGCGCTTGCGGCCTTCAGCGGTCAGGTTCAGGTAACCGCCGTCCTGGCCGAGGGCGAAGCCGGTATTCACGCTGCCGGAGTACAGGTCGCCGTCACCTTCCGAGGTGGTGCCGAGCGTGCCGGACAAGGCGGTCTCGCCAACGTTTTTCTTCAGCACGATGTTGATCACACCGGCGATCGCGTCGGAGCCGTACTGGGCAGCCGCGCCGTCGCGCAGCACTTCCACGTGATGGATGGCCGACAGCGGGATGGCGTTAATGTCGGTACCGGCCGAGCCGCGGCCAACGGTTTGCTGCACGTTCACCAGCGCCTGCTGGTGGCGGCGCTTGCCGTTGACCAGGACCAGCAGCTGGTCAGGGCCGAGCGAGCGCAGCGTCGCAGGGCGGATGATGTCGGTGCCGTCCGAAATAAAGGTCGAAGAGAAGTTGAACGAAGGGTCCAGGGTTTGCAGCAGCTTGCCCAGTTCCAGCGGGCCGGCGGTCTCCATGTCCTTCTGGCTGATCAAGCCAACCGGCGCAGCGGTATCGAGCGCGGTCTTGGCCGGGGAGCGCGAGCCCAGCACGACCACGGTCTGCTGTTCGTTGGTGTCTGGGGCGGCAGTCTGTGCGTAAACCTGCGTAGTGGCCAGCAAAACAGCACTGGCGATAAGGGTGCGTTTCATTAGATGTTCCAATCTCTCTGACAATTTTTATGATGGTGCCGCCGAAAAATACTAACCTTGCACGATTGATCTCACAAAGAAAACATTCATTTTTTATAATTTAATCTTCGCATAACGTTGCATAGATGGAACAGAACCGCAGCTATTAGCGTGATTCCACGCCAAGTGCTACATTGTCAGCAAGCGATTCAAGGGAGGAAGTGTGATGACTGATGCTCTGTTGCTGACTGACCGTTTGTGCGACCTGACCGAGATGGCCTTGCAGGCCTATACCAAGTTCGAGAAGGCCACTGTCTACTGCACCGCCAAACACCTGATGGCCGATTTCGAGGATGCCGGGCTGCCGCTGGCAGCTTTCGACAAACTGGCCTCGATCCAGGCCAGCATCCTGGCGGCTGTCGAGTTCGCCCCGCCTGGCGGCAAGAACAATCCCCAATGCATCGTCTGCGCGCGCAGCGAGATTGCGGCGTTGCGCGAAATGCTGAAAGAAAAAAAGCGTCCCGAAGGACGCTTGTCAGAGCACGTGCACTAGCTACCCACAAGGCTTAGGCCTGGTGATCTTTCCCCTGTAGGCAGCGGGCCGCGCGAGTCGAATTTTTATTTATTCGGTTGCGGTGTGATGCGCAGGTAAGGACGCGGGGCTTTGAAGCCGGCCGGGTATTTTACCTTGATCACTTCCGGGTCCTGCACCGTGAGCGGGATGATCACGTCATCGCCATCTTTCCAGTTGCCTGGGGTGGCGACGGTGTGCTTGTCCGTCAGTTGCAGGGCATCGATCACGCGCAGCACTTCATCGAAGTTGCGGCCGGTGCTCAGCGGGTAAGTAATCTGCAGGCGCAACTTTTTAGCCGGATCGATCACGAACAGTGAGCGCACCGTGGCGGTGGCCGACTGGTTGGGGTGGATCATGTCGTACAGCTCGGCCACCCTGCGGTCGGCATCGGCAATGATCGGAAAGCCCACTACGGTTTGCTGGGTTTCTTCGATGTCCTTGATCCATTCCCTGTGCTTGTCGGCCGGGTCGACCGACAGCGCAATCGCCTTTACATTACGCTTGTCGAACTCCGGTTTCAGCTTGGCGGTCAGGCCCAGTTCCGTGGTGCAGACCGGGGTGAAATCGGCCGGGTGCGAGAACAGCACGACCCAGGACTCACCTGCCCACTCATGAAACCTGATGCTGCCAATGCTGGAATCCTGTTCGAAGTCCGGTGCGGTATCGCCAAGGCGTAAACTCATTCTTCTTCTCCGTCGTTAAATTGCTTGCGCGCTGTGCCAGGACTTGCAGCAGGCGCTGGCCAAAGCGCCAGTCACCCAGCCCCGATTCAGCGTTGATATGCCCCAGCGCCCCGGCGTTGACGAAGTCGCTGCCCCAGCGCTGCGCCCAGGTTTCCGCGTTTTTCACCGTCATCCATGGGTCGTTGGTGCTGGCCACCATGATCGATGGGCAAGGCAGGTCTCCATGCGGCAGCAGGGAGCTGACCTGGAACTTATCGGGATCGGCAGGCCCCACCAGCAGCACGCCCGCCACGTGGGGGGAGGAAGAACGTGACAAGCTCAATGCGGTGGTGAGGCAGCCGAAACTGTGTGCAACGATGAGGGTCGGACGGCGGTCCTGGTCCAGTACTTCATCCAGGCGGTCGGCCCAGCGCAGCAGGACAGGATCGCTCCAGCGCTTCTGCTCTACCCGCTCGAAGCGCGGGTACAGGCGCTGCCAGCGGGACTGCCAGTGTTCCGGGCCGCTGTTGTGCAGGCCGGGAGCGACCAGCACGCGGAATTGGTTCAGTTGTTGGATCGCCATGCGGCCCTCCGTTGCTGTGGTTACTTGCCTGCGACTTTGGAGCCGGGCTGGTAGATCTGGTCGAATACGCCGCCGTCAGCAAAGTGGGTCTTTTGCGCGACGGTCCAGTCGCCTGCCACGTCGGTGATCTTGAACAGCTTCACGTTAGGGAACTGGCTGGCGTATTTCTTCGCTTCCTTCTCCACGGTTGGGCGGTAGTAGTTCTTGGCGATGATCGCTTGCGCCTGGTCGGTGTACAGGAAATTCAGGTATGCCTCGGCGACCTTGCGGGTGCCGCGCTTGTCGACGACTTTATCGACCACGGCGACCGGCGGTTCAGCCAGGATCGAGACGGAAGGCGCCACGATTTCAACCTTGTCCGGACCCAGCTCCTTGATCGCCAGCAGGGCTTCGTTTTCCCACGCGACCAGCACGTCGCCGATGCCGCGCTCAACGAAGGTGGTGGTGGCGCCGCGGGCGCCGGAATCGAGCACCGGCACGTTCTGGTAGAACTTCTTCAGGAATTCGCGTGCGGTGGCGTCGTTGCCGCCCGGCTGGCGCAGGGCGTAGCCGTAGGCGGCCAGGTGGTTCCAGCGGGCGCCGCCGGAGGTTTTAGGATTCGGGGTGATGACCGCCACGCCTGGCTTGACCAGGTCGTTCCAGTCCTTTATGCCTTTCGGGTTGCCCTTGCGGACCAGGAAGACGATGGTGGAGCTGTACGGGGTGGCGTTATGCGGCAGGCGCTTCTGCCAGTCCTTGCTGACCAGGCCGCGCTCGGAGACGGCGTCGATGTCATAGGCCAGGCCCAGGGTCACCACGTCGGCTTCCAGGCCGTCGATCACGGCGCGCGCTTGCTTGCCGGAGCCACCATGCGACTGTTTGATCTTGACGTTGTCGCCAGTCTTGGCCTTCCATTCCTTGGCGAAGGCGGTGTTGACGTCCTGGTACAGCTCGCGGGTTGGGTCGTATGAGACGTTGAGCAAGCTCACGTCGGCAGCTTGCGCCACAGCGGCGGTGGCGAACAAAGCAGCGGCAATCAGTTTCTTGGACAGCATCTGGTTTCCCCTTAATGTTTGGAGATGCCAGATTAATGCCCTTCTATATAATTACGAACGAATTCTTTCGACGATCCTTATACAGGAAAGTAATTACAAATAGCGATTGACCAGGACGACCGCCCAGGTGGCGCCCGAGAGCAGGCAAGCCAGCAGTACGGCAGCGCTGCCAAAGTCCTTGGCGTTCTTGGACAGCGGGTGGCGCTCCAGCGAGACACGATCCACCACGGCCTCGATTGCCGAATTGATCAGCTCGACGATCAGGACCAGCACCATGCTGCCAATTAACACCAGTTTCTGGAAGGCAGATACCGGCAGCAGCATTGCGGCGATCGCGCCCACCACAAATACGGCCAGTTCCTGGCGGAAGGCGTGCTCCGAACGGATGGCGGTCTGCAGCCCCTCGATAGAGTAGAAAAAGGCCGAATAAATGCGCTTCAGGCCACTCTTGCTTTTGAATTCACTAGTAGGTTCCATGGGCACGGATTATAGCGACAGATTTCCCATTTTTTTCACATCATGGTATAAATAAGTCTGCCTATACCGCACTGCACCAACCACATCATGAAAAGCGAAACCCTGCCCCCGCAGGAAACAAAAACGACAATCCAGGTCATCGACCGCATGACGGCCCTGCTTGACGCCCTGGCCAAGTACCCCGATCCGGTCAGCTTGAAGGAGCTGTCGAAAGTTTCCGGCCTGCATCCTTCTACCGCCCACCGCATCCTGAACGACCTGGTGGTGACCCGCTTTGTCGACCGCGTCGAGCCGGGCACCTACCGCCTCGGCATGCGCCTGCTGGAACTGGGAAATGTGGTGAAGAGCCGCCTGTCCGTGCGCGAAGCGGCGCTGGACTTCATGCGCGCCCTGCACAAGAAGACGCAGCAAACCATCAACCTGTCGGTGCGCCAGGGCGACGAGATCGTTTATATCGACCGCGCCTTCTCCGAGCGCTCCGGCATGCAGGTGGTGCGCGCCATCGGCGGCCGCGGCCCGCTGCACCTGACTTCGACCGGCAAGCTATTCCTGTCGGTGGACGAGCCGAAGGCGATCCGCGCCTACGCCACCCGTACCGGGTTGGCTGGCCACAACAAGAATTCGATTACCGACTTGCCGCGCCTGGAGCGCGAGCTGAGCCTGGTGCGTGCGCGCGGCTATGCGCGTGACAATGAGGAGCTGGAACTGGGGGTGCGCTGCATGGCGGCCGGCATCCGTGACGATTCCGGCAAACTGGTGGCGGGCTTGTCGATTTCCGCGCCGGCGGACCGGCTGCAGGATGAATGGCTGGACGACCTGGTCAGCACTGCCAACCAGATCTCCGCAACCCTGGGTTACATTCCCGAGTAAGACTGGGCGCCGACGCTGGCGCCGCTGACATTCTCGCCGAAGGTCGGCTTCAGCGCGGCCAGCCACTTCTTCATGCGGGTGGCGTCGGCTACACGGGCAGCACTGCCCTTCGCATCCAGCAGCACCATGATGACGGCGCGGCCTTCCACCATGGCCTGCATGATCAGGCAACGGCCGGCTTCGTTAATGAAGCCGGTTTTCTGCAAGCCGATTTCCCAGCCCGAGTTCGGCGCCACCAGGCGGTTGGTGGTGCCAAAGGTCACAGGACGGCCGTTGTTTTCCACGATGGCTTTCGGGTCGGTCGAGAATTCACGCAGCATCGGATGCTCGTAGGCAGCCTGCACCAGCTTGGCCAGGTCGCGTGCGCTAGCCACGTTCAGCTTGGACAGGCCGCAGGAATCCACATAATGGGTATCGGTCATGCCCAGCGACTGCGCCTTGTCGTTCATCGCTTGCACGAAGGCTGGCAGGCCGCCCGGATAGTTGCGGCCAAGCGCAGAAGCGGCGCGGTTTTCCGAACTCATCAGCGCGATGTGCAGCATATTGCGGCGGGTCAGGCGGTCGCCCACGCGCAGGCGCGAGGAGCTGAATTTTTCGCGGTCGACATCCTCGTCGGTCACGGTCAGGACTTCGTCCATGTCCTGGTTGGCTTCCACCACCACCAGTCCGGTCATCATCTTGGTGATCGAGGCGATAGGCAGCGCAACGCCGGCGTTCTTTTCAAACAGGATTTCGGAATTGGCCTGGTCAAGCACCAGGGCTACATTGGATTTAAGGTCGAGGGGATCGCGCACCAGGTTCAAGCCGGCCAGGTCGCCCATGGTAGGACGGCCTGCATCGGACACCTTGGTGACGCGCTGGTAAACAACCTTGCTCTTGCCGTGAACCTTTACGGTGCGCTTGACCACCTGCTCTTTGGAAGCAGGCGCGGCATGGCGAGTACCAGCTTTCTTGACTGCCGCTTGCGCAGAACCAATTGAAGCTGTTGCGCAAAGCACAGACACAAGCACGCTGATAGCAAGTTTGTTCATTCCTCTTCCCCGGTGTGAAACAGCAGAATCGCTAGTTGCAGTGTAGCAAAAACAGATTCCAGCGCAAGCAATTCCGAAGTAAAGTTTTCAGCCTCGCAATACACATTTTCCATAGTGACGCCAGACTGCAACGGAAGCTTGTTCACTCCATAAATTTAACAAATTTGGCAATCGGTTCGCGCTCGGTTGGCAGCGTGTTTTCAATTTTGCCACTATCGGCGCCTTCTGGCGACATCGCACATACAACAGTTTCGCTGGCCAAGGTTATGGCGCCTGGTCCGCAACCTTGGCATAGCTGACTGTATGGTGTGCCAAAAGGACGCCCGATTTCCCCCATGACTCGACCGTGCCATAGGCAGTTCGGCGTCCGAGGCGCAGCACGCGAGCGGTGCAGCGCAGCGATTCGTCGGCTCCGGGGGCCAGGAAGGCCGTCTTCATATCGGAAGTCACCCAATGTTCTACCGTACCGCGGGTCGTCATGATGGCGAGCCACATGGCGACGTCAGCCGCTCCCATGATCGTCATGCCGCTGACGATGCCGCCCGGCCGCTGGAATGCCGGCTTGAATGGCACCAGTAATTCGCATTCGCCTGCAGAACAGGCCGTGACTTCGAAATCGTAGCCGGCCAGGAAACGGGAACCTTCAAGCACGCGGTTCAGGTCTTGCACAGAAGTAATCAATTGCATGATCAATGCCCTCAGCTAACGTGGCGGTCGGCCCAAATACTGCATTTCGCACCTGCGTCGCCAGGCCGGCGACGCAAGCCTATTCCATGAATTTGACGAAACTGGAAATCGGTTCGCGCTCGGTGACCAGGGTATTTTCGATTTTGCCTCTGTCCGCGAAACCAAGCGACATGCCGCAGACAACAGTTTCGCTTGCCGGCAGGCCCAGCACCTCGCTGATGATCCGGTGGTATTGGGTGAAAGCAGCCTGGGGGCAAGTATCCAGGCCGCGGCCGCGCGCCGCTACCATGATGTTTTGCAAAAACATTCCGTAATCGAGCCAGGAGCCCTGCTCCATGATGCGGTCGATGGTGAAAATCAGGCCAACCGGCGCGTCGAAGAATTCGAAGTTGCGACCGTGCTGGACAGCCATGCCGGTCTTGTTTTCGCGGGTCAGGCCCAGTAAGGAATACAGGTCCCAGCCCACCTTGCGGCGGCGGTCAATATAGGGCGACACCCACTCGCGCGGGTAGTAGGCGTATTCCTCGGTGTGCAGCTTGTTCTGTTCCGGGTCGGCATAGGCCGCCAGGATCTTGGCAGACAGGGCTTCCTTCATTGCACCGGTGAGAACATAGACTTGCCAAGGCTGGGTGTTAGTGCCGGACGGCGCGCGGGCGGCCACTTCCAGGATGCTCTCGATATCTTCACGCGCCACCGGGGTGGGCAGGAAAGCGCGGATCGAACGGCGCGAAGTGATGGCCGCGTCGACGGCTTGCTGTTCTGGGGAATTGATCATGATGGCCTGGCCTATTTGGATTGCTTAATCACAAATATTACTCCAAACATGGGGAATCCCCTCCTGCTTGGCAGGAATATCGGCAGCGATTCCCCGTGGAAAGCCTTTAGTGGCGGGAAGTTGCTTACTTTGTGCAATGCACAAAAATTTCTTGACTTTGATTTCTGAACCCGGATAATTGGCTTTGTTGCGTTGCACAATTCGTTGTTTTCTGTTGTAGAAACAGCTAGTCCCAACGACTAATTCACTTATTTGGAGAGTCCAATGTTTGCGATTCCTGAGCAGTTTTCCAATGCCACCAAGGCAAACTTCGAAAGCCAGTTCGCACTGTTTTCTTCGCTGACCAACAAAGCCTTCGAAGGCGTTGAGAAGTTTGTCGATCTGAACCTCACCGCTGCCAAGGCATCGCTGGAAGAATCGTCGGTCGCCACCAAACAGCTGCTGGCTGCCAAGGACCCGCAAGAGTTCTTCACGCTGTCCGCTGCCCAGGCTCAGCCAGTTGCCGAGAAAGCTATCGCTTACAGCCGTCACCTGGCATCGATCGCTTCCGGCACCGGCGCTGAATTCAGCAAGGCCGCCGAGTCGCAGATCGCCGAGACCAACCGCAAGGTGATCTCCCTGGTTGACGAAGTAAGCAAGAATGCCCCAGCCGGCAGCGAAAGCGCCGTTGCCCTGTTCAAGTCCGCCCTGAACAACGCCAACGCCGGTTACGAGCAGTTCACCAAGAGCGCCAAGGCTGCTGCTGAAACCTTCGAAGCCAACGTGAATGCTGCGGTGAACCAGTTCACCACTGCTGCCACCACCGCTAAGAAGCAGTAATTGAAATCCCGCCGGCCCTCGCGGCCGGCTACGAAGCATCGCTGTACGCAGGTCTCCTCGGCATCCGTGGTTTCCTCTCAGCGGGTGTCCTTCCCGAGCCCCGGCATAGTCCGGGGCTTTTTTTATTCATACGGACGGGATACTCATCGCGACATTGGGCTCGATGCCAGCATCGAATCGATACGCTTGTTCGACGCGTCGATGAAGGCAATAGTCTCTTCAACATCGGCTGCGGCGCGCTTCATCCGCTCAGTGCACTCATCAAAGAAGCCCTTCACCGGACCATTATTGTCCATGCGATAGCAAAAGCCGATAGCAGCACTCAGCAAGGCCTCAACAGAAATATGCATCTCAGCTGCGGCGGATTCGAGCCAATCCCGCTGATCGGAAGTAAGCGGCACGAAGATCCCATTCGTTGAATTTTCCATGATGCCCTCCATTGGCTGCAGTATGTTCCTGCCAACCTTGCAGTTCAAGCAAGCCCATGCGTTGTTTACATTTCATCTAAAACGAGATAATCTGTCTTGATGACGAGACGAACTCCCGCACAGCAGCATTTGCTGGAACAGATGGCACAGGTGGCCGAGGGGCTGGGGCGCACGCTGGCGCCCTTCACCGAGGTGGTGCTGCACGATTTGCGCGATCCGGGCCATGCGGTGCTGGCGATCCATAACAACCTGTCGGGCCGCGCGGTGGGCGAACCGGCGACGGAGCTGGGCCTGGCGCGGATTGCCGATCCGGCCTTTCCGCAAGTGCTGGCGAATTACCCGAACACCTTCCCCGACGGTCGCCCTGCAAAAAGTACGTCGGTGGGCATCAAGGATCAGGATGGCGAATACATTGCCGCCCTATGCCTGAATGTGGACCTGAACCTGTTCCGCAGCCTGCAGGCGATGCTGGGCCAGTTCAGCAATGTCGATCCGGCGGCGGCGGTGATTGAATCGCTGGCGCCGGCCGCAGGCGCGGACGCGATCCGCGCGCATATCGAACAATTTGCGGCCCGGCTTTCCACCACGCCGCGTGCTTTGAAGGCAGAGGAGCGCCGCGCCTTGCTGCGTGAGCTGGGCGATGCGGGCCTGCTGGAAATGCGGCGCTCGATGGAAACCATTGCCGCCTACCTGGGAGTATCCCGTGCCACCGTCTACAACTATGCCAAATAACGAAGCACGCTTGCTATTGCTGGACTGCGACGCCGTCGCCACCCTGCTGCAGCCTGACGATGTGCGCGCCGCCGTGCACGAAGCCTTCACCTTGCACGCCGCGCGCGCAGCCCGCGTGTTTCCACTGGTGCGGGAAGAGCTGCCGGGCAGCGCGGTCTTCGGCATCAAGTCAGGCGACGTGCCCTCGCAGGAACTGCTTGGCTTTAAGGCCGCCGGCTTCTGGCCCGCCAACCGCGAGGGCGGCAGCGATGCGCACCAGGCCACCATCATGCTGATCGATCCGCGTACCGGCCGCCCTTTATGCCTCGCCGACGGCAATGCAGTCACCACGGCGCGTACCGCGGCAGCTGGCGCGCTTGGCCTGCAACTGCTAGCCCGCCCCGATAGCGAGCATCTGTGCGTGTTCGGCACCGGCGTGCAAGCGCGTGCCCATGTGGACTACGCGCTGCATGCCCTCCCTTCGCTCAAACGCGTACGCTACATCACCTCCGACGGCCGCCAGGAGCCTTCGTTCGAAGCCTTGTTCACGGGACGTTGCGATGTCGCGCCGGCTGGCGGCGCGCGCACTGCGGCCGCCGATGCCGCCGTCGCCGCATCGGATGTGGTGATCACCGCCACGCCGGGTCACAGCATGTTGTTTAACACCGATGCCGTGCGGGTTGGCACGCACATCAACGCAGTCGGCGCTGACACGCCAGGCAAGCGCGAACTCCCGCCTGGCCTGCTGCAACGCGCCCGCGTATGGACCGACGACTTGCCGCAAGCGCGCCGCATCGGCGAGCTGCAATGGGCGCAGGACTTGCCAGCCGCCGAACTGGGCGAGCTGCTCGCAACGCCGCCGCAGCGAGCGGCGGACGACATCACGATTTTCGACATGACAGGTATCGCCCTGCAAGACCTCACCACGGTGCGCATGCTGTACCAGCGTGCCCTCTCCAACAACATCGGCCACAATATTCCCTGGCCCTGGTAAGGAAAGAAGCAATGACCATCCCAACTTACGAAGACATCGTCTCAGCCGCAGGCCGCATTGAAGGCCACGCCCACCGCACGCCAGTCCTGACTTCGCGCACAGCGAACGAAGAACTGGGCGCAGAGATTTTCTTCAAGGCTGAAAACCTGCAGCGCATGGGCGCATTCAAATTCCGCGGCGGCTTCAATGCGCTGTCGCGCTTCAGCGAAGCACAACGCAAGGCCGGCGTTGTCGCCTTCTCGTCAGGAAATCATGCGCAGGCGATCGCGCTGTCGGCAAAGATCCTCGGCATCCCCGCCACCATCATCATGCCGGAAGATGCTCCGGCATCGAAGATCGCCGCCACCCGCGGCTACGGCGGCAACGTGGTCACTTATGACCGCTACAAGGAAGACCGCGAAGCCATCGGCCGCAAGCTGGCGGAAGAAAAAGGCATGACCTTGATCCCGCCCTACGACCATGCCGACGTGATCGCCGGCCAGGGCACGGCAGCCAAGGAATTGTTCGAGGAAGTGGGCGAGCTGGATTACTTCTTCGTCTGCCTGGGCGGCGGCGGCTTGCTGTCTGGCTCCGCGCTGGCCACGCGCGCGCTGTCACCGAAATGCAAGCTGTATGGCGTGGAGCCGGAAGCGGGCAACGACGGGCAGCAATCATTCCGCAGCGGCGCCATCGTTCACATCGATACGCCAAAAACCATCGCCGATGGCGCACAGACGCAGCACCTTGGCTCGCTGACCTTCCCCATCATCAAGCGCGACGTAGACGACATCCTCACCGTGAGCGATGCGGAACTGGTCGACGCCATGCGCTTCTTCGCTTCGCGCATGAAGGTCGTGGTTGAACCGACCGGCTGCCTGGGCTTCGCAGCGGCGCGCAAGATGAAGGAAGAATTGCGAGGCAGGCGCGTGGGCGTACTGATTAGCGGCGGCAATGTCGATATCGAACGCTTCGCCAGCCTTCTGGCTTAATTCGCCGAATGTGTACTGCGCAGAGGCAGGCCGCGCCAATTCACGGCTTGCACCTGCAATTCGCAGCACATCTCACGGAACTGTTGGCTCATCAGGAATTGATACTCCCTGACGCGAAAAGCTTCCGCGCCCCAATCCTTCAGCGCGGGATGGCACATCGCCAACCCGCCCAGCTGCGGTGCTCCAGCCAGCCAGCCACGCCACAACGCCGCCAGGTCAGCATCCCCGGTCAGGCCATAGACGCCCATGAAGTCGGAGTTGCCTGTGAAACCAATGGGTACCAGCCGGTGAGCCAGCGCTTCGCTGCCCAGCATGCCAATGACGGCCGCCTTGGCTCCTCGCCAACGCCGCGCAGTAGTGTTGCGCACGCGGATGCTTCTTTCTCCGTACCGTTCCAGCAACTGCGCCAGCGCCTCGCGGATCACGGGGAACTGGTGCACATGCTGGTGGCCGTCAATGAAATCCGGCAGGCGCCCCGTCAGTTCGCCAAAGCGCTGCAATTGGCCTTCCAGCGCGGCCTGCACATGCGAGGCGCTCAGCGTGCCGCTCCAGGCAGACAGCATCAGGGAGGTCAGGCTGGTCTCACGCCGGTACGCTGCATGCGCCAACTCACTCGTGAAATCCAGGTGCAGGCCAATATCAGCGCCGCGCCGCGCGATGGCGGACAGTGTGTCGCGGTTGGGACTACCCAGCGCCATCACGCTTGCAGCGCTGACGATGCCCTTCTCCACCAGTTCGGCCACCGCATCATCCACTGCGGGATGAAGGCCGATATCGTCGGCATTCAGGATCAGCCCTTTCATCGCCACGCTCCCGCGAATGCCCATACTTTCCCGAGCAGGAAGCTGAGCGCCGCGACCAGGAATGTCACAACCGTCAACAGTAGCAGGTAAGGCTGGCCGGGAAGACGTTGCAAGGCCTGCGTGAACAACAGCTGGTTCAGCGCGAATGCCGCCACAGACACGGCGCCCCAGCGCGCCATGCTGCGCTGCCACGGCGCGCCGCAGCCAAAGGTAAAGCGGCGCTGTCCCATGAAGCTGACCAGGAAGGCCACGCAAAACGCTACGACGTTGGCATGCGCCGGAGGCCAGGCTGCAAACTCCACCAGCAGCCAGACCAGCGTCAAATGCGTCAGCGCAGCCGCCGCGCCGACCAGCGCGAAGAACAAAGGGCGCCGCATCAAAGCACCTTCATGCTGCGTTCGCGCAGGCCTAGCTTGCTGTGGTCCACTGTTTCGTCAAGCACGTAGAGTGGGCGCTGCTTGGCCTCCTCGTACACGCGGCCAAGGTATTCGGCGATGACGCCCAGACAGAGCAACTGCACGCCGGCGAGCAGCATCATGCCCGAAGCCAGCGTGGCCCAACCGGACACCGCATTGCCGATCACAAGGGTTTCAACGGCGATATATAAGCCGTAAGCCACCGCAGCCAGCGAAACCAGGGCGCCCGCTCCCGATACCATGCGCAAGGGCCGCAATGAAAAGGCGGTAATCCCGAACGTCGCCAGTTCGGCCAGCTGGCGCATGCGGAATTTGCTGCGGCCCGCCGTGCGCGGCGCCGCATTGAAATCCACCGTGGTGGTGCGGAACCCCAGCCAGGCATACAGGCCCTTCATGAAGCGGCTGCGCTCCGGCAGCTGCAACAGTGCGCGCACCACGTGGCGGTCGAGCAGGCGGAAGTCGCCTGCATCGGGCGGAATGCGGAAGCGCTCGTTCCCCTGCAGGAAAGCGTAGAAGCGGCGCTTGGCCCACGCCAGCAAGCGCGGTTCATGCGCGCGCGAGGCCAGTGTAGCGATCACGGTATCGTAGCCGGCGCGCCATTGCGCCACCATGATCGGCAGCAAAGCGGGCGGGTGCTGCCCGTCGCCATCCATGCATATGACGGCATCGCCACGGGCGGCCGACAAGCCGGCAGTCAGCGCGGCTTCCTTGCCGAAGTTGCGCGACAGGTGAAGCAGCTGGACATTGCAATGTCCGTTGCCGCGCTCGAAGCTGGCCACGACCTCGGCCAGGTTGTCGTCGCCGCCATCGTCGACAATGACGATTTCCCATTCCAGCTTGCAGCGCCGCAGTTGCTGCTCGATTTCGGGCAGCAATGCCGCCATCGCTTCGGCCTCGTTCAGGACCGGAATAACGACGGAAAGCGAATTGCGCGGTTTCATGGCCCGATCTCCAACAGTGTGCGGTGCGCGCCGCGGAACAGCACGCGGCCCTTCACGCCGGCGGCTACGTCATTGTCGGCCGCCACAAGTCCGGCGGGCGGCAACGGCTCGCCTGATACAGCCTCACGGATCGCCGCGCCGCCATAGAAGGCGGACGAAAAAGCAGGCTTGGTCAAATACAGCACCGGCGCACCGGGTGCGGCTTGTGCGGCCACGCGCAGCAAGGCACGGTCCGAATTCCGGTCCTGACGGCCCAGAATGAAAGGCAGCGAGGCCAATACCAGCAAGGCGTAGCCAGTGAGAGCCATACCGATCTTGCGCAGGCTGGCCGCATCCATCCGGTCCAGCCAGCCGGCCACCAGCACCACGAAAGGCGGCACTGCCGTCAGCGTATAGGTACCAATGATGTTGCGGCTGAAAGTGAAGAACAGCAGCGGTACCAGCGTGGCACACCACAAGTAGGATTCCAGCGGGCTGGCGCGGCGCAGGCGCAGCGCTGTGGCCAGGCGGGTCGCAAACAGCACGAACCATGGCAGCACGCCGCCCAGCCAGAACACCCAGATCGCGCCCCAAGGCTGGCGGTGCGCGAAGCCATAGCGGTCGCCCTTCCAGCCAGGCACCAGGAAGCGCGAGAAATGCTCGCCCACGATGAAGTAGCTCAGGAAGCCGGGATACGCATGTTCCGCCGCCGCGTACCATGGCGCAAAGAGCGCCAGCGCCAGCAGCACACCGCGCCAGTCCCACAAGCGCCACACGTCGGCCAGACGGCGGCCCGGAAGCATGGCCCAAGCCAGGACGGGCATGCCGATCAGGGCCCACGTCGCAAGGCCTTTGGTCAACGCGCCAAGGCCGATGCAGGCCCAGAACGCCAAGCGCTCCAGACGGGCCATACGGATATTCTGCGCCTGCATGGCGCCCCAGGCAAAATACTGCGCCGCGCACACCACCAGCATTTGAGCAGCATCGGTCATCACCGCGCCGGCGCAAACGAAGAAGATCGGCGTCGCCGCCAGCAGCGGCGGCACCAGCCAGCGCTGTCGCACGCCATGAGCGGCGGCCCAGGCGCTGCAAATCCATGCCGTCAGCGCGGCAAATAGAAGGGACGGTAAGCGCGCTGCGAATTCGTTCACGCCCAGCAGCGCCATTCCAGCAGCGCTGCTCCAGTTGGACAGGGGCGGCTTGGCGAAGAATGGCGTTTGCGCATCCATATGCGGCATCAGCCAGTAGCCATGCACGACGGTCTGGCGTGCCAGTTCGCCGTAGCGCGCTTCAGTGGTGTCGGCCAACGGGCCAAGCGCCATCAGAAGCAGGCGAGCCAGCAGCAGCAAGGCCAGCGCCGCGTAAAACCAGGACTTGAGCCCGGGCTGCGGGGCATGCTCCTCGGTCGCTCCCGCGGTGTCTTGCGTAACTTGCAATGAAAAATTGAGATTCATCTGGATAGGCTAACTGCGGCTTGATTAAGACAGCGTTAATCGCCAGCGTGATATCGTCCGGGTAATACTGAAAGGGATTGTGCAGTGCGATTGTTACTGGTTGAAGACGACGAGATGATCGGTGAAAGTATCGAGGCCGGCCTGCGGAGTGAAAACTACGCACTGGACTGGGTGCGCGACGGCGCCAGCGCCGAGCTGGCGGCGGCAACCAATAATTACGACCTGGTGCTGCTCGACCTGGGCTTGCCGCGACGCGAAGGCATGGCCGTGCTGCACACCATGCGCGCGCGCGGTATCGACGTGCCGGTCCTGGTGGTCACGGCGCGCGAAGGCACAGCCGCCCGCATCGAGGCGCTGGATGCGGGCGCCGACGATTACCTGGGCAAGCCCTTCGACCTGGACGAGTTGCTGGCCCGCATCCGCGCCTTGCTCAGGCGACGCGTTTCGCGCAGCAGTTCGGTGATCGTGCATGGCCGCCTGAAGGTCGACCTGGCCAGCCACGTCGTGACCCGCGACGGCGCCCAAGTCACACTGTCCGCCCGCGAATTCGCGGTGCTGCGCGTGCTGCTGGACGAGCCGGGCGCCGTGGTGCCCAAGCGCCAGATGGAAGATCGCCTGTACGGCTGGGAGACCGAAATCGAGAGTAATGCGATCGACGTCTACATCCACCACCTGCGCAAGAAGCTTGGCGCCGACCTGATACAGAACGTCCGCGGCGTCGGCTACAAGGTGGCCGCGCCATGATGTCCACCGTACGCCGCCAACTGCTGGTCGGCATGCTGTGCGCCACGCTGGTTGCCACCATGGCAGCCGGCTGGTTGCTGTATCGCGCCCTGCGCACCGAGACCAATGAGTTGGCCGACTTCCAATTGCGCCAGCTGGTCAACGCCCTGCCCGACAGGCTCGCGTCCGACGTCCTCCAGCGAGCGGCAGAAGACCCGGACGAGGAATTCGTGCTGCAGGCCTGGGATGCCAACGGCACCTTGCTGTACGACTCGAAACCTTCGGCGCAAGTGAATCAATACAACCGGCCAGGGTTCTCCGTCGTCAAGCAGCACGGCGCTGCCTGGCGCGTCTACGGTGATGCCGCCAACGGACGGTATGTGCAAGCGAGCCAGCCGATGGCCGTGCGCAACCACATGGCTGCCGCCATCGCCCTGCGGACCGGCTTGCCGCTGCTCGCTTTCGTCGCCCTGATGGCCTTACTGGTGCAAGTGGTGGTCAACCGCGCCATGCGCCCGCTGGAATTCCTCACCAAGGCGGTGGCGCATCGCTCACCTGCCATGCTCGAACCCCTGCCGCCAGATGGCTGGCCCGGCGAACTGACGCCGGTCGTGCATGCACTGAACGGGCTGCTGGATCGTTTCGGCCGGTCGCTGGAAACGCAGCGCACTTTCGTCGCCGATGCGGCGCACGAACTGCGCTCGCCAATCACCGCCCTCAAGCTACAGCTGCAATTGATGGAGCGTGCCGACAGCGACGAGGCTCGCCGACTGAACTTCGGCAAGCTGCACGAGCGGCTTGACCGCACCAGCCACCTGGTACACCAGCTGCTTAACCTGGCAAGGGCGGAAGCCGGCCCGGCGCGGCAGGACTTGCAGAATGTGGATTTACGGCGCCTGGCCTGCGATGCGGTGGCCGATTACAGCACTTTGGCGGCAAGCCGCAGCGTCGATCTTGGCGTGGAAGGGCAAGAGGCGGTGTACGTGCGGGCGGAACCGGATAGCCTGCGCATCCTGCTCAACAACTTGCTGGACAACGCCTTGCGCTATGCACCGGAAGATGGAAGGGTCGATGTCGTCGTGCAGCAGCAAGGCCGAGGCGCCCTGCTCCGCGTCAGCGACAACGGGCCGGGCGTCAACCAGGTCGACCTGGAACGCTTGTCGGACCGCTTCTTCCGGCCGGAAGGCAGCCGACCCGGCGGCTGCGGCCTGGGGCTGTCGATCGTCCGCCACATCGCCGACAACCACGGCGCGCGCCTCGGCATGGAAAACCGCGAAGGCGGCGGCTTCAGCGCCTCAGTCGAATTCTGAGTTTATTCGCCGAGGTAGGCGGCTTTCACGCGCGGGTCGTGCAGCATGTCGTCGGCCTTGCCGGTCATGGTGACCGCCCCCGACTCCATCACGTAACCGCGGTCGGCCGCTTGCAGCGCCAGCTTGGCGTTCTGCTCCACCAGCAGGACGGTGATGCCCTGCTTGTGGACGTCGCGGATCACTTCGAAAATCTTTTCCACCATGATCGGCGACAGGCCCATCGAAGGCTCGTCCAGCAGCAGCAAGTGCGGGTGGCACATCAGCGCGCGCGCCATGGCCAGCATCTGCTGCTCGCCGCCGGACAAAGTACCTGCCAGCTGCGTGGCGCGCTCTTTCAGGCGCGGGAAGACGCTGAACCACTTTTCGATATCGGCTGCAATGGCAGCCTTGTCGTTCATGGTGTAGGCGCCCATCATCAGGTTTTCGGTGATGGTCATGCGGGTGAAGACGCCGCGGCCTTCCGGCACCATGGCCAGCTTTTTCTCGACCAGGTGGAAGGACTGCGAACCTTTCAGGGACTGGCCCATGTAGGCAACCGTGCCCTCCACCTTGCACGGCGGCAGGGTGCCGGTGATGGCCTTCAGCGTGGTGGTCTTGCCCGCGCCGTTGGCGCCGATCAGGGTCACCAGTTCGCCTTCGTTGACTTCCAGGTCGATGCCTTTGACTGCCTTGATGCCGCCGTAAGCGACCTTCAGGCCCGATACTTTCAACACATTGGCGCCCATCAGTGCGCTCCTCCCAGATAGGCTTCAATCACGGCTTTATTGCTTTGGATTTCGGCTGGCAAGCCTTCGGCAATCAGCTTGCCGTATTCGAGCACGCTGATACGGTCGCACAGGCCCATCATCAGCTTCACATCGTGCTCGATCAGCAGCACGGTCTTGCCTTCGTTCTTGATCTTGACCAGCAGCTCGCGCAGCGCCAGCTTTTCGGTGGCGTTCATGCCGGCGGCCGGTTCGTCCAGCGCCAGCAGCTGCGGATCCGTAGCCAGGGCGCGGGCGATTTCCAGGCGGCGCTGGTCGCCGTAGGACAGGTATTTCGAAGTGCGGCTGGCAAACTGGCCAATACCGACGAAGTCCAGCAATTCCTGCGCGCGCTTGCGGATCGCCTGCTCTTCTTCACGTGCAGCCTTGTGGCGGAAGATGGCGCCGAATACGCCCTGGTGCGAGCGCACGTGGCGGCCCACCATCACGTTTTCCAGCGCGGTCATTTCGCCGAACAGGCGGATGTTCTGGAAAGTGCGGGCAATGCCGGCCTTGGCGACGGCGTGAGGAGCGGACGGCGAGTAAGGCTTGCCGGCCAGCTCGAAGGTGCCGGTGTCCGGCTGGTACAAGCCGGTGATCACGTTGAAGAAAGTCGTCTTGCCGGCGCCGTTCGGGCCGATCAGGCCGTAGATCTGGCCTTTGTCGATCTTGATGCGCACGTCGGTCAGCGCCTGCAGGCCGCCGAAGCGTTTGTTGACGCCTTCGATATTCAGGATTACTTGTTCGTTCATCTCTACCAACCTCATGCTGCCATTACGCCGGTGGACTGGCCTTTGGAGTCCGCATCGCCATCCGCGGGACGATCTTCATGCTTGGGCGAAGGCCACAACCCCGCGGGACGGGTCAGCATGATCACCACCATGGCCAGGCCGTACAGCAGCTGGCGCAGCACTTCCGATTCGATCAGCACTTTGCCGAACAGCTTCATTTGCAGCGGTTCGACCACGTGGCGCAGGACTTCCGGCAGTGCCGCCAGCAGCGCGCCGCCCAGCACCACGCCTGGAATATGGCCGATACCGCCCAGCACCACCATGGCCAGCACGGCGATCGATTCGGTCAGCGAGAAGGATTCCGGCGACACGAAGCCCTGGAAGGAGGCGAACATGGCGCCTGCCACGCCGCCGAAGGTAGCGCCCATGGAGAACGCCAGCAGCTTCACATTGCGGGTATTGATGCCCATGGCCTTGGCCGCGATTTCGTCTTCGCGGATCGCCACCCAGGCGCGGCCCAGGCGCGAGTGCTGCAGGCGGCTGGTGACGAACACGGTCACGATGGTCAGCGCCAGGAACAGGAAGTAATAGGCGTTCACCGACGGCATGGAGAAGCTGCCGATGAAGACCGTGGCGCGCGAGCCCTGTTCGCCTGCCAGGTTGACGCCGAACACGCGGATCGGGTCGATCAGGTTGATGCCTTGCGGGCCGTTGGTGATATTGACCGGATCATTCAGGTTGTTCATGAAGATACGGATGATTTCACCGAAGCCCAGGGTCACGATGGCCAGGTAGTCGCCGCGCAGCTTCAGGGTCGGTGCGCCGAGCACGGCGCCAAAGAAGCCCGCCAGCGCGGCAGCCATCGGAATGATCACCCACACCGACAAGTGGATGCCGTTGGTGCGGATATCTTCGCCCAGCACGGAAGCCAGCGCTTCGCCGACCGCCGGATTCATATTGATCAGCGATTCCAGCACGGTGGCGAACTGCGGCGATGCCAGCAAGCCTGTCATGTAAGCGCCCACCGCGTAGAAGGCGATATAGCCCAGGTCCAGCAAGCCGGCAAAGCCCACCACGATATTCAGGCCCACCGCCAGCATGATGTAAAGCAGCGCCAGGTCGGCGATACGCACCCAGGAGTTGCCGAACTGCGCGGCAAAAAACGGGAAGACGAGTAGCGCGGCCGCCAGCAGCGCCATGCTGATGTAAGCCTGCTTTGGATTTTTTTGTACGTCGAAATTCAGCATAGTCAGATCCTTATCAGGCGCGGTCGGCCACGCGCTCGCCCATGATGCCGGACGGACGCACCGTCAGCACCAGGATCAGCACGATGAAGGCGAAGATGTCCTGGTAGTGCGAACCCAGGAAGCCGCCCGTCAGTTCGCCGATATAGCCGGCGCCCAGCGATTCAATAATGCCCAGCACGATGCCGCCGATCATGGCGCCGTAGATATTGCCGATACCGCCCAGCACCGCGGCGCAGAAGGCTTTCAGGCCAGGCATGAAACCCATCGCAAACTGGATGGAGGCGTAGTTGGCGCCCCACATCACGCCCGCCACCGCAGCCAGCGCGGCGCCGATGGCGAAGGTGGCAACGATGATCTTGTTCGAGTCCACGCCCATCAGGCCGGCGACGCGCGGGTTCTCCGCCACGGCGCGCATGGCGCGGCCCATTCGGGTACGCTCCACCAGCATCACCAGGCCAAACATCGAGACAGCGGCCAGCACCAGCAGCAGCACCTGGGTCACCGTGATCACGGCGCCGCCCACCATGATTGGCTCGGTCGGCAGCAGTTGCGGGAACGGCAGCGGGTTGCGACCCCAGATCATCATGGCGAAGGTTTGCAGCAGGTAGGACACGCCGATAGCGGTAATCAGCGGCGCCAGGCGCGGCGCATTGCGCAGGCGGCGGTAGGCGATGCGCTCGATCAGGATATTCACCAGCATGCAGGCCGGGATGGCGCCGATGATGGCGATGCCCAGTTGCACATAGCCTGGCAGGCCAGGCGCATACACACCCAACAAATTCAGGATGGAGAGGCCGATCATCGCGCCGATCATCAGCACGTCGCCGTGGGCGAAGTTGATCAGGTTCAGCACGCCATAGACCATCGTATAACCGAGGGCCACCAGCGCATACATACTGCCCAGCACCAGGCCGTTAAGAATTTGTTGGATAAATGTATCCATCGTCTGCCTTTAATGACTAATAAAAACGGCACCCAAGGTTAACCCTCGTGGTGCCGCCGATTGGAAGCGTTCGCCATGATAGCGATGTTTCCGAAAAACTAATCGCGGAAAATCCGCGCCTCGCAAAATTTAATTCAGCCGAGTCCTTTTGGCAATGGGAAAGTGACCGCTTCTTCCACGCCTTCCAGCGTGCGAACGCTTTTTGCGCCCAATTCTTTCAGGCGATTGATCACAGCGTCGACCAGCACTTCCGGCGCCGAAGCGCCCGCCGTCACGCCCACGCGCAGCTTGCCATCCAGCCAGGCCGGATTAATCTGCGTCGCGTTGTCCACCATATAGGCCGGGGTGCCCTTCTTCTCAGCCACCTCGCGCAGGCGGTTGGAATTGGAACTGTTTGGCGAGCCCACCACGATCACCACTTCCACCTGCGGCGCCATGAATTTCACGGCTTCCTGGCGGTTGGTGGTGGCGTAGCAGATGTCGCCTTTTTTCGGCTCAATAATATTCGGGTATTTTGCCTTCAGGGCTTCGATGATTTGTGCCGTATCATCCACGGAAAGTGTCGTTTGCGACACATACGCCAATTCGTCCGGTTTTTTCACCTGCAAAGCCGCCACGTCCTCAACCGTTTCGACCAGGTACATGCCCTCGTCGGTCTGGCCCATGGTGCCTTCGACTTCCGGGTGGCCCTTGTGGCCGATCATGATGATCTCGCAGCCTTGCTTGCGCATCTTGGCCACTTCCACGTGGACCTTGGTCACCAGCGGGCAGGTAGCGTCGAAGATGGACAGGCCACGCGATTCCGCTTCGGCGCGCACGGCTTTGGACACGCCGTGGGCCGAGAACACCAGGGTGTTGCCGGCCGGGACGTCGTCCAGTTCTTCAATGAAGATGGCGCCCTTGGCGCGCAGGTCTTCCACCACATAGGCGTTGTGCACGATTTCGTGGCGCACATAGATCGGCGCGCCGAACTGCTGCAGTGCGCGCTCGACGATCTCGATGGCGCGGTCAACGCCGGCGCAAAAGCCGCGCGGCTGGGCGAGGAGGATTTCTTTGTCCATTGTTCTTACAGCACAGAGATAAGGTTCACTTCAAACTTGACCGGCTGTCCTGCCAGCGGGTGGTTGAAGTCGAAGATGGCGACGTCGTCGCGCAGTTCGCGCAGGACGCCGGCGAAACGGCCGCCGTTAGGGGCAGCGAAGTCGACCAGGTCGCCGATTTTGTATTCATTTTCCGGATCCGAGTTCTCGTCCAGCGTAGCGCGGGTCACGGCTTGCACCAGGTCCGGGTTGCGCGGGCCAAAAGCTTCGCCCGGCGCCAATTCGAACACCTTGTGCGTTCCTTCCGGCAGACCGATCAGCAGTGCTTCCAGGTTCGGCGCCAACTGGCCCTGGCCCAGCATCAGCGTGGCAGGATTGCCCTCGAAGGTGGAGACGATATTGGTGCCGTCCATCGAGGCAAGACGGTATTGCAGGGTGAGGTAGGCCGAAGCAGTGACAACGTTAGTCATGGAAACAACTCTGGTGACAGGCAAACCTCTATTGTAAGCCATAGCGCGCCGTACGGCGCGGCAGCCCGCCTCGGGTCCCGCACAAAACCTGACCCAGCGCAAATGGTGCTCGCGCGCCGCGCCAGATAATGGGCGACGGAGGTGACCATGGCAATTTCTGACTGGCCAGAACAGCTGCGCCCACGAGAACGATTGTTAAAAGCCGGGCCGCAAGCCCTGTCCGACGCCGAATTGCTGGCGATCTTCCTGCGGGTGGGCATTCCCGGCAAGGATGCGGTGGCGCTTGCCACCGACCTGCTGGGCCGATTCGGCTCGCTGCGCTCCCTGATCCATGCCAGCCGCGCTGAATTTACCTCGGTGCCCGGCCTGGGGGCCGCTAAATATGCGCAGCTGCAGGCCGTTGTCGAATTGGCACGCCGCGCGATTTCCGAGGAAATGTCATGCGGCGAAGAGATGACCTCGCCGCACGCCGTGAAGGATTTCTTGCGGCTCTCGCTGGCCGGCCAGCCGTATGAATCTTTCCATGTGCTGTTCCTGGACGTGAAAAACCGCCTGATCGAAGCCTGCGAATTGTTTCGCGGCACGCTCACACATACCAGCGTTTATCCGCGCGAAGTGGTGCGGGAAGCCTTGGCGCGCAACGCCGCTTCGGTCATGCTGGCCCATAACCACCCGTCCGGCTCGCCCTCGCCCAGCGAGTCCGACCTGCTGCTGACAAGGGCGCTGGTGCAGGCGCTGGCCCTGGTGGATATCCGCATCCTGGACCATTTTGTGGTGGCCGGGCACCAGGTCCACTCCTTCGCAGAACATGGTCAAATCTAGGGCTTCCAAAATGTTAAATCCAGCAATTTGCACACGACACAATTGTTTTTCGCAAGTGCTTGAAAAAGCTCAGAAAATTCCATATACTCTTGTTTTTCCAAATTCGGAAGTAATCAAAGGAGTGTGCCATGGCACGTGTTTGCCAAGTAACTGGGAAGAAGCCGATGGTCGGCAACAACGTTTCCCACGCAAACAACAAAACCAAGCGTCGTTTCCTGCCAAACCTGCAGAACCGTCGTATTTTTGTTGAATCTGAAAACCGCTGGGTCTCCCTGCGTCTGTCTAACGCCGGTCTGCGCGTAATCGACAAGGTCGGCATCGACGCCGTCCTGGCCGACATGCGTGCTCGTGGCGAGAAAGTTTAATAGGGAGCTGAATCATGGCAAAAACTGGCCGCGACAAGATCAAGCTGGAATCGACCGCTGGTACTGGTCACTTCTACACCACTACCAAAAACAAGCGCACCATGCCTTCCAAAATGGAAATCATGAAGTTCGATCCTAAAGCACGTAAGCACGTGATGTACAAGGAAACCAAGATCAAGTAATCGATCTTCGGTTCGAACAAAAAACCGCCCCGTGGGGCGGTTTTTTTATGCTTGCCTGATTAATTCAGGGCAGGCAATTGAGCATCGAGCAGCTCTTTTTGCATCTTCAGGATCGCCGCTTCTGCCGCACGTTGTCCAGACAATCCAGGGGCCGCTTTAAACTCGCTGAAAGGCGCATGGCCACTGCCACTCACCTTCTTGGTGTCGACCAGCTTGCCATTCTTGTCCACGATCGAACATTGCAGGTCGACAGTGAAATCAGTCGGCGGCCAGGTCAAGGCGCTCGAAGAGTCGGAGTTGACATTAATGGTTGGCGTAATCAGATAGCTCACACCTTTCGCAGCCATCGTCTCGTGGTCGTCTGCACTCTTCACCTTGACGACACTATCAAATACGTTGCTCAGCATCTTGTACAAACCGACCTCAAGGTCCCGGTATGGGACAGAGGTCACCTTATCGCCACCACCGCCGGGCGTTTCAACTTCCTTCACCAGCAAATCGGCAGGAATGAAATATGCGACTTTGGCCTGGCTCTTGGCTTTGGCATCTGCAGGCAGGGCGATTTTCTCAATTTTCGGCGAGATAATTACCGGGTGCGCGCAGCCGGTCATGATCGCAGCCACCGCCAATACGAAAGCGAACTTCAGACTTTTCATTGTTCGCCTCACTTATTTGATGGCTTTAGCGAAATCTGGGTCCGCATACAGCGACGCCAGCAGCTTCTGTACCGTGTTATGGTAGCCATTGATGGCGGCCGGGATAGCGGTAGCGCCAATGAAGGAAGATTCCCAGGAATTGTCGACAGACTTCACGCCGTCATATACCGCAACGCCGCCTTTGGTAACGACAAAATGGGCGGAAATACTGGCAGTACCGGTGCTGAAACCGGAACCATCCAATTCATTCTTAACCAGGTTGCCGGTCACCATGGTATCGGAGCCGACTGCCAGCTTGTTTGCCAACGAAAGTTCCTTGCGCAGGGCATCCGCCAGGTAGGCGTCGTAGTTGCCAACTGGCGAAGACATCGGGTTACCGCGGATCGACAGGGAGGTTGGCGATGGCGAGGCGAATTCGCCGACCTTGGCTTTTACGTCACCCATATTGTTCAGGGCCGACACGTTATCCATGGAAGGGGAATAAACCGGGGCTGTTAATGCACAGCCGGACAGTGCAGCAACAGCCACAACCATGACACCTAGCGAAGCGAACGACTTCATATTTTCCTCAGGAAAGTTACAAAAAATCCATTATCTCTTTGGAAAATACTATTGCGCAAGATTATTTAATTTTTACAACCACCTTCTGTCTGAAGTTGGAGACGTTTGCCGACGTGGATCGCCACCACCCTGCCCTCGTGCATCATATGGCGGATGGCCAGCTCGCGGTCGCCGGTCTCCACCATCATCCAGTCGGCGTGTTCAGGGTGCGGCTTGACGGCGTCGCCATACACACGCTGGAGCTTGGAAAACGGATCGCCGATGCGCACCTTACGGTCGGTGCTGTAGCCACCGGAGATATCAACGCGCGCCACAACCTTTTTCACAAAGGTCACAGTGACATTCGGATAGCGCCGGGAACGCGCCACGCGGCACGATTTGTCTTCGCTGATGAACTTGTCGGCCTCCAAGCCGCCAAAGGTCTTGCCCAGGTTTTCGTAACGGGCGCCGACTTTGTAGGGGCCCAACCCATCCGGCTTGATTTCCCAGCTCGCTGCCTGGGCGCCGCCCGTGACTGCCATCGCCAACACTAAACCCCACCAACGCATGCCGCCTCCCGAAATATAATATTTATGTGAGGCAACAATATACCAGTTTAGTGCATGGCTTTGACGTTCTCTTGCGTGATGCTGAAGACTTCCGCCTTTTCACGGCGTGATTTTCTTAAGATCGGAACGCTGGCGGGGTTGCAGTGATAGGCCAATAAAAAACGGCCCCGAAGGGCCGTCAGTATGCGGAGGCTGCAGCGCTTAAGCGTAGCTGCGCAGGCGCATGGAGAATTCTTGCAGGGACTTGATGCCCGACGCTTCCGCGCGCTCGCACCAGTCTTGCAGTTTCTGCACCAGTTCATCACGGGTGAAGTGCGAACGCTCCCACAGCATGCCCAGTTCCACGCGCATATTGTGCATGGTTTCCAGGGCCTTGGAGTGCTGGAAAAGTTCCACCAGCTGCTGCTGTTGCAGTGCTGCCAATTTGCCTGGTTCGCGCTGCAGCAGCTTGCGTGCAGATTTCGGGAAGCGCGCATTGAGCTGCGACTTGTCGGTCAGCTGCGCCAGTTCCTCTTTCCAGGCGTGCTTCACGGACTTGGCATACTTGGCCATCACGTCGTAGCGGTTGGCGATCACGGACTGCAGGGTCTCGAAGTCGGCCTTCACCTTGGCGGTGTCGAACTTAGGCTTCGGCGGCATCTTCTTCACTTTGGCCAGGCCAACGATTTCCATGGCGCGGATATAGCCCCAGCCGATGTCGAACTCATACCACTTGGACGACAGCTTGGCCGAAGTCGCATAGGTGTGGTGGTTGTTGTGCAGCTCTTCGCCGCCGATGATGATACCCCAAGGGATGATGTTGGTCGCCGCATCGGAGCAATCGTAGTTGCGGTAGCCCCACCAGTGGCCGATACCGTTGATGATGCCGGCGGCGGTCACAGGGATCCACAGCATCTGCACGGCCCACACGGTGATGCCCTTGGCGCCGAACAGGATGAAGTCCAGGATCAGCATCAGCGCCACGCCCTGCCAGCTGAATTTGCTGTACAGGTTCCTTTCGATCCAGTCGTCCGGGGTGCCGTGGCCGTACTTCTCCAAGGTTTCCTTGTTCTTGGATTCAGCGCGATACAGCTCGGCGCCTTCCCAGAACACTTTCTTGATGCCTTTGGTGACCGGGCTATGCGGGTCTTCTTCGGTATCGCACTTGGCGTGATGCTTGCGGTGGATGGCAGCCCACTCCTTGGTCACCTGGCCGGTGGTCATCCACAGCCAGAAACGGAAGAAGTGCGAGGGGATTGCGTGCAGTTCCAAAGCACGGTGCGCTTGGTGGCGATGCAGGAAAATCGTCACGCTGGCGATAGTGATGTGGGTCAGGATCAGCGTAACGCCAACCGTAGCCCATGCGCCCAGGCCGGTCACGCCATTGCTGATGAAATCGAGAACTGCGCTTAAATCCATTACAACTCCAAGTGATGTACCACGAATAGGCGCAATTGTACGCGCATTCGGGAGTGATTAGAGGAAGGTTTTCCCTCAGGAACTGATTATTTTTTAGGCAGATGCTCGGCTGCGGGCTCTGGTAGAGGGCCGAGCAATCGAACCTCGCGTTGCGGGAACGGTACAGAGACGTTGTTCTCTTTCAAGGCTTTCCAGATTGCCCGATTGACATCGGAAGTCACGCCGCCGCGGCCGTTTTCCGGATCCTGGATCCAGAAAGCCAGCGCCAGCTCCAGGCCATCGGCGCCGAAGGCTTGCAGCATGCCGGACGGGCCCTTATCTTTCATGACACGCGGCACGGTGAGAGCCGCCTCTTCCATCAGCTTGAGCACGAAGTCCACATCGCTTTCGTAGCCAACGGTGACGCGGGTGACGATCACCACCGCCGGATTCGACAGCGAAGAATTCTGCACCGCGCCGGACACCAGCATTTCGTTCGGGATGATGGCTTCCACGCCGTCGGTCCCTTGCAGCACGGTGTAACGCGTGTTGATCTGCGTGACCTGGCCGGTGTACTTATCCACCGTGATCACATTGCCGATGGTCAGGCTGCGGTCCAGCAGGATGATGAAGCCGGAGATGTAGTTGCTGGCGATTTTCTGCAGACCGAGACCAAGGCCGACGCCGAGCGCACCGCCGAAGACGGAGAGCGCAGTCAAGTCCAGCCCAACCAGCTTCATGCTGACCAGGACCGCGAACAGCAACAGCAGCGCACGCCCCATGCGCGCCAGCACGACGCGCAGGTTGGAGTGCAGCGACTGGATGTGCATCAAACGCTCGTCCAGCGCAGTGCCGGCCCACATCGCCAGCAACAGCAGCACAACCACCGAGATAGCACCCTGCAGCAAGTCGGCGATGGAAGCCTTGTCACGTCCCATCGGCACGTGGGTGGTTTCCATCCAGCGGAAGATATCGTCCCACAGATGCGTGATATAGAGCACGAAGGCCAGCCAGACCAGCAGCTGGAACACCTTCTCGAAGGTTTGCAGGCCCTCTCCCACCACGCCACCGCGCGCGAAGACGCGGCGAAGCATATAGAAGCCGAAGCGTATCACCGCCAGCGAGCTGAAGATCGGAACTGCAACCTTGAACAGGTTGGTGTGCAGGGAGTAATGCTCCAGCAACTTTTGCGCGCCCCACAGCAGCGTCACAATGGCCAGCGGCCCGACTACGCGGCCGAAGCTCTCCAGTCCAAAACGCGCCACATCGTTCTGCCCCGCCCGTGCCTTCACGCCACGGAACAGGACGCGCGAGAGCGACCAGCCCAGCAAGATGGACAACACGATCGCACCCACTTGCCACATCAGGCCCGGATCGCGCAGGTCCCCCAGAAGATCATTCAGCAAATTCGCCAACGGCATCGTTCGACTTTCTCCTTATGGTCGAGCCCGTGTCCCACCATGGGGTCACACCCGTTTCGAGACACGAGCTCTGCAATGTTACGGCCGTGCCCGTGTCCCATTTCGGGTGTGACCCCAAGGTGGGACACGGGCTGGGCTGTTGTTATTCTTCGTCGGCCTTGGCTGGCTTGGCCATCGGCTTGCGTTCGAAGACGGCGGCGAAGAAGCCGTCGGTTTGGTGCTTGTGCGGCAGCAGTTTCAAATAGTCGCCCATTTCGAGGTTGGCGATTTTTTGCTCGGCCAGCACCTTGCTCATTGGGACCAGCTCGAAGTCGGGGTGGGTGGCGATGAAGTTCGCGGCTACGGCGTCGTTTTCTTCGTTCAGCAGCGAGCAGGTGGCGTACACCAGGCGGCCGCCGCCTTTGACCAGGCGCGCGGCGCCGTCCAGGATCGAGACTTGTTTTTCGTGCATTTCGGCGATCGCGCTTTCGTCCTGGCGCCATTTCACGTCCGGGTTGCGGCGCAGCGTGCCCATGCCGGAGCATGGCGCGTCCACCAGCACGCGGTCGATCTTGCCTGCCAGGCGCTTGACCTTGGCATCGCGTTCGTGGGCGATGGCGACCGGATGCACGTTCGACAGGCCGGAGCGCGCCAGGCGCGGCTTCAGCTTGGCTAAACGCTTCTCGGATACGTCGAAGGCGTACAGGCGACCGGTGTTGCGCATCTGTGCACCCAGGGCCAGGGTCTTGCCGCCGGCGCCGGCGCAGAAGTCCACCACCATCTCACCGCGCTTGGCGCCGAGGATTTGTGCCAGCAGCTGGCTGCCTTCGTCCTGCACTTCAATCGCGCCGGATTTGAATAGCGGCAGGTTTTGCAGCGCTGGCTTTTTACGCAGGCGCAGGCCGAGTGGGGAGAACGGGGTCGGTTCGGCAATGATCGGTGCCGTCGCCAGCTCAGCGATTACGGCATCACGGTCAGTCTTCATGGCGTTGACGCGCAGGTCCAGCGGGGCTGGCGTGTTCAGCGCATCGGCCAGGGCCAGGGTTTCATCTTCGCCGTATTGGGCGGACAGCTTGTCGAACAGCCATTTCGGCATATTCGCGCGCATCGATTTGTGCAGCAGGGAGCGGTCGATTTCCAGCTGGCGCTTCAGCCATTCGGATTCGTCTTCCGACAGGCCCGGCAGCGCGTCGATACCGACGGCATCGGCCATGCCCAGCAACACAAGGCGGCGCATGGTGGCGCCGCCGGAAACACCGGCTTCCGCGCGGTCGCTGAAGAAGGCTTTGTTACGCAGCACGGCGTACACCGCTTCAGCGATGGCGCCGCGCTCGCGGCCGCCCAGCTTCGGGTGCGCTTTGAAGAAGAACGACAACGTGGTGTCGGCGGGCGCGGTGAAGCGCATGATTTCACGCAGCACGTTTTCGGCGCTGGTAAGGACGTATGGTGGCAAACGCATGGTGTTCTTTCTTATTTAGTTGCGGTCAATATTGACCTTGCCATCCTCGACCTGCACGCGGCCTTCGACGAACCAGCGGATAGCGCGCGGGTACATGACCCATTCCTGTTCCAGCACGCGCGCCGCCAGCACATCGGCGGTATCGCCCGGCAGGACTGGCACGGAAACCTGGTCCACCAGCGGACCATGATCCAGCTCGGCGGTCACGAAGTGCACAGTGGCGCCATGCGTGGTTTCGCCGGATGCCAATGCCTGCTCGTGCGTATGCAGTCCAGGGAACAACGGCAGCAGCGATGGATGGATATTCAGCATGCGGTTTTCGTAGTGGCTGACAAAGCCCGGCGTGAGGATGCGCATGAAACCGGCCAGCACGACGAGGTCGGGGCTGAAGCCGTCAATGACTTCCTGCAGCGCAGCATCGAATGCTTCGCGGCTAGGGTAATCCTTGTTGCTGACTACTGCGGTCGGGATGCCGTGCGAGGCCGCGAATTCGAGGCCTTTGGCGTCCGCCTTATTGCTGACGACGGCGGCAATGCGCGCTGGCCATTGTTCGGCTTGAGCTGCACGGACCACCGCTTCCATATTGCTTCCGCGTCCGGAAATGAGGATGACGATGTTTTTCATGGCCGCCATTGTACCTGCTCAGGCGAGCCAAAGCGACATTATGCTGCGATGCAGCAGACCTGACAAGGGAAATTTAAGGCTTATTCGAAGGAGTAGAAGACGCGGAACGGTACTTTCTTTTCGGCCCAGAAATCGGCCGCATCACGGAATACATCCAGCAGGCACTCGCGCGCTTCACGGTCGAACTTTTGCGTGTTTGGCAACTGCTCCAGGACCGCCAGGAAGCCGGACTGCTCGCCAGCCTTGGCCATGGTTTCAGTCAGGGTCTCGCGCAGTGCGTCGAAATTTTTGGCGTGTGGCTTTGGGATATGGAAAGACTCGGCAATAATGCCCAGGACTTGTTGCTTGGTCAGGCCGGCATGGCAATGCGCATACAAGAAGTGCTGTCCCAGGCGCGCTGCCTCGTCCTGCAACTCTGCCACGCGGAAGGCGCGAATAGACTGGACTAAATTAGGCGGCACAGTTATCAACAAACTCATCTTTCCCTCAGTTCGACCTATCAGAAGTACAAGCCGCTGGCGGGTCAATGCGCCGGGGCCGGAGCTTTCGTTTCTCCCTGTCAATCTGATTCCACGCCATTAGGGTAACGTGTTGTCCTCTATGAATCAACCCGAAAGTGAGTCCTAACGCAAGTTTTGTTAAAAACTTACCATATTAACCCAAAAGCATGGGGTTACATTTTGTTGCCTTACTTCCCCCAAGGATACAAGCAGCGGCGTTAATATTTAGGCGTGCAATTCCAAAATTAAACCAGCGAACTGCCCAAGAACCATAAACGAGGTAAATAAAATGAACGCCAAAACTAAACTGTTTTTCGCAGCCTTGAGCCTCGGCGCCCTGCCCCTGGCACAGGCACAAGCAACGGATTTTGAAGACTACGGCCGAGTGACCCGTGTCACCCCGGTGACCGAGCAGATCAACCGCCCGCGCCAGGAATGCCGCACCGAGTACGTCCAGGTGCAGCAGCCGCAGGAACGCGGTGTTGGCGGCTCCATCCTGGGCGGCCTGCTGGGCGCTGCGGTGGGTAGCCAGGTTGGCTCCGGCCACGGCAAGACCGCCGCTACCGCTGCCGGTGCGATTGCCGGCGCCGTGATCGGCGACCGTACCCAGAACTCGAACGCGCAGCCAGCCGGCGTGCAGGAGCAGGCTGTGAAGCAGTGCCGCATGGTGGATGCCTTCGAGACCCGTACCACCGGCTACAACGTGGAATATGATTACCGCGGCCGTAATTACACCAGCTTCATGAGCTACGACCCGGGCCAGCGTATCCGCCTGCGCGTGAATGTCGAGCCAATGAATAACTAAGATCCGGGCCATCTCTCCCCTTTCCCGGACTGCCGGCCAGCGATGGCCGGCATTTTTATTTTGTGCGCTTGCTTGCAAGCAAGATAACGCGTGATAATGCCGCCATGCTGATTAAACGTAAATCCATCGAAAAAGAAGAGTCTTCGCGTCCGGCGACGCGAAAACCCAAGTTCGCCCCTATCACCCTGTCTGAGCTGGATGGCGTGCGCTACCTGCATTTCGGCACCGAGTGGGTGCAAGGCGCGATGCGCATCCGTAAGCCCGACTGGCCGGAGCTGGAATACGCGCAGCAGATGAATGCCTGGATGCTGTGGAACGATGCACCGGCCCATATCGCCCAACTAGGCCTGGGCACTGGCGCACTGACCAAGTTCTGCTACAAGTATTTCCCGGACGCGAAAGTGACCACGGTGGAATTGAATCCGTCCGTAATCAGCATCTGCTATTCGATGTTCAAGCTGCCTGACAACGACGGCCGCCTGAACGTGGTGGAAATGGATGCGATGGATTACGTCACCAATCCGGACAATCAAGGCACGCTGGATGCGCTGCAGGTCGACCTGTACGACGCCACCGCACGCGGCCCGGTGCTGGACACGCCCGAGTTCTACCAGGCATGCGCCGCCTGCCTGAATGACGATGGCATCATGACCGTCAACCTGTTCGGAGACCACCCGAGCTACGCCAAGAACCTGAAGGCGATGAAGTTCGCCTTCGCGCAAGTGGTGTCGCTGCCGGAGGTGCATGACGGGAACGTGGTGGCGATCGCCTTCAAGACCCGCCGCACGATCGACGTCGCCGCGCTGGCCGAACGCGCCGCGCAAATCGTCGCCGACACCAAATTGCCCGCCAAGTCCTGGCTCAAAGGACTGAAAGCCGCACTCGCATAAGGTTAGAAATGGCAAAAGCACTCGATCTGCAAATTATCTTCACCTGGCTGCTGGCTGATGGAATGGTCGAGAAAGCCGAAGTCAAAGGGCATTATTCCCAGGCGCAGGGCATCATCCGCAATACGCCGGGCGCCATGCATCCGCTGAGCGCTGTAGCGCACTGCAAGCTGGTGTCAAGCAAGACAGGCAAGCTGCTGACGCTCGACCTGCTGACCGAATGGCTGGCGCAGCGCGCCAAGCTGTCCTTCTACCGCATCGATCCGCTGAAGATCGACTTCACCAAAGTGGCGGACGTGATGTCGGCCAGTTACGCGGCGCGCTTCAATATCCTGCCGGTGGAAATCACGCCCGATACGCTGACCGTGGCCACCGCCGATCCATTCGCGCTGGAGTGGGAAGCGGAAATCGCCAAGGTTTCGCGCCGCATCATCAAGCGCGTGATTTCCAACCCGCTCGATATTTCGCAGTACACCTCGCAGTTCTTCTCGCTGGCCAAGTCGATCAAACACGCCAACAAGAACACCGGCCAGGACCTGGCGCTGCGCAATAACTTCGAGCAGCTGGTTGAACTGGGCAAATCGAACAAGACGGTCGACGCCAATGACCAGCACGTCGTCAATATCGTCGACTGGCTGTGGCAGTACGCGTTCGAACAACGCGCCTCCGATATCCACCTCGAGCCAAAACGCGACCTCGGCACGATCCGTTTCCGTATCGACGGCGTACTGCACCAGGTCTACCAGGTGCCGGCCGTGGTCATGATCGCAATGACCGCGCGTATCAAGCTGCTCGGCCGCATGGACGTGATCGAGAAACGCCGCCCGCAGGACGGCCGCATCAAGACCCGCACCGCCGGCGGCCAGGAGATCGAGCTGCGTTTGTCGACCCTGCCGACTGCCTTCGGCGAAAAGCTGGTGATGCGTATCTTCGACCCGGACGTGGTGGTGAAGACCTTGCCGGAACTGGGCTTCCCGCCGGAAGATGCGCAGCGCTGGGATTCGCTGACCAACCGCCCGCACGGCATCATCCTGGTCACCGGGCCTACCGGTTCTGGCAAGACCACCACGCTGTACACGACGCTGAAAGCGCTGGCTACGCCGGAGGTCAACGTCTGCACCGTGGAAGACCCGATCGAGATGGTGGAAGCTTCCTTCAACCAGATGCAGGTGCAGCCCGGCATCGACCTGACTTTCGCCGACGGCGTGCGCGCCCTGATGCGACAGGACCCGGACATCATCATGGTCGGCGAGATCCGAGACCTTGAAACGGCGGAAATGGCTATCCAGGCCGCGCTGACCGGCCACCTGGTGCTGTCCACCCTGCACACCAACGACGCGCCGTCGGCCGTGATGCGCTTGCTGGAACTGGGCGTGCCCTATTACATGCTGGAAGCGACGCTGATCGGCATCATGGCGCAGCGCCTGGTGCGCACCCTGTGCGCGGAGTGCAAAGTAGCCGGCGGCGAGATCAACGACGATGTCTGGAATGGCTTGAGCGGCGGCTGGAATATTGACAAGCCAGAGCAAATCTACCGCCCGGTAGGCTGCCCTGAATGCCGCCAGACCGGCTTCCGCGGCCGCACCGGCATTTACGAGCTGCTGACCACGAGCGAGTCCTTCAACGCGCTGATGCAGGAAGAAGCCGACATCACCGCCCTGCGCAAGCAAGCCGTGGCCGAAGGCATGAAGCCGCTGCGCATTGCTGGCGCCCTCAAGGTGCGCGATGGCGTCACTACAGCGGAAGAAGTGCTCAAAGTGACCGCGATGGGATGACATGAAAAAAAGCCACTTGGCAAACGGCGGGAAGCACGTATATAATACGGCCTCTTTCGGGTCGTTAGCTCAGTTGGTAGAGCAGCGGACTTTTAATCCGTTGGTCGCAGGTTCGAGCCCCGCACGGCCTACCAGAATGAACAGGAAAGCCTCGTCTTCGGACGAGGCTTTTTTGTTTCTGCTCGCCAGGAGCATGTGATGGGACTTCTCCGCTCAATCAGCATCAAGACCAAACTGGTCGTCGGCTTCGCAGTCCTGTTTGCGCTGGTCATTGCAAACGGCGCCTTCGGCATCTGGGGCATGTCCAACCTGAGCTCACGGTTGGACGTCATGTACAACCAGAACACCTCCCCCATCAACGACGTTTCCATCATCAGCAGGAATATGCTGCGCACCCGCATGGAGATCTGGCGCGCGCAGTCGTACCGTAACAAGGACGACCTCTTGATGGAGACCCTGCCCACTTTGCAGGAAGCGCGCGAAGACATCGAAAGCTCGTGGAAGCACTACTACCCTGCCGGTATCAGCTCGGACAATGAACGCAGGCTGGCCGAAAGGATCCGTACCCGCCTGCCCGAGTACCAGCGCATGGTCGACCATATGGTGGTCCTGCTGAACCATGGCGAATACAACGCTGTCGAAGACTTCGAGATCAAGCAGTTCGGTCCCTTTTTCGAAGACTTATTGAAGGATATCGACGCCAATATCGCAGACAACGCTTCACAGGCCCGTTACAGCGAAGCCGAGGGGCGGCGCATCGCCAGCCGGCTCAATATCGGCTCGGTCAGCGCCATGCTGTTCGGCGGCGTGCTGACGGTGTTCGTCGCCATCCTGCTAATCGACCTGAACCTGAAGCTGGAAACCCTGGCTGTAACCGACGCCCTGACTGGTCTGCATAACCGCCGCCAGTTCGACGCTATATTCAAATCGGAATTCCGGCGCGCGCGCCGCAGCCGTGGCATGTTCGTGCTGTGCATACTGGACATCGACAACTTCAAGCGCTACAACGATACTTACGGCCATCCGGCTGGCGACCAGGTGCTGCAGCAAGTGGCGCAGGTGCTGCGCAATTCCCTGCAGCGCGTTTCCGATTTCGTCTTCCGCCTGGGTGGCGAGGAATTTGGCTTGATCTTCGAAGCAGCGGACAGCGATGCGGCGATGCGGGTGATCGAGGCCGTGCGCGCCAAAATCGAGCAACTGGGCATCGCCCATGCCGGCAATCCACCCGGCGTTGTTACCGCTTCGTTCGGCATTGCCTGCATCGCCACCGGTACCAGGCCGGACCTGCAACAGGTGTACGCGCTGGCCGACCAGGCCTTGTACGCCGCCAAGGAAGCAGGCCGCAACCGCGCCGTATGCAACACGGATGCCCATCCCACAAACCGCGAACTGTAGCTGTCCGCCGACTGATACAGCATGAGGCCATTACCCAGGCCTTGTATCTTGTCCGATCTGCGCCGCATTCCTAGACTGGTGCCATTCCTCCACTGCGAATTGCACACCATGACCGAACTCCTGCCCCTGGCCACCTATTGCCTCGTCATGTCGGCCACGCCCGGACCGAATAATTTCATGCTCGCCATCACCGGTGCGAATTTCGGCGGCCGCGGCGCCGTACCTGTCATTCTCGGCATCCAGGCCGGCCTGTTCGTGCAAACCATGCTGATGTGCGTGGGACTGGGAAGCGTCTTCGTGACATATCCCTTGGCGCAACAGGTGCTGCGCATCGCAGGTGCGCTGTATCTCATCTACCTGGCCTGGAAGCTCAGCGGAGCCTCAGTGGATGGCACGCAAGCCCCAAAGGCGGTGTCGTTTTTCCAGGCGACGGTCTTCCAGGCGCTGAATCCCAAAAGCTGGCTGAAGGCGATCACCGTGGCCTCGGTCTTCATGCCCGCGGGACAGGACACGGTCGCCAATGCGCTGCAAGCCTCGGTGATCGGTGCGCTGGTGGGGGCGCCATGCAACGCCACCTGGGCCCTGTTCGGCATATCGATCCGCCGCTGGCTGAAAGACCCGCACATGCAGCGCGCATTCAACCTGGCCATGGGCGGCATCCTGTTCATCCTGGCCACCATGTTTTTGCGCTAGACTCCCGGAATGTTCTCCATCGACCGTTCATCTCCCGTTGCCCTGTCCAAGCAGATTGAGGACCAGCTGCGGCAGCTGGTCGAGAGCCGCGCGCTGTCCGCCGGCGCCAAGCTCATGTCGATACGCCAGCTGGCCACGCAACTTGCGGTCAGCACCAATACCGTCGTCCTGGCCTATGACAGGCTGGTCGCGGCAGGCATTATCGATTCGCATGGCACGGCGGGATTTTATGTGCGCGCAAGGAGCGACGACGGCCACAACTCGCCTGACGAAGCCGCACTGGAAGCGGGCGACGAACAGGAACCCGTCTGGCTGGTGCAGCAGTCGCATGACCAGCGAGCCGGCGTTTTGCTGGCCAGTAGCGGCGCGTTGCCGCCCACCTGGCTGCAGGACGCCGTTCCAGCGATCGCGGTACAAAGGGCCATTTCCAATAGCACCGCCGGCATGGCTTCGCGCTGCCCGCCACAGGGACTGCCTGAATTGCGTGAGCACATTGCGCTGCTCTTGCAAGGCATCGGCGCCCCCATCGATGCTGGGCAGATCCTCACCACTTTTGGCGGCACCCATGCGATCGACCTGATTTGCCGCAGTTTCCTGCAACCGGGAGATACGGTGCTGGTGGAAGACCCTGGATTTTTCCTGATGTTCGGCAGGTTGCGCCAGGAGGGCATACGCCTGGTGCCGATCAAGCGGCGCGCCGACGGCCTGGACCTGGACGCATTGGAGGCCGCCTGCCGCGAGCACCGTCCCCGTATGCTGTTCGTGCAAACGGCCTTGCACAACCCGACCGGCTGGAGCAGCAGCGCTGCCAACTTGCACAAGGTCCTGATCCTGGCGCAGCAATACGGCTTCCTGATCGCCGAGGACGACGTGCACGGCCACTTCCAGCAAGCCCAAAGCACCCGCCTGGCGTCGCTTTCCGGCCTCGATGGCGTCATTTACTATTCCAGCTTCTGCAAGGCGCTTAGCCCTGCACTGCGCATGGGCTATGTGGCCGCCGCCCCTGCCCTGCTCAAAGTACTGATGCGGACCAAGATCCATTCGGTCATGACGACACCGGCGCTGAATGAATATGTGCTGCTCGAAGTGCTCAGGGCCGGCAACCTGCGCAAACACCTGGATCGGCTTCAACGCAAGATCATGGCGGCACGCACCGCCAGTGCGCGCCAGTTAAGCGCGGCAGGCGTGCAGTTCGAACAGCCCGGCGACGCAGGCATTTTCTTGTGGGGCACCATGCCGGAAGGCCTGGACGTCGACCTGCTGGTGCAGGACGCCTATCGCAACAAGATCCTGCTGATGCGCGGCGCCGCATTCTCGGCCAATGACGTCCCGGACCGGCACATACGCTTCAACGTGGCATTCAGCCAGCATCCGCGCCTTAGCACTTACCTGCAAGAGCGCCTGGAGGCCGTGCGCCGTTCATCCCGGATTTTTACCGCTCGTCACGTATAACGCGCGTTCGTATCGGCGCGCTGGCGGGCCGGGGCCTGCCTGTTTAGCCTTCATGCTGTCTCCCACTCTTTTGGAAACAGCCATGCTCACGCTTCGCCACCTGAACAAGACCTACGCCAACGGCGTCCATGCCACCAACGACATCAGCCTCGATATCCCGACCGGCCTGTTTGGCTTGCTCGGGCCGAACGGCGCCGGCAAATCCACCCTCATGCGCACCATCGCCACACTGCAGGAACCTGACAGCGGCAGCATCCACCTGGACGGCGTGGACGTCCTGGCCGATCCACAGGCGCTGCGCAGCAAGCTTGGCTACCTGCCGCAGGACTTTGGCGTCTACCCGAAAGTCAGCGCGCTGGAATTACTGGACCATTTCGCCATCCTCAAGGGCCTGACCCAGCGCGGCGAGCGCAAGGACGCGGTGGAAGCACTGCTGCACCAGACCAACCTGTGGGACGCACGCAAGCGGGCCGTCGCCAGCTACTCGGGCGGCATGCGCCAGCGCTTCGGTATTGCGCAAGCCCTGCTCGGCGCACCGCGCCTGGTGATCGTCGACGAACCGACCGCCGGCCTGGACCCGGATGAACGCAACCGCTTCCTCAACCTGCTGGCGCGCATCAGCGAGCAGGTGATCGTGATCCTGTCCACACATATCGTGGAAGACGTGACCGACCTGTGCACGCGCATGGCGGTGATCGGCAAGGGCCGGGTGCTGGTGGAAGGCGAGCCGAAAGCCGCGATCGCGACGCTGCGCGGCCGCATTTGGCGCGGCGCGGTGAGCGATGCGCAGCTGCCGGAGCTGCAGCAGCGCTTCACCGTGCTGTCTTCGCGCCTGGTCGGCGGCAAGCCGCAGGTCAATATCTACGCCGACCGCCAGCCGGATACCGGCTTCACCCAAGTCGAACCGGGCCTGGAAGACGTCTACTTCCTGCAACTGCGCGAAGCCGCCTGAGGAACGCATTATGTGGAAAACATTCTTCTCCTTCGACCTGCGCTACCACTTGCGCCAGCCCCTGCTGTGGCTCAGCACCCTGCCGCTGATGCTGCTGGCCTTCATTTCCGCCAGCAGCGAAACAGCGCGCATCGGCGGCAGCATCGGCAATGCGCACCTGAATGCGCCCGTGGTAATCGTCAACCAGATGGGCGTGTTGAGCATCATGGCCCTCTTCCTGGTGACCTTCTTCGTCGCAGGGGCGCTGCTGCGCGATAGCGAGGCCGGCATGGCCGACCTGCTGTTCGCGACGCCGATGCGCAAGATCGACTACCTCCTGGGCCGCTTCATGGCGGGCTTTTCGGCCTGCCTGCTGGTGTTCGCGCTGATCACCGTGGCCATGATGATCGGCTCGCGCATGCCCGGCATCGATCCCGCACGCCTTGGACCATTTTCGCTCCAGACTTATGCCTGGGGCTTCTTCGTCTATGCTGTACCTAACCTGCTGTTCGTATCGGCCCTGCTGATGCTGCTGGCCGCCACCACGCGGTCGATGATGATGGTGTACGTGGGCGTGCTGGGTTTCATTTCGCTGTGGGGCATCGCCGGCTTCCTTGGCGGCCGCGCCGACAGCGAAGCGCTGGCCGTACTGCTTGACCCATTCGGCGTACGCGTACTGGCCCAGGCCACGCGCTATTTCACCAGCGCCGACACCAATGCCCACCTGCCGTCACTGCAAGGCGCGCTGCTGGCCAACCGCCTGCTGTGGAGCGTCCTCGCGCTGGCCATGTTCGGCCTGACCGTCCTGCTGTTCAAGCCACTGCGCGCCGGCACCGGGCGCGGCTGGCGCAAGCAGCGCGCCACCGCAGCCGCCCAACCACAAGGCATGCCGCGTCCTGTCGCCGTCGCCGCCCGTCCGCTGCCGCGCACCGAACCTCGTTTCAGCGGCAAAACCGGCTGGCTTCAAGCCGCCAGCCTACTGCGCGCCGACGCGCGTTCCATCCTGCGCAGCCTGCCCTTCCTGGTCATGCAGCTCCTGGCCATGGCCAACTTCTTCGCCAACTATACGATCGGCGGAATGCGCTTCGACAGCACGCCCTACCCGCTGACTCGCCTGATGCTCGAAGAGCTGGCGGGCGGCATGAACGATATGCTGGTGATCGTGCTGCTGTTCTTCGCCGGTGAGCTGGTGCACCGGGACCGCCAGGCCCGCATCGACGGCCTGACCGGCGCGCTGCCGGTGCCGCGCTGGGCGCCGCTGCTGGCCAAGGGCGGCGCACTGGCGGCCGTGGTGCTGGCCTTCCTGTTCACGGGTGTGCTGGCCGCGATCGGCATCCAGCTGGCGGTGGGAGGTGCGCCGGTCGACCTGGCGCTCTACGCCCAGGGTACGCTGATTGCCTCGGCCTATTTCCTGCTGCTGGCTATCGCCCTGCTGGCCCTGCAACTCCTGGTGGGCAATAAATTCATCGGCTACGCGCTGGGCATCGCCCTGCTCGCATCCGGCCCGCTGCTGCGCGGCATGGGCATCGAACATCCACTGGCGATTTTCGCTGCTTTGCCGACCCTGCGTTACTCCGACGTGAACGGCTACGGCCATTACCTGGGCGGCTGGTCCTGGTTCGTGCTTTACTGGGCCTTGCTGGCAGTTGGCTTGCTGTGCGCCGCTAGCCGGGCGCGCGGTGTTGCAACCGCGCTGTGCCTGGCCGCAGCCGCAGGCACGGGCGGCTGGATCTACTACAACACCGAGGTCCTCAACCCTTACCGTTCCAGCCAGGCATGGCTGGACTACCGCGCCGGCTATGAGAAGGCCTATCGCCAGGACATGAACCTGCCTATGCCAAGCCTGACCGGCATCCGCGCCGACGTCGACATCTTCCCGGACACCCAGTCGCTGCGCATCCGCGGTCACTATGTCTTGCAAAACAAGACTCAGGCCGCGATGAAAGTGCTGCGCATCCAGACCGACCTGCGCGGCGAAACGCGCTTCCCTCGCCTGCAGGCCGGCCGCATGCTGCGCGACGATAAAACCTACGGCGTGATGGATTGGCAGCTGGACCAGCCACTGGCCCCAGGCGCCAGCATGGACTTCGACTTCGTCGTCGACGTAGCGCGCAAGGGCTTCACCGCCGACGGCAAACCGATTGCCGTCAACAAGAACGGCACTTCCTTCGCCTTCGAAGACTTCTTCCCAAAATTCGGCTACAACCAGTCGATGGAGCTGGAGGACGACAAGACCCGCAAGGCGCGCGGCCTGGACGTAGCACACCGCATGCCCAAGCTGGAGGAACGCGAAGCGCAGTCGAAGAACTACTGGAAGCTGTTCGGCATCGACGCCGACATGATCGACTTCGAGACCACGGTATCGACCAGTGCCGACCAGGTAGCCCTGGCTCCCGGCGCGCTGGTGAAGAGCTGGGAACGTAACGGCCGCCGCTATTTCCACTACAAGATGGAGCACCAGGTGCTGCCATTCTTCGGCTACCTGTCCGCGCGCTGGGAGGTCAAACGCGATCAATGGCGCGGCGTGCCGATCACGGTCTATTACGACAGCAAGCACGCCTACAACGTCGGCCGCATGATCGAGGGCGCCAAGGGCGCGCTGGAATACTACACCGCCAATTTCGGCCCGTATCCTTATGCCGAAGTGCGCATCGCCGAAACGCCGCTGTACCAGAGCTATGCGCGCGCCTTCCCGACGCTCACCCCGTTCTCTGAATCTCTGGGCTTCATCAGCGACCTGCGCGACCCGGCGGCCGCCGACCACGTGTTCTACGTCACCGCCCACGAACTGGCGCACCAGTGGTGGGGCGACCAGGCCATCGCCGCCAATATGCAGGGCGGCGGCCTGGTGACGGAATCGCTGGCGGAATATTCGGCCCTGATGGCGCTGGAAAAGTACCGTGGCGCCGACCATGTACGCAGCGTCCTGCGCTTCGACCTGGATGAGTACCTGCGCGGCCGCACTGCCGAAGGCGCGGAGGAACAGCCGCTGGTACGCAACGAAAGCCAGATCTATTTGCAATATCGCAAAGCGAGCCTGGCCTTCTACCGCCTGCGCACCGTCATCGGCGAGGAAGCCCTGAACCGCGCCATCAAGCGCTTCCTCGAAGCCACCCGCTACCGCAGTACGCCTTACACCAGCAGCAAGGAACTGCTCGACTTCATCCGCGCGGAAACGCCGGCCGCAAGCCAGTCGCTGGTGACGGACCTGTTCGAACGCATTGTGTTCTATGACAACCGTGTGGTGTCGGCCAGCACCAGCAAGCGAGCCGATGGCCGCTGGGACCTTGAAGTGACCCTGCGCCTGGCGAAGACCGAGGCGGACGGCCATGGCAAGGAAACCGCGCGTGCTTACGATGAACCGGTTGAACTGGCCGTGTTTGCGGGCAGCCGCCAGCTGCAGGCCACACAGCGTGTGCTGCCTTCTGGCGAGTCGCGCGTGGTGCTGACGGTGGCGGAACGGCCAACCGAAGTCGCGCTGGATCCGCGCCAGCTGCTGATCGACCGCGTACCGGGCGATAACCGCAAAGCCGTCGAAGGCCGGAATTAAAGCTTCTTGAGCTGCTTGAACTCGACGGCGCGGCGACGCGACATGTCGACGTTCAAGCCGCCTTCCAGCTGCAGTATCAAGCCGCCTGCCGGCGACGGCCCTACCTCGGTCACGAAGCGCAGGTTGACGATGTGGCGGCGGTTGACCCGCATGAAATGCTGCGGATCGAGCCGCTCTTCCAGCTGGCTCAGTGAGCGCAGCAGCAAGGGCCGGTTATTGTCGAAGTAGACGCGCGTGTAATTGCCCTCCGACTCGAACAGCACGATCTGCTCCATATCCACAAACCAGCAACGCTCGCCGTCCTGCATGAAGACCTTGCCGTCGTTCGCCTTTGCCGGCTTCGGCTCCGCACCGATGCTGCGCTTTTGCAGCGCCTGCGCCAAACGCGGCGCCTCGATTGGCTTCAGCAGGTAGTCGATGGCGTTGGCGTCGAACGCCTTCAGCGCAAACTTGTCCCAGGCAGTAGTGAAGATGACGGCCGGCGGATTCTCCAGCGCGGCCAGCAAATCAAAGCCGGTACCGTCGGGCATCTGGATATCGAGGAAAACCAGGTCCGGCGCCATGGCGCGGATGGCATGCACACCATCGGCCACACAGGCCGCTTCGGCAACCACGTCAACCTCAGGATGGTCGTCAAGCAGGCGGCGCAACTCATTGCGCGCCGGGCGCTCGTCGTCGATGATGACTACTCTCAAGCTGTCCCCTTTGGCAGGCTTACCGTAGCACGCACCCAACCGTCTTCTTCGACGAGGACGCAGCTTGCGCGCGGGCCGCATTGCAGCGCCAGGCGCCGCACCGCGTTGGCTAAGCCCATGCGCGTTGAACTGCTGGTGGCCGCGAGGCGGCCCTGGTTGCGCACGTCCACCTTGACCATGCCGTCGGCGTCGAGATGGGCGCTGATCCTGATCTGGCACGGCGCCACCATGCGTTCCACGCCGTGCTTGACCGCGTTCTCCACCAAAGTTTGCACCACCATCGGCGGCAGCGGCGTTGCAACCAGGTCCGGGTCGACATCGAAGGTGACCACCAGGCGTTCTTCAAAGCGCAGCTTCTCGATGCCAAGGTAGGCGCTGACCGCTGCCAATTCCTCGGCCAAAGTAATAGTGCCGGCGTCCCCTGCTTGCAGTCGCTGGCGCATCATTCCCGCCAGCTGTCCAAGAGCGTGGGACGCTGCCTGCACATCCTCGTGCACCAGCGAGCGAATGCTGTTCAGGCTATTGAAGAAGAAATGCGGATTGACCTGGAATTGCAGCGCGCGCAACTCGGCATCCTTGGCGCTCACCTCCAGCTCCAGGCGCTCCAGCTCCGCCTGGCGGGCGCGCCGCCGCGCCAGGGCTGCCGCATAACAAAGGGTCCATGCAGCGAAGGCTGCGAACCAGAGCACGACCAGCAGGGCGTAATCCACCAGCCTGGTGCCGGGATCCCGCAGGAGAGCGCCGCCGCGGAACAACTGGTCAGCCAGCAGCAGGAAGCCCGTTTGCAAGGCGGCCAGCAGCAAGAGGCCCGCCAGTAGCTTCCCCAAAGGCGCCGTTGTACCGGCCAGCCATGCGCGCCGCTTCAAGTGCAGCCGCCAAAGGTGCGACAGGCCGAAGCCAGTCGCCATGCAAAACGTCTTGGCAAGCGCAAACTGCGTTGCCTGTTCCAGGTCGCTCTGCGATGAGGACAGCAAGCCGATGGCCGTCATACCGCCCCATCCCGCCAGTTGGCAAAGCCAGTAATCCCGCTGCGTCGATTGATCCTGCATTGGTGCGCCAATAGAAAGTCAAACCTGCCGCATGTTAGCAGCAGGCTTGCAAACTTGCTATCCCCCCATCAGCGCGTGCCGTCTCAATGGCGGAAGCGTTTGGGCTGGCGGCGGCGGTTGGCGGCGTTCTGGTCTTGCAGGATGGAGTCGACCCGTTCGGAGGCGGAACGCGACAGGTCCAGCGCCTGCGCCACATCGGGGAAATACTCCGGCAGGCGGTAGCCGATCCAGGCGTAGGCGGAATACAGGCGGCAGGCGTCTTCCGCTTCCTGGAGGTTCATCCATTTCAGCGGGTTCTGCTCCGGATGCAGGTGGGTTACGCGCTGGCGCGACAGGGAAACGCACCAATGTTCCCAGGCCTTTTGAAGCGTCACCACCTTGGCCGAAATCGGCACCAGCGAAAGTGCGAACTTGTCCGCCACCGACAGCGGCAAAGTGTCCAGCCACTCGGCGCGCTCGAACTGTTCCTCGGTGATGCGCGGGAAGAAGAAGCCATCCGGCACGTCGATGTTATGCACGAATCGCTTGAGCAGGCGCGCCAGCGAATCCTCGCCGGTAACGGCTGCAATGCGGTGCAGGTGTTCCAGTGTCGGCGCGACAGCGAAGCCGGTGGCTTTAATCTGCGGCAGCTTCTCCTTGAGCAGGGAGCGCATCACGCCATGCGTTTCGTCGTCGTAGCCGGCGACATGGCCTTCCTCATGCACGCCGTAACGCCCTGCCCTGCCGGCGATCTGGCGCGCCAGCGCGGCCGGGATTTCTTCTTCCTCGTAGCCGTTGTATTTGACTGTGGTGGTCATCACCACGCGCTGGATAGGCAGGTTCAGGCCCATGGCGATGGCATCGGTGCCGACCACTACATCCGCCTGGCCGTCGCGGAAACGCTGCGCCTGCGCGCGCCGCACCTCCGGCGACAGGTTGCCGTACACTGTGGCGACGGAGAGACCGGCTTCGGTCACCATATCGCGCCACATCAGCACTTCGCGGCGGGAAAACGCGATCACGGCGTCGCCCTTGCGCAGGCCTTTGAGCTTGCGCACGGCGGACGGTTCCATGCCCAGCGGCGCCTTGCGCTTCAGGATATGCACTTCGAGTTCGCATTCGAGGCGCTCGGCCAGGGCTTCCACCGCGCGGCGTGCTTCAGCGGCGCCCACCAGGTAAACGGTGCGCGCCGGGGCGCCGCAGACGGCGGCAGTCCAGGCTGCGCCCCGGTCGCGATCGGCCAGCATCTGGATTTCATCGATCACGGCCACTTCGACCTGGGTGCGGGTGTCGAGCATTTCCACCGTGCTGGCGACGTGGGTCGCGCCTTCTTCGATGCGGCGCTCCTCGCCTGTGATCAGGCTGACCTTCAAGTCGGGATCGGAGGCTTGCAGGCGCTCATAGTTTTCCAGAGCCAGCAAACGCAGCGGCGCAAGGTAGACGCCGCTGCGCGCCTTGGCCAGGGCCTCCATCGCCTTGTGCGTCTTGCCGGAATTGGTCGGCCCGAGCAGTGCAATGAATTTGCGCGGCAGGCGGCGCGCTACGTCGAAGGTGTCCGGATATTCGGCCAGGTTGATGCTCTGGCGGGTGCGTTCGGCATGCCGCTCTTCGCGGTGGCGCTCCACCGCATGCTCCAGGCGCTGGCGGATGCGGTCGAACACCAGGCCGGCCGGCTCGGAAGTCTGCATGTCTTCCAGCGCATGCAGGAAGTCCATTGGCGCCATGCCGTAGTCGTCGCACTCTTCGCGCAAATCGGCGGCGAAAGCCACCACGTCGGCATGCAGCGCTGCCTGCGCCGTTTCGCTGCCGCGTTCCAGCAGCAAGGCCGCGCGACCGTCGCGTTCCAGCTTGCGCCACTTGGAAGGCTTGGCCAGCACGCCTTGCTGCGGCACCAGGTCGTAAGGAATGTAAAGGCCGTCCAGCTCCACCGAACCGGTGAAGCGCAGGAATACGCGGCCTTCCTGCTTTGCCAGCTCAATGCCGCGGGCCGCAAGGCCCAACTCAGTCACCAGCTGTTCGTCATCGTCAAAATCTGTCATGGCGTGCCGATTATATCGCCTTGACGAGCTGACAAGCGCGGAGCAAACTGGACCAATGGATGCTTCGCGCCGCATGCTCTTGCTGCTGGCACTGTGCCTGTGCATGCCGGCACGGGCGGAAGTGCTGCGCCTCATAGCCGGCATGATCCCGGGCTTTTGCGAGATCAGGGATAAAGGCGTTGGCGGCGTAAGTTGCGCCCTGGTGTCCGAGATGGCATACAGGGTCGGTTACACGAGACCGATCGACCTGATGCCGCAGATGCGCTCCATTGAAACGGCGCGTGCCGGGCCAATGGTGCTGCTGCCGCTGGGACGCAACGTCAGCCGCGAACCCTACTTCCAGTGGCAAATCAAGCTGCTGGAAGACGATGTCCTGATCGTCACGCGCCAGGATTCCCCCCTTGATATCAGCTCCGTCGGCTCCGTGCGCGAGCTGTCGATCGGCGGCCTGCGCGGGGGCATGGCCTTCGATATCGCCGAACGTGAAGGCTTCACCCATCTTGAAGCGGTGGCCGAGGAAAAGCTGAATGCACGCAAGCTGGCCGTGGGCCGTATCGACGCCTGGGTCGGGGTGTGGAACTCAATCAAGCGCGCGCAGGCATCGGAAAACCTGCCTGTATCGGCGCTGCGGCGCGGTGCCGTGCTGCGCCGGGCGGAGATCCATCTCGCCGCCTCGCCCGACGTTCCGCCCGCAGAGCTGGCGCGCTGGAAGGCGGCGCTGGAATCAATGAAGGCCGACGGCACCTACCGCCGCATCCTGGCTGATTACGACTACGACTTGCCGCACTAATTCCAGATACGGTAAATCCAGTAAGTCTCATCATCCTGCAAACGCCGCAGGATCTCTCCGGGACTGAGCCCGGTCATTTCACGCGCCTCGCGGTTCATATGCGACTGGTCGGAATAACCTCCCACCTGCGCCACATCGCCCAGCGACACTTTGCCTTTCAGCGCAGCTTCGCGTGCGGCGAAAAACGATTGCTCCGCGCGGTAGGAACGGCGCAGCCGACGCAGCGGCTGTCCCGCCCATTCGCGTACGCGGCGCTCCGCCATGCGCACGCTGCGGCCTATGCCCGCTGCCGCGGCTTGCGCTTCAAGGCGGCGCACCCAGTCGCCCATCGCCCCGTCGAAAGCCCCGCCCTTGCGAACCGCCTGCCAGCGCGGCTCCAGGAATTCTTCCAGCATCGCCACGCGAGCATCGTCGCTGGCCGCCGCCACCATGCGCTGCGCCAGCTGCCGCCATTCACCATCGAGCAAGCCGTCCAGCGGCAGGAACTGGTCGACAATGGTGCTCATGTCGATGCCCGTCAGCCGGTGCAGCGCATCGGGGAAGAACAGCACTGTCATGAAGTGCGTTGGGCCGGGATTGCCGCTCACCGTTGGCCGCGCCTGGCCTCCCGACAGCAGAGCGCCGCCTTCGGGGCACACCAATTCCGGCGCCCACGGTTCGACCATGACGGATTCGCCGCGCACCTGAAGGAAGAGTGAGGGAAATTCGGTTGCCGGGTAGCGGTTCAGGCGCTGTTCATCGGCCAGCTCGCAGCCAACGGTGCTGCGCACGACAATCGCCCGCACGCAGGAAGCGAGCGAACGGCGCGGAACGATGAATTTACTAATTGGCAACATGCCGGACATTGTAGCCCATGTCGCAAATGTTCAAGACCGCCCCGCACGACCGGCGCATACTGAACTTCATGGACACGACAACTACCCCAGCAGCAAGCGCCTTGCGCACACTCTCCGACCTGCCCGGCCCCAAGGGCCTGCCCTTCATTGGCAACGCGCTGCAACTGCGGCCGCGCAAAGTCCACGCCGACGTAGAAGCGATGGCGCAGCGCTACGGGCCGGTGTTCCGCATGGGCGTGGGCCGCCAGCCCGTGCTGGTGCTCACCGACACGGCGCAGATCAACGCCGTGCTGCGCGATCGCCCCGATGGCTTCCGCCGCCCCAGCATCACGGCGGAAGTGTCGGATGAGCTGGGCGGCGTTCCCGGCGTCTTCCTGGCCGAAGGGGCAGCATGGCGCAACCAGCGCAAGATGGTGATGCAGGCCTTTGCGCCGCACGCGATCAAGGCTTACTTTCCCTTGCTGGCCCGTGTTGGAGCGCGCTTGCAGGCGCGCTGGGCGCAGGCCGCGCAGGAAGGCCGCACCATCGCCCTGAGCGCCGATTTGAAACGCTATACGGTGGACGTGATTGCCGGCCTGGCCTTCGGCGAGGAAGTCAACACCATCGAGCATGGCGACGACGTGGTGCAGCAGCAGCTTGAACTGATCATGGAGGGCACGTCGCGCCGCTCCTTGCTTCCCATCCCCTACTGGCGTTACTTCAAGCTGCCATTCGACCGCCGGCTGGAAGCCGCGGTGCTGGCCATGCGCGAAGCGACCAACGGCTTCATCGCCAAGGCGCGCCGGCGCATGCAGGACGATCCTTCGCGCGCCACCCGGCCGCAGAACATGCTGGAAGCAATGCTGGCGGCAGCCGACCAGGAAGGCAGCGGCATCGACGAGAACGCGGTCATCGGCAATGTGAGCACCATGCTGCTGGCGGGCGAAGACACTACATCCAGCGCCTTGTCATGGCTGGTGTGGCTGCTGGCGCGTCATCCGGACGCGTTGCGCCGGGCGCAGGAAGAAGTGCGCCGCGTGGCGCCCGATCCGGTCGGTTTCACCATCGAGCAGATGGACCAGCTGGAATTTGTCGACGCCTGCGCGCACGAGGCAATGCGCCTAAAGCCGCCGGCGCCCTTCATCCCCTTGCAGGCCAACCGCGATTGCGTGGTGGGCGATGTCCAGGTGCCCAAGGATTGCGTGGTGTGGTGCGTGCTGCGGCACGACAGCGTGGCGGAGGCGAAGCTGCGCAATGCGGCAGGTTTCGATCCACAGCGCTGGCTCGATGGCGGCAATGTTCGCCAGTTGGCCATGCCCTTCGGCTCCGGTCCGCGACTGTGCCCTGGGCGTTACCTGTCGCTGTTGGAGATCAAAGTGGCCATGGCTTGCCTGCTGGGGCGCTTCGACATCGTTTCAGTCGAAGGCAACAGCCAGGAATACCACGGCTTCGTTATGTCGCCTGGCGCTTTGTCGATGCGGCTTTCACCAGCAGCTGGATAGTCAGAGCAAAGACGAAGGCGCAGAGGAAGGATGCCGCCACAGGCTGGGCGCGCAGCAGCAGCGAAATCGCCACGCAAAAAGCAGCGAAAGCGAAGTAGCCAAGGATGGTTCCCCGCAGCAGTTGCACGGCGCTGTCGCGGCCGGACTGCACGTGGGTGAAGCCAACCAGCACGGTCCCCATGACCGGGAACATGGCAAAGAATCCGCTCAGGCGCGGTCCCAGGCCGGCCGCAGCAGCGCTGACCGACATCACCAATATAGCGCCTGCCAGCATCCGCCACGGCAGGTCTCCGCCGCGCCGCACAGCCGCAGCTGGTGCCGGCGTGGCGACAGCCGGCGCGGCCGCGTGCAGCTTAGGGAACAAGCGCGGCGCAAGGAGCAAAGCCGCAACAACGGCCAGCGCCACGACCGCCATTGGCAAGCGCACCGACTGCAGGGCCGCCACCGTCAGCGCCCATGCGCACAGCGCAACAGGCATGGAACCGGCCACGCCCATGCGGCGCGACACCCAGGCATATGTCAGGCTGAAGGCGACCATCGCGAGCACCGCCATCAAGGTCCCTTCGGCCGCAGTGGCGGCAAAGCCCGCACCCTGCTCCAGCGTAATCGCCAGCAGGATTGGCCCCGCCACAATGGGGAAGGCAGAAAGCCAGCCCGCAACGGCAGGCCCCCAGCGCCGGCCGGCCAGCGTGACAGCGTAAATCAAGGACGGAACGAGGAAGAGTTTGAGGGCGAGGATGGAATTCATGGGCCGCGAGTTTAGCGCAAGCTGGTAGTATTCCCGAATACTTAAAATTTAGGAGAAGTAGAAGATGACGCTTGCAAACTGGTGCATCGCAGCCGCCTGCATCCTGCCGATGGCAGTTGCACTGACACCAAAAGTCGCTTCGGTCAAAACCAAGGATCGTTACAACAATGCCGACCCGCGTGATTGGGCCGGCCGCCAGGACGGCTGGGCAAAGCGCGCCATCGCCGCGCACCAGAACGGCTTTGAAGCGCTGCCGCTATTCATTGCGGCCGTGATACTCGCCCAGCAGGCACATGCGAACCAGGACCGCATCGACATCCTTGCAATGACCTTCGTCCTGATCCGCGTAATCTACAGCATCATCTACATCAGCAACCTGGCGACGCTGCGCACCGTGGTGTGGTTTGCTGGCATCGGCGTCAGCCTGGCGATCCTGGCGCACGCTTAATTCGCGCCGTCCAGGCAGGCATTGCAGGCAGCGTCGGTAAAGCGTGCCTGACACCAGCGATTTCCGGGCTCGGTTTTCTTATACCCCTGGTACATCTTGCAGGTGTCGGGCGCCAACGTCGCAATCGTCGGCTGCTGGAATTTAACGCCATCCTTGTCGGTGGTCGTAAGTCGCGTGCCGTTGGAATCGGCCCGCAGGTCCATGGTGGCGCCCTTGGTGATCAGGCTGAGCGCAGCAGCTTGTTCTAATCCGGGGCCAGCCACCATGATGGCGGCCATGCGGTGCTTGGAATCCAGCGTGATCATCGCGTTGCTCTCGGTATCGGTCGTGACATAGCCGCCGCGCTCGATGCCTTCCGAGTCGTAAATGATCAGGCCAGCCGCTTTGTCGCCGCGTTTGCTCACGCGGCCGCCGGCCATTACGGCATCGGGCTGGTCGCCGCTGAGCCGCGCACGCACCGTACCCTTGGCATCGACCACGACCACTTCCTTCGCCTTGACGCTGTCAAACACGGCATCCTTGACCGCCACGCCGGCGACAGCAACCCCGCCCACCAGCGCCAGCACGCTGAACAGCCATGCCGCGTTCTGGCGGCCAATGCGTTTGCGCAGGCTCGCGTTTTCCTGTTCCACCGCTGCCAGCCGTTCTTCGATCGACTTCGTCACCGCCGTCCCCCCTTTCGTTATTGAAGCGAGGAGGATAACAAGAAACGTCGGCGAAAAATCTATCGCAAACTCACGCTGCCCTGGCGATCTCCGGCGCGGCAACGGCGGCGGGACGCAGGCGTACCGCCATCACCATCATGGCCGCGACCAGGCAAGCCACGCCCGCCGTGAACAGTGCCGGGTTATACGTCAGCAGCAACGTGCGCACCTGGCCCGCACCGAAGGCGGCAACTGCAGCGCCCAGTTGGTGGGCGGCGAAGATCCAGCCGAACACCATGCCTGCCTTCTCCTTGCCGAAGGTGGTGGCGACCAGACGCACGGTCGGCGGCACGGTGGCGATCCAGTCCAGGCCATAGAACATCGCGAACAGCGACAGCCCATACAGCGTAAAGCCCGAATACGGAAGCCACAGCAGCGACAGGCCGCGCAGGCTGTAATACCAGAACAGCAGCTTGCGGTTGTCGTAACGGTCGGACAGCCAGCCAGACAGCACGGTGCCCACCAGGTCGAAAGCGCCCATCATCGCCAACACTGAAGCGGCAGGCACGGGACCCAGGCCCGCATCACCGCACAGCGAAATGAAGTGGGTCTGTATCAGGCCATTCGTGCTCAAGCCACAGATGAAGAAACTACCCGCCAACAGCCAGAAAACCATGCTGCCCGAGGCTTCGCGCAGGATGCGGAATGGGGTCGCGAAGCCAAGCACCATCGCGGGCGCTGGCGTTGAAGGCACCGCGACCGGCGTGGTGCCAGGCTGCGGCGCGCCGAACGGCGCCAGCCCAACATCCGAAGGCCGGTTGCGCATCAGTGCGAATACGGCGATGGCAACCAGGCCGCATGCCACCAGCACCGGCAGCACCGCCATACGCCAGCCGAACTTCTCGACCAGCCATGCGCCAACCGGCAAGAAAATCAATTGACCCGTGGCCGAACTGGCGGTCAACATCCCCACTACGAGTCCGCGCCGCGCTTCGAACCAGCGGCTGGACACCACGGCGCTAAGCACCAAGGCCGTCATTCCGGAGCCAACGCCCAGCATCACGCCCCACAGCAGCACCAGTTGCCAGAACTGCGTCATGCCCATCGACAGCAAAGAGCCCGCCGTCACAAGACCAAGCGCGGTCACCACCACATTGCGCAAGCCAAAGCGCTCCATCAGGATCGCCGAAAAAGGCCCCATCAGGCCAAACAAGGCAAAGCGCACAGCCAGCGCGGAAGACACCTGGTCCACGCCCCAGCCGAATTCACGGCTGACAGGCTGCAGCAGCGCGCCCGGCAAGCCAAGTGCGGCCGACGATGTCAGCCCTGTTAGAAAGGTCATGGCAACGATGACCCACGCGTAGTGGATGCCGCGGCGTTGCAACCGCTGGGAGAGAGTATTGGCTATCATGCGCCTCATGTTAGATTACGTTCGTCATTTAAGCAAGAGAAAAGAAAGGCCGGCGCTGGGCCGGCCTTTCATCGACGCGGGGCGCCGGCTTATTTCTTAATCTGGATGGAAGATTTCACTTCCTGCACGCCCTCGACTTTACGGGCTACTTCCACCGCTTTGTCAGCTTCAGCCTTGGTCGGCACGAAGCCGCTCAGCATGACGATACCGCGTTGGGTTTCCACGTGGACGTCCATGGCCTTGACCACTGGGTCGGCAGCCATTTCAGCCTTCACCTTGGTGGTGATCATGGTGTCCGACATCGCAGTGCGGGTGTCGGCGGTTTTTTCACGTGCGGTGTCGGCCAGATTGGTGCCTGCCTCACGCGTATTCCGGGCTACGGCGCCCGTGGTGGTGGTCGCTGTGGCGTTAGGACTTTCAGCAGCGGCGATAGCGTTCTTTTTTGCGGCCTTGGCATCTGCCTTGCAGGCCGATTTCTGCGAACCGCTCATGTCGTCGCAACGTTCCTTGGCCAGGTCGTACTCGGCGTCAGCCAGTTTTTTCCTGGCGTGCTCCACGTCCTTAGGCGTGTTCTGGTACTGCGTGGTCGCATCCAGTTCGGCACGCTTTTCCGCCACTTTGGCCTCTTCCTTGCAGATGTCCTTGGCGTTGTGCTTCAGGCTCTTACAATTGTCCTTCGCTACTTTGTAGTCGGACTCTGCCTTATCCTCAGCGGCTTTATAGGCATTGCGATCGACGTTCTGCGCCAATGCAACCGAAGAGCTGAACAGTGCTGCCAGCGAAATACACAGGATTTTCTTCATGGTTGGTCCCCTTTAGGATGGTTTGCAAAAGGATTACACGCCTCCCGGGGACTAAATTCTGTTCGCCACCGAACACAGTCGGGTTATTGCTCGTCTTTAAGTAAGCCTTTGCTCCAAAGGGCGCGCGCCTGCTCAAAGGGGTTTTGTTCGCTATCGAACACAGTAGCGTTGGAGGCCAGTTGCAACCAGGCACGAGTATTGTGGGAGCCGTGTGCAACAGGTTGGCGAACCTGCATCAGCCATGCATGCACCTGGGCGTATTGCGTTGCGTTGGCACGCTGCGTCCAGGCCAGCGCCACCAGGTCGGAGAAGGCTTCTTCACGGCGCGTATCGCGCATTTCATTCGACAGTGCTTGCAGTTCCGGGTTGTCGGGCAGCTCTTGCGGACCTTCAACGAAGCCGGCCGGCAAGGCGTGCCAGCTGCCGTGCGCCTGACGCCAGCAGTGCCCTACCTCGTGAGCGGTCATCGCTTCGATTAATACTTTTTGCTGTTCGGCTGGCACGCCGGACAGCACTTGCTCAGCTTGCGGATTGCCGCGCATGGAAAAGACGAGCTTGCAACGGCCATCGGCGAAACCCATGGCAAGCGGCACGTCATTCGGTCCGGCTTGCGGCTGGACCACGATATCAATTGGGAGTTGGAGTTCCTGCTTGGCGTAAGCCAGCACGGGAGAGCCGGCCTGCAGCCAGCGGGTTTCGATCTCGGTCAGCTGTGTAGCGCCTGCTGATGCAGCGAACAAGGACAGCAGGAAGGGCAGGCTCAGCTTCATTTCAAACTCCGGTAACTGACTTCAACTATACATGCCTTACGGCAAGCAGTTACCGGAGTTTCAGGGCTGTTACAAAATATTGGCTGAGCTAGCGGACAACTTTATTTTGCGAGCAAGGAGTTGGCAGTTGGGAAAGAAGGACGAATGTCGTTCGGGACTTTCTTCATCTTGTCCAAGGCCTTCTGCACGTCAGGGCGGATGACAACGTACTTCGCCATCATGTCCTTGGCGCGCGCGTAATCGCCGGTCGCTTCAATCGTGAGGAACTCCCGGTCAAGATCCATGACCGCTTGTTTGATCTTCTTGAAGTCGACCGAGAAGGTGCCGTCGCCGTGCGAAACAAAGCCACCCTTATCCAGCAGGTAATTCACCTGGATCGCCATGCCGCGCGCGTGCGAGTCGGTCAGGCCGAAATGCAGCGTGCGGAAGGCCGATGCCAGGAAAGAGATGTGCAGCTTGCGTTCCGCCGCCTCGCCCTGGCCCAGCGTGCCTTTCAGCTGGCCCTTCTCCATCATGTACATCAGGGCGTACAGGCCGGTGATGTCGGCTTTCGCTTCCTCGATGGTGGAATAGGCTTCCTTCAAATCCTGGCGCGGAGTCGACTCGGTCGCGCCCATCCTGGTGATGTGCGGGCCCAGGCCGTGCGTGATTTCATGCGCCAGGATGTGGGTGAAGAAGGAATTGAAGTCCAGGTCCTTCTGGTCTTCCTTGCGCAGCACCAGTTTAGCGATTGGCGTCAGCGTAGCCTTGAATTTTTCTTCCTGCACGTTCTTCAGCATGATGCGCTTGGAACCGCGCTGGCTGATGATGCGCTCGTCGTTCGGCAGGTTGTAGGCGGCGGTCTGCACGCCCATATTGCCGTCGCCCGCGCCGTACACCTGGTTCACCACCACCATCGGCGCCACGGCGCCAACTTTCGGGTTGCGGTATTGCGCGTCCAGCGGCAGGTTGTCTTCCAGTTCCTGCATATGCTTGGCGAAGAAGTCCAGCTTGCGGGTTTCCTTCTCGTCGCGGATGTTCACATATGCTTCGAAGGCGGCCTTGTAGCCAAACAGTTCATCGTTATAGGTTTCGTACGGGCCGATGGTGATGTCGACCGGCGAATCCAGGTCCATCCAGGCAAAGTCGGACGGCAAGTAATCGTTGGAGAGGAAAGCATCCGCGCGCAGGTCGAGGAATTTTTTGAGCGAGGCATTGCTGGTGGCGGCAGCAGCTTCCTTCAGCAGTTTGGAGAGTTTCTCCAGCTCCGGCTTGTACTCGTCCGAATATTTGACGATCTTGAACTTGCCGTCATCGCCCTTGCGGATGGTGGTGAAGAACCATTGCGCATCCTGCTTCTGCGCCGCAGGCAGGCCGTTGATCCATGATTCCAGTTCTTCCTTGGTCGCGCCTTCAGGATAGAAGTTGGAAGCGGCCGGCTTGTGGTCCGGCACCTTGATGCCGGCGACGTCCGCAGGCAGGAAGGATTGGTGGTCGTCCAGGATGGACCATGGCCCTTTGTTCAGCCAGAAGTACTCGGCGCGCGCCTTGCCCAGCGGCGACTGGTCTTTTTGCAGCGCGGCGTAAAGGGCCTCGTTACCGGACCAGCGCTGGCGCAGTTGCAGGGTGTCGACGATTTTTGCGGCTTCGATCAGCTTCTTGATCGCCATGCGATCACCGGCCGACAGCTTGGACGCGTCGGCCTTCAGTTGCACCGGCGCGTAACGCTTGGTCATCTTCTGCAGGTCAGCGAGATTTGCCGGTGCGGCGGCGGCAGTAGCGCTGGCAATCGCCAGCACCAGCGGTGTCAGGATTTTTTTCATGTGGCCTTTTCTCTTGTTAAAAGGAAGGCCACATTGTATTCCCGCGTTTACCAGGCGCGGTAAGTTTTTCCGCTTTCTGCGCCTTCCACGCAACGGCTGTAGGCTCGCGCCACCTGGGCCGAGGACACCGGTTCGAAGCCATAAAACAGCGACTCGAACTTGGCCGCAGACTCCTCCAGTAGCGAAGGATTGACGACGTTGATGCGCAGGCCGCGCAGCAGCTCCACCGCCGCGCCCTGGGCAAAGCCCTCGATGGCGTTGTTGACTGTGACGGTGTTGACGCAGCCGCGCAGCGGATTATGCGCATCCACACCGCTGGTCAGCGTGATCGAACCGCCGTCGTTCAGCGCATGCTGCGCGACGAGGGCCACGTTCACCTGCCCCATCAGCTTCGACCGCAGGCCGATACGGAACTGCTCCTCCGTCATCTCCGCCAGCGGGCCGACATGCAGCGCACCGCACGCCACCACCACATGGTCAACCCGTCCCACGCTGGCAAACAGCTCGCGCACGGACGCCTCATCTTCGATTGTCACGCGATGATCACCGCTGTTGCGCCCTGCAGTGATTACCCGATGGCGTTTACCCAGCTCCCGCACCACCGCACCACCGATAGTGCCGGCGCCGCCAATAACCAGGACCGTCGGCATTACCATACGCGGTAATTCTTGCCGTTTTCCGCACCTTCCACGCTGCGGCTGTAGGCCAGGGCCACGCGCTTCACAGGCACGGTTTCCATGCCGTAGAAGTAAGGACCGTAAGCCTCCACCGATTCGTCCACCAGGGTTGGGCTGATTACGTTGATGCGCAGGCCGCGGGGCATTTCAACCGCCGCGCCGGTGACGAAGCCTTCCACTGCGCGGTTGACGGTGCTGGCGTTGGCGCCGTAGCGGATCGGATTTTCAGAAACGCTGCCGCTGGTCAGGGTGATCGAGCCGCCATCATTCAGGTATTTTTGCGCGGCCAGGGCCACATTCACCTGTCCCATCAACTTGGAATTCAGGCCGATCTGGAACTGCTCCGCGGTCATTTCCGCCAGCGCGCCGAAGTGCAGGTCGCCGGCAGCAACGACCACGCCGTCCACCTTACCGACTTGATTAAACAGCGCCTCGACGGAAGCCGGGTCTTCGATTTTCACCTGGAACTGGCCGCTATTTCGGCCGACGGTGATGACTTCATGGCGCAGGCCCAGTTGTTCCACGATGCCTTTGCCGATGGTGCCCGATGCGCCGATAACGATGACTTTTTTCATTTGTTTTCTCCTGATGGGTTGTGACGTGAAGCCAGTATGCTCTCCGCCCCCACAGGAATAAATGAGCTATCATTTAGCTAATTACTAACTCATGGTTTGCAATGGATAAGTTACGCAGCATGGAAGTCTTCATCGCCGCCGTCGACAGCGGCAGCTTCACGGCGGCCGCCGAGCGTTTCGGCATCTCCGCCGTCATGGTGGGCAAGCATGTGCGCGAACTGGAACAGCGGCTCGGCGCCGCCCTGCTCACCCGCACCACGCGGCGGCAATCGCTGACCGAAATCGGTCGCCAGTACGCCGAGCAATGCCGCGCCATCCTGGCCCAGATCGACGCCGCCGAGCGCGGAGCGGAAACCCTGCGCGGGGCACCGCGCGGTGTGCTGAAGGTGTCATGCGCAGTATCTTTCGGCATGGACTGGCTCGCGCCCATGATCGCCGACTACCTCGAGCAATATCCCGAAGTCAGCATCGACCTGAATCTGAACGACCGCATGATCGACATGGTGGAAGAAGGATTCGACATCTCCATACGCATCGGCACACTGGAAGATTCGTCGCTGGTGGCAAGGCCGCTAGGACCGTATGGCGTGGTAATTTGCGGCTCGCCCGACTACCTGGCGCGGCGCGGCGTACCGCAAGTACCCGCCGACCTCGCGCAGCACGAATGCCTGGAATTCAGCGGCTGGGTGCCGCAAGCGCGCTGGCGGCTGAAAGGAGAAAAAGACGGCCGCAACGTGCCAATAAGCCGGCTGCGCGCCAACAACAGCTACGCCTTGAAGCAAGCCGCGCTGGCCGGCTTCGGCCTGCTGATGCAAGCCGAAGTCGTGCTGGCGCAAGACATCGCCGCCGGCCGCCTGGTGCGCGTGCTGGACGACTACCTGCCAACACCGCGTCCCATGCACCTGCTCTACCCCCGCTCCCGCCAGCCGACCCCAAAGGTCACCAGCTTCATCGACTTCATGCTCTCCCGCTTCCAATAAAAAAGTCGGGGTCAGGTCGAGCAAACGGACACGGGCTCAAGCGCTACGCGCTTGAGCCCGTGTCCGTTTGCTCGACCTGACCCCGACTTTTACGGTGCTTGCCAGCCGCCGCCGAGGGCGCGGGCGAAGCTGACGGTGGCCAGCATGCGCTGGGTGTTGATTTGCACGGCGGCGCGGTCGGCGGCCAGGGCGCTGCGCTGGGCGTCGGTGACGTCGAGGTAGGTGCTGATGCCGCGCTCGTAGCGGGCACGGGCGACGTCGTAGGCGCGGGTGGCGGCTTCGCGGGACGTCGCTTGTACCTTGCCTTGCTGCGTGCGTTGCTGCACGTCGGACAGCGAGTCTTCCACTTCGCGCAGTGCGGTCAGCAGCTTGCCTTCGTGGTTGGCGACCGCTTCTTCATAGCGCGCTTTGGCGACAGTCAAGTTGGACTGGTTGCGGCCGCCGTCAAAGATCGGCAGCGACAGCGCCAGTGGGCCGAAGCTGAATGCGCGCGAGCCGCCTTTGCTGATGTCGCCCAGGCTCTCGGACGCGTAACCGAAGTTGCCGGTCAGGCTGATCGATGGATAGAACGCGCCTTCCGCTACGCCTACGTTGGCATTGGCCGCGCGAAGGCTGGCGACGCTTGCTGCCAGGTCTGGACGGTGCGCCAGCAGGTTGGCAGGCAGGCCGGCAGGGATCACCGGCGGTACGGGCATCTCGGTGGCCGTTGCCGGCGCCAACTGCATGCTGGATGGCGAGGCGCCGACCAAGACGGCCAGTGCGTGTTCCAGCGTGTTGCGCTGGCGTTGGACTTCTTCCAGGTCAGCTTCGGCGTTGGCGCGTTCAATGCGGGCGCGGGAAGTATCCAGTTCGTTCGACAGGCCGGCGTTAAAGCGGGCATTCACCAGGTCTTCGGTTTCCTTGCGGGTCGCCAGGGCGTTGCGCAGGATCGCCATTTCGGCGTCCAGGCCGCGCAGCTGCCAGTAGCTGGTGGCGATCTGGGAGGACAGCAGCAGCAGCACACCGTCGCGGTCGTGGCTTGCCGCCAGCGCTTGCGCATCGGCCGATTCCACCGAGCGGCGCACGCGGCCGAACAGGTCCAGCTCATACGAGAAGCCCGCGGCGACCGAGTAGTTGTTGCCGTGGATCGAGCGGTGGCCCAGCGCGATACCTTGCGAGGTGTTGGCCGAAGTGCGCGAGTTCGATACGCCGGTGCTGACCGTTACGTTTGGCAGCTGGCTGGAACGCACCAGGCCCAGTTGCGCTTCGGCCTGGAACAGTCGCTGCGCCGCCGCCTTCACGGTCGGACTGTCGCGCAGGGCCTGATGTTCAAGCTTGTTCAGCGTGTCGTCGCCGAACACGGTCCACCACTGCGCCGGAAGTTGCGCTTCGCTCGCTGCGCCCTGTGGTGCATGGCGGAAGCCTTGCTCTTGCACGTTTGCCGGCGCTTTAAAATCGCTGCCCACGGTACCGCAGCCGGCCAGTACTGCCGCTGCGCTTACTGCCATTGCAATCAATTTGATGTTCATTCTTTTACCTCAATCTTTTTAGTGCGCACCAGCGCCGCCGCCCGAAGGGGACTTCACTTTATCGGACAGCCACAGGATCAGGATGCAGGACAGCAGGATGCCGCCCACGATCAAGAAGCCGTCGTTGTAAGCCATCACGAAGGACTCGCGGCGTACGATGCTATCCACCGCCTTCAGCGCCTTGTCCGATGCCGTGACCGGGTCGAAGCCCTTGCTCAGGAAGTTCTGCGTCAACTGGTCCAGTCGCAGCTGGGTCGCGGCCGAGAAGCTGTTCACTGCCTCGCCCAGGCGGGCCGAGTGGAAATGTTCACGCTGCGTCAACTGGGTTGCCAGCAGGGCGATGCCGATCGAGCCGCCCAGGTTACGGATCATGTTGAACAGGCTCGATGCCGATGCAGTGTCTTTCGGCGCAATGCCGTTCATCGCAAAGTTCGACAGCGTCAGCATCACAAACGGCTGGCCCATCGCACGCACCACCTGCGACAGCAGCAGCTGGTCGTAGCCGGTGGTCGCGTCCATATAGGCATTCATGATGCAGGACACGCCGAACAAGCCCAGGCCAATCGAGCATAGGATGCGGTTATCGATCTTCATGGACAGCTTGGCCGCAAAAGGCATGATGAACAGCTGCGGCAAGCCGGCCCACATGATCACTTCACCGATCTGCATCGGCGAATAGCCGGCGATCTGGCCCAGGTACAGCGGCAGCAGGAAGGAAGAGCCGTACAGGCCCATGCCCATGACCGCAGCCAGTGCCGACGCCACCAGGAAGTTACGCTGTGCGAACAGGCCAAGGTTGACGAAGGGATGCTCGCGCATCGCGCTCGTCACCACCCAGCCCAGCAAGCCCACAATCGACAGGCCGGCGAAGGCGATGATGAAACCGGATTCGAACCAGTCCTTGCTGTTGCCCTCTTCCAGGAAGATGGTCAGGCAGCCCAGGCCCAGCGCCATGAAGGCGATGCCGAGCCAGTCGGCGTGTAACAGTTCCTTGAGCTTGCGTTCTTCATGATCCAGGCCATACGCCACGCCGGCGATCAGCAGCAGGCCAGGCGCCCAGTTGATGTAGAAGATCGATGGCCAGCCATACAGCTCGCTCAGGTAGCCGCCCAGGGTCGGGCCCATGGAAGGCGCCAGCGTTGCCGTCAGGCCGAAGATCGCCATGCCCACTGCGCGCTTGGAGGCAGGCAGCTTGGCCATGACCAGGGTCATCGCCATCGGGATCAACGCGCCGCCGGTGAAGCCCTGCATCATGCGGAAGAAGATCATGCTCGGCAGGTTCCACGCCGCGCCGCACAGGGTCGAGAACACCAGGAACAGGCCCGTGGTGCCCATCATGTAGCCGCGCATGCCAAAGGTGCGCGTGAGCAGCGCCGTCAGCGGAATCACGATGATCTCGGCCACCAGGTAGGCGGTCGAAATCCAGGAGCCCTCTTCCTGCGTTGCGTTCAGTGCACCAAGGATGTCGCGCAGCGAGGAGTTGGTAATCTGGATGTCCAGCACCGCCATGAAGGCGCCCAGCATGCCCGCGGCAACGGCGATCCAGGTGCGGCCGGAAACAGGTCCTTCCGGCACCGTCATCGGGGCGCTCATTTTGCGTTCGCTTGGGTGTTCGATTTGATGCTGACTTCAGCGATCGCCGACATGCCCGGCACCAGGCGGCCTTCGTAGGCTTTCAGGTCTTCCGGCTTGAAGGTGATCTTCACCGGCACGCGCTGCACGATCTTGGTGAAGTTACCGGTGGCGTTATCGGCCGGCAGCAGCGCGAATTGCGCGCCGGAGGCTGGCGAGAACGAGTCAACGCGGCCAACCAGTTCCTTGCCTGGCAGTGCGTCGATGCTCAGGCTCACTTGCTGGCCCACCTTCATGTCGGCGAGCTGGGTTTCCTTGAAGTTGGCGGTGATCCAGACATTGTCCTGCACCAGCGCCACCAGTTGCTGGCCTGGCTGCACGCGCTGGCCTACTTCCAGGGTGCGCTTGCCGACGCGGCCATCGACCGGGGCGACGATGCGGTTGTAAGCCAGCTGCTGCTGCGCGTCTTTCAGCTGCACTTGCAGCACTTTAACTTGCGCCTTCAGCACTTCACGCGAAGCGGTGGCGGAACCGATTTGCGCTTTCGCTGCAACGGCGCTGTCCTTGCGGGCGGCCACATCGGCGGTTGCGCTGGCGCGAGCGGCGTTGGCGGCATCCAGTTCGGCTTTCGACACTGCCTTCATCTGATTGGTATACAACTGGCCGTAACGCTCGGCGTCCTGCGAAGCGCGCAGCTGGTTGGCTTGCGCCTGCGCGACTTGGGCGGCGGCCGCGCTGGCTTGCGCGTTCACTTGTGCGACCTGGGCGTCGGCCTGCAGGATCTGCTGCTGCACGCTGACGATCTGCGCGTGGATCTGCTCCGCTTTTACTTGCTGGTCGAACGGATCCAGCTCGGCGATCACGTCGCCCGCTTTCACCAGCTGGTTGTCGTCCACCAGCACCTTGGTCACCACGCCGGCGATGCGCGAAGACACCGGGTGCACGTGGCCTGCCACGTAGGCGTTTTCCGTTTCCACGTAATGGTGGGCGCGGTACCACATGCGGCCGCCGGCGCCCAGGGCTGCCAGGGCAATCAGGCCGGCGATCACGAGGACGCGGCGATTAGGTGGAGTGGCGGCTGGCGTCGAAGCTTCTGGCACGGCGCTGAGCACTTTTTGTTCGGCTTGGTTGTGCTGGGACATTTGGAGTAACTCCATAAAATGAAATGAGTTCAGGGCATTATTCGTCAATCAATGAACAAAGTCAAGAAATGAAACGATTGCATTTCATTTTAATTTGGCATAAAGTGAGGGCTATCTGATAGCCTTCGGGCATTACGTACGGTCTTCAATCATGTCTGCTGAACAACTTCCTGAGCCAGTCAAAGCCGGGCGCCCCAAGGCGGCCGAAGCCGAGGCACGCCTTAACGACCTGATGGATACGGCTTCGCGCCTCATCCTCGAAAAGGGTTATGGCAAGGTCAGCCTGGAAGCCATTGCTAAAGAAGCACGGGTTGCCGTGCGCACGATTTATGTGAAGTTCGGCGGCAAGGCCGGCCTGCTCAAAGCTATCCTGCTGCGTTACCGGGCCGGCGCCTTCGACCCTAGCGGCATGGAGACCCTGCACCGCCCTGTCCGAGACACCCTGATGGAATTCGGGCTGCGCTTCCACCGACTGGTCAGCACACCTAGCGCCACGGCCTTGTACCAGATCGTGGTGGCCGAGGCGCACGCCAATCCCGACCTGGCGGAAGCCTTCTGGGAGGCGGGTCCGCGCCAGACGCGTGAGCTGCTGGCACGCTACTTCGCCCGCCCCGACATTGCGGCCCAACTCGATACCGACGCCCCGCCCGAGCGGCTGGCGATCCACCTGATGAACTGCCTGATGGGCGACCAGTTGCACCGCTTCCTGTTCGAATCGCGCTGCGGCGTTGCGACCACTCCGGAGCAGATCGAACAAGGCGTGGACCTGTTCCTGCGCGGAGTTTTGAAGCGTTAAGCGCACCTTAAGCGTGCGCTACAGCGTATGTGCGCTGGCGCACGGTAGCGTGTTGGCTAGCTGCTGGATACTGACCTTCTCAAGAACCAAAATATGAGTAGGAGGTTGTATGAGCAAGGTCGATCGGCTCGAGTGGAGCAGGAAAATCGCGACGCTTAACGAGCGCATCAAAGGATTCCAGGAAGACCCTAGCAAGGAGCACCTGGATGCGGCGATCAATGAACTCAAGGCCTATGCAGAAGCCGCCAGCAGCGGCGGCATTGAAATTCCAGAACGCTTCATAGCGAGCTAACAACAAACCGGGCAAAAGCCCGGTTTTTTTATTGCAGCAAATCGCTTCATATGTCACGATGCCCACCCCTAGTGTCAACTTTTTGGTAGTGAAACATGACCGAACAACAAGTAACTGAACAGCAGAAAATCGACGACCAGAAGTTCTTCGAGAACATCGATGCCTACATCGCCCTGGCGAACGCCCACGAAAACGCCAACAAAGGCGCCCCACAGCTGGTAGGCGCCAGCCTGTTGTTCTCCGCAGCCCGCTACAACATCTTCCTGGTAGCCCGCGCCCAACCAGACCGCGCTACCTTCGACGGCAAGAAAGAAGAAGCCAAAGCCTACTTCATGGACCAGTTCAGCAAGATGTTTGACGACAACTGGGAAGACTACGGCAACCACTTCCAGCAATACAGCGGCCAGAAGTAATGTCCACCATGGGGTCAGGAACAAAAGTGGACATTTTTGTTCCTCCCCATGTCTTTGCGGTTCACCTGATGTAGATCAGTCTGCCGTATTTTCGTGGTGCTATCGTCGGTGAATGAGCCGACCACCACGCCCACTTCTCCCTGGCGCCTATTACCACTTGACCGCACGTGGCAACCGCAAGGCGAATATCTTCCTCGACGAACGCGATTTCCTGATCTGGCACGACCTGGTCGGGCGCACCGCTGACCGCTTCGGCTTCATCTGCCATGCTTATTGCCAGATGCCGAACCACTTCCACTTACTGCTGGAAACGCCTTTGCCGAACCTGTCGGAGGGTATGCATTTCCTGAACTGTTTGTATTCGCAGCATTTCAACCTGCGCCATGGGCTGACGGGGCATGTATTCCAGGGACGCTACCATTCAGTCCTGTTGGAAGAAGAGCCGCACTTCCTTGAACTGGCACGCTATATCCCTTTGAACCCGGTACGGGCCGGGCTGGTTAAAGTTCCTGAAAATTGGCCCTGGAGCAGTTACGGCGCGACCGCTGGACTCGTTGCAACCCCAGCCTGGTTGAATACGTCGACGATTCTTGAACGCTTTCACGGCACCGATGCTAACGAGCGCATGCGCGCTTATAGCAGCTTTGTAAATGCCGGGATCGGCGGGCATGATCCAACGAAGTCTCCCGTCCTCCCGGCCATTGATGGCAAGAGAGGCCGCAATCAGGCAATTGCCGAAGCGCTGCGTGCAGGCCAGTACAGCCCGGCCCAGATTGCGGAGCATTTCAAGGTATCAACAAAGACCGTACAAAGAATACGCGCAGCCGAAGCTGCGCGTTGAAGAGATGAAAATGTCCACTTTTGTTCCTGACCCCACGGTGGACATTTTTCTGGGCAAGCTTAGCGCTTGCGCGGTGGTGGCAGGTCGGTGCAGACGCCTTCGTAGGCCTCGGCGGCCATGCCGATCGATTCGCCCAGGGTTGGGTGCGGGTGGATGGTTTTGCCGATATCCACGCCGTCGGCGCCCATTTCGATTGCAAGCGCGATTTCACCGATCATGTCGCCGGCATGGGTGCCGACGATGGTGCCGCCGATGATGCGGTGGGTTTCGGCGTCGAACAGCAGCTTGGTGAAGCCTTCCTCACGGCCGTTCGCAACCGCGCGGCCGCTGGCTGCCCATGGGAAGTGGCCTTTCTCGACCTTAATGCCCTTGGCTTTCGCTTCGTCTTCGGTGATGCCGGCCCATGCCACTTCCGGATCGGTGTAGGCCACCGATGGAATGATCTTGGCGTCGAAGTAGGCTTTCTCGCCGTGGGCTGCTTCCGCTGCAACGTGCGCTTCGTGCACGGCTTTGTGGGCGAGCATTGGCTGGCCGACGAGGTCGCCGATCGCGAAGATGTGCGGTACGTTGGTGCGCATCTGGCTGTCGACGTTGATGAAGCCGCGGTCGGTGACGATCACGCCGGCTTTGTCGGCGGCGAGCTTCTTGCCGTTCGGGCTGCGGCCGACCGCGACCAGGACCATGTCGTACAGCTGCGGTTCCGGTGCGGTGGCACCGGCTTCGGCTGCTTCGAAGGTGACCTTGATCCCTTCCGGCAGCGCTTCCACGCCGACGGTCTTGGTCTTGGTCATGATGCGGTCGAAGCGCTTTTCGTTGTACTTCTGCCAGACTTTGACGGCTTCGCGGTCTGCGCCTTGCATCAGGCCGTCCATCATTTCGACCACGTCGATGCGTGCGCCGAAGGTGCTGTACACGGTGGCCATTTCCAGGCCGATGATGCCGCCGCCGATGACCAGCATCTTCTTCGGCATGAAGCGCAGTTCGAGCGCGCCGGTGCTGTCGACGATGCGGTTGTCTTCAGGGACGAATGGCAGCTTCACGACGCTGGAACCAGCGGCGATGATGGCTTGTTTGAACTGGACCACTTTCTTGCTACCGTCGGCTGCGGTGACTTCGATGTGGTTAGGGCTGAGGAACTGGCCTACGCCCTGCACTACGTTCACCTTGCGCATCTTGGCCATGCCTGCCAGGCCGGTGGTCATCTTCTTAATGACGCCTTCCTTGTAGCTGCGCACCTGGTCGATGTCGATCATCGGCTTAGCGAAGGTGACGCCGTTCTTGGCCATGTGGCTGGTTTCGTCCACCACGGCTGCCAGGTGCAGCAGGGCTTTCGATGGAATACAGCCGACGTTCAGACAGACGCCGCCCAGGGTCGCGTATTTCTCGACCAGCACGGTGTTCATGCCCAGGTCTGCGGAGCGGAAGGCGGCGGAGTAGCCGCCTGGGCCGCCGCCCAGAACCATCATGTCGCAGGTGATGTCGACTTGGCCGGCGTAGCCGCCGGCGGTCGGTGCGAGCGCAGGTGCGGCCGGTGCGGCTGCTGCTGCAGGCGCTGCGGCTGGTGCCGGAGCTGCGGCTGCAGGCGCCGGTGCGGCCGCCGGGGCAGCAGCGGAGCCGGCGGCTTCTTCAACCACCATCAGCGCGGAGCCTTCGCTCACCTTGTCGCCGACCTTGATCTTGAGTTCCTTAATCACGCCTGCGTGGGTCGATGGAATCTCCATCGATGCCTTGTCGGATTCGACGGTGGCCAGGGACTGGTCGACCTTGACGGTATCGCCAACCTTAACCAGCAGCTCAATCACTTCAACGTCCTTGAAGTCGCCAATGTTCGGTACTTTAACTTCGATCATCGTGGCCTCCTTACAGCAGGATCTTGCGCATATCGGCCAGTACTTCGGCCAGGTATGCAGCGAAGCGTGCACCGGACGCGCCGTCGACCACGCGGTGGTCGTAGGACAGCGACAGCGGCAGCATCAGGCGCGGCACGAACTGCTTGCCGTCCCATACTGGCTTCATGGAGGACTTGGACAGGCCGAGGATCGCCACTTCCGGTGCGTTCACGATCGGGGTGAATGCAGTACCGCCGATGCCGCCCAGCGAGGAGATGGTGAAGCAGGCGCCCTGCATGTCGGTCGGCTTCAGCTTGCCTTCGCGCGCTGCCAGCGACAGTTCCCCCATTTCCTTGGCGATTTGCGATACGGACTTCTGGTCGGCGTTCTTCACGACCGGTACCACCAGGCCTTGCGGGGTGTCGGCGGCGAAGCCGATGTTGTAGTACTTCTTCAGGATCAGGTTCTCGCCCTTCTCGTCCAGGGACGAGTTGAAGGTCGGGTATTTCTTCAGCGCGGAGACGGAAGCTTTGATCACGAATGCCAGCATGGTGAGCTTGACGGCGTCCTTGTTCTTGGCGTTCGCGTTGTTGCTGTCGACGCGGAACTGTTCCAGGTCGGTGATGTCTGCGTCTTCGAACTGCGTTACGTGCGGGATCATTACCCAGTTGCGGTGCAGGTTCGGGCCGGAAATCTTCTTGATGCGCGGCAGCGGGGACAGCTCAGTTTCGCCGAACTTGCTGAAGTCCAGCGATGGCCATGGCAGCAGGTTCAGGCCTGCACCACCACCACCGGCGGCTGGTGCAGCGCTCGGTGCTGCGACTGCGCCGGACACGATGCCTTTGACGTAGTTCTGCACGTCCAACTGGGTCACGCGGCCTTTCGGGCCGGTGCCCCCAACGCGGGTCACATCGACGCCCAGTTCGCGGGCGAACTTGCGGACGGATGGCGAGGCGTGGGCGAGTTTGCCGTTCACCGCTGGGGCGGACGGTGCTGGCGCGGCGGCCGCAGGCGCAGGTGCAGCGGCAGCAGGAGCTGCGGCTGGTGCCGAAACCGCAGCTGGCGCAGCGGCCGGTGCAGCAGCGGCTGGGGCGCCGCCGCCGACTGCGTCAACGATCAGCACCAGGGAGCCTTCAGCGACCTTGTCGCCTACCTTCACCTTCACTTCTTTCACCACGCCGGCGTGCGACGATGGGATTTCCATGGAGGCTTTGTCGGATTCGACGGTCACCAGGGATTGGTCCTTGGCGATGGTGTCGCCAACCTTGACCAGCACTTCGATGACTTCCACTTCCTTGAAGTCGCCGATGTCGGGGACTTTCACCTCGACCGGGCCGGCCGACACAGCCGGCGCAGCTGCTGGTGCAGCGGCGGCAGGCGCAGGGGCGGCAGCTGCGGCCGGAGCGGCTGCAGGGGCAGCGGCCGGCGCTGCAGCTGCGGCTGCACCGGAAGCTTCAACGATCAGCACCAGCGTGCCTTCGGCAACCTTATCGCCGACCTTCACTTTGATTTCCTTGACGACGCCAGCCTGCGACGATGGGATCTCCATCGATGCCTTATCCGATTCAACGGTCAACAGCGACTGGTCAACCTTGATCGTGTCGCCCACCTTGACCATCAGCTCGATCACTTCAACTTCCTTGAAGTCGCCGATATCCGGGACTTTCACTTCAACCATGCTCATAGTGTTTGCTCCGTCTTCTTATTTATTGGGTCACCGGATTTGGCTTGTTCGGGTTGATGCCGTACTTCTTGATGGCGTCTTCCACCACCGACATCGCGATCTTGCCTTCGTCCGCCAGGGCGCGCAGGGAAGCGACGGTGATGTAGTAACGGTTCACCTCGAAGAACTCGCGCAGCTTGGCGCGGCTGTCCGAACGGCCAAAGCCATCGGTACCCAGCACCTTGTAGGTGCGGCCGGCAGGGATGTATGGACGGATCTGGTCAGCGAATGCACGCATGTAGTCGGTGGTTGCAACGATCGGGCCGGTAGTATCCTTCAGCAGGCCGGTCACGTAAGGCACGCGCTGTTCCTTGGTCGGGTTGACCATGTTCCAGCGGTCGCAGTCCTGGCCATCGCGCGCCACCAGGGTCAGCGAAGGAGCGGACCACACGTCGGCAGCGATGTTCCAGTCGTTCTTCAGCAACTCCGCCGCGAAGATGGATTCGCGCAGGATGGTGCCCGAACCGACCAGCTGCACGCGCTGCTTGGCTTTCTTGTCGCCCTCTTGCAGCAGGTACATGCCCTTCAGGATGCCCTCTTCCTGGCCAGCTTTCAGGCCTGGGTGAGCATAGTTCTCATTCATGATGGTGATGTAGTAGAACACGTCTTCCTGCTCACCCACCATGCGACGCAGGCCGTCCTGGATGATCACGGCCAGTTCGTGGCCGAAGGTCGGATCGTACGGTACGCAGTTCGGGATGGTCGCTGCGACGATATGGCTGTGGCCATCTTCGTGCTGCAGGCCTTCGCCGTTCAGAGTGGTACGGCCGGCGGTACCCGCCATCAGGAAGCCGCGAGCACGCATATCGCCCGCTGCCCAAGCCAGGTCGCCAACGCGCTGCAGGCCGAACATCGAGTAGTAGGTGAAGAACGGGATCATCACGCGGTTGTTGGTCGAGTACGAGGTCGCAGCTGCGATCCACGAGCTCATACCACCGGCTTCGTTGATACCCTCTTGCAGGATCTGGCCGGCCTTGTCTTCGCGGTAGTACATCACCTGGTCTTTGTCGACCGGCTCGTACAACTGGCCTTGCTGGTTGAAGATACCGATCTGGCGGAACAGGCCTTCCATACCGAAGGTACGGGACTCGTCAACCAGGATAGGCACAACACGCTGGCCCAGGGACTGGTCGCGCAGCAGTGCGGTGATGATACGCACGTAAGCCTGGGTGGTGGAGATCTCGCGGCCTTCCGGAGTCGGGTCGGTCACGGCCTTGAAGGCTTCCAGGCTTGGCACGACCAGCTGCTCGTCGGCCTTGGTACGGCGCGATGGCAGGTAGCCGCCCAGGGCCTTGCGGCGCTCGTGCAGGTACTTCATTTCAGGCGCGTCGTCGGACGGCTTGAAGAATGGGATGTCTTTCAGCTGATCGTCAGGGATCGGAATGTTGAAGCGGTCGCGCATTTCGCGGATTGCCTCGTCGTCCAGCTTCTTGGTCTGGTGGGCGGTGTTGCGCGCTTCACCGGACTTGCCCATGCCGAAGCCTTTAACGGTCTTCACCAGCAGCACGGTTGGCTTGCCGACGGATTCGTTAGCCTGCTTGAATGCAGCATAGATCTTGTGCGGATCGTGGCCGCCGCGGGTCAGGCGCCAGATGTCGTCGTCGGACATATTGGCGACCATTTCCAGCAGCTTTGGATGCTTGCCGAAGAAGTGCTTGCGCACGTAGGCGCCGTCCTTGGCCTTGTAGTTCTGGTATTCGCCGTCCACGGTTTCCATCATCACGCGCTGCAGGATGCCGTCCTTGTCCTGTGCCAGCAGGTTGTCCCAACCCGGGCCCCAGATGACTTTGATGACGTTCCAGCCGGCGCCGCGGAAGTCCGCTTCCAGCTCTTGAATGATCTTGCCATTGCCGCGCACTGGGCCGTCCAGGCGCTGCAGGTTACAGTTCACGACGATGTTCAGGTTGTCCAGCTGTTCGCGGGCAGCCATGCCGATCGCACCCATCGATTCCGGTTCGTCCATCTCGCCGTCGCCGCAGAAGGCCCACACTTTACGGCCGTCGGTGTTGGCGATGCCGCGTGCGTGCAGGTACTTCAGGAAGCGCGCCTGATAGATCGCCATCAACGGGCCCAGGCCCATCGACACGGTCGGGAATTGCCAGAATTCCGGCATCAGTTTCGGGTGCGGGTAGGAAGACAGGCCTTTGCCGTCGACTTCTTTACGGAAGTTCAACAGTTGTTCTTCGCTCAGGCGGCCTTCCAGGAAAGCGCGCGCGTAGACGCCAGGGGACGAGTGGCCCTGGATGTACAGCAGGTCGCCGCCGTGGTTTTCGCTCTCGGCTTTCCAGAAGTGGTTAAAGCCAATGCCCAGCATGTTCGCCAGCGAGGCGAAGGAGGACAGGTGGCCGCCCAGGTCGCCGTCGGCGCGGTTGGCCTTAACGACCATCGCCATCGCGTTCCAGCGCATCCACGAGCGCAGGCGCTCTTCGTATTCCAGGTTGCCTGGGCAGTGGACTTCTTTGTGGGCGGGGATTGTGTTGACGTAGGCGGTATTGGCGGAGAACGGGATGTCGGCGCCGCGGCGGCGGGCCAGGTCGACCAGGCGTTCCATCAGGTAGTGGGCACGGTCAGGGCCTTCGTTTTCCAGGACGGCTTCCAACGCCTCCAGCCATTCTTTGGTTTCCTGTGCATCAGGATCGTTGGCGGTTTGTGCCGTGACCTGGTCAAGTTGAGCTGACATGTAACTAGTCTCCTATCGTTTAAGAAGGCGCCCCACCCTGTGTGCTCCCGGACGGTGCTGGTAATTATTTCGTAAGACTTTGGCTAAGTGTGAAGGATTCTATCAGCGAATCCGCGGTTTTTCAAATTGCGAAAGAAGATTTTACAATGTGAAATGAAGTGTCGGATTAATACTAAGGTCTAGTTGTTTGTAGGAAATTTCCTACTTATACTCAGTTACATGGAGACCCTGACTAATCAGGCACCGCCTGCCGAAGTCGTTTCAATCCGCACCCTGCAGCGCGAACGCAGCGCTCGCAAGGAGGCGGAGTCGCTGCTCGAGCAAAAGAGCCGCGAGCTGTATGAAAAAAACCAGTTCTTACAAGAGAGCGAACTACGCTACCGCAACCTGGTGGAACTGGCGCCGGATGCGATCTGGATCCATTCCCAGGGCCGCATCACCTTCCTGAACCAGGCCGCCCTACGCCTGTTTGGCGCTACCTGCGCGGAGCAATTGCTCGACACTTCTGCTGTGGACCGGGTGCCTGAACAGTTCCGTGGCACGGTCGAAGCCTGGACGCCAATGGAACTGGATAAGGTGCACCAGCGCCCGCGCAGCGAGTTGCAGTTGCTGCGGCTGGACGGCAAGCCCGTGGACGTGGAATTCTTTGGATGTTCGATCCGCTTCAATAATCACGATTCGGTGATGCATGCGGCGCACGATGTCACCGAGCGCCTGCAGCAGGTAGCGATCCGCCATCGCGCCACCCACGACGAGCTGACCGGCCTGGCCAACCGCACCCTTTTCCTCGAACTGCTGGCAGACCGGATCGAGAAGGCGCATTGCGCCGGCACCTCACTCGCGGTGGCCTTTGTCGACCTGGATAAGTTCAAGCAGATCAACGACACGCGCGGCCATGCGGTCGGTGATGAATTGCTGCGCATCGTGGCGTCCGTGCTGCGCAGTTGCGTGCGCGACAGCGATACCGTGGCCCGTCTCGGCGGCGACGAATTCGTGCTGCTGCTCGATAGCGCCCAGCCGCATTTGACGCCGGCCGTGCTGGCCGAGCGTATCAGCCAGCGGCTGTCGGAGCCTGTTTTGCTGGCGGGCCAGCAGCATGTCATCACAGCCAGCATTGGCTTGAGTGTCTATCCCGACGACGGCCTGCACGCGGAAGAATTGCTGCGCCATGCGGATATCGCCATGTATCACTCAAAAGGCCAACGCTGCAGCGGCGTGCAGTTTTTCACGCCGGACATGCAGCGTCGCCTGGATGCGCGGCTGACGATGGAGCAAGGCTTGCTGCGCGCCTTGAAACGTGAAGAATTCGTGCTGCATTTCCAGCCGCAGGTGGATTTGCGCAGCGGCGCCATCATCGGACTCGAGGCGCTGCTGCGCTGGCAGTCGCCGGAATTGGGGATGGTGCCGCCGATGGAGTTCATCCCGGTGGCGGAAGAAAGCAACCTGATTGTCGATATCGGCAAATGGGTGTTGGAGAAAACCTGCGCTACCTTGCGCGAATGGCAGGACGCGGGCGTGCCGGTGGTGCCGGTCGCGATCAATATCGCCGCTTCCCAGTTTGCACGCCAGGATTTCGACCTCACTGTTAAAGATGCGCTGTACCGCTTCGATGTCGCTCCCGGCCTGCTGGAACTGGAACTGACCGAAAGCCTGTCGATGGGCGACCCGATGGGTTCCATCACGCTGATGCAGCGCTTGCGCGCCATCGGCATCAATATGGCGATCGACGATTTCGGCACCGGCTACTCCAACCTCAGTTACCTGAAGCGCTTCCCCGTCGACCGGCTCAAGATTGATAAAAGCTTCACCTCCGGCCTGGCGACCAATGCCGAGGACCACGCCATCGTCACCGCCGTGATCAGCCTGGCCCACAGCCTGGGCCTGAAAGCCATCGCCGAAGGCGTCGAGACCGAAGACCAGCTGCAACTGCTGCTGGCGGAAGGCTGCGACGAAATCCAGGGCTACTACTTCAGCCGCCCCTTGCCGGAACCGGCGGCGCGCGAGATGCTGCTGCGGCGCCCTACTTTAGCAACTCCTTAAGCATCCGGCGCGGGTTCGCCATGAAGTCGTGCATGACCTCATAGTGCTCGGTGTCTTCGTAGGCACGTTGGCGGATGCCGTCTGGCGTGCAGACGAAGATCGAGGCTTCGGGATAAGCCATCAGGATCGGCGAGTGCGTCGCTATAACAAATTGCGAGCCGCCCTGCACCAGACTGTGAATTCGCGCCAGCGCCGCCAACTGGCGTTGTGGTGACAGCGCTGCTTCCGGCTCATCGAGGATGTACAGGCCCTTGCCGCCGAATCGGTGCTGCAGAAGCGCCAAAAAAGATTCGCCGTGCGATTGCTCGTGCAGCGAGCGCCCGCCGTAGGCGTGCAGCAGCGATCCGATCTGCTCAATTTCGGTGGCGACATTGAAAAAGCTCTCAGCGCGCAGGAAGTAGCCGTCCCGAGGCATCCGCACGCCGCGTGCGACGCGCAGGTATTCGTGCAGCCCGGAATGCGAGGCGCGCGTGCTGAAATTGAAGTTCTTGCTGCCGCCTTCAGGGTTGAAGCCCAGCGCGACAGCAAGCCCCTCCAATAAAGTCGACTTGCCCGAGCCATTTTCGCCGACGATAAAGGTCACCGCCGGGTCGAATTCGAGGCGGCCGAGGTGACGGACGGCGGGCAGGCAGAAGGGATAGGCCGAAAAGTCAGGCTCCTTGTCTGGCCGCAGCCGAACGTCAATTAGGTACTGGTTTGAGATCATTTGTTATCAATCGTACAATCATGTGCAGTGCAGCACAAGGCCGCCAGCATTTATAATGGCGACTTTCCATCCCACCCATCCAAGTAACCATGTCTGCACAACTGATCGACGGAGTAGCGCTCTCCCAAAAACTGCGCGCCGAAATCGCTTCCCGCGCCGCCGCACTGACCGCCAAAGGCAAACAGCCTGGCCTGGCTGTGATCCTGGTCGGCGATGACCCTGCCAGCCACGTTTATGTGCGCAATAAGGTCAAGGCTTGCGAAGACGCCGGCATCCGCTCGGTGAAAGAGCAGTACGCCGCAGACATGACCGAGCAGGACCTGCTCGAGCGCATCGCCACCCTGAACGCCGACCCAAGCATCCACGGCATCCTGGTGCAGATGCCGCTGCCAAAGCACATCGACCCGCACAAGGTGATCGAAGCCATCGCCACCACCAAGGACGTGGACGGCTACTCGGTGCTGAGCGCCGGTGAACTGATGACCGGCCTGGAAGGCTTCCTGCCATGCACGCCTTACGGCTGCATGAAGCTGATCGAATCGACTGGCGTAAACCTGAAGGGCAAACACGCTGTCGTGATCGGCCGCTCCAACACCGTCGGCAAGCCAATGGGCCTTTTGCTCTTGCAAGCCAATGCAACCGTCACCATCTGCCATAGCGGGACCTCGGACCTGGGCTACCACACCCGCCAGGCGGATATCGTGGTGGCTGCAACTGGCCGCCGCAATACACTGACTGCTGATATGGTGAAACCGGGTGCTATCGTGATCGACGTGGGCATCAACCGCGATGAGAACGGCAAGCTGTGCGGCGACGTGGACTTTGCGGGTATCAAGGAAGTGGCTTCGCATATCACGCCGGTGCCGGGTGGTGTGGGTCCGATGACGATTACCATGCTGCTGATGAATACCATTGAATCGGCGGAACGCGTTTAAACCCGGTAAACCAGGGTACGACCCAAGGGTCGGACCCCGGGTCCGCGGCCGCCGCGTTACGGGGGGCTGACCCTTGGGTCTGACCCCGAATTTTAGGGTTTAAAGGAAAACAAATGACTGACAATCCCCTGCTGGACTTTAGCGGCTTGCCGCGTTTCGATGCGATCAAGCCCGAACACGTGACTCCCGCAATCGAGCACCTGCTGGAGAAAAACCGCGCCGCAGTGGCGCAACTGGAAGCGCCAAGCGGCGACGTGACCTGGGATAACTTCGTCACCCCGCTTGAAAATTCCACCGAGCTGCTGGGCCGGGCCTGGGGCATTGTCAGTCACCTCAACAACGTTGTGGACACGCCGGAACTGCGCGCCACCTACAACGACAACCTGCCGAAAGTGACCGAATTCTGGACCGCCCTGGCCCAGAACGAAGCGCTGTTCGCCAAATACAAAGCCCTGCGCGCCAGCGCGGAATTCACCACCCTGTCGCCGGCGCGCCAGCGCATCATCGACAACGCGATCCGCGATTTCCGCATGGGCGGCGCCGAACTGCCGGCCGACAAAAAAGAACGCTTTGCCGAGATCCAGGAAGAACACGCCGCTACCAGCACCCGCTTCAGCGAGAACGTGCTGGACTCGACCAACGACTGGAAACTGCTGGTGGAAGACGAGTCCGAGCTGCGCGGCCTGCCCGACGATTCAAAGGCCGCCGCCAAGGCGCTGGCCGAGAAGGATGGCAAGCAGGGCTGGGCCTTCACCCTGCACTTCCCTTCCTATTACCCGATCCTGCAGTTCTGCGACAACCGCGAACTGCGCGAAAAAGTCTATCGCGCCAACGCCACCAAGGCCTCCGAGCTGGGCGAAGCATTCAGCAAGCGCGAAGACTGGGACAACACCGGCAATATCGCCACCCTGCTGAAACTGCGCGCTGAAGAAGCGTCCCTGCTCGGCTACAAGAACTTCGCCGAAGTCTCGCTGGTGCCGAAAATGGCCAAGTCGCCGGAACAGGTGATTGAATTCCTGGAAGACCTGGCCAAACGCGCCCGCCCGTTCGCCGAGAAAGACCTGGCCGAACTGCAGGCCTACGCCAGCAAGGAGTTGGGCATCGACGGCCTGCAATCCTGGGACCTGCCTTACGCTTCCGAAAAACTGCAGCAGCACCTGTACTCCTTCTCGGCGCAGGAAGTGAAGCAGTACTTCCCCGAGCATAAAGTCATCGACGGCCTGTTCAAGCTGGTGCAAACCATGTTCGGCGTGAGCATCAAGCCTGACAGCGCGCCGGTCTGGCACAAGGACGTGCGCTTCTACCGAATCGAACGCGACGGCAAGCTGGTCGGCCAGTTCTACCTGGACCTGTACGCCCGCGAAGGCAAGAGCGGCGGAGCCTGGATGGATGACGCGCGCGGCCGCCGCATGAAAAACGGCGAACTGCAAACCCCGGTCGCCTACCTGACCTGCAACTTCACCGAACCGCTGGAGGTGGATGGCGTACTGCAGCCATCCCTGTTCACCCACGATGAGGTGATCACCCTCTTCCACGAATTCGGCCACGGCCTGCACCACATGCTGACCCAGGTCGAGGAACTGGCGGTCTCCGGCATTTCCGGGGTCGAATGGGACGCGGTGGAGCTGCCATCCCAGTTCATGGAGAACTTCTGCTGGGAGTGGGATGTACTGAGCCATATGAGCGCCAACGTGAAGAACGGCCTGCCGCTGCCGCGCGCCCTGTACGACCGCATGCTGGCGGCGAAGAACTTCCAATCCGGCCTGCAAACCCTGCGCCAGGTGGAATTCGCCTTGCTCGACATGCTGCTGCACTACGACTTCCAGCCGTCCGGCGCCAAATCGGTGCAGGACGTCATTGACGAAGTGCGCCGCAAATTCGCTGTTATCATCCCGCCAAGTTTCAACCGCTTCCAACATTCCTTCGGCCATATCTTTGCCGGCGGCTATGCGGCGGGATACTATAGCTATAAGTGGGCGGAAGTTTTGTCTGCCGACGCCTATGCTGCTTTCGAGGAAGCGGCGGCGCTCGACGGCGGCAAACTGTCCACAGATACCGGGAAACGCTTCCAGCAAGAAATCCTGGCCGTCGGCGGTTCGCGCCCGGCACTGGAATCGTTCACCGCCTTCCGCGGCCGTGAGCCGACGATCGACGCCCTGCTGCGCCATAGCGGCATGGCGGCTTAAAGGAGAAAGAATGAAACGCGCTGCACTGCTTTTGTTGCTGCTGACTGCCAGCGTGGCGCAGGCACAGATGTATAAGTGGAAGGACGATAAAGGCGTTACCCACTTTACCGACACGCCGCCGCCAGCCACCGCCAAAAAGGCGGAGATGAAGAATTACAACACCGGTGGTACCGGAAGTGTCGATCTGCCGCCGGAACTGGCGGAAGTCGTACGCTCCCGTCCAGTTGTGCTCTACACCACCGGCAGCTGCAGCACCGGTTGCGACAAAGCGCGCGCCATGCTGGCAGCGCGTGGCATTCCTTACCGCGAAAAGACCGTCAACACGCCGGAAGATTTCGAAGTACTGAAAAAGGCGGGCAGCGCAGGCCAGGTACCGTTCCTGCTGATCGGCCGTGGCAAGCAGGTCGGCTTTGAGCAAGGCGCCTGGGATACCGCGCTGACCGAAGCGGGCTACCCGACCGTCAAATCGCTGCCGCCTGGTTATTCCAACCCGCCGCCGACTTCGGCCGCGCCGCCGAAAGCGCCAAGCGCCGACGAACTGGCACGCACCAAGGCCGAATCCGACCGCGCCGCGGCAGCCGACGAAGCTGCGCGCCGTGAACGCGACACGCCGAAAAACGCACCGCCTGATTTCCGTTTCTGATTTCGGTATCTGATCGATGACGCAGATTGATTTTCACAGCGGCGTGCCGGACAAGGTAGCCTATGCCTGCCGCCTGCTGCGCAAGGCCTGGGCCAGCACGCCCCGCATCGTCGTCATGACCGAAGATGCCGCCCAACTGGCGGAACTGGACCGCGTATTGTGGACCTTTTCCGCCACCGACTTCCTGCCGCACGCCCACGTCAACGACCCGCTGGCGCCCGATTCGGCGATTGTGTTGGCCGACAGCGACGCCACTGAACTGCCGGAGGCAGGCTTGCTGGTCAACCTGGCGCGCCGTGCGCCGGCCCAGTTTGAAGCATTTCCGCGACTGATCGAAGTCATTTCCTCCGACGAAGAAGATGCGGCGGCGGGCCGCCTGCGTTATGCTGCCTACAAGCGGCAGGATTTCCCGCTCAAACATCTCACGGTAGGCAAGTAATGAATCAGGCTTTTGACGCAAGCATCCCGGTCCTGACCGAAATCATGCAAGACGAGGCGCCGGCGCCAGACGCCGCAGCGCCCGCCGCCGAAGCAGTCGCCTCCCCTTCGCTGCCGGCGCCGGACGATGACGAAGCCTGGGATGCGCTTGAGCGCCGCCTGTCCGAACGCGTGCTGCTGCAGCTGTCGAACCGCGTCGATTTCGTGCTCGAGCAGCGCATCAAAGACAGCATCGGCGAAGTGCTCGACCACGCCCTGCACGCGCTCACCGTGGAAATCCGCGAAGGCCTGCACGACACCATCGGCAAGATCGTCACCCGCGCCGTACAACAGGAAATCACGCACCTGCAAGCCAACTCCGGCCGCAGGAAATAATTCCCTCTTTGCCATCCGGGGTTTTTGCTGTATTTTCTCTGGCGTACATGAATATTTGACTGGAGACCCCGATGCAGTTCAAGACCAAGTTCATTTCCGCCGCACTCGCCCTGGCATTTGCCGGCGGAGCCTACGCCCAGGACACCATCAAGATCGGCCATGTGTCGCCGGTTTCGGGTCCTAATTCCCACCTCGGCAAGGACATGGAAAACGGCGCGAAAATGGCCGTCGAAGACCTGGCAGCCAAAGGCGTCAAGATCGGCGGCAAGCCCGTCAAATTCGTCGTCCAGTTCGAAGACGACGGCGGCGACCCTAAACAGGGCACCACCGCCGCGCAGAAGCTGGTGGACGCCAAGGTACAGGGCGTCATCGGCCACCTGAACTCCGGCACCACCATCCCGGCCTCCAAGATTTACTTTGACGCCGGCATCCCGCAGATTTCGCCGGCCGCCACCTCGCCGGTGTACACCAAGCAGAAATTCAACACCGCCTTCCGCGTGGTCGCCAACGACAATAAGCTGGGCGGCACCCTGGGCGCATACGCCGTGCAGAAGCTAGGCGCCAAGAAAATCGCCGTGATCGACGACCGCACCGCCTACGGCCAGGGCGTGGCCGACGAATTCGTCAAAGGCGCCAAGAAAGCCCTGCCGGGCGTGCAAGTGGTCGGCAAGGAGTTCACCAACGCCAACGCCACCGACTTCAACGCCATCCTGACCAATATCAAGTCGAAGAATCCGGACCTGGTGTTCTTCGGCGGCATGGACTCCGTGGGCGGCCCGCTCCTGCGCCAGATGAAGGCCCTGGGCATCAACGCCAAATTCATGGGCGGCGACGGCGTGTGTACCGATGCGCTGTACCGCCTGTCCGCCGGCGCTGCCGCCGACGGCGTGGTCACCTGCGCCGAAGCCGGCGGCGTGACCGCGGAAATGCAGAAGAACATGGACGACTTCCGCGCCCGCTACAAGAAGAAGTATGGCCAGGAAGTCCAGCTGTACGCACCATATGTGTACGACGCCATCATGACCATGGCCGACGCAATGGAGAAAGCCAATTCGTCCGAACCAGCCAAATACCTGCCGGTACTGGCCAAGATCAAGCACCAGGGCGTCACCGGCCTGGTGGAGTTTGACCAGTACGGCGATATCAAGGACGGCGCGCTGACCCTGTTCACCTACAAGGGCGGCGTCAAGACCAAGATGGAAGTGATTAAGTAATACACGAGAATATCGGGGGGGAGCCCGTGGGCCGCCAACCAGCATGGCGGCCCTTTTCGTTTCAGGAGAAAGTGCAATGCAAACCAAAACCATCATCGCAGCCATCGCCTTGGCCTTTGCTGGCGCCGCGAGCGCCCAGGAAGTGGTCAAGATCGGCTATGTCGGCCCGCTGTCCGGCCAGTCCGCCCACCTGGGCAAGGACAACCAGAGCGGCGTGCGGATGGCGGTGGAAGAATTGAACGCCAAAGGATTCAAGATCAACGGCAAGGCGGTCAAGTTCGAGATGGTGTCCGAAGACGATGCCGGCGACCCTAAACAGGGCACATCGGCCGCACAGAAACTGGTCGACGCCAAAGTACAGGGCGTGATCGGCCACCAGAATTCCGGCACCACCATTCCAGCCTCGAAGATTTATTACGACGCCGGCATTCCGCAGATTTCCGCATCGTCCACCAGCCCGGTGTACACCAACCAGGGCTTCAACACCACCTTCCGCGTGGTGTCCAACGATCTCAAACTGGGCAGCTCGCTGGGCAAGTACGCCACGCAAAAGCTGGGCGCCAAGCGCATCGCCGTGATTGACGACCGCACGGCCTACGGCCAGGGCGTAGCCACTGAGTTCCTGAAGGAAGCCAAGAAAGGCGCCGGCGTGCAGATCGTGGACAAACAGTTCACCACCGACAAGGCCTCCGATTTCAATGCCATCCTCACCAGCATCCGTTCCAAGAACCCGGACCTGGTGTTCTTCGGCGGCATGGACTCGGTCGGCGGACCGCTGCTGCGCCAGATGAAGCAGCTCGGCATCAAGGCAAAGCTGATGGGCGGCGACGGCATCTGCACCGAAGCGCTGCCCAAGCTGTCTGGCGGCGCCGACGATATCGTGGTGTGCGCGGAAGCCGGCGGGGTAACGCCGGAACAGGAGAAGAAACTGGACGAATTCGCCGCCCGCTTCAAAAAGCGCTACGGCATTGAGGTGCAGGTGTACGCGCCATACGCTTACGATGCCACGATGGCGATTGCGCATGCCATGTCGGACGCCAAATCGGCCGAACCGGCCAAATACCTGCCCTTCCTGAAGAAGGTCAAGCACGACGGCGTCAGCGGCACCATCGCCTTCGACGCCAAGGGAGATATCAAGGACGGCGCGCTGACGCTGTTCGGCTACAAGGGCGACAAGAAGACGCGCATCGAAGTGATCAAATAAAAAAAAGCCGGGCTAGCCCGGCTTTTTTATCGATCTCATTTCTGGGACAGGACCCATTTCACCAGGGTCTTGGCTTCCGCCTCGGTCACCTGTGGGTTGGCTGGCATTGGGACTGCGCCCCACACGCCGGAACCGCCCTTCATCACTTTCTGAACCAGCTTGGCTTCTGCATCTTTCTGGCCAGCGTACTTGGCGGCGACATCTTTGTATGCCGGGCCAACCAGCTTGGTGGCGACTGCGTGGCAGCCCATGCAGTTCTTGGCCTTGGCCAGATCAGCGTTTGCAAAAGCGGCCTGCGACGAGAAAGCCGCGGTAACCAGGAAACCAACCAGCAGGGAACGTTTCATTTTTTCATCTCCAAGAAAAAAACTGACACAATTCTACTCCACAACGCACGCTTCGTATTATGGGTTGACCGATAGCTGGATATTGCTATGATGGAATACCAAGGAGTGTTCCATGCCCATTATTCTATTGATAATCGCCCTCGTGGCGCTGAAGTACTTTGAAGTCTGGAAGTTCGCCGAGCTGTCGTGGTGGTGGATCGTTGCAGTGATGGGCGTTGCCTTCGCCTGGTTCGAACTCATCGAGCCACTGCTGGGCCTCGACAAGCGCAAGGCCCACAACGTCGACGAACAACGCCGCAAAGAGCGGGTCAAGAAAAGCTTCGAAGACCTCAAGAAACGCAAATAAATGTCCACCTTGGGGTCAGGAACAAAAGTGGACATTTTCTTCGGAAATGTCCACTTTTGTTCCTGACCCCAAGGTGGACATTTGCGCTTGATCAGCGCTTCAGCTGCGACAAGTCACGCACGGCGCCGCGGTCGGCGGAGGTTGTCAGCGCGGCGTAGGCTTGCAGGGCCTGCGATACGTAGCGCTCGCGGTTGACCGGTTTCCATGCGTCGGCGCCGCGTGCTTCCATTGCGGCGCGGCGTGCTGCCAGCGCTTCCTGCGTCACGCGCAGGTTGATCGTGCGCGATGGGATGTCGATGTCGATCATATCCCCTTCTTCCACCAGGCCGATGGCGCCGCCCTCGGCCGCTTCCGGCGAGGCGTGGCCGATCACCAGGCCCGATGAGCCGCCCGAGAAGCGGCCGTCGGTGAACAGTGCGCAGGCTTTGCCCAGGCCTTTCGACTTGATGTAGGAGGTTGGGTACAGCATTTCCTGCATGCCCGGGCCGCCTTTCGGGCCTTCGTAGCGGATGATTACCACGTCGCCTTCGTGCACGGTGTCGCCCAGGATGCCTTCCACAGCGGCGTCCTGGCTTTCGAACACGCGCGCCTTGCCGCTGAATTTCAGGATCGATTCATCCACGCCGGCGGTCTTCACGATGCAGCCCTTTTCGGCGATATTCCCGTACAGGACCGCCAAGCCGCCGTCTTTCGAATAAGCGTGCTCCAAGTCGCGGATGCAGCCGGTGCTGCGGTCCAGGTCCGACGAGGCGTAGCGTTCGGATTGCGAGAACGCCACCTGGGTCGGCACGCCGCCCGGCGCTGCTCGGAACAACTGATGCACGGCCGCGTCGTCGCTGCGCTTGATGTCGTACTTTTCGATGGCTGCACCAAGGTTCGGGCTGTGCACGGTGTGCTGGGTGATGTCCAGCAGGCCGGCGCGCGCCAGTTCGCCGAGGATGGAGATGATGCCGCCCGCGCGGTGCACGTCTTCGATGTGGAATTTGTCGGTCATCGGTGCGACCTTGCACAGGCATGGCACTTTGCGCGAGATGCGGTCGATGTCGGCCATGGTGAACGGCACTTGCGCTTCGTGCGCGGCGGCCAGCAGGTGCAGCACGGTGTTGGTGGAACCGCCCATCGAGACGTCCAGCGCCATCGCGTTTTCAAACGCTTCCTTGGTGGCGATGGAGCGCGGCAGCACGCTGTAGTCGTCCTGCTCGTAGTGGCGCTTAGTGATCTCCACGATCAAGCGGCCGGCGCGCAGGAACAGTTCCTTGCGGTCGCTGTGGGTAGCGACGATGGTGCCGTTGCCCGGCAGGGACAGGCCCAGCGCCTCGGTCAGGCAGTTCATCGAGTTGGCGGTGAACATGCCGGAGCAGGAACCGCAGGTCGGGCAGGCCGAGCGCTCGATCTCCGCCACGTCGGCGTCGGAAACGGAGCTGTCGCCTGCCTTGATCATGGCGTCGACCAGGTCCAGCTTGATGATCTTCTCGCCGCCGTTAACAGCCTTGATTACCTTGCCCGCTTCCATCGGGCCGCCGGAGACGAAGATCGCCGGGATGTTCAGGCGCATGGCAGCCATCAGCATGCCGGGGGTGATCTTGTCGCAGTTGGAGATGCAGACCATGGCGTCAGCGCAATGCGCGTTGACCATGTATTCGACGGAGTCGGCGATCAGGTCGCGCGATGGCAGCGAGTACAACATGCCGCCGTGGCCCATGGCGATGCCGTCGTCAACGGCGATGGTATTGAATTCCTTGGCGACGCCGCCGGATGCTTCGATCTCGCGCGCGACCAGCTGGCCCAGGTCCTTCAGGTGCACGTGCCCCGGTACGAATTGGGTGAAGGAGTTGACCACGGCGATGATCGGTTTATTGAAATCGCCATCTTTCATGCCGGTGGCGCGCCACAGGGCGCGAGCGCCTGCCATATTGCGGCCTTGGGTAGTGGTGTAGGAACGGTATTGCGGCATGGCGGAGTCTCCTCAGTAAGAGTCTAAGATTGCCTTGCCCCTGACAAGTTGTCAAATATATGATAACCGCTGCTGTGATATGCTTTGCGAATGAACATCGAACTTCGCCAGCTGCGTTACTTCGCCACCGTCGCCGAGGAGCTGCATTTCGGCCGCGCCGCGCGGCGCCTGCATATGACCCAGCCGCCGCTGTCGCAAACGATCATGGCGCTGGAGGAAATGCTGGGAGCCCCTCTTTTTGAGCGTAACCGGCGCGGCGTGGCGCTGACGGCGGCCGGGGAAGCCCTGCTGCCGGAAGCGCGCCGCCTGCTCGAACAATCAGCCGGCTTGGCGGAGCTGGTGCAGCGCGCCGCCACGGGCGCCAGCGGGCGCTTGTCGCTGGCCTTCGTGTCCTCCGCCGATTACAGCGTTCTGCCGCCAACCCTGCGCGCCTACCGCGCCGAATATCCGCAAGTCGAAATCACGCTAAAGGAAGCCACGTCGGACTTGCAGCTGGACGATCTGCTGGAAGGCCGCGTTGACGCCGGCTTGCTGATCCCTCCCCTGCCCGACCGCGCGCGCCAGGATCTTGATTACCTGCCGGTGCTGCGAGAGCCGCTGGTGTTGGCCGCGCCAGCTGGTTTGCCGGCGCTGGCCCGCGCAAGCAAGTCCACCGGCGCGGCCGATTTGCGCAAGTTGGCCGGCATCCCGCTGATCATCTTCCCGCGGCATATTTCGCCGGGGCTGTACGACGCCATCCTGTCGGTTTTCCGCGAGGCCGGCATCACCGCCGAAGTGGGCCAGGAAGCGATCCAGATGCAGACCATTGTCAGCCTTGTATCTGCTGGCATGGGATTGGCACTTGTGCCACAATCCGTGTCGAATTTACGCCGGCCGGGCGTGGAATACCTGCCCCTGGTCCAGAACACGCCGCTGGTGGAAACCGGCCTGGCCTGGCGCCGCGACCATGCCTCGCCCGTGCTGCGGGGCTTCCTGGAATTAATGAGAAAGAGAATCTGAATGCCCCTGATCCATCCGATGCCCGATCCGGTCGCGATCCACCTGGGTCCTGTTGCAATCCACTGGTATGGCCTGATGTACGTGCTGGCCTTCACTTTGTTCATCGCGCTCGGCCGCGTGCGCATCAAACAGCCGCACATCGCCGCGCAAGGCTGGACCAAGGAAGACCTGGACGACATGCTCTTTTACGGCATGCTGGGCGTGATCGTTGGCGGCCGTCTGGGCGAAGTGTTCTTCTACCAGCCGGAAATGCTGCTCACGCCACTGCGTATCTTCAAAGTGTGGGAAGGCGGCATGAGCTACCACGGCGGCTTCCTCGGTGTGCTGGTCGGCATGGCCCTGTGGGCACACAAGCGCAAACGCAACCTGCTGGACGTGTATGACTTCATCGCTCCACTCGTGCCGCTTGGCTATGCCGCCGGCCGCATGGGCAATTTCATCAACGCCGAACTGCCTGGCCGCGTTGTCAGCGATCCGTCGCTGCCATGGGCAATGATTTATCCAAACGTGGATATGCAGGCGCGCCATCCATCCGCGATCTACCAGATGCTGGTCGACGGCATCCTGGTGTTCTGCATTCTCTGGCCGTTCGCACGCAAGGCACGCCCGCGCCTGGCGGTTGGCGCGCTGTATGTGCTGCTGTATGGCTGCGCGCGATTCGTCACCGAGTTTTTCCGCACGCCTGATTGGGAGCGCACCTACGGCCCGATCACGATTACCTCTGGCCAGGCGTTGTCGCTGCCGATGATCATCGGCGCCATCGCCATGCTGGTGTGGGCGTACCGCTCAAACCAGCCCAATAGCGCCGGCCAGCGCACCTAAGGCAATCAGCCACAGGGGATTCAATTTGCTCGCATAGGCCGCCGCTGCGGCGGCCAGCGCCAGCAAAATGCCGCGCCATCCGGCGCCGGCAACACTCAGGAAAGTCCACGCCGCGCCGGCCAGCATGCCGGCTGCCAGCGGCGCCAGCGCATCGCGTAACGCGCCAGCCCAGCGCCCCTTCCCGCCGCCATGGCGGTTGATCACAGATCCCAGCGCCAACACCAGGCAAGACGAAGGCACGATCGCCGCCAGCGTCACCACGACGGCGCCCAGCCAGCCCTTGATCATCCAGCCGATCAGCGTAACGAACAGCAGGTTCGGACCAGGCGCCGCCTGCGCCAGCGCATACATGGCGGCGAATTGCTCGTCCGTCATCCAATGGTTCTGCACCGAGACGTAATGGTGCACGTCCGGCGCGACCAGCACCACGCCGCCGCCGATTGCCGTCAGCGACAGCACGGCCAGATGCCAGGCCAGCCCGCCCAGTTTGACGTCATCGTTCACGGCTTCCTCCAGACGAAGGCGAACAGCAGGAAGCCAATCGGCACCAGAGTAGCTACAACCGTGATCAGCCCAACCTTCGCCACACCAAGACCGACGAAAGCTGCCACCAGCAGCGAAATCTGCGCGATACGCCGCCAAAACATTGTGCGTGCCAAGTTGATGGGCGCACCTTCCGCCGGTGCGGAGCTGCGCAGCATGCCAACCGCCAGCTTGAGCGCAGTGGCAAGGATCAGGCCAGACGCGGCCGCCGCCATGCCGCGCATGGCATCGACGAAGAGGGGGTGGTGTGCCAATTCCTGATAGGCGGCGCCGAGGGCGATAACGATGAAGAAAGGGCCGAGCAGCATCCCCGTCAGCGCGGAAACACCGCCCGCCACGCCCGCATAGCGCTGACCGACCATGACGGTCAAATTGCAGATGGTAGGCCCCGGCAGCAGTTGCGCGATGCTGAGAAGTTCGCCGAATTCAGCGGCCGTCAGCCACTGCGTACGCTCGACCAGATGGCGGTAGGCGAAGGGCAGCACGCCGCCAAACCCTTGCATCGCCATATGCGAAAAGACCTTGAACAGCGCCCAGCATCCAACCCGTGCTTCCTGCATTGCATCCTCCGCTTACGCGAACGCGTGGTAAAACATATACGCCGCGAGCACAAACAGCACCACGGCAAAGACGCGCTTGAGCGACGCCACATCCATCTTGTGCGCCGTACGCGCACCAAGAGGCGCCATCGCCACGCTGGCCGCCACGATGACCGCCAGCGCAGGCAGATAGACGAAGCCCAGCGAATACTGCGGCAAACCCGGCTCCGCCCACCCGTAATAGATATTCGACAAAGTGCCCGACAACGCAATCGGGAAGCCCAGCGCAGCGCTGGTCGCCACCGCCTGATGGATCCGCACATTACACCACGCCATGAACGGCACCGAGATAAAGCCGCCGCCGGCACCGACCAGTCCCGCCACGACGCCAATCACCCCGCCCGCAGCAAACATACCCGGCGCTCCCGGCAGCTCACGCCCCGCCGCCGGCTTCTTATTGCGCAGCATCTGCGACGCCGAAAAAGCCACGAAGGCCGCGAACAGCAGCGACAGCGCCGAAGTATTCATCTGCTTGCCGATCCAGGGCCCGATCCACGAACCGATCACAATCCCCGGCGCCAGCAGCGCCACGATGCGCCACTGCACTGCACCGTGTTTGTGATGCGCCCGCACCGAAGACAAGGAAGTAAACATGATCGTCGCCAGCGATGTCGCGATCGCCATGTGCACCACCAGCGCCGGTGGAAATCCTTTGGCCGTAAAGATCATCGTAATGAACGGCACCAGCACCATGCCGCCGCCAATCCCCAGCAAGCCCGCCGCAAAACCGCCTCCTGCCCCCATTGCGAGCAGTATCAGCATCAATCCAATATCCATCCACTCATTCCTGCTGTGCTTTAAGCCGTCGATTTTACGCGGAGCCGCCAACATTGGCTAAAATGCCCCCTTTTGTCATTTTTGCCATTCCCATGAAACGACTGCTTTCCGCCCTCGCCCTTTCCTGCTGTGCCACCGTCGCCCATGCCGACGGCTACGAAAGCGGCGTCGAAGCCTACCGCGCCGGCGATTACGCCAAGGCCCTCAAGATTTTCGAAGGCTTATCCGCCCGCGGCTACGGCGACGGCGACTGGATGCTTAGCGTGATGTACGCGAACGGAGCAGGCGTCCCGCAAGACACCAGGAAATCCCAGGAATTCGCTATTCGGGCAGCAGAACGCGGCGAAGAAAGCGCTTACGTTCTAGTGGCCATTATGCATTTGGCGAAAAAGTCAGACCGTTACGATCCTGCCAAAGGCCTGGAGTGGCTTCAAAAAGGAGTCAGGGCCCATGGCGCTGAGAGTATGCGTCACTTGGCCCTCCAAAAGGTCAGTGGCGAACATACTCCCCAGGATAAGGAAGGTGCATTCAAGCTAATGAAGGAATGCATGGACTTGCAAAACGGCCTGTGCACCACAGGCCTGGCAGACATGTACGCAAAGGGCATTGGTACGCAACAAAGCTACACCAAGGCATTCCGCCTATACCAGTCCATCCGCGATGACGGCGGCGACACCAGCTACAAGCTTGGCCGCATGACCGAGGCGGGGCAGGGAACGAACAAAGACTACGCACGCGCAATGGAGTACTACATGAGCGCAGCAAGTAAACAGAATGGCGCCGCAATGAACAGCATTGGCGAGCTCTATCTCCGGGGCCTGGGTGTGCCGCGCGACTACACGAAGGCGGCAGCCTGGTTCGAGAAAGCGGCCGACTTCCAGGATAGCGATGGATTGATAAACGGTGGGCGCCTGTATGCACAAGGCCTGGGCGTCAAGCGCGACGACGCTGAGGCCGAAAAATGGTTCCAAGAAGCGGCAGATAAAGGAAGTGCAAATGCAATGCGAGAATTGGCACGATTCCAGGAAGAGGGCCGCGGCACGTCTGCATCCGCCAGGGACGCGCGCCAATTGTTCTGCCACGCGGCATTGATGGACCAGTCGCGCATCATGGAAGACTTGAATGACACTAAGCTCGAGCCCGTGTCACGCAAATCCATCGTTGGCGAACTGGCTGTGATTTATAACTGCAAGGAAAGCGAGCAGGCACGCACTTTTTCAGGCATGCTGGCGCCACGCTTGACACAGTCTGAACGCGACGACGCGCAAGCGCTTGCCGCCACTTTCGCCAAAAGCGGCATCGGCAAAGCACTGGACAACTACACCGGCGCCAAGCAGTAAGGCTTATTCCTTCAGCAGCTTGGTGACAGCAGCCCATTGCGCCGGCGTGACCGGCGTGATGGACAGGCGGCTGCCTTTTTGCAGCACCACCATGTCCTCCAGTTGCGGCAGCGTGCGCATTTCGGCCAGCGACAGCAAGCGCGTTTTGCGTACGCCTTTCACGTCGACGGAAATCCAGCGCGGCTGCTCCTGCGTCGCCTTGGCGTCGTAGTAGTTGCTCTTTGAATCGAACTGGGTGGCGTCAGGATAAGGACCGCTCACCACTTCCGCAATGCCGGCAATGCCCGGCTCCGGGCAGGAGGAATGGTAGAACAGCACGCCGTCGCCGACCTGCATCGCATCGCGCATGAAATTGCGGGCCTGATAGTTACGCACACCGAACCACGGCACGGTCTTGCCCTTGGCGGACATGACATCGTCAATGCTTACTTCGTCGGGCTCGGACTTCATCAACCAATATTGCATGGCGCTCCTCTGGACGTAAAAAAACGGTTGCGCACCTTGGAGTGCATGCAACCGCTTTCGTATGGAATGAGGCCCCGCCTGTGCCGTTATGCCGGCATCCCGAACCTTACGGTTCAAGGTGGTTGCAGTTAGTTCAACTTCGGGTTCATCAGACTAGTGACGCTCACGCCCGTCGAACAAATTTCCGCAACCGGTGCATGTAAATGGTTCAAGGAATATATGGCAAATCTCGAACACCGCAGGGTGACACGAAGTTTACTCCTCAAACGATTTCGGGGAAAGGCCTTTAAGACAATTAAAACAGATTCTCTTGCGGAGTCAGTGCATTGTCGAGCACCTTGTGCATGGCGCCCAGCTTCTCCTGCACTTCCAGCATTGACGGGCCGCCGCTGGCAGTTTTCGATGCCAGGAATTCAGCAGCCATGCCCAGCGCCGCCATGACGGCAATGCGGTCATTACCCTTGATCTTGCCCGCTTCGCGGATCGCGCTCATCTTTTTATCGAGCAGATTGGCCGCTTCGCGCAGCGCGCGTTCTTCGTCGGCCTTGCAGGCCAGCTTGTACGGCTGACCCATGATGGTCACGTCGACATGGATCATTGGGCATCCTCAGGGGTGTCTGCTTCGGCGGCCGGGATCTTGTCCAGCAGCGCCGTCACGCGCGCATGTGCTTCGCCCAGGCGGCGTTGGTATTCAAGGTTATCGGCCACCAGGGCGGCATTGGCCTGGCGCAACTGGGCGTTCTCACGACGCAAGGTATGCGCGAGTTCCGCGAGGCGGTCGATTTTGTCGGAAAGTTCTTGGTAGTCTGCGATCATCCAGAAACTATAGGGCCGCACGATTGCACGGTCAACTTGGTGTTAGACATGCTTGGGATTGTAGCCTATTTGGAGCCCAGCCCAGTAATCTTCCTGGCCGCTGCCGCGATGTCGATGCAGACGTCCTTGAATGCGCCGCCGATGTCGGCCAGGTCATTGCCAAGCTCCTTGAACCAGATGCCGATGCTCATGGCCGCTCTCCCGTATATCAACTCCTCCATTACAGCAAGCGAAGATGACAGGACAGGCCACGCTTCGATTACAAATCTGTAATCAGGCGCCGCCCGCATTGACGCCGCTTTTGACTTTCTGGAAGAATGCCGGAGATGAAAGCCCTACTGGTAGAAGACGAACAGCGAATAGCCAGCTTTGTTTGCAGCGGATTGCGCGAGCAAGGCTTCCTTGTGGACCATTGCGAAGATGGGAACCTGGGGTATGACTATGCCCTGTCACGCCAGTACGACATCATCCTGCTCGACATCATGGTGCCGGGCCGCGATGGCCTGGCGATCCTGAAAGCGCTGCGCCGCGACGGTCGCGACACGCCTGTGATCCTGCTGACCGCACGCAATGAACTGGACGACCGCCTGCAAGGCCTGAACCTGGGCGCCGACGATTACCTGGCTAAGCCCTTCTATATGGAAGAACTGGTGGCGCGCATCCACGCCCTGCGGCGGCGCGTGAGCGGCGAACGGCAGAACGTGCTCACCGCCGGCCCGCTCAAGCTGGACCGCCTGGCGCGCGTTGCCCGCCTGGATGGCCGCGAGGTCGAACTCACCAGCCGCGAATTCAACCTGATGGAATACCTGATGCGTGCGCCTGGCCGGGTCTACACCCGCACCCAGATCCTGGAGCATGTGTGGGGCTACGACTTCGACCCGCAAACCAATATGGTGGACGTCTGCATCCAGCGCCTGCGCAAAAAGCTCGCCCTGCCCGAGCATGTCGCCATTGAAGCGGTGCGCGGCGTCGGCTACCGCCTGCGCAAGCCGGACGGCGAAGCATGACAGCGGCGCGCCGCCCCTTCATCCGATCCTTCCGCTTGCGGGTGGCGCTGACCACCGGCGGCTTGGCAATGGCCGTGGTGATCGTGCTGTTCATCGTCGCTTCCCTCACCCTGTTGAACCGGCGTGCGGCCATTATCGACCGCATCATGGTGGCGCAATTGGCGGGTCCGGGCTTCGGCGCCTCGCCGGTACCGCTATGGCCAGCCATTGACGCCCACTTGAACGCCAGCTTCAGCGGCTTTGCCCCGGAGGGCGACAACGAGAAATTCGCGATCATGCGCGCGGTCGACGACAAGCGCGGCGTGATGTACCAGAGCCCCAACTGGCCCACTTCCTTGCTGGTGCCGGAAGCGGGCGACAGCGAACTGCGTACTTATTATGGCGGCGGACGGCAATGGCGCATCGGCGAAGTCCGGCGAGGCAATGTGCTGGTGCAGCTGGGTGTCAACACCACGCTATCGGAAGCGCAGCTGATCGTCACCATCAAGCGCTTTGGCGCAATCGTCGCCCTGCTTTGCCTGCTGGTTGCAAGCGTGGCCTGGTACCTGGCCGGTAAAGCCATGCGGCCGATCGAACACCTGACCGGCGTGATGGAGCGCATCCGCGCCAGCGATATGCGCCAGCGAGTGGCGGCCGATGAAGAGGTGCTGGAATTCGAACGCCTGGTCACGGTCTTCAACGACATGCTGGACCGGCTTGACCGCAGCTTCCAACAGTCGGCGCGTTTCTCCGGCGACGCCGCGCATGAATTACGCACTCCGGTCTCGATCCTGCAGGGCGAACTGGAACGCGCTTTCGAGCGGGCCGGCGACGATCCGGAACTGGAACAGGCCCTGGCCGATATGCTGGATGAAGTGCGGCGCCTGGATAACGTCGTGCGCAAGCTGCTGATGCTGTCGCGCGCCGATGCCGGCCAGTTGCAGATCCCGACGCAGCCGCTGGACCTGGCGCCGATGCTGCGCGAACTGGCCGACGACCTGGACATGATGGCGCCCGACCGTCCGCTGCGCCTCGACCTGCCGCCGCGCATGGACACCGAGGGCGACGCCGACCTGCTGCGCCAGGTACTGCAAAACCTGGCCAGCAATGCGGTCAAATATGGCCTGTCCGAAGGCTGGATTGCGATCAAGGGGCGCCTGAGCGGCAATACCTGGCAAATTGAAGTGTCCAACGCCTCGGCCGGCATTGCCTTTGAGCAACGAGAGCGGCTATTTGACCGTTTCTACCGCGCCGACCACGCCTATAACCGCCGCGTTTCCGGCGTCGGACTGGGCCTGGCCCTGGCCCGGGAAATCGCCCGCGCCCATGGCGGAGAACTGCGGCTGGCAGACTGCAGCACGGCGGAAGTCAGCTTCAGCCTGACCCTGCCAGCCCTGCCTTCGCGCGCCTAGTTATCAATCAAACATTCTTAATATCGAATTAACGATTGATCGAGCGCAAAGAAATTCGCTTGAAAAGGGAAAGTGTCGTCCCTATAATTGTTGGCACTCGTTAGCCGAGAGTGCTAACAACTGTCAATAAACCGAGTAAAAGGAGTTTTGTATGAACCTTCGCCCTTTGCATGACCGCGTCATCGTCAAACGCCTGGACCAGGAAACCAAGACCGCGTCCGGCCTGATCATCCCTGATGCAGCTGCTGAAAAACCAGACCAGGGTGAAGTGCTGGCAGTTGGCAACGGCAAAGTTGCTGACAACGGCACCGTGCGTGCTCTGGAAGTAAAAGTGGGCGACCGCGTTCTGTTCGGCAAATACGCCGGCCAAGCCGTCAAAGTAGACGGCCAGGAACTGCTGGTAATGCGCGAAGAAGACATCATGGCCGTGGTTCAGAAGTAATCACAGCCCCAGTCATTTAGACAAATACAGAATTCAGGAGAAATCAAACATGGCAGCTAAAGAAGTCATTTTCGGCGATTCCGCACGTGCCAAGATGGTCGAAGGCGTGAACATCCTCGCCAACGCAGTTAAAGTCACCCTGGGCCCTAAAGGCCGCAATGTGGTGCTGGAGCGCTCCTTCGGCGCCCCAACCGTCACCAAGGACGGCGTTTCGGTCGCTAAAGAGATCGAACTGAAAGACAAGCTGATGAACATGGGCGCGCAGATGGTTAAGGAAGTCGCTTCCAAGACCTCCGACAACGCCGGTGACGGTACCACCACCGCAACCGTGCTGGCCCAGGCAATCGTCCGCGAAGGCATGAAATACGTTGCCGCCGGCATGAACCCAATGGACCTGAAGCGCGGCATCGACAAGGCAGTTGCTGCCACCGTCGAACAGCTGAAGACCATGTCCAAGCCAACCACCACCTCCAAGGAAATCGCCCAGGTTGGCGCGATCTCCGCCAACTCGGAAACCTCGATCGGCGACCGTATCGCTGAAGCGATGGAAAAAGTGGGCAAGGAAGGCGTCATCACCGTTGAAGACGGCAAGTCCCTGCACGACGAGCTGGATATCGTGGAAGGTATGCAGTTCGACCGCGGCTACCTGTCCCCATACTTCATCAACAACCAAGAGAAGCAAGTTGCCGTACTGGAGAACCCATTCGTTCTGCTGTGCGACAAGAAGATCGCCAACATCCGCGACCTGCTGCCAGTACTGGAGCAAGTTGCTAAAGCCGGCCGTCCGCTGCTGATCATCGCAGAAGACATCGAAGGCGAAGCACTGGCGACCCTGGTGGTCAACAACATCCGCGGCATCCTGAAGACCTGCGCAGTGAAAGCCCCTGGCTTCGGCGACCGTCGCAAGGCAATGCTGGAAGACATCGCCATCCTGACCGGCGGCCAGGTAGTGGCTGAAGAAGTCGGCCTGACCCTGGAAAAAGCCACCCTGGCAGAACTGGGCCAAGCCAAGCGTATCGAAGTGGGCAAGGAAAACACCATCGTCATCGACGGCGCAGGCGAAGCTTCCGCAATCGAAGGCCGCGTGGCGCAGATCCGCACCCAGATCGACGGCGCGACCTCCGACTACGACCGCGAAAAACTGCAAGAGCGCGTGGCCAAGCTGGCCGGCGGCGTTGCCGTGATCAAGGTTGGCGCAGCCACCGAAGTCGAAATGAAAGAAAAGAAAGCACGTGTTGAAGACGCACTGCACGCAACTCGCGCAGCTGTGGAAGAAGGCATTGTGCCAGGCGGCGGCGTAGCCCTGCTGCGCGCTCGCGCTTCCCTGAACGTGAAAGGCGACAACGCCGACCAGGACGCAGGTATCAAGATCGTCCTGCGCGCAATGGAAGAGCCGCTGCGCATGATCGTCACCAACGCCGGCGAAGAAGCATCGGTCGTTGTGAACGCAGTGCTGGCTGGTTCCGGCAACTACGGCTACAACGCTGCCAACGGCACCTACGGCGACATGGTTGAAATGGGCGTTCTGGATCCAGCTAAAGTAACCCGCTCGGCCCTGCAAAACGCAGCGTCGATCGCCGGCCTGATGCTGACCACCGACTGCATGGTTGCTGAAGTCGTAGAAGACAAAGCTGCCGGCGGCATGGGCGGTATGGGTGGCATGGGCGGCATGGGTGGCATGGACGGCATGATGTAATCAGCCGGCCGGCTAAGCGCCGACTCACAAAAAATCCCACCTGCCAGAACGCGGCCTCGGCCGCGCTTTGTGCGGGTGGGATTTTTTTATGTACCATGCCTTCATGACAACCGAAACCTCCTCTTGCCCCACCCACGGCGAAAGCGGGCTTGCCTGCGTCTGCAAGCACCTGATCGAAAACCCGATCCAGCGCTGGCACTGCGGCTACCCGGAAGAAGACGAACCATGGCCCGATGCATGGTGTTCCGCCTGCAATGAGCTTCTCGAACGAGAAGGCGAGTGGAATGAGAACAATGAGAACGAGGTTGAGATCCGGATGATTTGCGGCGGCTGCTACGAAGACGGCATCGCGCATAGCATCAAACGCCTCGACGACGAGGCTCTGGCCGAATGGAATAATTACCTGCACGTCCAATGCAGCGCGCTGCAAGCAATGCAAGACGCCATGTCCGAGCGCCTGAAGATCAACGACTATCCACACTGGAATTATTATCAGGACTCTGCGGAGCTGGTTTTCTCCGGCAGCGACCAACTTCCCGACCTCGTAGCCGACATCGAATTCGTCGGCACGCTCTCGACAAGCAGTAATACCTGGATGTGGTCCTGGGCGAATTTCAGCCTGCTCGAACCCGTCCGCTCACGCATCGAAGCTGTGCGCGACTTCGGCGAAGAGCGCGACTTCCCTCACCTCACCGTTCCCAGATGGGCCGCCGATCAGCAAGATGGCTGGCACATGTCCGCCATCGCCGCGCAAACGCTCGGCGCCTTAGGCGCCTACCGCGTACCTTCAGACAACGGCTATATCTTCATGCTCATCTTGTCCGTCAAGCATCGCAATTGACGTGATACAATCTAAGTATATTTTGCACAACTTAGATTACCTTTAAACAACATGAAAAAATTCTTCGCTGCTGCACTCTTCCTCGCCGCTGGCGTCGCCATTGCTGGCCCAGTTGAACTGATCAAGAACGGCGGCTTCGAAAAGAATGGCGTTGGCGCGAATTCCTGGACCGTGAAAAACGCATTGGATGGCTGGAATGTCGGTGCAAATGGTGCGGAAGTTCGCAATAACGTCGCTGGCGCGGCCGAGGAAGGCAGCAATTACCTGGAGCTGGACACCTACAACAACAGCTGGATCAGCCAATCCTTCAATACCGTCGCCGGCAACCAGTACAAGCTGTCCTTCTACTACGCCCCGCGTGAGCACACCGCCGCAGCCACCAACGGCATCGACGTGTACTGGAACGGCAACCTGCTGCTGCATAAAGCGCAGGACAACTTCACATCGATCACGAGCTGGACCAAAGTTGAACTGTCGATGTTCGCAGTTGGCAACCTGTCCACCCTGCAGTTCCAGGCAAGCGGCAATAGTGACGGCTACGGCGGCTCGCTGGACAATGTGTCCCTGACCACCAATGTGCCTGAACCGGGCACGCTGGCCGCGATGCTGCTGGGACTGGGAATGCTGGGATTCACCCTGCGCCGCCGCCAGCAATAATCAGGAATTACCCCTTATGAAAGCCTGCAAGGTTTACGCCTTGCAGGCTTTCTCATATGGCTCGCCAATCTGTTAGTATTGGCGCACTTTAACCGCTGGGGTGCGCTCCACATGACCTCTTCCCGTAAATCCGCTGTCGCCGGTGCTGTTGCCGGTCTCCTGGTCGCCGCTGCCGGCGCATGGTATGTAAGTAATCACAAATCTGAGGCGGCGACTGCAGCGGTTTCGACGGATGTCGCGACCGTATCGCCAGCCGCGAAAGCGGCGGTGAGTCGCGAGCAGGCGGTGGAAAAACTGATGGCATTACCGGAACTGAAGCACTGGGCCGATGCCGTCGAAAAACGCAGCGAAGGCCTGCGCCATGGCGCCTTGATCGAAACCGACTCAAAGCCGCGCGACGTGAACGGCAAGCCCTACTACCAGCTCACCTTCGTGGAAAACGGCGACGACATGGCGCAGGCCATGGCCAGCTTCCTGGTGTCGTACACGAATGGCGAAATCCTGGTCGAAGACGATATCAGCGGCGACCTGCTGCCGCTCGATCAATGGCGCAAGAGCCTGAAGAACTAAGCCATGTACACCCTCTACTACGGCAAAGGTGCTGCAAGCCTGGCGGTCCACGCGGCGCTGAAAGAAATCGGCGTGCCCTATGAACTGGCTGAAATCGACCTGGATGCTGGCCAGCAGCGCAGCCCCGAATATCTGCGCCTCAACCCGCGCGGCAAGGTCCCTACCCTGATCATCGACGGCAAGCCATTCCACGAATCGGCAGCCCTGATGTTGATGCTGGCCGAGCGCCACCCGCATTCAAACCTGGCGCCGCCTGCCGGTTCGCTGGCGCGGGCGGAGTGGTATGAGCTGGCGGTAACGCTGGCAAATGAGCTGGGCAACAATTTCCGCCTGTGGTTCTATCCGACCGAGATTGCCGGCGCCAATGACGACCGGGCAGTGCGCAGCGCGATCCAGCAGCGCATCGAATCGATGTGGGCGACACTGGACGCGCGCCTGACCGATAATGGCCCCTACCTGCTGGGTGACACATTCTCCGGCGTGGACCTGATGCTGACCATGTATATGCGCTGGTCGCGTAATATGCCGCGCCCCGCAACGGCCTGGCCGGCCCTGCAAAAATATGCCGACATGATGCGCGCTCGCCCAAGCTGGCGCCACGTAACGGAAGTAGAAGCTTTAACTGGATGGTAAAAGATGTTCAAGAAGTTGTTTGCGGCGTTCAGCGCCAAATCCAAGATTCGCGCTGATGCGCCGTACGGCACGGAGGAATTGAACACCGTGCACAACATGCTGTTCGCCGACGATGTAGGCCAGTTGTTCGGCGAAGCACCTGACCTGCGCGTGGTGCAAGCCATTGCGCAAGACGTCAACGAAGAATCCCGCGTCCGCTTGCTCGCAGCACAATGGCTGCGCGCCAACGGCCATATGCCCGCGGCACCGGAAGTACTGGGCGTGGTGATTGAAGTACCACTCGACGGCAGCATGGATACACTGGCCGCTTATGCCGACGGGCGTGTTCGCTACATCAACCAGTCCGGCCGCGCTGCCGTATTCGAAGGCACCCCGCCCGAAGTGGCGGAACAGGCGAAAGCCCTGGTGGCCATCGCGATTCCGGCCTTCATCAAGGCTAAGGTCCAAAAGCCGGCCTTTGCGCCGGGCGCGGGCCAGTTGCGCTTCACCTTCCTGTCACAGGACGGCAACCGCGTGATGGAAGGCTTTTTCAGCGATATCGTACGCGACGAACTGGCCAAGTCCGTGCTCGAACAAGGCCAGCGCTTGCTGGACCTTGTAGTCAAGCAGGGGAACGAGCAGTAAGCGCCGCGGGTGCGCTCTGCACCCGCCCGATCCACCACACCGCAAAGAGGATCAGCAGCGACGCGACGACGCCGATAGTGTCGTAGCCGAGGATGTGTCCTGCCGCATCGGTGTGCACCATCATGCCGCCCGCAAAGGCGCCAATACCCGTCCCCATCTGCTGGATTGCCGAATTCGCGCTCAGGAATGCGCCGCGCTTTTGCGGTTCAGGGATCGTGGTCAGCAGCGCCTGCAGCGGCACAAAACGGCCCGACATTGCCACCATAAAGAACGGGAAGAACAGCATCACCGCCAGCAGCGGAATCTGCGGCATATGCGTCATGAACAGTGTCGGCGCAATCGAGAACAGCGCCACCCAGCGGAATACGCGATGCTTGCCGGCGCGGTCCGACCAGCCGCCAATCAGGCGTGAGCTGAACAGCGTCGCAATGCCGCCGCACAGGTAGACGTAGCTGATTTGCGCCGGTGCGATGCCAAGGTTCCCCACCAGCATAGGCGAAATGAAGGGAATCACCATCATGCCGCTGACCGTGACCACGAAGGTCAGGAGGAAGCCGCGCAAATGGGCGCCTACCTTGAACAGGCCAATCAACTCGGGCAACACGCGCGCCAGCGGCACCGGGGTATTCGCCAGGTGCGCGGTCATCGATGGCAAGGTGCGCGTTGCCACCGCCCACACCAGCATCGACAGCACCACCAGCAGGTAGAACGGCGATTGCCAGCCGAAGTGTGCGCCCAGCATGACGCCGATCGGCACGCCGGCAATAGCAGCCATGCTGAAGGAAGTCATCACGACGCCGGTCGCGGCGCCGCGCCGCTCCTGCGGAATCAGGTCGGCAATAATGGACATGCTGATCGCACCGAGTACACCGCCCGTCATGCCGGCAAAGGCGCGCGACAGCAACAGCACGTGGAAGTTCGGCGCGAGGGCACAGGCCAGGTTGGACAAATTGAACAGCATGAACATCGACAGCTGCAGCTTCTTGCGGTCGAAGCGATCGGCATAAGTCGCCGCCAGCAAGCCGGAAAGACCGGCGCACCAGGCGTAAGCCGATACGGCGCCGGAAACCTGGGCGGCGCTGATCGAGAATGCCCGCATCAATTGCGGTGCGAGCGGCATCATGACCATAAAGTCCATGATGACGGTGAACTGGATGAACGCCAGCAGCCATAGGACTGTGCGTTCGCGTTGCGGAGTGAGTGTCAGTGGCATCAGCTTAAATTGTTAATTTCGTTGATAGCGCGCTTGAGAATAGCGCGGATCGCGTCAACGTGCTCGCGGGTGGTCCGAGGGCCCCGGCCGCGAGTAATGACGGCGTCTTTCAAGGCATGCATCAAGGTACGCAGGTCGCCGCCATCCTCGCCCCGGGCGTTTTCCACCAGGCGCGCCATGTAGGCATCCACCATAATGCGGTTCTCGTCGAGGAACTGCTGCCCTTCCGGCAAGATCGAATACAACTTCTTGTTGCCATCCTTGACGATGTCGACGTGGCCCATGTCGGCCATCATGGACAGCAGCGGATAGATGGCGCCCGGACTGGGCGTATAGCTACCGCCGGTCAGCGTTTCCAGCTCCTTGATGATTTCGTAGCCGTGGCGCGGCTTGTCGGCGATCAGTTGCAGCACGACGTAGCGCATGGCGCCGGCGTCGAACATTTTCGGCCCGCGCCCGCCGCCGCCGCGCTGGTGATGATGGTGTTCATGGTGCAGCCGATGATGGCCGCGGAAGAAATGGAACATAGCTTCCCTCCCGGAAGTTAAGATATATCGCAATAAGATATATCGTAAACTATTCCAGCGGGATTGCAAGCATAAAAAAAGTCGGGGTCAGGTCGAGCAATCGGACATTTCGCTGCGCGAAATGTCCGATTGCTCGACCTGACCCCGACTTTATATTTGCCAGTTAGTTGTCGAGATGGGAGATCTGCAGGCGGCGGCTTTCCTGCACTACGCCGTTCGCTTTGTGCTCCAGCACCAGCTCGGCGTTCTGCTCGTCCAGCGAGATGCCGACCGATAGCACGTCGATCAGCAACAGCTGCAGGATACGCGAGATCATCGACAGGAAGGAGCTGCTGTCTTCCGAGTGGTCGACCGCCAGGCAGACCGTGGCTTTCTTTGCCAGCGGTGACTGGCTGCTCGTGATTGCGATAACGTCGGCGCCGGCATTGCGGGCGGCGTCGACAGCTTCGACCAGCTCCGGCAGCTTGCCGGAATTGGAGATCGCGATCACCACGTCGCCCGGTTTCAGCAGCTCGGCGGCCAGTTTGAACAGGTGCGAGTCGCCATACGCCGCGGTCGGGATGCGGAAGCGGAAGAACTTGTGCTGGCCATCCAGCGCCACTACGCGCGAATTGCCCATGGCGTAAAACTCGACCTTCTTGGCCTTGGACAGCAGCTCGATGGCGCGGTCCAGCGAGTGCACGTCCATCTGATCGCGAAATTTCAGGATCGCGGAGACGGTATTGTCGATCACTTTGGCACTCAGGTCGTGCGTGCTGTCGGAAACCCGCACCTGGCTGTGGCGCACCGGGATGGCGCCTGTCAGGCTGGAGGCGAATTTCAGCTTGAAGTCGGCCAGGCCCTGGAAACCTAGCGAGCGGCAGAAGCGGATCACGGTCGGCTGCGACACTTCGGCCAGGCGGGCGATGTCGGCAATCGGTTCATTCAGCACCAGGCGCGGTTGCTCGATCACCAGCTGCGCCACGCGCTGCTCGGCCGGCGTCAGCTCCGACTTCAGCGACTGCACACGTTCCATCAGTGTGTTGGCGCCGGTGCGGCCGCGCAGATGCTCGGACAGAATCGTGGCCACGCCGTAGAACGCAGGGTTCGCGGCGGTGATCACATAGGTCGGGATTTCGGCCAGGTAGGACGAGAAACGGCCCTTGGCTTCAAAACGGGTGCGGAATGGCGATTCCTTGAACCATTCGCCCATGCGCGGCACGATGCCGCCCCCGATGAAGATGCCGCCGAAGGAGCCCAGCGTCACCGCCAGGTTGGCCGCCGCGCCGCCCAGCATGGCGCAGAAGCATTCCAGCACTTCGATACAGAGTTCGTTCTTATCCTTCATCGCACCGGCGATGATCTGCTGCGAAGTCAGGTCGCGCACTGTCAGGCCGTTGCGGCGCGCGAGGGCGCGGTAGATGATTTCCATGCCAGGGCCGGAAATCAGGCGTTCGTTCGATACGTGGGGCCAGGTTTGCCAGGCGTATTGCAGGATCGCGTATTCGCGTTCATCAGCCGGGGCAAAGTTAGTGTGGCCGCCTTCCGAACCGAGTGTCACAAATCCGTCGGTGGTAGGGATCACGCCGGAGCAGCCAAGGCCGGTACCAGGGCCCAGCACGCCGATCACGGAGTTTTGGGCCGGGGAGCCGCCACCAACCTGCATCAGGTCATCGGCTTTGAAACCGGGGATTGCCATGGCCAGCGCGGTGAAGTCGTTCACCACCAGCAGCGTGTGCAGGCCCAATTCGCGCCGCACTTCGTCGGTGGAGAATTGCCAGTCGCGGTTGGTCATGCGAATGAAATCGCCGTGGACCGGGTTGGCCAGCGCCAGCGCGCCGTGATTGAGGGTGATGCCGCCGTGGTCGGCCAGATAGCTGCGCAGCAGCGGGACGATGCCGGTGAAGTCGTCGCATTGCAGCACGCGGACGGCTTTGAATTCGCCAGGCGCCGTTTGCAAGGCCAGGCGCGCATGGGTGGCGCCAATATCGGCCAGCAGGCGGGGGCCGTCCGCAAAAGCGGAGCGGTTGGCTTTTGGGTCTGCCACTATCTGTTTCATTGTATTTTTTACGTTTTAGATAACGCCCTAAAGGCGGGAGGATACCCTAAAACCCGGCAGGCGGGGTCAGACCCATCCACTGCAGGCTGCGCTGACTGGGTCAGACCCTTGGGTCTGACCCGGATTTACCGGGTTCAGGCGGCAAATCCAAACCAAGCCCCGTACCCCGGCAGCTGAACAACATCATCAACCACCTCGCCCGGCAAGCCTGGCTGCTCCAGCTTCTGCGCGCCTTTGGCTGCAGGCAGCGCAAAATTCACCGGCGCCGCCCCCAGGTTGAACACAGCGATCAGGCTGCGCTCCCCCTCCAGGTCGCGCCGCAGCGCCAGCACTGGCTCCGGCGCATCATAAAACAGGATGTCGCCGCACGTCAGCTGCGGCATCGTCTTACGCCAAGCAATCATACGGCGCGCAAAATTCAGCGGCGATGAAGGATCCGCTTCCTGCACCGATGCCGCAATCGCCTTATGCTCCTCCGCCACCGGCAGCCATGGCGTACCGGTGGTGAAGCCGCCGTGCTGGCCGTTGGTCCAGGCAATCGGAGTACGGCAGCCATCGCGCCCCTTGAATTCAGGCCAGAAGGTCTTGCCGTACGGGTCTTGGATCAGCTCATACGGCACGTCGGCTTCGCTGAACGCCAGCTCGTCGCCCTGGTACAAGCAAGGCGTGCCTTTCAGCGACAGCTGCATGGCCAGCACCAGCTTGGCAAAAGCCGCCTGGTTGCTCATGCCGTTCCAGCGCGTCACCACCCGCACTGCGTCGTGGTTGCCGACCGACCAGGATGGCTGGCCTTCCTTGACGCGTGCCTGGAAATCCTCCACCTGCTTGCGGATATGGCCTGCGCTGCTGTCGGCGGTCAGCAGGTTGAAGCTGTAGGCCATATGCAGCTTGTCGCCGCCTGCCATATATTCAGCCATCACTGCCAGCGCATCGTCCGCGCCCACTTCGCCGATCGCCACGGCGCCATATTCGTCCAGCAGCTTGCGCACTTTCTCCAGGAAGGCGACGTTTTCCGGCTGCGTCTTGTCGTGGATATGGGCCTGCATGCCGTAAGGGTTGGCGTCGCTTACCGTGGAAGTGTCGCGCACCAGTGCCGGCGGGTTGCTGCGCAGCTGGCGGTCATGGAAGTGGAAGTTGCAGGCGTCCATACGCACGCCATCCACGCCACGCTTGAGCCAGAATCGCAGCGCATCCAGGTGCGCCTGCTGCACTTCCGGATTGTGGAAGTTCAGGTCAGGCTGGCTGACCAGGAAGTTGTGCATGTAGTACTGCTTGCGGCGAGAATCCCATTGCCAGGACGAGCCGCCGAACACGGACAGCCAGTTATTAGGCGGATTCCCGTCCGGCAGCGGATCGGCCCATACATACCAGTCGGATTTCGGGTTGTCGCGCGAGGAGCGGCTCTCTTTGAACCACGGGTGGTCTTCGGAGGTGTGGGACATGACCTGGTCGATCATGATCTTCAGGCCCAGGCTGTGCGCCTTGGCGATCATCTTGTCGAAATCGGCCAGGGTGCCGAACATCGGGTCGACGTCGCAGTAATCGGCCACGTCGTAGCCGAAATCGCGCATCGGGGATCTGAAGAAGGGCGAGATCCAGATGATGTCCACACCCAGCTTGGCAATGTAGTCGAGGCGATCGGTGATGCCATTCAGGTCGCCGATGCCGTCACCGTTGGTATCCAGGTAGCTGCGAGGGTAAACCTGATAAATGATTGCTTCGTTCCACCAAGGTGTGCTCATATGCCTAATCCCGATCAAAAACAATTATGTAGATAATATACATCATGAATGGGGGAACATCAAATACTATGATTCCTTAAAAATCAGTAACTTACGATTTTTCACGTAGTTAAACTACACGTAAGTGAATCCAGTAGTTGCCAAGGCAGGTCCGTTCGCATAGGATCGCGCCCATTATTCGAAACGGGAGACCTCATGTCGACGCAAGAACTGGATCAGGGTAACGGGCCGATGCCCCGGCAAATCCCGTACATCATTACCAACGAGGCTTGCGAGCGCTTCAGCTTTTACGGGATGCGCAATATCCTGGTGCCGTTCCTGATCAGCACCCTTCTGCTGTTCATTCCATCGGAACACCGCGCCGGCGAAGCGAAGCACGTGTTCCACACCTTCGTGATCGGCGTGTACTTCTTCCCGCTGCTGGGCGGCTGGCTGTCCGACCGATTCTTCGGCAAATACAACACCGTGTTCTGGTTCTCGCTGATTTACTGCGCGGGACATGCCTGCCTGGCGCTGTTCGAGAGCAACCTGCAGGGCTTTTACTTTGGCCTGTTCCTGATCGCCTTTGGTTCTGGCGGCATCAAGCCACTGGTGGTGTCCTTTGTCGGCGACCAGTTCGACCAGACCAATAAGAAGAAGGCCAAAGTGGTGTTTGACGCCTTCTACTGGAGCATCAACTTCGGCTCCTTCTTCGCTTCCCTGCTGATGCCGATCTTCCTGAAGGACTTTGGTGCAGCGGTTGCATTCGGAATTCCCGGCATCCTGATGTTCATTGCCACGCTGGTGTTCTGGTCGGGCCGCAAAAAATATGTGCACGTGCCGCCGGCGGAACCAAGCAAGGATTCCTTTACCCGCGTCGCCAAGACCGCCTTGATGTCGACGGCGCCTGGCCAGTCCCGCCCAGGCCTGACGGTCGCCTTGATCGGGGTGGCCGCCGCGCTGGTTTCGCTGGCGATGACGCCCTCCTGGGGCTTCGTCATTGCAGCCTGTACCGCGCTGGTGCTGGTGATGGCTTTCGGCGGCATCGGCACATCGATGCAGCTGGAACGCGCACGCGGCAAGCATAGCGACGAGGCGGTGGATGGCGTACGAGCAGTGCTGCGCATCTTCATCGTGTTCGCCATGGTGACGCCGTTCTGGTCCCTGTTCGACCAGAAGGCTTCTACCTGGATCGTGCAGGCCAACGATATGGTGCACCCGACTTACGAATTCCTGGGCTGGTCGTTCTCCTTCGTACCGGCGCAGATGCAGGCCCTGAACCCGCTGCTGGTGATGCTGCTGATCCCCTTCAATAACATCGCCCTCTTCCCGCTGCTGCGCAAAATTGGCATCGAACCGACGCCGTTGCGCCGCATGGGCACCGGCATCTTCGTCTCCGCACTGGCATGGGTGGTGATTGGTACGCTGCAGGTGGTGATGGATGGCGGCACGCCGGTGTCGATGGCCTGGCAGATCCTGCCGTATGCCCTGCTGACTTTCGGCGAGGTGCTGGTGTCCGCGACCGGTCTGGAATTCGCCTACTCGCAAGCGCCTGCATCGATGAAGGGAGTGATCATGGCGCTGTGGTACCTGGCGGTCACCGTCGGCAACCTGTGGGTGCTTATCCTGAACGCGGGCGTGAAGAATGACGCCGTGTCCGCCTACATCGCCACCACCGGCTTCTCGGTCATGGCCTTCCAGATGTACTTCTTCGCCGGCTTCGCGGCACTGGTGGCGGGCTGCTTCGCACTGTACGCGTTGCGCTACAAGATGGTGGACTACTACCGTAAGGAAGCGGAACCGCAAGTCTGCTACGGCACCACGCCGGAACCACAGAAGGCGTGATCCCTCCGCGAGTCCGCTTCGGCGGACTCGCCGCCTAGCCGAAGACTTGCTTCAGTGAGGGAGCCTCGAGGACCGCAGCGCCCCACGCCGCCAGTTGCTCTTCGCTTGCCTTGGCCAGTTTTTTACGAACAGCGGCGGGAAGCGAGCCAAAGCGCAGGACTAACAGTCTTTCCAGAAGCTCGGCAGCACCTTCTTGCCGCCCTTCTTGCAGTCCTTTCTTCCGCCCCTTATCGATGAACGACTGTTCCAATGGACTAATCCATTCCACTTTGCACTTCCTTTCCAAGCGAAGAATAGCTCGCCAGTATCGTTCCTGCTGAGGTTCCGGCAAAGCCATCATCCAGTTAATTACCTTGAATAAAGCGATTATGCGCCGTTTGCTCCAGCGGCGTTGGTAGCCGCGAGCAGCGCCAAACTGGCCGCATCGCGCTGCGCTTGCACCTCGATATGCACAAGCACCCACTGCGCGACGCCGTTCCGCAGATGTACTTCAACCAGCTTATCGGCCATCACATCGCGGGCGTTGACACCTAAATCGATTTTGGCCAATTCCTTGTCGCGAAAGCGCGGCCGCTTTTTCCAGTCTATCTGGGTGCAAAGTTCTGGAAAGTAGAACGATATGAAGGCGTGGAAGCCATGCCCGAGCGCTGCCTTCCACGGCGAATCGTATTGAAGGGTTGGCGCAGTGTTTCGCATTCGGCCACTCTACAAGTGTGACGCGACAGCTCGCATTGAGAAAACGCAACCGCAGCCGCAATGCGGCGAAAATCCGCACAAGCCGTGGCGGGATTCCGGAATTCCGCCGCAGCGCCCGCTGTCGCGCAGGGCGGTGGCTCAATAAAATCAAACACTTGCAGCATTCCAATTTTCTGGCATGGAAGCTGCTAAATGCTGGTCAAAACAACCTTTATCCAGGAGACCAGCATGACCAAGCTTAAACTTGCATCCCTCGTCGTGGCCGCAGCTTTCGCCACCGCCGCCAATGCCCAGGAAGTTGTCCGTCTCGGCAATCTGAAATTCGCGCACTACGGCGCCGTCTCGTATATCAAGGAAATCGCGCCGAAGTGCGGCATCAAGGTCGAAGAACATGTCTTCGCCAAGGGGCCGGACGTGATGCAGGCCATCCTGGCGGGCGAGCTCGATGTCGGCGCGACCGCGTCGGAAGCCGCCATCCAGGGCCGCGCCAATGGCGCCCCGATTTATGTAGTCGCCGGTTTCGCCAAAGGTGGCGCGCGGCTGGTCGCGCGCCCCGACAGCGGCATCAAGTCGATCAAGGAACTGAAAGGCAAGAAGGTCGGCGTAACGCGTGGCGGCATCCACGAAGTGCTGCTGGCCGCCGAACTGTCGCAGGCTGGCCTGACCTTCTCCGACCAGCCAGGCAAGGACGTGCAGCTGGTGTTCCTGGCCTTTGCGGACCTGAACCAGGCCCTGCTCGGCAAGAACCTGGACGCGATCATGCAATCGGAACCGCAATCCTCGCAAGCCATCAACAAGGGCTACGGCATGGAAGTCATGAAGCCGTATGACACCCCGATCGGCGAACCAGTGCGCACCATGGTGATGAGCGAAAAGTTCTACACCACCCGCCGCGCCACCGCGGCCAAGTTCATGAGCTGCTTCGTGCAGGCCACCAAGACCTTCATCGAGGACAAGCCGACCGCTGAAAAATACGTGCGCAACGTGATCTTCAAGGGCCAGATCACCGCCGACGATTTCCAGGACGCGATCGCCAACTCGCCGTACACCTACGACATCACCCCGCAGCACATCCAGGTCACCACCGACGTGATGAACAAGAGCGGCGTGGGCAAAATGCGCAAGGCGCCGGTGGCGACCGAATGGGTCAAGACCGACCTGCTGGACGAGGCCAAGAAAAGCCTGAACATCAAATAAGTCGAGGCTCATCATGGCAAAACTCAATTTACGCCAGCTTGCCGCTGGCTCCGTGGTGCCCGTGGCGGTCATCGCCTTATGGCAGTTATGCGCGTCCCTGGAGTGGATTAATCCGCAAGTGCTGCCCTCCCCTTGGGCAGTGGTGACCAAATGGGTGGAATACCTGCTGCCGCTGCAGCCTTACGATCCTGCCGCCACGTCCTGGCTGGCGTGGGCATTTTCCGGCGAGCTCATTGGCGACACCGTCGCAAGCATGTACCGCGTGCTGGTCGGCTTTGCCGTCGGCGCCGGACTGGCCCTGCCGTTTGGCCTGGTCATGGGGTCGAGCAAGCGTATGTATGACTGGCTCAATCCCCTGCTGCAGGTCCTGCGCCCGATTCCGCCGATCGCCTACATTCCGCTGGCGATACTGTGGTTCGGCCTGGGCAACGCGCCGGCCGTGTTCCTGATCGCGCTGGGTGCTTTCTTCCCGGTGCTGATGAATACCATCGCCGGCGTGCGCCAGGTGGACGGCATCTACGTTCGCGCGGCGCGCAACCTGGGCGTCAGCCAGCGCACCATGTTTGTCCGCGTGATGCTGCCTGCCGCCGTGCCTTACATCCTGTCCGGCGTGCGTATCGGCATCGGCACCGCGTTCATCGTGGTGATCGTGTCGGAAATGATCGCTGTGAACAACGGACTTGGTTTCCGTATCCTCGAAGCGCGCGAGTATTTCTGGTCGGACAAGATCATCGCCGGCATGATTAGCATTGGCCTGCTTGGCCTGGCGATCGATATTGGCATGAACAAGCTGAATAACCATTTGCTGCGCTGGCACCGCGGCCTGGAGAACTAAGATGAGCGCAACCCATATCGACGTCAAACACGTCAACAAGGTATTCAAGACCGACAACCGCGAAGTGGTGGCGCTGCGCGACATCAACCTGCAAATCCCGCAGGGGCAGTTCGTCTGCCTGCTGGGTCCATCGGGCTGCGGCAAATCGACTTTGCTGAATGCGATCGCCGGCTTCTCGCTGCCTTCCAGCGGCGAGATCACTGCCGACGGTCAGCTGATCACCGGCCCTGGCCCGGAGCGCGGCATGGTGTTCCAGGAATATGCGCTCTTCCCGTGGATGACGGTGGAGAAGAATATCGCGTTCGGCCTGGAGGTGAAGGGCATGGCCGCCGAGGAAATCAAACAGCGCGTCGACCAGCTGCTGTCCATGCTGTCGCTGTCGGACTTCCGCAACCGCTATCCGAAAGACCTGTCGGGCGGTATGCGCCAGCGCGTGGCGATTGCGCGCGTGCTGGCGCTCGATTCGCCGATCATGCTGATGGATGAACCATTTGGCGCATTGGATGCGCTGACCCGCCGCAACCTGCAGGATGAATTGCTGCGTATCTGGTCGGAGCTGAAGAAGACCATTATCTTTGTGACGCACAGTATTGAAGAAGCGATTTACCTCGCGGACCGGATTGTGGTGATGACTTATCGTCCGGGTACGGTGAAGCGCGACATGATTGTGGAGCTGCCACGCCTGCGCGATCCTGCGTCGGCTGAATTCAATGCGCTCAAGCGTGAGCTGGGCGCGTTGGTGATGGAAGAACAGCAGCGGCATCACAACGACGAGATGCGCATGGCGGCAGTTGACTAAAACCAACACGCGACGGCTGCCGGCCAGTGTCTGACCCTGCGGGTCAGACACTGCTTTACCGGTTTAAAATGTCGCCTATGCGCAAACCCCACCTCCTGCTCTACCCCGCCGCCGCTATCATCATCGCGGCCGCCTACATGCTCGGCGCGCAGCGCGCCGGCAACGAGCAGCTGGCGCAAGGCCAACGCCAGCTTCAACTCATGGCGCCCGAACTGCAATCCGTGCTGGAACGCTTCGAAACCCTCCCCTTCGTCCTGGCCCAGCAACCCGACCTGCCCAACGCCCTGGCCCACCCCGGCGACCAGCAAGCCATCACGCGCCTCAACGAAACCCTGCAAACCATCCAGCAGCAAGCCAAAGTCGGCGCACTCTATCTGATGGACCGCAACGGCCTGACGCTCGGCGCCAGCAACTGGGACCAGCCCCTCGGCTTCGCAGGCAAGAACTTCTCCTACCGCCCCTACTTCCAGGCCGCCTTGAAAGGCGAGGCAGGCCGTTTCTATGGCATTGGCACCAGCACCAGCGAAGCCGGCTACTTCATCGCCCAACCGGTGCGCAGGCAAGGCGACATCGATGGCGTGATCGCGGTCAAGATCAGCCTCGGCGAACTGGAACGCAACTGGAGCAGCAGTGAAGACCCAATCGTACTGGCGGACCGCCATGGCGTGATCTTCCTCAGCAACCGTCCCGCATGGCGCTATCACAGCCTGGAAAAGCTTCCCCCCTCAGCCCTTGCGGAACTGGCCAGCACGCAGCAATACACAGGCCGCGAAGTCACTCCGCTGGCGCGCAATCCGGGCCCGCGCGTCACCCAGGAAGTGGGCCGCCTTGGCTGGCAGCTGATGATTTTTCCGAACCAGCTGCGCGTCGTTCGCAGCGGCATCAACTGGGCGCTAGCGGCTGCACTGCTGCTGGCGTGCGGTGGCGTATCTTATTGGGCCATGCACCAGCGCCAGCGCCGCCGCGAAGAACGGTTGGCCTTTGACCGCGAACTGGAATCGCGCATCGCCCAGCGCACGCAGCAACTGAGCGAAACGAACCGCATCCTGCGCACGACGCAGAATGAGCTTGTGCAGGCCGGAAAACTGGCCATGCTCGGCCAGATGGCTGCCGGCATGACGCATGAACTGAACCAGCCCCTGGCTGCAATCCGCGCCTTCGCCGACAACGCGCGCACCTTCCTGGATCGCGGCCAGCCGGAGCAGGCTGCGAACAACCTTGGTCACATCGGCGACGCCAGCGCGCGCATGGGCGCGATCATCAGCCAGCTGAAAGGCTTCGCGCGCAAGGACGAAACTGTCGGACCGGTGGAACTGGGGCGCGCTGTGCGCAGTTCGGCCTTCCTTCTGGAGAGCGAATGCAAGCGATGCAATGTGGTGCTGGAGATCGACACTAATGCCGCGCCGCTCACCGTAGCAGGCGACACGGTGCGCATCGAACAAGTGCTGATTAACCTGCTGCGCAATGCCCTCGATGCTGTAGAAGGCCGGCCGCAGCCGCGCGTGTCGGTGGCGCTATCGCGAGAAAGCAGCGATGGCGTAGCACGCATTACCGACAGCGGCGCAGGCATTCCGCAGGAAGTGGCCGCGCACCTGTTCGAGCCCTTCTTTACGACCAAGCCCACCGGGCAAGGACTGGGCCTGGGCCTGGCGATTTCCTCGTCCATTGTGCAGGCCATGAACGGTCGCCTGTCGGCCCGCAATATGGACGGCGGGGGCGCGCAGTTTGAGTTACGCTTACCGCTTATTAAAGAAGGAGCAGCGCGATGAAAGCGCTTTTGGTTGAAGACGAGGCGGCACTGCGCCTGGCCACTTCGCAAACTTTGGAACTCGGCGGCTTCGCCGTGCAGGCTTGCGCCAGCGCCGAGGAAGCGTTGCCTTCGCTGCGCGCCGAATATCCCGGCGTTGTCGTGACCGACGTCCGTTTGCCCGGTATCTCCGGCCTGGATCTGCTGGCGCGCGTCGCTTCAGTCGATGCAGAACTGCCCGTCATCGTGGTCACTGGCCACGGCGATGTCGGGATGGCCGTCGCCGCCATGCGCGCGGGCGCCTACGACTTTATCGAGAAGCCCTTCTCTTCCGAAAGGTTGATGGATGCAGTCAAGCGCGCGCAGGAGCGCCGCAGCCTCGTGTTGGAAAATCGCCAGTTGCGCACTGAACGCGCACAGCATCCCGACATGCCGGACCTCATTGGCCGTTCCGAAGCGATCGAACACCTGAAAGTCGTGGTGCGGAATGTAGCGCCGACCGGCGTGGATATCCTGATCAACGGCCAGACCGGCACCGGCAAGGAAGTTATGGCGCGGCTGATTCACGCGGCCAGTGGCCGCAAGGGTAACTTCGTCGCGATCAATTGCGGCGCGCTGCCGGAGTCGGTGTTCGAAAGCGAGATTTTTGGCCACGAAGCCGGCGCATTCACCGGGGCGCAGAAACGCCGCATCGGCAAGCTGGAATATGCCAACGGCGGAACCGTCTTCCTCGACGAGATCGAGAGCATGCCGATGGCCTTGCAGGTCAAGCTGCTGCGCGTGCTGCAGGAACGGCGCCTGGAGCGGCTTGGCGGGAACGAATCCGTGGCGCTGGATTGCCGCATTGTGGCAGCAAGCAAGGCGGACCTTCTGGCCTTGTCGGGCCAGGGTTTGTTCCGCGAGGACTTGTATTACCGCATTGGCGTGATCAGCGTCGACTTGCCGCGCTTGCGCGACCGAAGGGAAGACATTCCGCTGCTGCTGGCCCACTTCGTCGCCGAGGCGGCCCAACGCTACCAACGTCCCGTGCCGCGCTGGGCGCCGGAGCAGATGGCGGCCTGGCAAGCCGCGGATTGGCCGGGCAACGTGCGGGAGTTGCGCAATTTCGCCGAGCGTTTGACCCTCGGGCTGGCTCCAGCCGCACCGGCGGCAGCTGAAGCACCGGCGAGCAGCATCGCTACCGCCGCGGGCACGCTTGGAGGAAGCGCGGCGGCTGGCGATGCGGACCAGCCTTCGCTGCCGCAGCAGGTCGACGCCTTCGAGCGCGACCTGATCCTGCGTGCGCTGGCGGCCGCTGACAACAATGTCGCGCTGGCCGCAGACCGCTTGCTCCTGCCCCGCAAAACCCTCTACGACAAACTGAAAAAGCATCAGATCCAGCGCGAGTGAAATGTAGTAAAGCTACATATTTTGAGGTAAGATTTCTGTAGCATCACTACTACGGAGACACAAATGAAGCAGCGCACTCTCGTGGCGGCCCTCTTGCCCGCCCTCGCAGCGTTTTCCGCCGCCGGGGCGCCAACCACCGCCCTCACCGCTGCGCCGACCGCAGCAACGCCGCCAACCCTGGCTTCCTGTGACGCTCCGTTTGAGACGGTGCTGGCGCCCACCCAAGGTTTCGACGCGCGCGCCCTGTGGCTGGATGGCCGCCTGGCCAAATGGGCCGGCGTCCAGGCGGAAGGCAGCTTCAAACTCTATTACTCCAGCGCCGCAGGGATCAGCGCACCATTGGGCGGCACCGTCAGCGGCGCCGATGGCTCGCTACCCATGACTGCGACGACAGAGGCACTGGCCTCCCCGCTCGCCGACCGCTTCAAGTACACCGGCAACGGCACGCTGCTCGCGCTGTCCACCGCCGACAGCGCCCGTTTGCCGGCCATGCTGGCAAAGCAGCTCGTACTCGTGCAGGAAAACCAGGACGGCACCGTACGCGACGCGACCGCCCTGCAAGTTCCAGGAGCGCTGGACCAGATTTACGCCGCTGCCGAACAGGCTACCGACCTTGGCGCCACCGTCAACAAAGGCGGCACCACATTCAAGCTGTGGGCGCCGACCGCACAGCGGGCCTCCGTCTGCCTGTATGACACCGGCAGCAGCAAACCCAAATCCATCACCACCATGCACGCGGATGCGAAGACCGGCATCTGGTCCACCAGCGCACGCGGCAATCTGTCCGGCCGATACTACAAATATGTCGTTGACGTTGTGGCGCCCAAGACTGGCCTGGTACGCAACCTCGTTACAGATCCTTATTCTGTCAGCCTGACCACTGATTCCGCCCGCAGCTACATCGCCGATCTGGCCGATCCACGCCTTGCACCAGCCGGATGGAGCAAAGACCAGCCTCCCTCCACGGTGAAGTCGCAATCCGATATGTCGATCTACGAGCTGCATGTGCGCGACTTCTCGATCAATGACTTGTCGGTGAGTGCCCCGAACCGCGGCAAGTACACCGCCTTCCGTGAGACCGGCTCCAACGGCATGAAGCACCTGTCTATGCTGGCTAAAGCCGGCCTGACGGACGTGCACCTGCTGCCGGTCTATGACTTGGGCAGCGTGCCGGAAAAAAGCTGCGTTGCGCCCGTTGTGCATGGCGCACCTGACGGCGACCAGCAGCAAAAGATCGTCACCGAAAATGGACTGAAAGACTGCTACAACTGGGGCTACGACCCGTGGCACTACAACGCTCCGGAAGGCAGCTACAGCACCGACGCCTCCGACGGCGCGCGCCGCATCATCGAGCTGCGCGAAATGGTGATGGCCCTGCACAACACCGGCTTGCGCGTGGGCACCGACGTGGTCTACAACCACACCTATCGCGGCGGCCAGCATGAGCGCTCCGTGCTGGATCGCATCGTGCCCGGCTACTACCAGCGCCTGAACCTGAAAGGCGAGATCGAAAACTCCACCTGCTGTTTCAACACGGCGACTGAAAACCGGATGATGGCCAAGCTGATGATCGACTCGGCCGAGCTGTGGACCAGGCATTACCACATTGACTCCTTCCGATTCGACTTGATGGGCCACCAGCCGCGCGCGGCAATGAAAGCGCTGCATGCGCGCGTCAACAAGGCCGCCGGACGCCACGTGAACCTGATCGGCGAAGGCTGGAACTTCGGCGAAGTCGCGGACGGTGCGCGCTTTGTGCAGGCTTCGCAGCTATCGTTGAACGGCAGCGGCATCGGAACCTTCAGCGACCGCGCGCGCGATGCCGTGCGTGGCGGCGGCGCTGGCGATTCAGGCCAGCAGGTAATCGCACAACAGGGCTATGTGAATGGCCTCGTATATGACCCGAATGCCGGAGCTGGCCTGCGGCCGGTCGCGGACCTGATGAACGCCGCCGATCTTGTAAAGGTCGGCCTGGCCGGCTCGATCCGCAGCTACCGCATGCAGACTTACACGGGCGAGACCAAGGAGCTGCAAGCGATCGTCTATGGGGGCAACCAACCGGCCGGTTACGCCAGCCAGCCGAGCGAGGTAGTCAACTACGTGGAGAACCACGATAACCAGACGCTGTACGACATCAATGCCCTCAAGCTGCCTTTGTCCACCACCAGCGCGGACCGGGCACGCGTGCAAATGCTGGCAGCAGCGATCAACGCCTTCTCCCAAGGCGTGGCTTATTACCATGCAGGTTTCGAGATCCTCCGCTCAAAGTCGATGGACCGCAACAGCTTTGAATCGGGCGACTGGTTCAATCGCCTTGACTGGACCTACCAGACCAACTACTTCGGCTCCGGCCTGCCGCCTGCCGCGGACAATGGCAAAGACTACGCCTTGCTCCAGCCTTTGCTCGCCAACCGCGCGCTGCAGCCAACACCGGCCGATATCGCATTCGCCCGCGACACCTTCCGCGACCTGCTGCGCATTCGCGCAAGCAGCACGCTGTTCCGCATGCGGACTGCCGACGATATCAAGCAACGCCTGCACTTCCTGAATACCGGACCAGGCCAGGTCGCAACCGTCATCGCAGCCCGCCTGGATGGTACAGGTTACGCGGGCGCCGGTTTCAAGACGGTGGTTTACTTTATCAATGTGGATAAGGTGGAGCAGATCATTGTGGCTGCTGGTGAGGCAGGAAAGGCTTATCGCTTGCATCCTGTGCAGAGAAAGTCCACGGCTCGCTACGATGCTGCGACGGGAAGCTTCTCCATACCGCCACGCACTGCAGTGGTTTTCGTTGAATAAAACCCGGTAAACCTGGGTCAGACCCAAGGGTCTGACCCGCTTGTGCAGAGGCCGCGGGTTACGGGTTTATTGCGCCAGCAGGATTGTTGTGCTCTTGCCGTTGGTGTGCACGGCGCCGTTCTTCACGGTATAGCTGGCGCCGGAGTAGGCGTCTTTCACTTTTGCACCGTCGGCGAACACGCCGCCGACTGTGATATCGACTGGCTGGCCAGTCTTCACGTCCAGCGCCACGACTACTTTGTCTTCACCGCGTACGCGGCTGAAGGTGTATGGCGCATCAGCTAGTTTCTTATGTTCGCCGGCACCGATCGATGGGTGTGCCTGGCGGAATTTGCCGAGCTTTGCCCAATGCGTCCGTACCTTGGCGTAGGCTTTCAAATCTCCCCAGTTCATGAAAGAGCGCAGCTTGGCATCGCCTTTGGCGTCGGTCACATCGAGCCGGCGCGAAATCTCGTCGCCGTAGTAGATCTGCGCTGCACCAGGCGCCAGAAGCAGCTTGTTGGCGGTCTCGAAAGGCTTCTCGCGCGCAGGATCGAAAGGATTGCCATCGTCGTGCGAGCCCATATAGTTCATGACCGTATGCCCTTTCAGCGGGCCCGCAAGCTGCGTCGCGTATTTGCTGAAGAGAGACTCGTAATCGCCTTTGGCATCATGCACCATGCCGAAGTTGATCAGGCCATCAAAGCCGTTGGCGTAGAAATTGGCCTTCTCGCCGCCGCCCATATCGAAGTCGAGACCGTGCACAATGTTGTAGTTGTACACCTCGGCAACCATAAAGAAGCGCCCATCACCCATCACCTTCTTGGGATTCAGGCTTTTCCACTCGTCGTGCGCCGTGAGGGCGACTTTGCGCAGCTCGGCCCATACAGCGGGCTCGACATGCTTGGCCGTATCAGCGCGGAAGCCGTCAATGCCATACTTGCGCACCCAGTCTGCATGCCACTTCATCAGGTAGTAGCGCGGTGCGCGCGGATAACCGGTGCGAGCGAAGAAATTGTCCAGCTCTTTTACTTCACGCTCGTAGCGGCCTTCGGCCTTCCACTTTGCTGTCAGGGCGGCAGGAAGCTCCACCGCCACATCGCTCTCAGTGCGGAAATCCGGCAGGTTTTTCACCAGCGTGCAGCTGACTGTTGTCGGCACATCCTTGTATTGGCATTGCGGTTCGGTGCGCACCCAATCTTCCGGCCAGACAGGATCGGCATCCGTTACCGGGCCGGTATGGTTCATCACCACGTCCAGCAGAACGCGGATGCCGCGCGCGTGGGCCGCCTCGACGAAATCGCGAAAATCTTTCTCAGTACCCAGGTTGGCATCCATCGCGGTGAAATCGCGCGCCCAGTAGCCGTGGAAGCCGTATGACTTGCCAGTACCTTCATCCGTACCCGCATGGATTTGCTCGATAGGCGGCGTAGTCCAGATCACATCCACGCCCATGTCATCGAAATAGCCCGACTTGATCTTTGCCGTCAACCCCTTGAAATCACCTCCCATGAAGCCGCGCAGCGGCGCCGCATCGGCCTTGCGTCCATACGCGAGGTCATTGGCCTTGTCGCCATTGGCGAAACGGTCGGTGACCAGGAAGTAGACAGTCGCATTCTCCCAAAGGAAAGGCTTGGGCGGCGCCGCAAGTGCGCTGCGCGCGCCAGTGACAAGCAGTAAGGACAATGCGAGGGAAGAAAGTTTCATTCAGCTTTTCCTATGTAATGACTGTTGGATTGGTGCGGCCTGTATGCAAGGCGATACTTGCCACGCTGTCTGCAATGGCAATCAGCCCCGCGAGCGCTTGCTGCGTTGGGATATGGTGCTGCGATGGATCTGCTTCGTAGCGTTCGAGGTAGACGCGTAAGGTAGCGCCTTCAGTGCCGGTGCCGGAAAGACGGTACACGATGCGCGAGCCGTCCGTCATCATGATGCGGATGCCTTGCTGGCTGGCGTGCGAGCCGTCCACCGGGTCGGTGTATTCGAAATCATCGGCTGCCTGTACCTCGTAGTGGTTCAGTTTTTGGCCTGGCAAGTTGGCAAGCTTGATACGCAAGTCCTGCATCAGCAGGTGGGCGGCATCGGACTCTATGGCTTCGTAGTCATGGCGCGAGTAGTAATGGCGGCCGAAACGCAGCCAGTGGGCGGCAACGATGTCCTGCACCGAAGTGCCGCGTACCGCCAGCAGGTTAAGCCAGAAGAGCACAGCCCATACGCCATCTTTTTCACGAATGTGGCGCGAGCCGGTGCCGTAGCTCTCCTCGCCGCACAGCGTGGCTTTGCCGGCATCGAGCAAGGTGCCGAAGTATTTCCATCCCGTTGGTGTTTCGTAGCATGGCACGCCCAAGGCCTCCGCCACACGGTCGGCGGCACGCGATGTTGGCATGGAGCGCGCAATGCCCGTGATACCGTCGGCGTAGCCCGGAGCGACGGTGGCGTTGGCGGCCAGCACGGCCAGGCTGTCGGATGGTGTGACGACGAAATCCCGGCCTACGATCATATTGCGGTCAGCGTCGCCGTCGGACGCGGCGCCAAAATCAGGCGCCGCATTGGCACACATGATGTCGACCAGTTCTTCGGCGTTGACGGGATTAGGGTCGGGGTGCAGGCCGCCGAAATCTTCCCGCGGAATGCCGTTGATAACGGTGCCTGCCGGCGCGCCCAACATGCCTTCAAGGATTGCGTGCGCATAAGGGCCGGAGACAGCGTGCATGGCGTCGAAGCGCATGGTGAAGCCGCCAGCGAACAAGCGGCGAATGGCGTCGAAGTCGAACAGCTGCGACATCAGCTCCGCATAGTCGGCGACGGAATCAATGATTTCTACGGTCATGCCTTCGAGCACCGCGCAGGCGCCAGCACGATCGATGTCGATATCGGGTGCATCACTGATGCGGTATTGCGAGAGCACCAGCGTGCGCTGGTAGACCGCCTCGGTCAGCGCTTCCGGCGCGGGGCCGCCGTTAGTGGCGTTGTATTTGACACCGAAGTCGCCATCCGGGCCTCCAGGGTTGTGACTGGCCGACAGGATGATGCCGCCCATAGCTTCATGCTTGCGGATCACGCAGCTGGCGGCTGGCGTCGAAAGAATGCCTCCCTGCCCCAGCAGCACACGCGCAAAGCCATGCGCGGCGGCCATCTTCAGGATGACCTGGATCGCGCTACGGTTGTGGAAGCGGCCATCGCCGCCCAGCACCAGTGTTTTGCCGGAGGCATCACCCAGGGTATCAAACAGGCCCTGGACGAAATTTTCAAGATAGTGAAGCTGCTGGAAAACTGCGACCTTCTTGCGCAGTCCCGATGTCCCCGGACGCTGGCCGGGGATGGGAGTAGTTGCTACCGTCTGGATTGCCATATTCGCTCCTCCTCTTCAGAGGACATTTTTACCGCGAATGGCGCGTTCGGTGCGCGCCGCTGGATGGCTTAGGCTTCTTTCTTGGCAGCGTCGCTGACGATCAGGGTCAGGATGCCGCCGATCGCCATCGAGACGCCGCCCAGCACCAGCACGTTGACGGAGTGGCCACTGAACAGGTGCTTGATGACCGGGCCGAGCACCAGGTTGGCGACGATCTGCGGCAGCACGACAAAATAATTGAACACACCCATGAAGTAACCCATGCGCTTGGCCGGCAATGCGCCCGCCAGGATCGCGTAAGGCATGGTCAGGATGCTGGCCCACGCGATACCCACGCCGATCATCGGCAGCATCAGCATGTTCTTGTCGTGGATGAAGGCGATGCTGACCAGGCTCAGGCCACCAATCACCAGGCAAAGCATGTGCACGAACTTACGGCTGGTGGCGTGCGCCAGCTTAGGCAACACAAAGGCAACCAGCGCGGACACGCCGCCATACACTGCGAACAGCGTGCCAACCCAGTTGCCCGCTTCCTGGAAAATGGCCGACTTGCCGTCGGTAGTGCCGAACACATTTTCCGCCACGGCCGGCGTGGTGAAGACCCACATGCCCATCAGCGCGAACCAGGTGAAGAACTGCACCAGCGCCAGCTGAACCATGGTTTTCGGCATGTGCACGAAGCCGCCGAATACTTCTTTCAAAGAGAACAGCAGGCCGCGGCGCTGCGCTTTCTCCATACGGAATTTTTCCATGTCTTCCGGCGGCAGTTCGTCGGCCGTCAGCACGGTCCACAGCACGGACAGGAAGTAAGCGGCGCCGCCTGCATAGAAGGAATAGCGCACGGAGTCGGGAATGGCGCCGTTCACCACCTCATTACTGACATGCAGGAGGTTGGTGAAGAACATTGGCAGCAGCGAGGCAATCACGCCGCCCAGGCCAATGAAGAAGGTCTGCATCGCGAAGCCGGCGGTCTGCTGCGATTCATCGAGCTTGTCGCCAACGAAGGCGCGGAACGGCTCCATCGAGATATTGATCGACGCATCCATCAGCCACAGAACCAGGATCGCCATCCACAGCGCGGAGGAATTCGGCATCAGGAACAGCGCAATGCTTGCCAGCAGCGCGCCAACAAAGAAGAAGGGACGGCGGCGCCCCCACTTCGCGTGCCAGGTATTGTCGCTCAGGTAGCCGATGATTGGCTGCACAAGGAGGCCGGTGACCGGAGCGGCGAGCCAGAACAGTGGCAGTTCGTCCGGGGTCGCACCCAGGGTAGCGAAAATGCGGCTGGTATTGGTGTTCTGCAGCGCGAAACCAAATTGGATGCCGAAGAAGCCGAAGCTCATATTCCACAACTGCCAGAAGGTCAGGCGTGGTTTGCTGATGATCGAATGCATTTGCATACTGTCCCCGAGTAATTTGTAGCAAAATAACATGGCGATTTTGGACTGTCAATGCGAACACAGCCCGTAAACACGCAGTTTTATCGCAAATTTGTAGTCATGCTACAAAATTACAGCTAGTTTTGCCTTCATTGCACTACGTGCCGGCAAGACCACCTGCAAGGTGCGGGTGCGGGCATCCCAGCGCGACTCCAGGGCCTTGCCATCCAGCTTTACGCTGCGCGGGCGGCTTGCCACATTGTGCACCTTGAGCGTGTAGGCGCGCGCCACCGGCTGCCAGGACTTGCCGGCTTCGGTTTCGATGCCGATTTCAAAGCCGGACGCGGATGCTGCGCCGCTGAAGTGGGCGATTTCGTACTTGCCCTGCTGATAAGCGTTGGCGGTGGCGCCATCGTCGTCATACAGCTTGCCGCTGGTCGCGCCCGCGCTGGCGTCGTAGTAGTAATTCAACTCGATTTGCTTCGTGTTGTAGTCGCGCGTGGTCTGCACCACGTTTGCTAGCGGCACAAAGGCGCCAGCACGCACGAAGACCGGAATGTGTTCAGCCACTACCGGCACCACCTCATTGATGCCACCTTTATGCGCGGCGCCCGTGTAGAAGTCAAACCACACCTTGGCCGATGCCGGGAAGTTCACTTCCTTGCGCTGTGCGCCCGGCTCGGTAACTGGGGCGACGAGGAAGTCCCGGCCCCACAGGTAGGTCGAGGCCACGCCATTGTCGCCGCCCTCGAACATGATCGGGCGCATCAGCGGCAAGCCGGTCTGGCTGTTGTCGAAGGCCGCGCTGTAGTTATACGGCAGCATGGCGTAGCGCAGGCGGATCGCATCCCGTGCCAGCGACTTGGTGCGCTCGGCGCGGAACACTGGCTCCGCCGGCACCTCCTCCTGCGCGTGCGGACGGAAGACCGGCTGGAACACGCCGTACTGCAGCCAGCGAACATACAGTTCGTCATCCAGCATTGGCGAGGCGAAGCCGCCCAGGTCGGAGTGCATATAGGCCAGGCCCTGCATGCCCATTTGCAGCGCGATTTCCATCTGCGACTGCAGGCCGCCCCAGCTGCGCTGCACGTCGCCCGACCACGGGATCATGCCGAATCGCTGCGAGCCCGAATAACCGGCGCGCATCAGGATGAAGGGACGCTCATTCGGGAAATCTTTCTGGTAGCCCTCGGCGATCAGGCGCGCCCAATCATGGCCGTAGATATTGTGCACCTGGTCGGCGCCCAATTGGCCATTGCTGCCATGGCGCAGCGCAGATGGATGCACTTCTGGTTCACCCAGGTCGCCCCACCAGCCGGCCACGCCGCCCTCTTTCAGCTCCTTGTAGATTTTCCAGAACCAGTCACGCCCCTCGGGGCGGTACAGGTCAACCAGGCCAGTGTTACCGAAGTAGAAGTCGTACTTGAACGGGGCGCCGACGGTGTCGGTCGCCAGCACCCTCTTCTCCACTGCTTCCTGCCAGCGGCTCGAGGTAGTCAGCACGAAAGGCTCGGTGATGACGACCGTCTTTACGCCCTTCGCCGCAAGGTCGGCCATCATGCCTTTCGGATTCGGGAAGCTCTCCTTGTCCCAGGCCAGGTTGCCCATCGTGCCTTTAACGGTCTTGCCGAACCAGTAGAGGTCCAGCACCACGGCATCGACCGGAATCTTTTCGGCGATGAACTTGTCGACCACGGCGCGGGTTTCAGCCTCGGTGTGGTAGCCGAAGCGGCTGGCGAAATTGCCGAAAGCCCAGCGCGGCGGCAGCGGCTGATGGCCGGTCAGGCTGGTGTAGTTGGCCAGCACGTCTTCCCACTGCTCGCCCGCGATCACCTGGTAAGTCTTGCGGCCGCCGATAGTTTCGTAAGCCAGCGTGCCGTCTTTCTTGCTGTCGAAATCGAGGTAGCCGGTTTGCGGGTTATCGAAATGCAGCGCGTACTTCTTCGACGACAGCGCCATCGGAATCGTGAAGTTCAGCAGCTGCGAGCGCGCTTCGTAACCGTAGTGGGCGCGGTTGTACAACTGGAAGCGGCTGCCGCGGCGGTTCATGCCGGCTGCGCGGGCGCCGGCGCCGTACAGCGCCTCATCGCCATCCAGCGCGAACTCGATTGCCTCCAGATTGCCTTCGTGGCGATAGCCGCGCTTTTCCGCCACCAGCGGCTGGCCTTTGTAGGCGTAGCTGATGCGGAAAGGCTGTTTTTCCACATGCACGGTAATGCCCGGCGTCGCGAATTCCAGCACGCCGCCCTCTTCGCGTAGCGTGGTTGCCACACTAGCAGGCATCAAAACAACAGCATGCGACACCGGATCGGCCACCTCTCCCTTAGGGATAAAAGTGGTCTCCACCACCGCCGCGGAGTACGGTTTGATGATGTAAACACCATCGTTTGTGCTGATTTCCAGCCCGTTGCCCTTGTTTGCGGCAGACAGGAAATGGCGATCTGCGTTTTGCGCCAAAGCGGCCTGGCTAATCAGGGCCAATATTGCAAATTTAATTAGTTTCATAGGGTGATATATTACCGAGCAGTTTTATCTGAGAGGAGATTGAATTGATTAAAACGACTATGAAAAAGCCATTGGTCCTGGCCTTGGGCCTGGCCCTGGCGGCAGGTTTTGCCCACGCCGCGCCAGCCCCGAAAAAAGCTAAAGGCACCCCGGCAGAGGCGAAGAAATTCATCGCGCAGACCGAAGAGCAATTCGACAAACTGAACCTGGACGGCCAGCGCGCCGCCTGGGTTGCGCAAAACTTCATTACCGACGACACCGAAGCGCTGACCGCCTACTTTGGCGAACAGCAGCTGGATGCTTCCGGCAAGGCTGCGCTGGAAGCGCGCCGCTTTAATGGCCTGAAGCTGGGCGCCGACGATGAGCGCAAGCTGAAGCTGCTGCAACTGACGCTGATGCTGCCGGATCCGAAGGAACGCCAGGCCTACGCCGACGACAACGCCAAGCTGAATGGCGCCTACGGCAAAGCCAAGTACTGCCCTGAAGGCAAGCCATGCAAGGCGCTGGGCGACCTGGAAAAGACCCTGGCCACCAGCCGCGATCCGAAAGAGCTGCTGGACGCGTGGAACGGCTGGCATATGCAATCGCCTTCCTACAAGAAGCTGTACAGCGAGTACGTTGAGCTGTCCAACAAAGGCGCTCGCGAAATGGGTTACGCCGACACCGGCGCCCTGTGGCGCGCGGGCTACGACATGAAGCCGGAAGAATTCTCGGCCGAGATGGAACGCATCTGGCAGCAAGTGAAGCCGCTGTACGATTCGCTGCACACCTACACCCGCTACAAGCTGCGCGAAACCTACGGCCCGGACGTGGTGCCGCTGACCGGCCCGATCCCGGCCCACCTGTTCGGCAATATGTGGAGCCAGAGCTGGGAGAACATCTACCCGCTGCTGATGCCTGCCACCGGCGCGTCCAAGTTCGACCTGACCAATGTGCTGGAAGAGAAAAAGACCACGGCCAAAGAAATGGTGCAATACGGCGAGCGTTTCTACACCTCGCTGGGCATGCCAAAGCTGCCGGAGTCCTTCTACCAACGCTCGCTGCTGGAAAAACCGCGTGACCGCGACGTGGTCTGCCACGCCTCCGCATGGCAGCTGGATGGCAAAGACGACGTGCGCATCAAGATGTGCATCCGTCCGACCGAAGAAGAATTTGCCGTTATCCACCATGAGCTGGGCCACATTTATTACGACTTGGCGTACAAGAACCAGTCCAACCTGTTCCGCAACGGCGCCAACGACGGCTTCCACGAAGCGATCGGCGATACCATTGCCCTGTCCATCACCCCGAACTACCTGAAGAAGGTCGGCTTGATGAACGAGAACCCGGACCCGAATGCCGACATCGGCGTTCTGCTGAAGCGCGCACTGGCCAAGGTTGCCTTCCTGCCGTTCGCCTACTCGGTAGACAAATGGCGCTGGGACGTTTATGCCGGCAAAACCAAGCCGGCGGATTACGACAAGAGCTGGTGGCAGCTGCGCGAGCAGTACATGGGCGTGAAGCGTCCATTGCCTATGCTGGCTGACGGCTTCGACGCCGGCGCCAAGTACCACGTTGCTGCCGACGTGCCTTACGCACGCTACTTCCTGGCCCACCTGCTGCAGTTCCAGTTCCACCGCGCCCTGTGCAAGGAAGCCGGCTTTACCGGTCCGCTGCACCAGTGCTCGATCTACGGCAGCGAAAAAGCCGGCAAGAAGCTGTGGTCCATGCTGGAAATGGGTACTTCCAAGCCATGGCCTGAAGAGCTGAAAGCCGCCACCGGCGAAGAGCGCATCGACGGCCAGGCACTGCTGGACTACTTCGCTCCTCTGAAAGTCTGGCTGGACGAACAAAACAAACAGCTGGCTGCGAAGGCTAAATAAATAGCCAAGCAAAAAAACGGGGGCCGCGGCCCCCGTTTTCATTTCTACTGCACGCTTAGAACTTGTAGTTCGCGCCCAGCAGGACGGTACGACCGTACTTCTGGTATTCCAGCTGCTGGTTGTGGTTGCCGTTGTAGGTCTCGTAAGCGGCGTTGCGCAGGTTGTTCACCTGGAGCACCAGGCCTACGCCCTTGAACATGCCTTCGTTGAAGCTGTAGCCGATCTGGAAGTCGACGATGTTCTCGCCAACGACGTAGCGCAGCGAACGCTCACCAGCGAAGTTGCCGATCTCACCCACGAAGTCCGAACGCTTGCGCTGGCTCAGGCGGGTTTCGAAACCGTTCTTCTCGTAGTACACGGTCAGGTTGCTGGTGTGCTTCGACAGGCCAGGCAGCATGATGGTGTCGCCCAGGTTTGCGCTAGGTTCCTTGATGGTGATCGCGCTGTCGTTGTACGAGTAGCTGCCGCTCACGCCGAAACCGTCCAGGGTTGGGGTCAGCATGTTCAGCGGCAGGGAAGCGGTCAGCTCCAGGCCCTTCATGTTGCCGCCCTTGCCGTTGTAAGGAGCGCTGTAGTTACCGAATGGGGTGATCGCCTTGGTGCCTGGAATCTGCGCCGAGAAATCGTGGGTACGGGTCTCGGTGAAGATGTAGGTATCCAGCTTCTTGTAGAAGTAAGCCAGTGCTACGTAGGCCTTCTTGCCGAAGTATTTTTCATACGACAGGTCGAATGCCTTGGCGCGCCAAGGATCCAGCTGGGCGTTACCGCCGCTGCCGCCTGGTTTGAAGTCGTTGGTGCCGACGTTGAAGTCCAGTGCGGAACGCAGCTGGTCAACGCGCGGACGAGCGATCTGCTTGGCCATTGCCATACGGATGGTGTGGTCGTTAGGCAGCTGGAACGCCAGGTTCAGGCTCGGCAGCACGTCGGTGTAAGTCTTGCCGTCGTGGACTGGCTTGACTTGTTGGCCGGCTGGAGCGGTGCCGTCCCAGTATTTGGAATCGGACGACTGGTCGGTGTGCTGCACTTGCACGCCGATGTTACCGCGCACGCTGACATCACCCATCTCGTGTTCGATATTGGCCTTGGCGAAGGTCGTGGTGATCTTCTCGTTGACAGTCCAAGCCTTAGCGATCAGGTAGTCCTTGTCTTCGGTCGGAGCGAAGGTCATGTACTTAGCCACGACGCCCGGCACGTTCCATGCAGGGATGGTGCCCACGCCAGCCCAGCCCAGGTCGACCGAGTTGTACAGCAGGTCGGACGAAATAGTGGATGGTGCGCCTGCCAGGTTAATATTGCCTTCCGGCTGGTGCTTGACCTTGCTGCGGTCAGAATAATGCACGCCGATGTCGAAGCTGGAGAAGTACTTTTCAAGCATCGCGCCCGACTGGATGTTGGCTGCCAGCTTGAAGCCGTTCAGCGTATCTTCCACACGCGGGGTCTTGCCGTAGCCGGAACCGTAAATGGTGTTACGCACGTACAGGTTGGCTGGGTTGCTGTAATCGCGGCCCGGGTCCATGGTTGGGAAGCCGCCGCTGCGCAGCGACAGCGCTACGGAATCCAGGTATGGATTGCCGGCTACGTCGCTGATCTGCAGGTTGTTTTCCAGGCTGGTCTCGTCGCGTTTGGCGGTCGAGCGGCTGACGTCAGCCACTACGGACCAGCCATCCATACGCAGTTCGTTGTTCCAGCCGATAGCGCGGATGTCGTCCTTGCGCTTGTCGTACATGCCGCGCACCAGCGGGTACACATTGTTTGCAGTACCGGAGGCGAAGGAACCGTTGGCGGTGGTTACGTTGGTGAACAGCAGGTCAGGCTTGTTGCCGCCGTTGTAGCCGCCGATGTGCACTTCGAACTGGTTGGCGGTGTCTTCATGCTTGAAGCGCGACGCATACATGTCGATCATCGAGGTGAAGTTCTTGTTTGGACGGTACTGCAGCACGCCCATCAGGCCATCGCGCTTGTTGTAGCCGCTGCGCTCCAGGGACTTGATGCCGTCGGTGACATTGGTACCGCCAGGCACGCCTGCACGGGATTCATTCTTCCATGGCTCATACAGGCCGGTTTCCTGGTCCAGCACCGGGGAATCCAGGTGGGCGAAGCCCAGGGCCACACCGATAGTGCGGTCAGCGAACTGGTCGATGTAGCTGAAGCTGAAGCGGTTGCCGGTCGACTTGGTGTTGGCGATCTTGCCCAGCGAGTTCTTTTCCATGCGGGCGTTCATGGAGAAGGTACGGCCGCCGAAGGCCAGCGGACGCACGGTCTGCAGGTCCAGGGTGCCGGACAGACCCTGGCCAACCATGCCAGCGTCAGGGGTCTTGTAAATGGTAACGCCGCTGATCAGTTCCGATGGGTACTGGTCGAATTCAACGCTGCGGTTGTCGCCGGTGGAGACTTGCTCACGGCCGTTCAGCAGGGTGGTGGCGAAGTCCGGGGACAGGCCGCGCACCGAAATGTTTTGCGCACGGCCGGCAACGCGCTGGGCGGCCAGGCCTGGCAGGCGGGCGATGGATTCTGCGATGGAGGTGTCTGGCAGTTTGCCGATATCTTCCGCGGAGATGGCCTCGACGATGGAAGTTGCGTTTTTCTTCACCGAAATCGCGTCTTCAATACCGCGGCGGATACCCGACACAGTCACGGATTGGATCGGCGCCTCAGCTGCCTGGCCGGTGGTGGTGGTCTGCGCGTACGCAGAGCCCGCGAACGCGGATACAAAAATTGCACACCCAGCCGCAACCGGACTCAGTCGGAAAGCGGTATTGCCTCGCTTGTTGGCGAAGATAGTCATCAAAGTCCCCTCACTCATTAAACATTTTTTCCCGCAACCTACACAGACCGGTTTATTTCGACTACACGGGAATCCTTGGAAAGCGAACGCTCTTACGGACGCTCTGAAGCGGATTCTGTACTAAAACTAGATTTGGTGTCAATGAATGACAATCATCACAAACATGTATTTCTCCCGTTTGCTACGGGCTCCCTCTGGGAAACACAGCTGTCGCGTTGTATTTCGGCTACAAATTTAGACAGTTGGATGTGTAGTAGAACTACAGTCAATTTGGGTGTATTGTCGGGTCCGAAGACATTCCGACCGGAGATTTGATGAAGAAGACCGCCTTGGCCGCCCTCCTGGCCGTTACCATGCTGACAACTGCCGTTGCGGCGCCTGCGACCGTAGACCATATGGAACCGCCGTTCTGGTGGGCCGGTATGCAGAACCCAAAGCTGCAGCTCATGGTGCATGCACCGAAAGTGGCGGACCTCGAACCTTCCATTCATTACCCCGGTGTAAAAATTGGTGGCGTGAACCGCGTCGCCAACCGCAATTACATGTTTATCGACCTGGTGCTGGCGCCGGACGTGGCGCCGGGCCGTTTTGACATCCGCTTCTCGGCGCCAGGCAGGAACGGCCTGACCTATAGCTACCAGTTGCTGCCGCGCGCGCCGGGATCGGCGCAGCGCCAGGGCTTCAATAGCAGCGATGCGATTTACCAGGTCATGCCGGACCGCTTCGCCAACGGTAATCCCTCCAACGACAATGTGGCAGGCATGCCGGACAAGGCCAACCGCGCCGATGGCAATAGCCGCCACGGGGGCGACCTGGCCGGCATGGCGGCCCACCTCGATTATGTGAAAGACCTGGGCTTCACGCAGGTCTGGCCTACGCCGCTTGTGGAAAACAACCAGGATACCCACTCCTACCACGGCTACGCCGCCACCGACTATTACAAGATCGATTCGCGCTACGGCAGCAATGAGGATTACCGCGCCTTTGTGGCGCAGGCTCGTACGCGCGGCATCGGCGTGATCCAGGACGTGGTGCTGAACCACATCGGCAGCCACCACTGGTGGATGAAGGATATGCCGATGCAGGACTGGCTTAGCTACGACGGCAAGTACACGCCTACCGCGCATCACCGCGTGGCCAATATCGACCCGTACGGCAGCAAGGAAGACGCGCGCAACTTCACCCAGGGTTGGTTCGGGCCGCATATGCCGGACATGAACCAGAGCAATCCCTATGTGTCGAACTATCTTATCCAGAACAATATCTGGTGGATCGAATACGCCGGCTTGTCCGGGCTGCGCGTGGATACGTTTGGCTATTCCGAAACACCCTTCCTGACCGAGTGGTCCAAACGCATATTGGCGGAGTATCCCAAACTGAATATGGTGGGCGAGGAATGGAGTTCACGCATTCCTATCGTGGCGCGTTGGCAGTCGTTGAATGCGCCGAGCATGATGGACTTCCCGCTCAACGACGTACTGCGCAAGGCGCTGGGCGATACCGACGGCACTTACCGCCTGTACGATGTTTACGAGACGCTGGCACAGGACTACCTATATGCGAATCCGTCCAATCTCGTGCTATTCGAAGGCAACCACGACCTGGCGCGCAGCTTCAGCATGGTGAATAGCGACCCTGCCCTGTTGCGCATGCTGCTGGCGTTCACCTTTACCGCGCCGCGCATTCCGCAGTTCTATTACGGCACCGAGGTGCTGATGCCAAGCACGGTCAAGGGCCGCGACGATCCGTCCTACCGCCGCGACATGCCGGGAGGCTGGGCTGGCGACAAGGTAAATGCCTTCACCGGCGAAGGCCTGAGCGCGGAACAGCGCGAAATGCAGGCCTTCGTGAAGAAGCTGGTCAACTGGCGCAAGACTTCCAGCGCCGTCCAGCATGGCAGGACAATGCAGTACGGGCCGGAACAGGACACCTATGTCTACTTCCGCTTCGACGGCAAGCAGAAGGTGATGGTGGCGCTGAACAAGAACGACAAGGAAATGACGCTTGATGCGGACCGCTTCCGCGAGATGCTGGCGGGTGCGCGCAGCGGCACAGACGTGATCACCGGCCGCGAGGTCCCGTTGGTGGGCAAGTTCACCCTGCCCGCCCGCTCGGTGCTCGTGATGGAGATCAAATAATGCGCAACCATTCGCGCAAGTCCGCCTTCGCTGCACTGATCGTCGCCGCCCTCGCGGCCGCAGGCACTTCCGCGCAGGCCGGCACCGCTGTCGAAGTACCTTTCGGCGCCTACAAGGCGAGCTTCGCGACACCCGATGCGCAAGCGGCGCTGCGCAGCTATACGCAATCGACCACCATGCCCCTGCGCGACAACGCGCCGCAATCGATCACCTACGCCGAGCAGGCAGGCTTGCCGCAAGTTCGCAGCGGCAACCTGGCCTTCGACGCCCTGTTCGCGCTGGCGATCACGGAGATGAAGCAGGATTCCGTCTCCGCCATCCGCGACGGCAGCTACAACGACGGCGCAGCAATCGCCTGCGAGTGCTTCGAGACCGGCGAGAAGTGGCACTACGTGTGGACGCGCGACCTGTCATATGCCGCCAACCTTGGCTTGGCCTTGCTCGACCCGCAGCGCACGCGCAACTCGCTGCATTTCAAGCTGTCCGGCTACCGTGGCGGCAAGCCAGCGCTGGCGGCAGGCAGCGACGATGGCTTACAAATCGTGCAGGACACCGGCAGCGGCGGCAGTTGGCCAGTCAGCTCGGACCGCGTGAGCTGGGCCTTCGGCGCCGAGCAAGCGCTGAAGGTCGTACCCGCCGACGAGCGGGCGCACTTTGCCGCCATCGCCCTGCAAGCCCTCCGCAACACCATCGAGAACGACCGCATCGCCGTCTACGATCCCACCAGTGGTCTGTACAACGGTGAAGAATCCTTCCTCGACTGGCGCGATCAGTCCTATGCCGCGTGGATACCTAACGACTTGTCCAGCATGGCGACATCCAAAGCATTGTCAACGAATGTCGCGCACTTCAAGGCCCTGACGCTGGCGGCCGAACTGGCGCAGCAGGCAGGCGAACACGACACCTCCCAACGCTACACACGTTGGGCGGGAGACCTGAAGCTCGCCATCAACGACCGTTTATGGCTCAAGGATGCAGGCATGTACAGCAGCCTGACTGCCGGCCATTTCGACGGCGCGGCCATGCACAAGTTTGACTGGCTTGGCCAGTCACTCGCCATCATCGCCGGCGTGGCAGATGCCGAACAGGCGCAATCCATCCTGGCTCACTACCCACACGGTCCGCTGGGCGCACCGGTCATCTGGCCGCAGCAGCCGGGCGTTCCGGTGTACCACAATCGGGCGCTGTGGCCCTTTGTAACCGCCTACGGTTTGCGTGCGGCGGCGCTGTACGGGAATGTCGCAGTGGCGGATGCCGCCTACGCCAGCTTGCTGCAAGGCGCGGCGCTCAACCTTTCCAATATGGAGAATATGGAGTGGCGCACCGGCGATTCGTCCGCACCGGTCATCAACTCACGCAGGCAGCTTTGGTCGGTAGGTGGTTTCTTGGGGATGGTGGTGCAGCAGGTTTTCGGTGTTGGTGCCGATGCCGAGCGCTTGCATGTGAATCCTTTCATTACCTCACGTCTGCGACGCGAATGGTTTGCGGGCAGCGATGCGATCGAACTGTCCGGGCTTTCCTTGCACGGTAAGCGCTTGCACCTGAAAATCAAGCTGCCTCCCGCGGAGATGCGCGAAGGCTACTACATGCCGATTGGCGGCAAGCTGAATGGCAAGGATGCACGAAGCCCGGTCGCATGGAGCGAGCTCGCGGAAGATAACCTGATTGAAGTGGAAATGGGGCCGCTGGTCCAGGGGCGGGAGCAGATCACCGTCGCAGGCAGCGAAGGCGCATCCACTGCGCCGCTGGAACCCGTCTTCCAGCAAAAGCCGGGCGCCAATGCAGCCTTCCGTATTGCGCCCGGTACGGGAACTCGGGAGGATGCGCGCTATAACGTGTACCGCGACGGCCAACTCGTCGCCACCAGCGTGGCAGCAGGCGAGTGGACGAACCGCACGGCCGGGACCGCGGCGGCGTGCTACGCGGCGGAGGCGATCTACCCGGGCAGCGGTACGCGCAGTCACCATTCGCAGCCGCTCTGCCCCGCCGCCATTGCAGCGGATGGCAGCGCAGCGCGCGGTGCGGGCGACGCGGTCAGCGTATCGCGGGATGGCCGCTACAACGTCCAGCTGCGCTACAACAACCATGCTCATCGGATCAACCTGGGCATCACCAACTCAGTGCAAATGCTGCGCTTGCGCGACGGGCAAGGCAAGGTAGTGGCGGAAGGCGTCGTCCAGATGCCGCACAACGCGCCGGCCAACGGCCCCGCGTGGTCGACGCCGCTGACGGCCGCATTGAAGAAAGGCAGCTACAAGCTGGAGCTTCAGCCCTTCTACAATATGAGCAGCCTGCAGAGCAACGCAAGCTACGCTGACGCCGGCGGTACGAGCGGCGCCCGCAACAGCGCTGACGTGCTGGCCGCGCGTGCGCTGCCCGCTGCTGCCGCGGCGAAACCGCCCAAGCACGGCACTTTGCAATTGGTGGAAAAATTCAAATCCCCCCAATTGGGCAACGAACGCACGCTGCGCATCTACCTGCCCCCAAGCTATAGCAGCGACACCAAACGCCGCTACCCGGTGCTCTACATGCACGATGGCCAGAACCTGTTCGATCCAATGACCGCCAGCTACGGCACCGAATGGAATATCGACGAAGTCGCAGACCGCCTTGTGCGGCAAGGGGAAATGGAAGAAGTCATTGTCGTCGGCATCGACAACACCAGCGACCGGATGAGCGAATACACCGGCAGCCGCGACCCGCAATACGGCGGAGGAAAGCTCGATTCCTACGCAGCCTTCGTCGCGAAGACAGTCAAGCCCTGGGTCGACCAGCAATACCGCACCAAGCCAGGCCGCGAGCACACGGCAGTGATGGGCTCGTCGCTTGGCGGCCTCGCATCCATCGGCATTGCCCAGCGCTATCCGCAACTATTCGGGATGGCAGGCGGCGTATCCAGCTCCTTCTGGTGGAACGGCCAGGAAGCGCTCAAGCATCCGCTGCAAAAGCTGCCGGTCAAGTTTTACATCGATGCGGGAACGGTCAATGACGGCCTGGAAGAAAGCGAAGCATTCCGCCAGGCCATGGTGAAACAAGGCTACCTTGAAGGCCGGGACCTGCTGTTCCTGGCCGATCCGGGCGGACGCCATAACGAGCAATCCTGGGCCAGCCGCGTGCATGTCGCGCTGGCCTGGTTCTTCGGTCGCCCAGCCAACTCGCCCCGATAGCCTTACGCTGCAAGCGTCCGCAGGCCACGGCTTGCGGACAGCTGCAATCGCGCGGTGCCACCGCCGCCGGCCTCACGCAACCTGAACACGGAAACCGCCTCCGTCAGGCTGGCAGCCTGCTGCTGCAAAGCTTCGGCGGCAGCCGCCGCCTCTTCCACCAGCGCGGCGTTCTGCTGCGTCACGGTGTCCATTTGCGTGATGGCATCGCTGATCTGCTCGATCCCCTCGCGCTGCTCTCCTGTGGCAACGGCAATCTCGCCGATCATCGAAGTCACGCGCCGAACGCTGTTGACCACCTCCTCCATCGTCACGCCGGCCTCGCCGACCAAGCGGCTGCCCTCCTCCACGCGCTCGACGGAATTACCGATCAGCTCCTTGATCTCCTTCGCAGCAGCTGCCGAACGATGCGCCAGGTTGCGCACTTCACCCGCCACCACAGCAAAGCCGCGACCCTGTTCACCGGCGCGGGCCGCTTCCACTGCCGCATTCAGCGCCAGGATGTTGGTCTGGAACGCAATGCCATCAATTACGCCAATGATGTCGACGATCTTGCGCGAAGATTCGTTGATCGCGCCCATGGTCTGCACCACTTCCGACACAGTGGCGCCGCCGCGCACCGCAACATTGGAAGCCTCATCGGCCAGCTTGCGCGCCTGCGTCGCGTTCTCATTGTTCTGACGCACAGTGCTGGTCAGCTCCGTCATCGACGAAGCGGTTTCCTCAAGCGAACTGGCTTGCTGTTCGGTGCGGGTCGACAGATCCATACTGCCAGTCGCCACCTCGCTCGACGCACTGGCAATGGTCTCCGTGCTTACGCGCACGCGGCTCACGATATCCGACAGGTTGCCGCTCATTTGCTTCAGCGCCCCCAACAACTCGCCCACCTCATCCCTCGTCCTCACGTTCACCTCACGGCTCAGGTCACCGGCCGCCACGGTCTTGGCGATATCAATCGCTTCGTCGAGCGGGCGCGTGATGCCCTTCACGATCCACCACACGATGGCAGCGCCTACGGCAGTGGTCACGACCAACACCACCAGCAGCGTGATGGTGGCGGAACGCGCGGTCGCTTCGGCCGCCGAAGCTGCCTCCGCGGCATTCTTCTTGGATTGGGTATCGATGAATTCAACGATCTCGTCGATCTTTTTGGTCGGCGGGCGGTCCATGCCGGCCACAGCCTTGTCGACGATCTTGTAGCTCTCCGGATTGGCCGTGTCGAATTGCTTGAGCGCGGCCATATAATTCTTGCCCAGTTCCTCATGCATCTTGATGGCTTCATCGTCGAGGTTGGTTTGCAGGTTCAGCTTGCTGAACAAGCCGCCCAGCTTTTTCAGCTCGGCATTCGTCGCCTCCCCACTCTTGACGAAAGCTTTCGAATATTTGTCGAACTGCGCCTGATCATGGCCGCGCACCAGGATATTCTTCCACTCCTGCACCTGGATCTTGAATTCGACTTGCGCGCCGCGCGCCGTATCAACAGCCTGGGTCAGGTCAACCGAGCGCTGCATGCTTTGGGCATTATTGGCTTTGATCGCGTTGATGGCGCTCCAGCCCTGGTAGCCGACCGTGAGGAGGGCCAACATAAAGAAAGCGCCGAGCAAGCCCAGGCGCACTCCGATCTTAAGATTGCCGAAGTTCATGATTAGTTTCCCCTAGGTAAAAAGGCGCTATTATGCCTTCAGGTCTGCAATCTTCATCATGCGCCCTAAAGTACTAAAAGCCAAGATACGTGGATCAACTACAACGGCGGCGCGGGAGGAAACTCAATACGATAGAGGTCAGTATCCTTCTCCGTCGCGAGTCGCTCGACGTAGCGCATGCCAAGCTTTTTCAACAGTTCCGATGAAGCGGTATTGCCGGGCGAGACAATGCCCAGCAGGCGCGGCAGGCCGACCACATCTCGGCCATAAGCCAATGCCGCCGACGCCGCCTCCCACGCATAACCTTGCCCCCAATAGGCAGGCAGGTAGGCATAGCCTATATCGGTGTCCGGCAAAGTGTCGCGCTTGATCAAGCCGCACATGCCGATGGCAGCGCCATCCTCTTTGCGGTTGACCATCCACAGCGAATAACCAAGCTGCGCCTGCATGGCAATCGGACCAGCCAGCAATGCCACTCGCGCGCCTTCGAGATCACGCACGCCCTTATCGCCGATATTCGCGATAAAGGAAGGCTCGTTCACCAGCCGCAGGTAGAACGAAGCATCATCAAGAGTAAGGGGACGCAGGGTCAGTCGTTTTGTTTCGATCATTGCTCCGGCCAATCGTTAGGGTCGGCCAGGAACTTGTACATCACATACACGTCGACAAAACCGAGCTGCTGGTGCCGATAGGCGCGCGGCAGCGTACCTATCACGGAAAAGCCGAGCCGCTTCCACAGCAGCACGGCAGAGACATTGGTGCTTACAACGTAATTGAACTGCATGGCGAGGTAGCCGTCGCGCCGCGCCTGTTCCAGGCAGTGGCGGCCCAGCATCTTGCCGATGCCCACGCCTTGCGCGGCGGGGCTGACCATGAAGGAGGCATTGGCGACATGCGCACCGCGATCGAGCTGGTTGGAGAGCAGGCGGTACATGCCAAGCAGGCGACCGGTGTTGAGCACCGCCACCCAGGTCTTAATGCCGCGCCCGAACCAATAGGCGTGGCAGTCGTCGCGGCTGGTATCGGCCGCAAAATAATAGGCATCACCGCTCGCAACCAACTCCTGGAATATGGTCCACATGGAGTCAAAGTCGGCCTCCTCGGCCGGGCGGATGACAATGTCTTTCAAAGCTGCTCCCAACGGCAGGAATGATGATGGATTTTCATCCATTTTCCCTTGCAAGTCCAGCCGGGCCCATCAGGCGGAAATCGACTTGCGCGGGACGGCCGGGCAAATCCAGGCGCACCACGGCAGCCGGCGACTCAGCCACTATACGGCCGCGGCGCAGCACCAGCAGTCGCGCCGCACGCAGCCGGATCGCTTCCACCGGATCGCCGGCATCGAGCAGTACCAGGTCGGCGTGGCAGCCAGGCTGCAGGCCGTAACCTTCGAGGCCAAGGATGCTGGCTGGCGTTTCAGTGACAGCCCTGTAGCAGGCGCGCATTGCTTCCTGCCCTGTCATTTGCGCGACGTGCAGGCCCATGTGGGCTACTTCCAGCATATCGCCGGAGCCCATGCTATACCACGGATCGAGCACGCAATCGTGACCGAAGGCGACGGGAATACCCTGCGCCAGCATTTCCGGCACGCGCGTCATGCCGCGCCGCTTGGGGTAAGTATCGTGACGTCCCTGCAAGGTGATGTTGATCAGCGGGTTGGCGATGGCTGCCACGCCGGCTTCCTTGATCAAGGGCAGCAGCTTGCTCACGTAGTAGTTGTCCATCGAATGCATGGACGTCAGGTGCGAGCCGGCCACGCGGCCGTGCAGGCCAAGGCGCTGCGAGTGATAAGCCAGGGTTTCGATATGGCGCGACAGCGGATCATCCGATTCATCGCAATGCATATCGACCCGCAGGCCTTTGTCGGCCGCGAACTCGCACAGGATACGCACGGATTCCGCCCCTTCGGCCATGGTGCGTTCAAAATGCGGGATGCCGCCTACGACATCAACGCCGAGGGCGATGGCACGCTTCAGGTTATCCAGCGCACTCGGGCTGCGCAACACGCCATCCTGTGGGAAGGCCACCAGCTGCAAGTCGAGGTAAGACGCGACGCGGCGCTTCACTTCCAGCAGCGCCTCTACCGCCAACAAACGGTCATCGCACACATCGACGTGGCTGCGAATGGCGAGCAGGCCGCGCGCCACAGCCCAGTCGCAATATTGCATGGCGCGCTGCACCAAGGCTTCCTGCGTCAGCTGCGGTTTCAGCTCGCCCCACAGGGCAATGCCCTCCAGTAGCGTGCCGGACTGGTTCACGCGCGGCAGGCCATAGCTAAGGGTGGCATCCATATGAAAATGCGCATCGACGAAAGGCGGGCTGACCAGCTTGCCAGCGGCATCGATCTCGCGCGCGCCCTTAGCTTGCAAAGAGGGAGCGACTTCAGCGATGCGGCCATTCTCGATCGCCAGGTCGATGCACTGGCGGCCATCCGGCAGATTGGCATTGCGGATTACAAGGTCCATTAGAGACTCCACGGGTGGGGCGATGGCCGATTGTAGGCAAGGCGCGCGAGGCAGGCAATGTTGCAGCGCATTACTTTTAGTTCGAAAGCCGGCAAAAATGTCTTTCCAATACAATATTTCGTCGCTAGAATGGGTTTATTGCAGCGCACCATTTCCCATCAATCCAGGAGAAAATATGTTTTCGAATCCCGAGCAATTTTCCGCAGCCACCAAGTCGCAGCTGGAAGCGCAGCTGAAAATCCTCAACAACTTCGCCACCACAGCTTTCGAAGGCGTGCAAAAGGTGATCGCTCTGAACCTGAGCACCACCAAAGCCAACGTCGAGAAGAGTTCCGCCGCCGCGCGCGAACTGCTGGAAGCGAAAGACCCGCAAGAATTCTTCGCCAAGAGCACAGCCCGCGTGCCGAACTTCGACGGCCTGTTCGCCTATAACCGCGAACTGTTCAGCATTGCCAGCAAGACCCAGGCCGAACTGTTCCAGACCGCACAAGAGCAACTGAAAGAAGCCGGCAAGCAAGCCGTACGCGTGCCGAAGCTCGCCTCCCCGGTTGCAGCCCCAGTGCCAGCACCTGCTCCGGCACCGGCACCGGCACCAGCACCGAAAGCCGCCAAAGCCGAAGCCAAGCCAGCAGCCAAAGTCGATATCAAGCCAGAAGCAGTGGAAGCCAAGCCAGAAGTGAAAGCCGAAGCCAAAGCCGCCAAGCCAGCTGTCAGCTTCCCAGATCCAAAAGCCCCAACCGCCAACGGCGCCAAGGCTCACAAGTAACTTAAAAGTCGGGGTCAGGTCGAGCAAATGGACAAATCGACGCTCGACGAGCGTCGATTTGTCCATTTGCTCGACCTGACCCCGACTTTCATCCACAAAGGCGCGGGCGCACGCTCGGCGAAAAATTCTGCCCTGAGGTATCCTTGACGGCTCTTGGCAGCATTTTTCTTCTAAGCATATGAGTTTATTGCGCCTGATCGGTGGCTTCGTCCGTAGCCATTGGCGTTCTTATGCGGCGGCTGGCGCTATGCTGGCCGGCGTTGCAGTCATCGGCATCTGCATTCCGCGCCAGATCGGCTTTATGGTCGATGGCCTGGCGGCGGGCAAACTCGGCCGTGATTCGCTGTGGCAGCCAATCGGCTTGCTGCTTTTGCTGGGCGTGGCGAATTATGGCTTGCGCGTGGCTTGGCGTATGAAGCTGTTCGCTGCCGCCTACCAGTTAGGCGTTGAGTTGCGTACGCGCTTTTATCGGCGGCTTTCCCTGCAAGGTCCTCAGTTCTTCCAGAAGCAGCGTACCGGCGATTTGATGGCGCTGGCGACCAATGATATCGATGCTATCGAGATGGCAGCTGGCGAGGCGATGCTGGCTGGCTTCGATGGTTCGCTGACCTTGCTGCTGGTGCTCGGCATGATGCTGATTGGTGTGGATTGGCGCCTGGCGTTGTTCGCGCTGATTCCTTTCCCGCTGATGGCCTGGGCTTTCTGGCGCATTTCTTCGCATATCCACACCGCTTCCGCCGATTCGCTCAAGCGTTTCAGCGCGCTGAACGACCATGTGCAGGAAACCCTGTCGGGCGTGCGTACCTTGCGTGCGCTGGGACTGGAACAGCGAAGCAGCACGCGTTTCGGGGAACTGGCGGGTGCGGCTGCCGATTCGGCGCTGACCGCGCAGCGCTGGGAGGCGGCGTATGAGCCGGCAGTCGGCTTGACGCTGACTGCTGCTACCGGCTTGTCGCTGGGCTTGGGCGGCTTTCTGGTCTGGCGTAATGAGCTGACCATTGGCGAGCTGACTTCTTTCAGCATGTATCTTGGCCAGTTGATCTGGCCTATGTTTGCTGCTGGCTGGGTGCTGTCCCTGATCGAGCGCGGTCGTGCGGCTTATGCGCGCCTTCAGCCAATGCTGGATGCGCCGCTGACCATCGAGGACCATGGCACCCTGCCGAAGGTCGCTCCGGGCAACCTGGAGCTGGGGGGCGTGGGCTTCTCTTATCCCGGACAACACGAAGCGGCCCTGTCGGATATCTCCCTGGTTTTGAAGCCAGGCCAGACCCTGGGACTGGTCGGCCCAACCGGCTCGGGCAAGACGACGCTGCTGCGCGTGCTGCTGCGCCAGGTGACGCCAACGCATGGCCGCGTCGAATGGAGCGGCCACACGCTTGATCAATACACGCTGCAGGCGCTGCGGGCGGCAATCAGCTGGGTGCCGCAGGAGTCCTTCCTATTCTCGGCCACGATTGCCGACAATATCGCACTGGCCCGCCCCGGCGCTACCCGTGCGGACGTTGAACGTGCGGCCAACCTGGCGGCGATCCATGACGATATCCTGCTCTTCCCGCACAAGTATGAAACGGAGGTGGGCGAGAAGGGCATTACCCTGTCCGGGGGCCAGCGCCAGCGCGTGGCGATTGCGCGCGCGCTGCTGTCGGATAACGACTTACTGCTGCTGGATGATGCGCTGTCCGCCGTCGATACCGGCACTGAGACCGCTATCCTCGAACACCTGGAAGAGCTGCGCAGCGCCCACACCACGCGCAGCGCGATCATCGCCAGCCATCGCCTGAGTGCCGTGGTGGATGCGGACCAGATCGTGGTGCTACATCACGGCCGCATCACTGAATCCGGCACGCATGAAGAACTGCTTGCGCTGAACGGCTGGTATGCCAGCCAGTGGCGCTACCAACAATTGGAGGCCAGCCTTGACGCAGCCTGATAGCGCCCGCCGACAAACTAGCCAGGCAATCGGCCTGCTGCGCGAGGCTTCCGGACCTGACCTGCACCACCTGGGCTGGGCCGTTATGTGGCTGGCTTTTGCTGCGCTCATGGAGGTGCTGGGTCCTTTGCTCGGTAAGCGCCTGATCGACGAACACCTGCTGCCACGGCATATGGACTGGCTCCCGATGGCACTCTTGCTGGGAGGCGTGCTGGTAACCGGTTGGATCGCGACCTGGGTGCGCTACCGGCAACTGGTTCGATTGTCCGGCGTGGCGATGCGTTCGGTGCAGCGCCTGCGTGAGCGCGTCTACGGCCACGTGCTACGGCTGCCTATGGCTTTCTTCGACCGCGCCATCACCGGCCAGCTGGTGTCGCGCGTCACCAACGACACTGAAGCAGTGAAAGGCCTGTATATCCAGGTGCTGTTCGTGATCCTGGATAGCAGCATCGTTTTGATCGGCACCGTCGCCGCCATGGCCTGGCTGGATTGGCGCCTGATGACCATCGTGGTGGCGCTACTGCCCTTTGTGCTGGTGATCGTTTGGGCCTACCAGCGCCTGAGCGCTCCAGCCGTGACCCGCGCCCGCCAGCTGCGCAGCGACATCAACGCGCAGATCGCCGAATCGATCGGCGGCATGACGGTGCTGCAGGCGAATAATGCAGAGGAGCGCTTTGGCAAGCGCTTCGCCGATACCAATGCGGACCACTACACCCAGCGTCTGGCCGAGATCCGTGCCAATGCCTGGCTGCTGCGTCCCGCGCTGGATATGCTGAACATCCTGCTCCTGGCGTCCGTCATCTTCATGTTCGGCCAGCGCGATATGAGCGCGGCCGAAGTGGGCGTGCTGTACGCCTTCATCAACTACATCGCGCGCGTGATCGAGCCGCTGATCCAGATCACGATGCAATTCAGCCAGCTGCAGCAGTCGGTGGTCGCCACTTCGCGCGTGGCAACCCTGCTGGGCGAACAGAGCGCACCGGAACACCGTGCCGGTTCCTCGGCGCATGTACGCCACGCGGCCAATGACGAAGGCGCGCCCGCCATTGAGATCAAGGCGCTGGATTTCGAGTACATCGCAGGCCAGCGCGTGCTGCACCAGCTGTCGCTCGATATTCCCCAAGGCTCATTCTTCGGCATCGTAGGCCACACCGGCAGCGGCAAATCGACGCTGCTGTCGCTGCTGTTGCGCTACTACCCAGCCCCGCATGGCAGCATCCGCATGAACGGCATGCTGCTGGACGAAATCGACAACGAACAATTCCGCGCAGATGTCGGCCTGGTGCCGCAAGACCCCTTCCTGCTCGCCGCTTCGGCCTACGAGAACATCGACATGGGACGCGGGCTGTCGCAGCAGGAGATCGAGTCTGCCGCGCGCGCGGCCCACTGCCACGACTTCATCACGGCGATGGAAGATGGCTACCAGTCCGTCATGGGCGAAGGCGGTTCGCGCCTGTCGTCCGGACAGAAGCAACTGATCGCGATTGCCCGCGCACTGGCAGGCAAGCCGCGTATCCTGCTGCTGGACGAGGCGACTTCGCGCATCGATTCGCATACGGAGCAGATCGTGCAGGTGGCCTTGAACGAGTTACGCGGCCAGGTCACCATCATTGCGATTGCACACCGCCTGTCCACCATCCGCGAGGCAGACCGCATCGTGGTCCTGAACCATGGACGCATCGTGGAACAGGGCGCGCACGAGGAACTTATGAAAATTGACAACGGCTTGTACCAGCGCCTCTATCTTTTGCAACAGCTCGCAGCCTGATCGCCTGTTCTCACGCGCGGCGCCAGTTGCTGTGGACGAGTCCTGCCGTCCATAGCAAGCAGCCCGCCAACGCCCATGTAGCCGCGCTGCTGGCGGTTGCGACGCCATTGAAGCCGACCATGTCCAGCATCGGCATCCTGGGCGAGTTAAGCGCGATATACCAGGTGAACTGGAACAGCGCGAGGAACAGCCGCGTACCGCGCGTCAAGCCACCCAGCAGGCTCGCGGCGGAAGCCACAGCCAACACTCCGCCCAGGGCCGCTGCCGCGCGCACCGGCGACTCCGCCGACCAGCGCAGGGCAACGACGGCCAGCGGCATAGCCAGGACCAGGCTGGCCGACCAATGCCGCAAGTACCGCCGCACAACACCGCCGGGGAGAACCCCCGTCATCGCATCCGCCCCACTCTGCCAATCGCGCGGTGCGATGCCGCAAACGATCACACCCCAGCCCAGAACACCGACCACTGCCACGCCAGGCAAAGCCGAGGCGTCCGCGAAGATGGCCGCAGCGGCTGTGGCAAGCAAGACCACCGCGGCAGCTGGAGACATCGACAGCACCAGCGCCACCTCCGCCAGCACCTCGCCGGCAAAACCCGGCACGCGCATCGCCAGCGCCGGCAATGGGCGCACCAGGACGCCGACCGGGCGCAGCACACGGTCCAACAACGCGATCAGGCGATTGCCGCGCGCCGAACGTGGACGAACGCGGTCCGGTGAATAGCGGTGGAAAAACAGCGCCGCCGGCGCCAGCAAGAAAAATGTCAGCAACAAGGTCACCGCACGAGTCGACCAGGCACGCAGCGTCCACAACGATTCTGGAATCGTGATCGTTGCCGCCGACGGGTCGAAGCCATGCCGCCCCAGCGCAAAATATGTGGTCTCGAAGTGATCGCGCAGCGTCGTCACCGCCACCGAGAGACCGGAGAAATCAAGGTACATCGGCCACAACATATCAGCCTTCTCGGTCACTCCCACCAGCGCGCCGAACTGCAAGCACCACAAAAAGAAGAACAGCACGTCGCCGCGCTTGCCCACCAGCGGCCCGATATTGTCGAACAAGACCGCGCAGGCGGCGCCGTAGCTTACGATAGGCAGCAGCATCAGCGTATAGGTTTGCAGGTAGACCCCAAGCTGGATCGGTCCCTCCCCGCGCAGCCCATGCAGCGCCAGCGTAGAGCCAAGATAGGCCAGCACGAACAGCAGCAGGTAAGCCACGCCGCCCAGCCAGCGCCCGCACACCAGCAAGGCATTGCTGGCGCCCGTCGCGCCAATCACGGCTCCCATTCCGCTCTGCAGGTCCTCCGCCACGCGCCCGCGCAGCAGGAAGAAACCGCCCAGTCCGAGCAGCATGCCGGCGATGTGGGCGCTGCCAAACGCCAGCGCCTGGCTGGTGTAGAGCACACGCTTCTTGTCGATCACCATCATGGTGACGCCGTCGGCAGGATCGGAAATCGCCAGCCAGCACAGCGCCACTACCGCCAGCAACGCCACCAGCGTGGACAGCCGCCGCAGCCTTAGCCGCACTTCATTAAGCGCGATTGTGCTGATCGCATTCATGCCACCTCCGCCACAGGCTCGGTCATGGCATAGCGCTGCGCCATCAGCGCTTCTTCCAGGCTCGGTTCAACCGCTTGCGCGCCGGCCATGGGCTGGCCCGGATGCGCCACGCGCAGCTGCACCTGTGCGCCCTGGCGCTGCGCTTGTAGCACATGCAGGCGGCTGCGCAGCGCATCGTATTCCGCCGCGTCGACGCTCGCCTGCCACACTTGGCCGCGGGCGCGCTGCAGGATGGCTTCCGGCGCTTCCAGCGCCAGCAAGCGGCCCTTTCGCATGATGGCCAACTGGCCTGCGATGCTCTCGACATCCGGCACGATGTGGGTGGAGACGATCACCAGCTTGCCGAAGCCCAGCTCGGACAACAGGCGGCGGAAGCGCAGCCTCTCTTCCGGATCAAGGCCGGCCGTAGGTTCGTCGACGATCAGGATATCGGGATCATTCAGCAGCGCTTGTGCGATGCCCAGGCGGCGCCGCATGCCGCCGGAGAACGATGCCGCCGGCCGCCGCGCGTGCTCGGTGAGATTCACCATCTCCAGCAGGTTGCGGATGCGGGCCGGATCACGCACGCCTTTCAAAGCAGCGAAGTACTGCATGCATTCCAGCGCTGTCAGGTTCGGGTAGACGCCGAACTCCTGCGGCAGGAAACCAAGGCGGCGCCGCATCGCATCCGGATTGCGCACAATGTCGACACCATCAAAAAGGATGTTGCCGGTGCTGGGGCGCGCCAGAGTCGCAACCAGCTGCATCAGCGTGGTCTTGCCCGCGCCGTTGTGACCAACCAATCCCACGACGCCGGTACCAAGTTTCAATGAAACGTCGTCGACCGCTTTCAGGTCGCGAAAAACCTTGCTGACATTGCGCAGTTCTAACATGTTGTATTCGCCTCAAGATTAACAATGGGGCGACTGTATCCGGGCCGGCCGCCGGCTGCGCAGACGATGCGATAAACGGTCGAATCGAGGGGACGACTGGCAAGATTGTGTAACTAGTTACACAAGTGGAAAGTCTACTTGCATTTTCCCCACACTCAGGGCGTCTAACATGCAAATAGTGAGTGACCATGCGGCTTTCCGGCTTGCAACAGGCATATAATGAACCGCACACGCTGCTCACGCGACCCACAAGGACCCAAGTTGCCAGGCTTTCCGGTTTCGACCATTTCCAAGCGCCTTCGATCGATGGTTGGCGCCTGCCTGCTTGCGCCGATTCTTGCCTTCGCCCAGTCGCCGCTGGACCAGGAAATTGCCCAGATCCGTGAGCTGGTCAGGTTCGTCCCTGAAAAAGCCCTGCTCCAGTTGCAGCAGATGGAACCGGTGGCGCGCTCCGCACCGCCACAGACCCGTGCCGAATTCCTGGCCCAGCTCAGCCTGGCCCACCGCAGCCTTGGCAAGCACGACACCGCACTCGCATTAGCCGATGAGCTGTACGCCTTTGGCCAAAAACAAGACAACAAGGTCATCATCGCCAAGGGCCTGCTCATCAAAGCCTATGTGCGCTCTGCGATGAACCAGCGCCAGACGTCGCACGAACTGGCGCTCGAGGCGGAGAAGCTTGCCAGTACCGCGGGCGACGTCATGCTGCGCGTGCAGACCACCATCACCGCCGGCCAAAGTCTTGCCGAGCAAGGTAACTACCCCGTCGCGCTGAGCCGCCTGCAAGCTGCAGTGGAACTCGCCCACCAGGTGGAAAACGACAAGCTGCCGCTGGCGAGCGCGCTTAACGCCCTGACCGTGTTGTACACCCAGATGCGCGAGTTCGACAAGGCGTGGGAAACCCTGAGCGAAACCTTTGAAGTAACGGAAACGCTGAATTCCCCCGGCCGCATGGCCATGGCCAACAATGCCGAATACGGGCTGGCAGTCGATACGCACCAGTACAAGCGCGGCATGCGTGCGCTTGTGGCGAACCTTGAGGTGACGCGCAATCTGGGCGCCAAGCGTATGATCGCCACCACACTGGTAAACCTGTCGGACGTCAACCTGAAGCTGCACGACTTCCCGACCGCTCTGCGCTTTGCCATCGAAGCTTCTGCTGCGGCGCGCGATGCCAACGATGAAGCCAACGAGGCCACGGCGCGCGTCAACGCTGGCCAGGCCTACATGGGCATGAATAAAGTCGCCGAGGGCAAGAAGTCCTTCGCGCTCGGCATGGCTTACTTCGAAAAGACCGGTGACAAGCCCGAACTGCAAGCCCTGCTTGCCGAATATGGCGAGGCGCTGGAACGGGTAGGCGATTACCAGGGCGCGATCGGGGCCTACCACCGCGAGCGCCAGATCTCGAACGAGATGTTCGAATCGCAGCGCAAGAAAGCCGTGTGGGAGCTGCAGGAAAAGTACGACACCGAAAAGAAGAAGCGCCAGATCGAGCAGCTGTCGCACGAAAACCTGGCCAAGGGGGCGGAGCTCACCGCACGCCGCCTGCAGCAACGCATCTGGTGGCTGCTGGCTGTGGTGTTTGCGCTGGCCGCCGTGATTGTCGGCCTGTTGTACCGCAAAGTGCGCCAGGCCAATGCCCAGCTGGAAGTGAAGAACCTGGAGCTGAAGGCTCAGAGCTCGCTCGACCCGCTTACCTCACTGTACAACCGCCGCCACTTCCAGGAATACATGCGTACGCATAACCAGGTGGAGCGGCGCGGTGTAAATGGCGAAGACATTGTGGGAGCGCTGTTCCTGCTGGACGTGGACCACTTCAAGCACGTCAACGATACCTACGGCCACGCCGCCGGCGATGCGGTGCTGAAAATGATTGCGGAAAGCCTGCGCATTGCATTGCGCGAGACCGACATGATCGTGCGCTGGGGCGGCGAAGAGTTCCTGGCCTTCCTGCCGGCCATCCCGCGCAATGGGGTGGATGAAATCGCACGCCGCATCCTGAACTGCATCTCCTCGCAGCCGGTGCCGTTCCAGGACCATATGATCCATGTGAATGTATCGGTGGGCTTCGCCCCGTTCCCGCTGGCGCCGGGCGGCTCGCCGCTGCCATGGGAACGCGCGGTGAACCTGGTGGACATGGCGCTCTACCTTGCCAAGGCACATGGCCGCAACCGCGCCTACGGCGTGCGCGGCTTCGCCCATTTTGAGGAAACCTCGATGGAAGCCATCGAACAAAACCTGGAACAAGCCTGGCGCGCCGGCTTTGTCGACCTGACCCTGGTGTTGGGCGGGATGCCCGACGAGCCGCCGCCCTCCAACGTCGTGCCGCTTAAGTCCAAGTCCGGAAACTAATTCTTTTCCTTGCGCGCTTCGCGGGCAGAATCCTGCATATCCTTGCCCGCCTGCTCGACTTTCTCGCCGAGCTTTTCGGTCGCCTTGTTCAGCTTTTCACCTGCCTGCTGGGCTGCCTGGTCCAGTTTTTCGCCTGCCTGGTCCAGCTTTTGGCCCGCCTGGCTGGCTGCCTTATCCAGCTCGCGGCCTGCCTGGCTGGCGGCTTTATCGAGCTCGCGGCCCGCTTGCTCGGCAGGGCCAATATGCTTGTCGTCAGGCTTCTGACAGCCGCCCAGCGCGGCGAACCACAGTGCCGCAAACAGGATTGTGATCGTGGTTTTCATGAGGTCTCCTTTCCTTCCAGCAGTGTGAAAATGTTACGCTAGAATACTCCAATGGACGCGCACATTCCCATCCTTAAGCGGGCGGGCATGGTGCTTGTGGTGCTGGGCGCCTGCGACCTGCTGGCCATCCGGTCCGGCCTTTTACTGCTCGGTGCAGCAGCCGGTATCGGCTTGCTCTTCGGTAGCCTGCAAATGGCGGCTCTGGTGCGATGGGCCGCCGCCTTCGCCCTGTGCGCCCTGGGCGTGATGATGCTGGCCTGGCCCCTGATGCAGCCGGTGGACCTGACCCTGACCCAGCTCAAGCTGCAACCGCGCATCTTCCCCTCCCTGGTCACCAGCGCCACCTGGCTGGTCCTGTTGCACTGGCTGTACCGAACCCTGGGCGCCCCGGCCGTGCTGGCAGCACGGCGCGCTGCCGGACACAAACCACGCAATATCGGGCTGGCCGCCGCTTGCGGCGCCGCACTCTCATTGCTGCTGTGCGTCATGCTCTCGCTGATGCTGCACGGAGAAGCTGCGGATCGCGCGAGGCTTGCCGCCGAACGCCAGTTCGGGCCCGACTACCGCTACCACGTGGCAGCGCTGAAAGTATCGGATTCAGGAAAGGGCAAGCTGGTGGAAGGCCTGGTCACGGCGTGGAATGGCAACGAGATCCGCAGCATCCCCGTGACCTTGAAAGAGGACGCTAATGGCGGCCGATGACGAAGGCGCCGACCAGGGCGGCAACGCCGAACACCAGGAGGGTGCTGCAGAAAGCCAGGTTCAGGAATTTGGAGAGATTGAGCACACCGAGCAAGGCGGCGCCCAGGAAGGCCAGACCGAAGAACAACAGCCAGGCGGCGGTATCGGCGGAGGCCAGGTCACTGCCGTGGGATTGTGCATGGCGCATGAACGCGCGCCGGATAACGTTGGATACCAACAACATTACCAGGAACGCACTGCCTGCAGCTAAATGGCTGACTTGCATCTGCCCTCCGCTGTCCAATTGACGGCCTTGAGCAAATGTTAGCACTACAGCTTACTCAGCGACGATTTTTTTCGGCGGCGGCGGCGGGGCGAAAGCGACGTTATCGCCTTCCGGTGCGGAATCCTGCGCATCCGACTCTTCCAGCCAGCGGTCAAGGCTGGCGCGGCGTCGGATAGTGATGCCCTTGTTGCTGATATAACCAATCTGCTCGAAGTTATCGAGCTTGCAAACCAGCTTAGAGGTCGTCGGCAGGTTGTCGCGCAAGCGGTCGTAAGCCTTGCGCGCCTTCTGCTCCCATTTGGCCAGGGTTGGCTCGTTGAAGCGGTTGCTCTCGTAATAGATGGTCAAGGTGTGGTCATGATTGCCAAAGCCGACCACCGCCGCGCCCTTGCGGATGGCGGTCATGACGTCTTCCTTGATATTCGCGGTGGGGACGAAGACGGCCGCGCGGCTATCCGTTTCATCGGGCCGCTGCAGCGGTAAGTCCTGGCCAAACTGAACACCCATTGGAATGTTTCCTCCCAGCTATATTCATTTGATTCTACCTCGGCCCCCTTCCCGGTTCAAGCAGCGCCACGCCGTATAATGCGCATGCCTTATCATCTTTATAGCCTGACAATGACTGCTTTTCCACCTGCCGCATGGGATGCCGCAGCCCGCAATGTGCGTGACCTGCTTGCCTACGCCATCGAATACGCCCCGCCACAGCAGGCTTTAGTCGTTTTCGACCAGCGCTCGCCGCTGGCCGAAGTGCTGGCCGCCGCTTACCAAGTAGCGCTGCCTTCGGGGCGATTCATCGACTTCGGCACAGTGCAGCCGGAGGAAGTGCTTGCGGCTTTCGAGCAACTGAATGCTGGCGACTTGGTGGTGCTGGTGCAGACGACCAGCTTCCGCCTGAACGAATACCGCATCCGCATGGAACTGTTCAAGCGCGGCCTGAAGGTGATCGAGCATATGCATTTGTCACGCATGCCGGAAGAACAAGGCCTGGTGTATATCGATGCGCTGGCATACGACCCTGCGTATTACCGCGGCGTCGGCCATGCGCTGAAGGCGCGCATCGAGCGTGCCCAGTCGGGTGTGGTGGAAAGCGGCGGCGAACGCCTGGTGTTCGCCTCGCCGTTCGAAGAGGCCAAGCTGAATATCGGCGACTACGGCGCGATGAAGAATGTAGGAGGGCTGTTCCCGATCGGCGAAGTGTTCACCGAGGCGCAGGATCTCGAGGCGGTCAACGGCCGCGCCAAGGTATTCGTGTTCGGCGACACCACCTTCCACGTCAACCGCCCTGCCGCACCGATCACCATGATCGTGGAGAAGGGGCGCGTGGTCGGCGCCGAAAACAGCACGCCGGAGTTCGACAATATGCTCGCCATCATCCGTGCACATGAAGGCGAGGTTTGGGTGCGCGAGCTGGGCTTCGGCATGAACCGTGCCTTCTCGCACGAACGCACGGTGGATGACATCGGCACCTACGAGCGCATGTGCGGCATCCACCTTTCGCTGGGCGCCAAGCATGGCCAGTACCAGAAGCCCCAGTTCAAACGCAAAGACGCCCGCTACCACGTCGATGTCTTCGTGCAGACCGATGCCGTCTACCTGGACGGCGACCAGGTCTACCGCGACGGCGGCTGGTCGCCCGCGTAAATCGGGCCTGACAGCGTGCCCAGGAAGGCGGCCAGGTCTTTCACGTCCTGCGCGCTTAACTCCAGTTTTTCCAACTCGGACTTGCCGATCTTTGCCGCGGGGGCCGCGCGATAATGCGCCACCACATCGTCCAGCGTAGCGATTTGCCCAGCGTGCATATACGGCGGACGTAAAGCCGCATTGCGCAGGCTCGGCGTCTTGTAAGCGCCATCCAGCGTTGCCCCTTCCGTCGCAAGGAAGCGCAGCTCGCCGCATTGCTCCGGTGCCGCATCGCTGAAGCGTCCAAGGCAGTTGAATTCGTCCGCCAACACTTTTTCCACGCCAATGCGGCGGCCAAGGGCCTGTGGCATCGGGCCGTGCGGCGCGATTCCCGTGTTGTGGAAATGATGGTCCGTCAGCAAAGGGCCATTGTGGCAGGTGACGCAGCGGCCGGCGCCGATGAAGATACGCAGCCCGTTCTTTTCCGACGCCGTCAGCATCTGCTCCGCCTTGCGGTCGTTGGCCATGACGCCTTCGATGTATCGATCAAGCTTCGACTCGCCTAAGCGCACGGTCTTTTCATAGGCCGCAATGGCCTTGCCGATATTCGCCAGGACGCGGGACACCTGCTCTTGCTTGTCCATATCCATCGCCTGCCATGCCGCCTGCTGGGCCGCCGTGCCGAGCGGGCTGGCATCGGATGGCAGGAGCGACATATCCGGCAAGGCGCCGAATACTGCCTCGTATTCGCCGCTGTAATGCTGCTGCATCATACGGGCATAGTCCAGGCGGTTGCCGCCATGTTCCGCAGCGTCTTCAAGCGGACCAATGGCTTGCGCCCACAGGCTGTCCTTCCTGCCGTCCCAGAACAGGAAAGGGCTATGGCCAGCGCCAGCGACCGGCATGGTGCGGCGGATACCGGTGCCGACTCCCTGCCCTACGGGCCGGCCATCCTGGAATTGCTGCTTCGGGTCATGGCAACTGGCGCAGGAGACTTTGCCGTTGGCGCTCAATTTCGTGTCGAAGAACAGCTGCTTGCCCAGGGCGATTGCCTGCGGCATGGACTCCACCCGATTGGAGGGATCGGCTTCAGGCGCCTGTAATTGGCTCAGGCGCAAAGTGGCGAGGATTGCCATCTCCTCTTTGCTCCAGCACTGCATCGAGAACGTGGTTGCGGCCGCGATGCCGACAACCAGCATCGCGATGAGGCCTAGCGAAAAGCGCTTCATGGCAGGACCAGGTTGAAAGTGACGTTATCGACGCCCTGCGCGCCTTCGATCTTCAGCTTGAATTCCCACCAGCCGGACATGCTGAATTTGACACCCTCCACCAGGTAGCGGCCATCGCCCAGCTCCCTGGTCGCGCGCGGTTGAGTAGGCAAGCCATGATGGTGCTGCGGCATGCCGCCATCGATCAGGATCTTCGCACCGGTAAGCGGCTGGCCAGATGCCTGTTTCACGCTGACTTCCCAGGAGTGCATTTTGCCGATCACAAGCGGCTCCACCACCGGCTTAACCCCAACCTGGTAACGCTGCTGCTCGGTGACGCGCTCCCGCGCGACATCAAGACCGACTGGCGGCGACATGCAGCCGCTCAGGGCTAGCGTGGAAACGAAAATCAACCCAATCAACAATGCTCGAAACATAATGCCCCCGTCTTCAAAATGAATGCGTGCCTTCACGCGTAAGAGGACTGTGGACCTTTCCACGATGGGAAAGTCAAGCTCCAACTTGAGGTCGCAAATTGCGACCTCAAATCATGATTTGAATAACCTTTGAGAAAAGTTAACTCGGTCGAAAATCGTGCATAACAGAATCGGCCATGCCCTCTGACTCACCACTTCTACCCTGCATCTCCACCAGAATTTGCCTCTTGCGCGGCAAGCGCACCCTACTGGATTCCGATTTGGGCGAACTGTATGGCGTGCCAACCAAACGTTTCAACGAACAAGTTCGGCGCAATCTCAATCGATTCCCGAATGACTTCATGTTTCAGCTATCGAAGGAAGAATTTGCGGACTTGAAGTCGCAAATTGCGAACTCAAGTTCTAGTCATCAGCAACATGGTGGCCGGCGGCACTTGCCATATGCATTTACCGAACATGGAGCAATCATGGCCGCAACGATTCTGAATAGCCAGCAAGCGACCGAAGTTTGCGTTTATGTTGTCCGGGCATTTATCCAATTTCGCCAAACTTTGGAATCGCATCAAGATTTTGCGCAGGGAATGGCACTGCTTGAAGCAAAGCTCGAAGTCTTAATGCATCGACAGGGAACATTTGAAAACCAGACGGAAGTTCAAATCGCGCAAATACTTGAAGCACTGCGCTCCCTTGCCTCCGCTCCGCCCCTGCCACCTTCACGTCCGATTGGTTTCATCTACCCTGAGTCTTGATGCACTCGACCAATTCCAGTTCGTAACGCCGCGCAGAAGCCACTCGGCGGGGCCGTAGGTGTGGTGCTTGGGCCACCAGGCGCTGAGGGCCATTTGCGTGAAGTAGATCAGCAGGACCAAGGCGAATACGGCGATCGGCGGCAGCTCGCCGCACAGGCGCAGACCGTAGCCGGTGAAGAGAAGCGCCATCAACAGCGACTGCATCAGGTAATTGCTCAAGGCGAGTTTTCCCATTGGCGCCAGCGCGGACAGCAGGCGCGGGCCGAATCGGCTGTCGAACAACATCAGCAAGGCCGCCACGTAGGACGCGATCATGAAAGGCGCGGTCAGGTAGCCAACCGACGTAGCAAACATGACCACCGCGCCGCCCGGCGGGAACTCGGATGCTGCGGCGTATAGGCCGGCGCCGGCCAGGCCCACCGGAAGGCCAACCTTCAGCACGCGTGGCAGCAGGTGGCGGAAGGCGTCGACGCGGGCAAATAATTGGCTGCGCCCCGCCGCGAGACCAAGCAGGAACATCGCCAGCGCGCTAGGTCCCTGCCCAAGCAACAGCAGTCCTATCGTCGAAGGGAATTCGCCCGCGATATAAGTCTGTGTTGCGTGCGCGCTGCCTTGGTAGGCAGCCAGCTTCGCAAGCGCGGGCGCGGCGTCGGGCGGTCCATCCAGGCCGGCCAGTATGATCCACACGCCGAGCGCCGCGAAGACCATTACGGCAAACACCAGCAAGGCCATTGCGCAGCGCACCGCCTGGCGCTGCGAGCCGATCCATCCAATCAGCACAAAGCTAAGAAGGCCATACAGATGCAGGACGTCGCCATAGAACAGGAAGAATCCATGCAGGGCGCCAAGTACCAGGAGCCCGGCCGCTCGGCGCAGCATGCGCGTGCGGAAGGCTGCACCCGCACGCTCCGCGGCCGCCATCTGCAAAGTAAAGCTGTAGCCAAATAGGAAGGAGAACAGCAGGTAGAACTTGGTCTCGAACAGCAGCGCCTCCATGAAGCGTACGGTGTAATCCAACGCACCCAGGTAATGCGGGTTCTTCATGCCGGATGCGAAATAGGGATCGGCGAACGACCAGATGTTGACGGCCAATATGCCAAGCAGCGCGAAGCCGCGCAAGGCGTCGACATTTTGCAAACGCGTCATAGGGCTCCCGCTTCGGTTAATGCTTTATCCCAGGGCGGTTCCGGTTGATACTCGGCCACCAGGAAGTCGATCAGCGCCCTCACCTTCGGCGATAGCTGGCGCGTGGCGGGATATAAGGCACTCAGGTAATTCAATGGCAGCTCCCAATCGGTCAGCACAGGCACCAGGCGTCCTTCGATGATGTCGCGCCACGCGAGAAAGGTCGTCGAATAGACGATTCCCAATCCGCGCAGGGCCGCATGCTGCAGCACCATGCCGTTATTCGCGGTGAAGGCCGGCGTCACGCGCACCGTGGCCAGTTCTTCGCCGCGTGCGAAGTGCCAGGCGATGCCGCCGGTCAGGTGGCTGAAGTGCAGGCACTGGTGACGGTGCAGGTCCTCGGGCGACTCGGGCCGGCCGGCACGCGCCAAATAAGCCGGCGAGGCGCACAGCACGCCGCGGCACGGCGCCAGCGGCCGTATTGCCAGGGCGCGGCTGTCCGGAATACCGCCGACGCGAATAGTCAGATCGAAGCCGTGCTCGATCGGGTCAAGCAGTGCATCGTCCACATGCAGCAAGGGCGCGAGCTGCGGATGCGGCAGGCTGAATCGCGCCACCGCGTCCGCCAGCCATTCGCTGCCGAAGCTGGACGGCGCCTGTATCCGCAGCGGCCCGGCCAGTTCGATGCCGGCGTGCGTCACCACGCGCGCTGCTTCCTGCGCTTGCAGCACCGCCAGCGCGCAAGGTTCCAGGTATGCCTGGCCGACATCGGTCAGGCTCACGTCGCGCGTGGAGCGGTGCAGCAGGCGCGCGTTGAGGCGCTCCTCCAGCGCAATCACATGCTTGCTCACCATGGCGCGCGTGATCCCCAGCCGGCGCGCCGCGCCGCTGAAGCTGCGCTGGCGCGCCACCTCCACGAAGATTTCCATTGCCTTAAGCTGGTCCATACTATCGATTGTCTCCATTTTGGAGACAATGTGTCAACCGTTTGCGCATTGTTTGCATCCAATGGCTTCCCTACAATGACCTACATTAAGAAAAGGAGCACCACACATGCTGACCGACGCTCAGAAAGCCCAATTCGCCCAGGATGGCTTCATCGTCATCCCCGGTTTCAAGACCGCTGAAGAAATCGCTGCCCTGCGCGCCCGCGCCGCGCAAGTTGTGAACGACTTCGACCCGGCTGTTTCGCAAGGCATCTTCACCACCAAAGAGCAGGAGAAGAAGGCCGACGATTATTTCCTGGGCTCGGACAACACCGTACGCTGTTTCTTTGAGGAAGAAGCATTCGGCCCGGACGGCCAACTGAAGCAGGCCAAGGAACTGTCGATCAATAAGATCGGCCACGCGATGCATGACCTGGACCCGGCCTTCCGCGCCTTCACCGCCGACCCGCGCCTTGAGCAGATCGCCCGCGACATCGGCCTGGCCGAGCCGCAAGTCTGGCAATCGATGTACATCTTCAAGCAGCCCGGCATCGGCGGCGAAGTACGCTGGCACCAGGACGCCACCTATTTCGACACCACCCCGATCAGCGTCACCACTTTCTGGTTCGCGCTGGAAGACGCCACGCTGGAAAACGGTTGCATGTGGGCCGAACCTGGCGGCCACCGCTCGCCGCTGCGCGAGCGCTTTGTGCGCGAAGGCGACCAGGTCAGCGTTGAGAAACTCGACAACACACCGTGGCCCACCGACGCCACCGCCGTGCCGCTGGAATGCAAGGCTGGCTCGCTGGTCTGCTTCCACGGCCTGCTGCCGCACTACAGCGCGCCGAACCGCTCGCCTGTTTCGCGCCACGCCTACACACTGCACGTGACCGACGGACGTACCGAATATTCAAAGCGCAACTGGATCCAACGCGACGCATCCTTCCCAGTGCGAGGCTTCCTGTGAAAATCAGCATCTTCGCACCGCACTGGGGCAGCAACGAGCTGCCGCCGGACGTCTTCATCGCCAAGGTAAAAGAAGCTGGCTTTGACGGCATTGAAATGTCGCTGCCGCTGGACCGCGCCCAGCGCGACAACTGGGTCTACAAGATCGCCAACGCCGGTCTGGATTTGATTGTCGCCCAATGGGAGACAGTCTTCCACAGCGACTTCAACGCGCACAAGCAAGCGCTGGGGGAGCTTCTGCGCAACGCCTGCGAAGTACAGCCGGTGCTGGTCAACTCGCACACCGGCAAGGACTGGTACACGCCGCAGCAGAACGAGGAGCTGATCTCCTTCGCTGCCGGCATCTCGAAAGAGTACGGCGTGCCGGTGGTGCACGAAATCCACCGCAGCCGTTTCAGCGGCCACCCGATGCTGCTGATGCCCTACCTCGATCGCCTGCCGCAGCTGCAACTGAACGCCGACCTGTCGCACTGGTGCGTTGCATGCGAATCGCTGCTGGAAGACCAGGAGCCTATGCTGGCCAAGGTGCTGCCCCGCGTGCGCCACATCCACGCGCGTGTCGGCCACCAGCAAGGCCCGCAAGTAGCCGACTTCCGCGCGCCGGAAAATGCCGAAGCACTGAAGGCGCACCTGTCGTGGTGGGACCGCATTATCGAATTGCGCCGCGACGCCGGCGCCGAACGCATGACGCTCACGCCGGAATTCGGCCCTGCGCCATACACTTTCACCCTGCCCTACACCGGGCAGCCAGTCAGCAATGCGTGGGACCAGAATGTAGCAATGCTTAAGCTGCTGCGCCAGCGCTATTGCATGTAAGACTTGGCGATTCAGGCTTTAACCGTCATACTATTTGTTTCATAAAAAGCAAATATTTGATGGTTAAGCCTTTGCATGCCCTTGCAGCATTCGGACTTGCCGTTTCGAGTGGCGCATTTTCCCAGCCGCCGCAGGACGTCGAACAACAAAAATCCCGCGTCGTATATCGGCTTTACCAGATCACCTACGGCGCCCAGGAGCGCTGCAAATCCTCCCCTGAAGTGCCGCAGCGTTGAATACATACTCCTGCAGTTCAACGACACCCCCAAGTGTCAGGCGAGAAGTAGAGCAATTCGTTGAACTATTGAAGAAATGAGCTCTTCAACCTTTACACTTGCTTGACTCGTCCATCAGAGAAGAAAGGTCCAATATGTTGATTGTCGCCGCACTTCTGCTGTTTCTCACTGGCGTCGCCCATTCCTATCTCGGCGAGCGCTACATCCTCATTCGACTCTTCAAACGTGATAATTTGCCCGAGCTTTTCGGCGGCACCGAATTCACGAGCGGTACGCTGAGGTTCGTCTGGCATATCCTGACTATCGTCTGGTGGGGGATCGCAATCCTCGTCTTGCAGGCGTCGGGACAAGCCCTGCAGCCAACGTTTGTGCTGGAAGTCTTTAGCTCGGTCGCCTTTGTCTCCGGATTACTCTCGTTCTTCTTCACGCGCGGACGGCATTTGTCGTGGGTGGTGTTTTTCGCCGTCGCGATTTTGCTCTGGATCGCTGCACCGGGAGCCTGAGATGTACCATGCAATTGTCCGCCGCAAAATCACCAAAGTATTCGCAGGACTCAGTGCCGGGCGAATCGAGGCTGTAACCGACGAACTGTCGCCACATGCAAGCCATTACTTTGTCGGCACCCACGCATTGTCTGGAACGCGCCGTACGCCGGAGGCTATCCGCGCCTGGTATGAAAGGCTGCTTCGCCTGCTGCAAGGGATCAGCTTCACCCTGCATGAGGTGCGAGTCTCGGGCTGGCCTTGGCATACGCAGGTTGAAGCCATCTGGACCGAGACGAACAACGGCACCGACGGCGTCACGACCAGCGCCGAGGGTGTGAACCTGATCGAGATTCGTTGGGGGCGCGTTACCAGTGTCCGCATTTATCCCGATACTGCTGCGCTGGAACGAACCCTCCACCGCATCGCTGCTAAAGGAACTACTGAGGCTATGGCGAGCCCCATCACTTCATGAAACAACAAACTTTACTTTCTCTCCTCGTATTCTTTTGCGGTACGCTTTCCGCATCCTCCGCGCTGGCAGAGCGCAAGCTTGACGAAGCAACGATTCAGATTGACGGACAGCCGCGCCGCTATTTCCACCTGCAAGATGTGGGTTCAAAAGATAAGCCAACGCCCGTCCTATTGATCAGCGGGTCCGGCTGCCGGGATTTCGGCCCGCGCATCCCCACATTCTTCGAGCGTTACCCCGCCCCTGCCGACATCTATTTCCTCGAAAAGAGCGGCATCGAAAAACGCGACAACGGCGAGCATTGTTCGGAAGCCTTCAATGGTGCGGATTTCCTTGAACGCGGGGTTGACGACGCGCTGGCATTTATCGAAACAGAACCTCACTTGAAAACGCTGGCGCCGCGCAGCCTGGCGATACTGGGCTTCTCCGAAGGCGGCACGATCGCGCCGATCGTCGCCTCGCGCAGCGAGAAAATCGGCTGGCTGGCAGTCGCGGGCAGCGGCGGCCTCCCGCAAAGCGAAGAATTCCTGATCTTCACTGCAAGGGGCACGGAGCCTTACGCGATGATGTTCTCGCGCGAGCAGCTACTAGGGACCTATGCCGACATCAAGGCCGATCCCGCGAACCTCACCAAAGAGTTCTTCGGCCACCCTTACCGCTATTGGAGTTCGCACCTGTTCTACGACCCACTTCCAACCTACGCCAAACTGGATATCCCGATCATTGCGGCAATGGGCGAAAAAGACGACAGCGTCCCTATCGAGTCAGGCCGCAAGTTGCGCGACTACTTCGCCTCCCAGCCCCGCAAGAACTTCACTTATATCGAATATCCCAACGCCGGCCACGCACTTCAGTCACCAGAAAAGAATCACCTGCCCGACTACCTCGCCGGCCTGGCCCAATGGTTCAAAAGAAGGCCCGAATAGTCGGAGAGGCATTCTGCAATGGAGAAAAATTTGAATATCACCAGAGGATTCTGGCTTGCCGGCGCCTACAACGTACTTGGCATGCTGACTTTTTCGAAGTTCTTCACAAACCCCGTCCTCGAAGCCGTCGACCCGGTCGTGTTCTCGTGGCTGGGGCAAGCCGCCATTGTCCTTTGGGGACTGGCCTACTGGTCCGTGGCTAAGACCTACCGCCACGTTCCATTGCTGGTGCTTGTATTCGCAATTGAGAAGCTTGTCTACACCATCACCTGGCTGGCATGGCTGCTTGCGAAAGGAACCACACTTCCCGCAATCGCCTCCGAATCCCCACTCAGCGCGATGTTCTTTGCGGTCTATGGCGCCGGTGACTTTGCCTTCTTCCTATTCTTTACCTGGGTAGCTTGGCGTACCCGGAGATCACATGCTAGTCGGCTTTCCTTAGCGTGAACGTGCGGAAGCGGGCTTTCACTTGGTCGACGAATGCGTCGTCGAGGGCACTGCCGCCGCGTGATTCGATCAAATCCGCGTTGCGGCAGCCTACTGCGCGGAAGTCCTGCAGCGCGTAAGTTTTGCATCCCATGTCGGCGATTTTCTGCGTCAGCGCGGCGATGTGCTGGCGCGTGGTGAGGGTTGGGTGGACGGTGGTCCTGAACTCGTACGGCACGCCACTTTTCAAAACGATCGACGCTGCGCTTTTCGCGGCGGCGGCGCTTCCTACGACGGTGGTGAGCTGGTCGTAGGATTCGAAGGATGTTTTGATGTCCAGACCGACCCAGTCGACAAGCGGTAGCACACCTTTCAGGCGCTCGGGATAAATGCCGGCGGTGTGCAGGCCTACCTTGAATCCCATCGATTTCACACTGCGCATCGCGTCTTCAAGCGCGGGGTCGAGGGTTGGCTCGCCGCCGGAGAAAACTACGGCGTCGAGCAACCCTACCCTTGTGGCGAGAAATGCCAGCATTTCCTTCCATGCGATTGCCGGTGCGGCGTCTCGCGGTTGCAGGTGAGGATTGTGGCAGTAGCCGCAGCGCCAGGGGCAGCCCTGGACGAAGACCACGGCTGCCAACTGCCCTGGGTAGTCGGTCGACGTGAACTTTGTATAGCCGCCGACTTTGAGCTCCCTGTCAGCCATTGTTCTTGCGCTCGACGAAGTAAGTGCGTTCGTTGAATTCACCCTTCTTGCCGACGTTGAAGGACGAGTACGGGCGGTGGTAGCCCATGACGCGCGTCCAGATTTCGCAGGGCTGGCGTTCTTCATTGGTGAGGGTGATTTCCTGGCCTGGTTTGTTTGCGGTCATGCTGGTATCTCCATGGTTAAGCGCTGTTTGCGCGCAATGATGTCCTCATCGCATTTCGGACAGAATTCGTGTTTGCCGCTTAGGTAGCCGTGTTTTGGGCAGATCGAGAAAGTCGGCGTGACGGTGATGTAGGGCAGGCGGAAACGCGTCAATGCGCGCTGCACCAGGCGGCGACAGGCGTCGGCGCTGGATATCTGCTCGGTCATATACAGATGAAGTACGGTGCCGCCCGTGTACTTCCTTTGCAGCTCGTCCTGCCGCTCCAGCGCTTCGAATGGATCGTCAGTGAATCCGACCGGCAGCTGCGAGGAATTGGTGTAGTACGGCATTTCCCGCGTTCCAGCCTGGATGATCGACGGCATGCGGGCGCGGTCTTCTTTGGCAAAACGATAGGTCGTGCCTTCCGCCGGCGTCGCTTCCAGGTTGTACATATGGCCCGTCTCTTCCTGGAACTCCAGCATCCGGGCGCGGATGTGGTCCAGCAGGCGGATGGCCAGGGCGGCGCCGGTCTCGGTAGTGATGTCTTCAGCATCGCCTGTGAAATTGCGGATCATTTCGTTGATGCCGTTCACGCCCAAAGTCGAGAAGTGATTGCGCAGTGTGCCGAGGTAGCGCTTGGTGTAGGGGAACAGGCCGCCATCCATCAGGCGCTGGATGACCTGGCGCTTGATTTCCAGGCTGGTTTTTCCCAGTTCCAGCAATTCGTCCACGCGGGCCATCAGCGCGGATTCATCGCCTGCATACAGATAGCCGAGGCGTGCGCAATTCAGCGTAACCACACCCAGCGAACCGGTTTGTTCGGCTGAACCAAACAGGCCGTTGCCACGTTTAAGCAATTCGCGTAAGTCCAATTGCAGGCGGCAGCACATGGAACGGATCATGTTCGGCTTCAGCTCTGAATTCACGAAATTCTGGAAGTACGGCAGGCCGTAGCGTGCGGTCATCTGAAACAGCAATTCGGCATTGGGGCAATGCCAGTCGAAGTCCGGTGTGATGTTGTACGTCGGGATCGGGAAGGTGAAGGCACGGCCTTTAGCGTCGCCTTTCATCATTACTTCGATGTAGGCGCGATTGATCATGTCCATCTCGGCTTGCAGGTCACCGTAGGTGAAAGGCATTTCTTCGCCGGCGATCACGGGCAACTGTTCTTGCAGGTCCTCCGGGCAGGTCCAGTCGAATGTGAGGTTAGTGAATGGGGTCTGCGTGCCCCAGCGCGAAGGGACGTTCAGGTTGTAGATCAATTCCTGCATGGTCTGCAGGACCTGCTCGTATCCCAGCGAATCCTTGCGGATGAAGGGCGCCATATAAGTGTCGAAGGAGCTGAATGCTTGTGCCCCGGCCCATTCGTTTTGCAGCGTGCCGAGGAAGTTGACGATCTGGCCGGCGGCGCTGGAAAGGTGCTTCGGCGGCGCCGACTCCACTTTTCCCGGCACGCCGTTCAAGCCTTCGTTCAGCAAGGTGCGCAGCGACCAGCCGGCGCAATAGCCCGCCAGCATATCGAGGTCGTGAATATGGATGTCGGCGTTGCGGTGCGCTTCGCCCACCTCGCGCGGGTAGACGTGATCGAGCCAGTAATTGGCGACCATCTTGCCCGAGATATTCAGGATCATGCCACCCAGCGAGTAGCCCTGGTTGGCGTTCGCGTTCACGCGCCAGTCGAGCTGCTGGAGGTATTCATTGATCGAGGACGCGACGTCCACGGTAGTCTTGCGTGTCGTATTCATTTTCATCATCAACTAGATGTTGTGTTGATGTGAATACTACACACTAAATATAGTATTAAGAACCGCTATAGCCGTGATTTTTGATTTCCTTGACCTGGTTTAAATTTGCTAAGATTCCTGCGAAAAGGAGACGTAACCATGCCCGCCAAGAACATTGATGGCTACGAGGTTGAATATACCGGGGAGCTGTTGGATGGCACCAGGCAGTGGGGGGCGTTTGTTTCGATTTTCGCGCCATCCAGCAATCCGATGCATATGACGCACATTTATCCGAAGCGGAGGGTTTCTGCGGACCTGACTTTGATGGACCAGCACTCTGCGGAGGAGGAAGCGGAGCGTGCAGCGATGAAGATTCTGGAGGGCCTGCGGCCGTAATCACTGCACATGCAGCAGGTCATTTTCGGCCAGTTCTTCTTTCGCGGGGACTTTGCGCGGCAAGGTCAGGATCACGGTGGTTCCCGTCCCGGGCTCGGACTCGATCTGGATGGTTCCGCGCAAAACACCAGTAACCAGGTTGTACACGATATTCATGCCCAGCCCCGATCCGCCCTGCCCCATCTTGGTGGTGAAGAATGGGTCATAAATCTGGTGCAGGGTGCGTGAACTCATGCCGACGCCATCATCGGCAAAGCGCAATTCCACCGAGTGCTCATCGACTTCCGCCGCGCTGATCGAGATGCGGCCCGACTCGCGCCCCTCAAACGCATGCAGCAAGGCGTTCTGTATCAGGTTACCGAGTACCTGCGCCACGCTGCCTGGATACGAAATGAAATTCAGCGTCTCCGGCATCAGCACCTTCACTTCGCAATTGGCGCGGCGCAGCTGCGCCGAATATGTTGCAAGCGTGTCGTGCACCACGCCGGACAGGTTGAAGTTGCGGCGTTTGTCGGAAGTCTGGTCCACCGCCACTTGCTTGAAGGAGTGGATCAGGTCCGCCGCACGCGTGAGGGAATTGGTGATGATGGAGCACGCCATGCGCGCGTCCTTCAAATGCGTGTCTAAGGCGGATCGCTTGATGCCGCCCTCTCCCAGCTGGCGTTCAAATTCCTTGCACATATCGCTCAAGGCAGTCGCAGTCAGCAGGCTATTGCCGATTGGAGTATTGAGTTCATGTGCGATGCCCGCCACCAGCGCGCCAAGAGAAGCCATTTTTTCGGAAGTGATCAGGCTTGCCTGCGCCTGCTTCAGCGTGAGCAGCACGGCAGACAAATCCTTGTGCGCCAGTTCCACATTGGACTTCTGCAACGCCAGCTCATTCAGGCTGCGTTCCAGGCCATGCTTGGTATCGACCAGCGCGGCCTCCGCCTGTTTGCGTACGGTGATGTCGATGATCACCCACACGCAACCCTTGCGCGGCTCATTCTGGTCGAGCATGCGGCCGTTCACCATGCACCACAGCCTCTTTCCCTGCGCGCTCACCAGTTCCAGCTCAAAGTGCATTGAAGCGCCGTCGGTCATGCATGCAAAAGGATCGTGGTGCCCACCCGTCAGCACAGCGCAAGAGCGGCCGGCCAACTCGCCATGCTGGTAACCCATCATCTCTTCCAGTCCGCTGTTGCAGCGTACGATCAAGCCGTTGGCAAACAGGCCGATCCCGACGATGGCGCTATCCTGAAGCGCGCGCAATTCGTCGGCCGTGACGCGCAGTTTTTTCGCAAGGGCGCGGCGGCGCGAAAGGGTCATGATCTGCGCGCCGATCAAGGCGCTGATGGTAAAGCCTGCCAATGCGATGACCCAAATCAGCATGCTGTCGCGGCTATAGTGTTCGCTGGCGTGGCCCTGGAATTGCACGATCCAGCGCCGCTCGCCCACGTCGAGCGGGATCTTCACGTCCAGGCCGGGCAACGCAGGAAGGCGCGTGCCGGAACCGAGCTTGCCGAAACTGTCGAACATCAAGTTGTCGTCGCTGGGAAGCACCTTGGCGCCGTCGCTGGCATAGCCGGCATCATGAATGCTCACATACAGGTGCTGCAGCATCGGGCTGTCGATGGTTTCCGACATCAGGTCGTTGACGCGGAAAACGATGGCCACAAAACCCACCAGCGCCGCATCACGCTCCTCCACCGTCAGTAGCGATGCGCCGCGTTTGTAAATTGGGGCGCGCGCCACAAAGCCCGGCTGGCCGCTGGCGTCCTGCACGAGGGTGATGCGCTCGGTGGCCACGATGCGGCCGGTCGCGGTGCCAAGCTGCAGGGCTTTAAGGTGGGGCGGCAGCGCCGCGAGATCGAGTCCGAAGGCATTTTCATTGCCCTTCATTGGCTCGTTGTATTCGATGATGTAGTGGACCGGGCGCACGGACGCTGGGTGCACCTTGTAGTCGGGATAGCCGCCGCTTTGCAGGCTATCGTCGGCCCGGATAAACGCGCTGTACCCATCGATCTGGTCCGAGCGCACGCGCCGCACGAACTGGATGGCCTGGAAGCCCGGATAGCGGCGCTTCAGGTCCAACTCTCTCACATAGCGGCTGAACTCTACGCGCGTCACATTTTCATGTACCGCGAACACGCCCTTAATACTGAGCAGCATGTCGAAATAGGTTTGCAGGCGAAGCTGGGTATCGCGCGCAATCTTTTGCGTGTCGCGCTGGAAGGCTTCGTTGGCTTGGCGGTCCTGCACATTCACGACGAACAAGCAGACCCACACGGTAACGCAAATACCGACGATAAAGGCCAGGTATCCGTGTATGCGCATGCTGGCTCCAGCTGGACTGTGTAGCCGACTATAGCATAGGACTAATCCGACACATCCGCGTAGCGGGCGGCAATTTCCATCACCTGTTCTTCGGCCGCCAGCAGCGCATCGACCACGTCCGGATCGAATTGCTCACCGCTACCCTGGCGAATCAGTTCAATCGCTGTCTCGTGGGTGAAGGCCGGGCGATAGACCCGTTCCGACACCAGCGCATCATAGACATCGGCCACCGCCACCAGCCGTGCCGAAACCGGGATCGCATCGCCCGCCAGGCCTTGCGGATAGCCGGAACCATCGTAGCGCTCCTGGTGGCTATAGGTGATTTCCCGCGCAAAGCGCAGGAAGGCGTTGGTGAAGCCCAGCTCCCGCTCCACACCGGCGATGGCGTCGCGGCCATGCACAGTGTGCTGCTTCATGATGTCAAATTCCTCCGGCGTCAGGCGGCCCGGCTTGAGCAGGATCGCGTCCGGAATGCGCACCTTGCCGATATCGTGCAGCGGCGCGGCCTTGAACAGGAATGGAATATTCGGTTCGGCCAGTTCATCGGAAAAGCGCGGGTTGCCTTGCAGCTGGCGCGCCAGTGCCAGCACAATGTGCTGGATGCGGCGCAAATGCGATGGGTCTTCCTCGTCGCGCCACTCGGCCAGGGTGGCGATGGCCCAGGCCGCGGCATCGGCGATCTGGCTCAATTCCTTGATCTGGCCACGGCGACGCTGCACCTGGGCGCGTGCCTGATGCAGTTGCACATGGGTGGCGATGCGCGCCCGCAGCAGCTCGGGCACCAGCGGCCTCGCCACCACGTCGGACGCGCCTTCGGCAATTGCGCTGCTCTCAAGCTCTGGCTGGCCGCGCTCTATCATGGCGATCAGGGGAATGCTGGCTGTATCCGGATTGCTGCGCAGGGACTGGCAGACGGCGAAGCCATCGCGCACCACATCGACCAATACCAGATCGGGGCGCGGCAACTGCTGAGCCATGGCGAGGGCGCGGTCGGCCTCGTCAACCACGCGCACGGCGTACTTGTCCTCTAGCAGATGGCTGAGCTGTTGCAGGTGTTCCGCCGATCCGTCAACGATCAGCAGCAGTGGCTTGGTCTTAGGTCTGGTCATTGCGGCATGATACCGCAGGCAATTCTAGTCAGCGAGTGCGGGCGAGCCGTCTGGCAGGAAAGCGCCGAAACAACGTGTGCATTCGATACAAAACAGGTGGGCCACACGCACGTTTTTTTGACGCAGCACCAGCTGCAGGTGGCCTTCCTCGCAAATCGGGCAAGTTTCGCGCATGGTACCGCATGCCATCACGTCGTCGGCCAGGTAGTTGTCGTCATAGCGCACGCCATCAACCACCCGCTGCGGGTCGATTTCGACCAGGAACAGGACGGGCTCAAGGCCGCGCTGATCAGGAACCGGGTAAGCGCCAGAATGGTAGTGGTTCATCTGATTCATTATCATCCCCAAATGCCCAGCGCAAGTTACGGGCACTTTAACCATAGTCAAAGAATCACCTTGTAGCAAGGTCAAGGGAGAAATTTGCTTGCAATTAGATAGCACGCTATCTATACTGCCGCCATGGACACCAAAACCTACGACCTCGAGCAGGTTCCCAAGCTCGACCAGCAACTTTGCTTCGCCTTGTACTCGACCTCACTGGCGATGAACAAGGTGTACCGCAAGCTGCTGCGCAAGCTGGGCCTGACCTATTCCCAATACCTGGTGATGATGGTGTTGTGGGAACAGGACGAGCAGACCGTGTCTGCCCTGGGCGACCGCCTGTTCCTCGACTCGGCCACGCTGACCCCGCTGCTCAAGCGCATGGAGCTGGCCGAACTCATCACCCGCACCCGTTGCCCGCAGGACGAACGCCAGGTGATCATCGCCCTCACCCCGCACGGCAGCGAACTGCGCAAGGAAGGCGCCAAGCTGCCGGCCTGCGTGCTCAGCGCCAGCGGCTGCGACATAGAACAAGTCATCCGTCTGCAGCGCGAGCTGTCGGTTCTGCGCACCAGCCTGATGAACAACGCATGATAAAAAAGGGGACGTACCCCTTTTTATTTGACAAAAGGGGTACGTCCCCTTTTTTTGTTTTATGTTGCAGGATTTTTACAAATAAACCAAGTGCCGAAATACAAGCTCCCCTAGAATAGCCCAGCATTTATTACTACACGCCTGGGGACTTGATGAAACGTTTTTCTGTTGGTCTTGCCGCACTCTGCATGACGGCAACGGCCTTTGCGGCCGAGCCATTCGACGATAAATTCCGCCAGCTCGACGAGCTGCTGCCTTCCGCCAACCAGTACCGCACCGCTTCCGGCGCTCCGGGCCACGCTTATTGGCAGCAGCGCGCGGACTACACGATCCGCGCCACGCTGGACGAGGTCAAGCGCGCCATCAGCGGCAGCGGCCAGATCACTTACCACAATAATTCGCCGGACACCCTGCACTACCTGTGGCTGCAGCTGGACCAGAACATCTACAAGCCGGACTCCGATGCCCGCATGACCATGACCGCGCCTTCGCGCGAAGCGTGGGGCCGCGCGCGCGGCGACGAAGAGGGCATGAAGTTCGAAGGCATGCGCAACATCCTGGCCGGCCGCGATTTCGACGGCGGCTTCAAGATCGCTTCCGTTAAAGGCTCCGGCGGCGCGCCGCTTCAGTACACCATCAACCGCACCATGATGCGCGTTGAACTGGCGCAGCCGCTCAAGCCGGGCGAGAAGTTCACCTTCTCCATCGACTGGTCGTACAAGATCAACGAGCAAAAAGTACTGGGCGGCCGTTCCGGCTACGAGCATTTCGCGGAAGACAAGAACGACCTGTTTGAAATCGCCCAGTGGTTCCCGCGCATGGCGGCCTACTACGACGTGTACGGCTGGCAGCACAAGCAGTTCCTGGGCTCGGGCGAATTCACGCTGGAATTCGGCGACTATGACGTGCAGATCACCGTGCCGTCCGACCACGTCGTCGCTTCCACCGGCGAGCTGTTGAATCCTAACGACGTGCTGACCTCCGCGCAGCGCGACCGCCTGGCCAAGGCCCGCACCAGCAAGACCCCGGTCGTCATCGTGACCCAGGCTGAAGCCGAGGAAGCCGAGAAGCATCAGGCAAAGGGCACCAAGACCTGGCACTTCAAGGCCAAGAACGTGCGCGACTTCGCATGGGCTTCTTCGCGTAAGTTCATCTGGGATGCGCAGGGCTACAAGAAGGATGGCAGCAACCTGATGGCCATGTCCTACTACCCGAAAGAAGGCAACCCGCTGTGGGAGAAGTACTCGACCGCAGCCATCATCCACACCATCGAGCAGTACAACAAGTACAGCCTGGACTACCCATACCCGACCGCGATTTCCGTCAACGGTCCGGTAGGCGGCATGGAGTACCCGATGATCTCCTTCAACGGTCCGCGTCCTGTGAAGGATAAAAAGACCGGCGAAATCACCTACACCAAGCGCGCCAAGTATGGCCTGATCGGCGTGGTGATCCACGAGGTCGGCCACAACTACTTCCCGATGATCGTCAACAGCGACGAGCGCCAATGGACCTGGATGGATGAAGGCCTGAACACCTTCGTGCAATCGCTGGCACAAGAGGCTTGGGAAGATAATTACCCGGCCGGCCGCGGCGATCCGCGCTTCATCGTCGACTACATGCGTTCGAAGAACCAGGTGCCGATCATGACCAATTCGGAGTCGCTGCTCCAGTTCGGCAACAACGCCTACGCCAAGCCGGCTGCGGCGCTGAACATCCTGCGCGAAACCGTCCTGGGCCGCGAACTGTTCGACTACGCCTTCCGCGAATACGCACGCCGCTGGAAATTCAAGCGCCCTACCCCGGCTGACTTCTTCCGCACCATGGAAGACGCTTCCGGCACCGACCTTGACTGGTTCTGGCGCGGCTGGTTCTACACCACCGATGCAGTGGACGTGTCGATCGATGGCATCACCGAATACGGCGTGAGCACCAAGAATCCGGAAACCGAAAAGGCCTGGAAGAAGGCGCAGCATGATGCCGAGCCGATTTCCCTGATCGACCAGCGCAACAAGGGCATGGTCCGCAAGGTGGACCAGCAGCCGGAGCTGAAGGACTTCTACAACGAGCATGACGACTACACCGTCACCAACGTTGACCGCAACAAGTTCGCCGAATCGACCGGCGACCTGGAACAGTGGGAAAAAGACCTGCTGGCACAGGGCAAGCACCTGTACCTGGTAGACTTCTCCAACCTGGGCGGCCTGGTTACTCCGCTGGTCCTGGAGATCGAACTGAAGTCGGGCAAGAAGTACATCGAGCGCATCCCGGCCGAAGTATGGCGCTACTCGCCGAAGAAGATCACCAAAGTGATCGTGACCGACGAGCCGCTGGCGTCCCTGGTGCAGGACCCGTACTGGGAAACCGCCGACATCGACCAGTCCAACAACGCCTGGCCGCGCAAGGTAAGCCAGTCGCGCCTGGAACTGTTCAAGTCGCGCCAGCCTGACAATATGATGAAAGACTTCAACACGCCTCTCAAAAAGAAAGACGCAGAGAAGAAAGACGCGGAAACCGATAAGAAGTGATGACTCGTTTCAAAGCCGTCCTCCTGGCGGCGCTGCTCTGGTGCAGCGCCGCCGCGCAAGCCCACAATTTTCACGTGGGCTTGACGGAGATCAGCTTCAACCCACGCACAGGTAGCACGGAAGTGGTTCATACTTACACGGCGCATGATGTGGAAGCGCTGTTGATGAACCTTTACCAGCGCAACTTTGACCTTGGGTTGGAGGAGGATCAGGCCGTGTTCCGTCGCTACATCGAGAAGCAGTTCCGCATCACCGTCAACGGCAAGCCTTTGCCGCTGCACTGGGTTGGCATGCAAGCCAACGTGGACAGCATCAACATCTACCAGGAAATCGAGAAGACCGAATTGCCGCCCGGCGCCGTGCTGCTGGATGGCGTACTGACCGATTTCCTGCCGCAGCAAGTCAACAACGTCAACGTCAGCGGCCCTGGCCGCCCGACAGCCTCCATCGTCTTCAACCGCGAACGCCGTGAACAGCCGCTGCCTTAAGCGGCGGCCGGCGCTGGCATTGGCCTGCTTGCTGGCGCCGGCGACGGCTTTCGCCGACGATCCCTTCATGCAGCGCGTGCTGGTAGAAGGCGCACGCGCCAGCCAGGTGGGAGTGGCCGATTCCGCCGGCATGGGTAGCGTATCGCAGCGCCAGCTGGAAGCGCGCACCATCTACCGCCCCGGCGAGCTGCTGGAAGCTACGCCCGGCCTGGTCGCCAGCCAGCATAGCGGCGAGGGCAAGGCCAACCAGTTCTACCTGCGCGGCTTCAACCTCGATCACGGCACCGACCTGCGCACCACGGTCGACGGCATACCCGTCAACCAGCGCAGCCACGCGCACGGCCAGGGCTGGACCGACCTGAATTTCATCATCCCCGAGCTGGTGGCGCGCCTCGATTACAACAAGGGCCCGTACAACGCCAGCACGGGAGACTTTTCATCGGCCGGCGCCACAGCCATCAATTATTCCAGCCGCCTGCCGCAGGACCGCGCCGCGGCCACCATCGGCCAGAACGGATACGGCCGCGTGCTGCTGGCCGGTTCGCGCGATGCCGATGTCAGCGCAGACCGCCCCGGGGCCTTGCTGTACGCGCTGGAGGCTGTGCACAACGACGGCCCTTTCACGCGCGGCGATAATTACCGCAAGCTCAACGCCGTCCTGCGTTACAGCGCGGGCTTTGCCAACAATGGCTACACCATCACCGCCATGGCCTATCACGGCGCATGGAACGCCACCGACCAGATTCCGCAGCGCGCAGTGGACAGCGGCATGCTGGGCCGCTTCGACGGCCTCGACCTGACCGATGGCGGCCAGGCGCGCCGCTACAGCCTGTCCGCCGCCTGGGCCCGCAGCGACGAAAAATCGACCACGCACGCCAACGCCTACATCATCAACAACCGTCTCGAGCTCTTCTCCAACTTCACCTACTTCCTCGAGGACCCGGTGCATGGCGACCAGTTCGCCCAGCCCGACCGCCGCGTGACCGGCGGCTTCGAGGCGAGCCACAGCTGGCATGACCATATGGATGATATGGCGTGGAGCACGACTCTGGGCATTCAGGCTCAGAACGACAATATCTTCAACGCGCTGCAGCACACCGAGGCGCGCAAGGTGCTCGAAACCGTGCGTTCCGACCACATCGTCGAAACCAGCGCCGCGCTCTACTTGCAGCAGCGCCTGCGCCTGACCACCTGGCTGCGCGGCGAGGCCGGTGTAAGGCTGGACCGCTACCGCTTCGCCGTCGGCGACGCGGCGCGCGTCAACGAAACGCTGGCCAGCCCCAGCATCAGCCTGGCCTTCGGCCCCTGGTCGCGTACCGAGTTTTACCTGAACGCGGGACGCGGCTTCCACAGCAACGACGCGCGCGGCGTGACCCAGACGCAGGATCCGGCCACACCACTAGCCCGTTCGCGCGGCCTCGAATTCGGTCTGCGCAGCGAAGCAATAAAAGGCTTGCAGACGGTGCTGGCCGTGTACCGGCTGGACTTCGACTCGGAGCTGGTCTACCTGGGCGACGCCGGCAGCACCGAGGCAGGCCGCCCGAGCCGCCGCTACGGCATCGAATTCTCGAACTACTACAAGCCTGCCAAATGGCTGTCGCTGGACGCCGACCTGGCCTTCGCGCGCGGCCGCTTCCGCCGCACCGTCCCGGCCGCCGCCGACGACACGGAAACCGGCGACCGCATCCCAGGCGCCGTTGAAGGCGTGGCGCAGCTGGCAGCCACGTTTACCCCGGCCGGTCCCTGGTCCGGCTCCCTGCGCCTGCGCTGGTTCGGCCCTCGCCCGCTGGTGGAAGACAATGCCGTGCGCTCAAAGGCGAGCGCCACCGTCAACGGCCGCCTTACCTACAAATTCGACGCCCGCACCACCCTGGAGCTGGAAGGCTTCAACCTCGCCAACCGCCAGGTCTCCGCGATCGACTATTACTACGAATCGCGCCTGAAAGGTGAAACAACGCCCCGGGAGGACATCCATTTCCACCCAATAGAATCGCGATCTTTCCGCCTCAGCCTGAATGTCGCATTCTAGTTACAATAGGGGACATGATGACGCCCCTGCCCCAATTGATCCACACGCTGCGCAGCGCCGGCTATGCCCTGCTCAAGCCAGCCGACGTAGCCAGCCTGGCCGGCTGCACCCTGGATGAACTGAATTCCCTGGTCCCCAGCTGGGACGACCTGGCCACTGACAATTACCTGAAAGACGGCGGCCGTTACCGCCGCCGCCGCCACTCCTGCTTCGTGCAAGACGGCCTGGCCCTGGACCAGGCCGAGCACCGCGCCCACTGGCAACCGGTCGAATACAACGCCCTGCACGGCGGCATGCGCCGCCTGTTCGAGCCTATCGCAGCGCAAACAGTGGCCAATCCAGCCTGGAACAAGCTGCTGGCAGCCATCGGCCAGGCCTGCGCCCAGGTGCGCGGCCAGCATCCCTGGTACGTGGAAGCCCACCAGTTCCGCATCGACACCACCGACGGCATCGGCCGCCCAACGCCTGAAGGTGCCCACCGCGACGGCGTGGACTTCGTGGCCGTGCTGCTGGTCGGCCGCCACGGCATCAAGGGCGGAGAAACCCGCGTGTTCGAAGCCGATGGCCCGAACGGCAAACGCTTCACCATGACCGAGCCGTGGACCATGCTGCTGCTGGACGATGCGGCTGTCATCCACGAATCGACCCCGATCCAGCCTCTCGCCGGCAATGGCCACCGCGACACCCTGGTTATCACCTATCGTGATGGTGGTTTCCAAGGCGGCTAAAAAAACGGTATAGTCTGAACACCCAACCATTTCGGAGGTGCTTTGGAATCCAGCTACGATATCGCGCCCGATGAGCTGGAAATACTCATCGTCGAAGACAGCCCGACCCAGGCCGAGCGCCTGCGCCGGCTGATTCGCTCTTCGGGCTATCACGCCAGGGTGGCGGCCAACGGCAAGCTGGCCCTGGCTGAAGTCCGCGAACGCAAGCCCCACCTGATCCTGTCGGACATCGTGATGCCCGAAATGGACGGCTATGAGCTGTGCCGGGCCATCAAGGCCGATCCGGCCTTGCGCGATATCCCGGTGATCCTGGTCACCTCGCTGACCGACCCCAAGGACATCATCCGCGGCATTGAATGCGGCGCCGATAACTTCATCCGCAAGCCTTACGCCGAAGACTACCTGCTGAACCGCATCGGCCAGATGCTGGTCAACCAGAAGCTGCGCCGCAATTCCAGCATGGAGGTCGGTATCGCCCTCTACCTGGGCGACCAGAAGCACTTCATCAACGCCGAACGCCAGCAAATCCTCGACCTCTTGATTTCCACCTACGAACAGGCGGTGCAGGTGAACAGCGAGCTGCAGGCGCGCGAACGCCAGGTGATCGAGCTGAATATGCGCCTGGCCCACCATGCTGCCGAACTGGAAACGACCAACCGCGAAATCGCGCTGAAGAACCTGGAACTGGCGGAAGCGAGCCGCATGAAGTCGGCCTTCATCGCCAATATGTCGCATGAGCTGCGCACGCCGCTGAACGCCATCATCGGCTTCACCGGCGCGCTGCTGATGAAGCTCCCCGGCCCGCTGACCGATGAACAGGACCGCCAGCTCACCACCATCCGTTCCAGCGCGCGCCACCTGCTGTCCCTGATCAACGATATCCTGGACGTCGCCAAGATCGAGGCCGGCAAGGTCACCCTGACCCTGGAGCCGGTGCATTGCCAACAGCTGATGGGGGAAGTAGCCGAGACCCTGCGCCCGCTGGCCGCGCAAAAAGGCCTGCAAGTCTTCATCGAAATGCCGGATCAAGCAATCATCCTGCAAAGCGACCGCCGCGCCCTGGCGCAGATCATGATCAACCTGGCCAACAACGCCATCAAGTTCACCGAGAAAGGCATGGTCAAGCTGACGCTCTCCCAGCGCACCGACGAGGAAAAATCGCTGATCACGGAATTCAGCGTGACCGACAGCGGCAGCGGCATCAAGGAAGAAGACCAGGTCAAACTGTTCCAGGCATTCTCTCAGCTGGATAGCACCTCGACCCGCCATGCGGAAGGCGCGGGCCTGGGCCTGTATTTGAGCCAGAACCTGGCTAACCTGCTTGGCGGCTCGCTGTTCTTCAGCAGCGATTTCGGCAAGGGCAGCACTTTCACGCTTGCGCTCAAATGCCGGCCCGCATCCTGATCATTGAAGACAACCAGGCCAATATGGACCTGGTGACCTACCTGCTGCAGGCGTTTGGCCACCATCCCCTGTGCGCCACCGACGGCGCCATGGGTGTGGAGATGGCCCAGCGCGAGCGGCCCGACCTGATCCTGTGCGACCTGCACCTGCCCAAGATCGACGGCATGGGCGTGGTGGCGCGGCTGCGCGCCGATCCTGCGACCCGCTCCATTCCGATCCTGGCCGCCAGCGCCCTTCCCGTCACCGACGGCTGCGCTGCGCTGCGCCGCGCCGGCTTTAGCGGCTGCCTGCCCAAATCGCTGGAACCGGACGTTCTGCTGCCGTCGCTGGAATCCTTCCTGCCCGAACACCTGCGTGCGGGCGCCATGCCGGCCAAGGCGCCGCCGTCGGCCGGGCCGGGCGCGCCGCCTGCCGGGCTGGCGCCAACTGCCACCGGCTCAGTGCGCGCACGCGTACTGCTGCTCGACGCCGCGCCGGAAAACGCCGGCCTGGTGGCTGCGATCCTTGCGCATACCGGCTACACGGTCAGTACCGCCTCCAATCCGATGGATGCAGGCGCGCTGCTGGACGGCCATGCCTATGACGTGGTCCTGTGCGAACTGGGTTTGCTGGAAGCGGGCCGCTTGTCCTTCCTGACCGACGCGCTGGAAATGGCGCCCGGCTTGCCGGTGCTGGTGATACGCCCCGATGATGAAGACGACCTCAGGACGCTGGGGGCGGAACGGCGCCGCGGCTTGCTGTCCCATCCGCTCGATCCGCAGCAGCTGGTGGCAGCGATCGACGCGTTACTAGCCTGAGTGCTCAAGCCAGCATAAACCACCCGAGGAACAACAGGCTGACCACAACGGTCACCAAGGCCATGGTGTCTTCCGAGCGTTCGTCTTCGCCAATCATTTTCCAGAGAAACTTAAGCATTTCCGCCTCCGCGGCTTGGCGCCTACACCAGGTTCAGTGTAGGCCCTGAGGGCAGATTGGGGAAGGTGCGCGCAAGCGCGCTGGCATTCAGTTGCAGGTGGCGCTCAGCCACATGGGCCAGCACACGGCGGAAATCGGTAGTCACGGGCAAGTCCCGCCCTTCATTAAGCTGGCCGTCGGCCAAGCCTTTCCACTCGCCTGCCACCTTGCCGCCCTGGACTTTCCCGCCCAGCAGCCACATGGCGTTGCCGTGGCCATGATCGGTGCCGTGGTTGCCATTCTCGCGCGCCGTGCGGCCGAATTCCGACATCACCACGATCAGCGTATCGTCGAACAGCGGACCAAGGCGCTGCGCCAGCGTCGCCAGGCCCACGCCCAGCGGCTGAAGGCGGTTGGCCAGCTGGCCGGTGCCGGCCCCCTGGTTGGCATGGGTGTCCCAGCCGCCCAGCGCGATGAAGGCCAGCTGGATATTGGGCTTGTTGCGCATCAGCGTGGCCAGGCGGGCGGCATCATCTGGGAAGCCGTTAGGCAGCGGCGCGCCATTGTCTGCCGCCTGCATCTCCGCCATCATGCTGCCGCTGTTGGCGGCGGCCATGACTTCCTCGTGCGCCTGGCGGCCATCCAGGTAGACTTTGCCGAAGCGCTCATTGCCGGCATAGAGCGCATCGAAGGCTTTCGCAATCTGCGGCCGGTCCAGCGGTGTGGCGCGCGTACCAGCGGCGCCGTTGGCCAGGTTGGTGGCCGGCAGTGCGCCGGACAAGATGCGCGGCATGACGGGGCCGATACTGAGCGCGCGGGTTGGCGTTGCCTCGCCGGGCAAGGCGCCTAACAAGCGGTTCATCCAGCCGTCCTGCGTGCTCTTCACGCCCGGTGTGGCCGATTCCATATAGTCTTGCGCGTCAAAGTGGGAACGGCTGGCGTCAGGCGATCCGCTGGCGTGCACGAAGGCCAGTTTCTTCTGCTGCCACAGCGGCAGCAGCGGCGCCAGAGCAGGGTGCAGGCCGAAGTAGCCGTCCAGGTTCAGCGCACCATCCTCTGCGCCTGGTTTGGCGAGAGCGATATTGGGGCGCAGGCGGGCATATTCAGGGTCTGCCACCGGGGCTACCACGTTCATGCCGTCGACCGCGCCGCGCAGCATGACCACGATCAGCTTTTTGCTGGTGGGCGCTGTACTGCCCGGGGCCATCGTTGCGGCCCAGGCATGCGGACCAAGCGGCAGCATCAAGCCGGCGCTGGCGGCAAAGGCGTTCAGGAATTGGCGTCGTTGCATGATGATCGATCCTCAGAGTTGCATGCTCAGTGCTGCATAAAATCAGGACTGCCCAGCAGCATGCCAGCGCGCAGGCGCTCATTACTGTCAGCGACGATGGCGGCGGTGCGCTTCGATACCGATGCGCCCAGCGCGTCCTGCACTGCGGCGGCGTCAGCGCCATTGGAAATCGACAGCGCATAGCTGATGCGGCGGCTCAGGCCATCAGGATTAAGCCAGGCTGCTTCCGTGTTTTTGTAGCCGTCCGGCGTCTGGCAGCCGTACAGCGGCATGCCCAGGCGGGCCAGGATTCCCACCAGCGGCTTTACTTCCGTCACCGGCATGGCGGACGCGCGCGAAGCGGACACCACGAACTGGTAAGGTGTTTTGTATTTGGCGCCGGCATATTGCTGGTCCATGAATTCCGGGCTGGAGAACATGGTGCGCAGCACGGAACGGATATCGCCATTGCTGCTGATCCAGGCCTGCGCCATGCGCTCCACCAGCGCGGGCGGCGGCTGGTCGGCCACGAAGTACTGCGCCAGCTCGCGGCTGATGTTGCGGGCGGTAGAAGGATGCACGGCCAGCACGTCCAGCGCGTACTCCCCCTCATTCACGCCGCGCGCGGTGACCGGCTTGCCCAGCCAGGTCTTGGCGCCGTTATCGTGGCGGCGCGGATCGAAAACGAATTGGGCGCCGCGCCGTGGCGCATAAGTCCAGCCTGTCAGCATGCGCGCCAGCTCGGTCACGTCCTTCTGCGTGTAGCCACCGTCAACGCCCAGCGTATGCAGCTCCATCAGCTCGCGCGCATAGTTTTCATTCAGGCCGCCGGCCTTCGATACCCAGTTATCCAGGTAGAACAGCATGGCCGGGTGGTGCGCGGTGGCGCCCAGCATCTGGCGGAAGGAGCCAAAAACGTAGGGGCGGATCGCATCGCGCTCGTAGCTGGCCACCAGTACATGGTCCTGGCCCTTGCCGGCGAAGACGTTGAAGTGGTTGTACCAGAAGTCGACCATCACCTCCTCCAGCTGGCGCGGGCTTTCGATGGCACGCAGCAGGCGCGCTTCGGCGGCTTCGGACGCCATCTGTTTCACCAGTTCGCGCCGTTCGCCGTCCTTCTCCTGGCGCGCTTCCTGGAAGCGGGCCAGCGCATCGCCGGCGCTCAGGTGCAAGGTCTCCAGCTTGGCGAGCCGCTGGCTTAGCGCTACCGGTAGGGGCGGAGGATTCAACTGCTCCTCTATATAGGCCTGCACGCCCATTTGGCGCACCCGGTCGATATCGCCCGGCCGCGGCCCGTAAGCCGCGCGGTTCAGCACATGCACGGCGGCTTGCTCGCTCGCCAGCGGCGCGGCCCACACGGCGGCTTGCGGCAGCGCCAGCGCGGCGACCAGCAAGGGGGCAAATGCGTATCGTCGCATGATGTCGTCCCAATACAATGTTTTACGGTCTTTTCTTTATACGCTAGCGCCCGAATCCAAGGCAAAGAATCCTTTGTATCAGGATGTTAATTGTTTGATTTGTATGCTTTAATTCATGTTGCGCAAAAAGAAAGGACGGCATGAAGAGATATCAGGTCCCGCTAACCATGGTGGCCGTGCTGGCGCTCAGCGCCTGCGGCTTGACCGGGCCGGCGACGAAGGTCGCGGCGGACGAGCCGCAGCAGTGGCAGGCGCCTTTGCCGCATAACGGCAGCACCGGCGAACTGGCCAACTGGTGGCAAAGCCAGTCCGACCCGCTGCTGGTCCAGTTGATCGAAGCCGCGCAGGCCGCCAGTCCAACCATTGCCGGCGCCCAGGCGCGCCTTGCCGCTGCAAGCGCCGAGCGCACCGCCGCCGGCGCCGCGCTCGCCCCCTCCTTGACCGGCGTGCTGACTTCCACCCGCATGAGCCAGCAGTCCGCCAGCGCTCCGATGAATACCACCACCCAGTTGCTGGCCCAGGCCCAGTGGGAGATCGATTTGTTCGGCGGCGGCCGCGCACGCCGCAACGCCGCCATCGCCCGCCAGGAAGGCGCACAGGCAGGCTGGCACGAAGCGCGCGTCACCGTGGCTGCGGAAACGGCAAACCAGTATTACAGCTTGCGCGCTTGCGAAAAGCTGCTGGCGGTTGCACGCATGGATGCTGCATCGCGCGCACATACCTCGCGCCTGACCGACATCACGACCAAGGCCGGCTTCCAGTCGCCATCCGCCAACGCCCTGGCACGCGCCAGCGCCGCCGACGGCAACAACCGCGCCGTGGCGCAGCGCGCGGCATGCGACAGCGAATTGAAAGTGCTGGTAGCGCTGACAGCCATCCCGGAACCGGATTTGCGCGCACGCCTGTCCAGCAGCGCTGCCAACGCAGTGCTGTCGCCCGCCGCCGGCATCGCCATCGAATCCGTGCCGGCGCAGGTGCTGGCTCAGCGTCCGGACGTCTTCAACGCCGGCCAGGAAGTGGCAGCCGCCAGCTACGACGTCGCCAGTGCGCGCGCGCAGCGCTGGCCGCAACTTGGCCTGAGCGGCTCGGTGGGACGCGGCCGCCTGCATGCGGAAGGCCAGGATATCACCGCCAACGTGTGGACCCTGGGTCCGCTGCAAATGACCTTGCCGATCATCGACTGGGGCGTACGCCGCGCCAATGTGGAGGCATCGCACGCCCGCTACGACGCCGCCGTCTCAAGCTACAAGGCCAGCGTGCGCCAGGCGGTATCCGAAGTCGAACAAGCCTTGGTGGCCCTGCAAAGCACCCAGGAACGGGCGGACGACGCGCAGACCGCGCTGGATGGCTACCGCACCTTCTTCACCGCCACCGAAGAGCGCTACAAGAATGGCCTGGCCAGCCTGCTCGAACTGGAAGACGCCCGCCGCACCCGGCTGGCCGCAGAAATCACAGTCGTGAACCTGCAGCGCGAACGCAGCGCCGCCTGGATCGCCCTGTACCGTGCAGCAGGCGGCGGCTGGACCGCGCCCGCCGCACCCTAAGACCGGAAAGTATTTATGAAACCACTGCACCGCACTCCATCCGCCATCGCCGCGATGACCGTCGCCACCGCCCTCGCCGCGTTTGCGCAAGCGCCTTACGCCATGGCCGAGGACAAGAAGGCCGTCGCCAAGCCATCGCTGACCGTCAGCACTGTCAAGCCGGAGAAAACCAGCCTGCCGATCCGCCTGACCGCCAACGGCAACGTGTCCGCCTGGCAGGAAGCCATCATCAGCAGCGAATCGAACGGCCTGCGACTGTCGGACGTCAAAGTCAACGTAGGCGACGTCGTCAACAAGGGCGAAGTGCTGGCCGTGTTCGCACCGGAAACGCCGCAGGCCGAGGTGGCGCAAGCCAAAGCCGCGCTGATGGAAGCGCAAGCCGCAGCTGCCGAAGCCAAAGCCAACGCCGACCGCGCGCGCTCGATTGAAAGCACCGGCGCCCTGAGCGCCCAGCAAATCAGCCAGTACACCACGGCCGAAGCCACCGGACATGCGCGCGCCGCTTCCGCCAAGGCGATGCTGGCTGCGGCAGAACTGCGCCTGCGCTACACCAAGGTCGTGGCGCCGGACGGCGGCGTCATCTCGGCCCGCAGCGCCACTGTCGGCGCGGTGGCAGGTCCCGGCACCGAATTGTTCCGCATGATCCGCCAGGGCCGCCTGGAATGGCGTGCCGAAGTCACGGCCACCGACCTGCGCAACATCAAGATCGGCACCAATGCAGTCATCAAAGCAGCCAATGGCAGCGAACTGACGGGCAAGGTGCGCATGGTGGCGCCGACCATCGATCCGCAAACCCGCTCCGCCCTGGTCTACGTCGACCTGCCAGCAAACAACGGCAAGCAGGCGCCGTTCAAGGCCGGCATGTTCGCGACCGGCCAGTTCGAACTGGGTTCGTCGGATGCATTGACAGTGCCGCAGCAGGCCGTCACCGTGCGCGATGGTTTCAGCTATGTGTTCCGGCTGAACCAGGACCTGCGTGTCAGCCAGGTCAAGGTGCAGGTCGGCCGCCGCATCGGCGAACGCATCGAAGTGCTGCAAGGCCTGGCGCCGGACGCGCTGCTCGTGGCGGCTGGTGCGGGCTTCCTGAACGACGGCGACCTGGTACGCAATGCCGGCGCGCCAACGCAGGCTTCCACGGCTATCAAGCCGGCCCGCTAAGGAGGCGCGATGAATTTCTCAGCCCTCTCGATCAAGCATCCGGTTCCGGCCATCATGCTGTTCATCCTGCTGTCGCTGGCAGGGTGGATGGCATACCGCGCCAACCCGGTGCAGGACTTCCCGGACATTGAACTGCCGATCGTCACCGTCTCCGCCTCCCTGCCCGGCGCCGCGCCGGCCCAGCTGGAAACGGAAGTGGCGCGCAAGATCGAGGATTCGGTAGCCACGCTGCAAGGCGTGAAGAATATCTACGCCAATGTGCTGGACGGCACCGCCACCATCACCGTTGAATTCATCCTCGAAAAAAACCTGTCCGACGCCGTCAACGAAGTGCGCGATGCGGTGACCCAGGTGCGGGCCGACATGCCGGGTGAAATGCGCGACCCGGTGGTGAGCAAGGTTTCCACCGCCGGCCGCGTGATCCTGACCTTTGTCGTCACGCCGAAGGAAGGCACGAAAATCGACGACGCGGACCTGAGCTGGTATGTGGACAATTCTGTCGCCAAGAAGCTGCTGTCGGTCGGCGGCGTGGGCGCCGTCAAACGGGTTGGCGGCGTGAACCGCGAAATCCGCGTCGAACTCGACGACGAGCGCATGGCGGCGCTGCGCGTATCCGCGCTGGACGTGTCGCGCATGCTGCGCCAGGTGCAAAAGGAAGCGCCGGGCGGCCGCGGCGACATCAGCGGCGCCGAGCAATCGGTGCGCACCATCGCTACCGTGCGCAGCGCGCAGGAATTGTCGCAGATGGATATTCCGCTGGGCGACGGCCGCCACATCCGCCTCGAGCAGGTGGCCACGGTGAGCGATACCATCGCCGAGCCGCGCGCTGTGGCAACCGAGGACGGCAAGAAAGTCGTGGGCTTCGAAATCTTCCGCACCAAGGGCGCCAGCGAAACCCAGGTTGCGACGGACGCCCGCGCCGCCGTGGAAGAATTGCGCAAGGCGCATCCGACCATCGCCATCACGGAATCGATCGACAATGCTTCGCCGGTTGCTGAAAACTTCTCGGGCTCGATGGAGCTGCTGTACGAAGGCGCCTTCCTGGCGGTGCTGGTGGTCTGGTGGTTCCTGCGCGACTGGCGCGCCACGCTGGTTGCCGCATCGGCCCTGCCGCTGTCCGTGCTGCCGGCCTTCCTCGGCATGTACTGGATGGGCTTCACGCTGAACACCGTGACCCTGCTGTCGCTGGCCCTGGTGGTGGGCGTGCTGGTGGACGACGCCATCGTGGAAATCGAAAACATCGAGCGCCACCTGCACATGGGCAAGACGCCGATGCAGGCCGCCATGGAAGCGGCCGACGAAATCGGCATGGCGGTCATTGCCACGACCTTCGCCCTGGTGGCCGTGTTCCTGCCGACCGCCTTCATGGGCGGCATTCCCGGCAAATTCTTCAAACAGTTCGGCTGGGCGGCCGTGCTGGCGGTGCTGGCATCGCTGGTGGTGGCGCGTTTGCTGACGCCGATGATGGCGGCCCACCTGCTGAAGCCAACCAGCAAGCCGCAGGAGCCGGACGGCTGGATCATGCAGCGCTATATGAAGACCATGCGCTGGTGCTTGAGCAACCGCTGGAAGACTGCTATCGGCGCCTCGGTGTTCTTCGTCTGCTCCATTATGCTGGTGTTCTTGCTGCCGACCGGCTTCGTGCCGCCGGCCGACCGCAACCAGACCATGGTGAACCTCGAGCTGCCGCCCGGCTCCACGCTGGCCGAAACCCGAGAGGTCGCAGAGAGCGCCCGCCTGGCGATCATGGAAGTGAAGCCGGTGACCCATGTTTTCAGCTCCATCGGCGGCGGTTCGGCCGGCGATGCCTTCGCGCCCGGCGCCGCAGCAGAAGCGCGCCGCGCCGTGTTGACCATCACAACGAAGCATCGCAATGACCGCAAGGAGAAGATGGCGGACATCGACAATATGATCCGTGAGAAGCTATCCGCCCTGCCCGGCGCGCGCTTCACCGTCGGTCCGCCAGATACCGGCGTCAAGATGCAGCTGGTGCTGCGCTCGGAAGACCCGGTGGCGCTGATCGAATCGGCGCGCAAGGTGGAGCGCGAGCTGCGTACGCTGCACGGCATCGGCAACGTGACTTCCAGCGCCTCGCTGGTGCGGCCTGAAATCATCGTGCGTCCCGACTTTGCCAAAGCCGCCGATTTGGGCGTGACCGCCAACGCCATCGGCGAAACGGTGCGCGTGGCGACCGCCGGCGATTACGATTTCGAGCTGACCAAAATGAACCTGGCCGAACGCCAGGTGCCGATCCGCGTCAAGCTGCCCGACAGCGTGCGCGCCGACCTCGATGCCATCGGCCGCCTGACTGTCCCGGGCCGCAACGGCCCTGTGATGCTGGCCAACGTCGCCTCCATCACGATGGAATCCGGCCCGGCGCAGATCGACCGCCTGAACCGCAGCCGCAACGTGACGCTGGACGTGGAGCTGGGCAGCCGCACCCTGGGTGAGCTGGACGAGGAAGCGCGCCAACTGCCGTCCATGAAAAACCTGCCGCCATCGGTGACCAGGGCGGAACTGGGCGACACCCAGGAGATGCAGAACCTCTTCGTGAGCTTCATGATCGCCATGCTGATCGGCGTGCTGTGCATCTACGGCGTGCTGGTGCTGCTGTTCCATGACTTCCTGCAGCCGCTGACCATCCTGGCCGCACTGCCGCTGTCGATCGGAGGCGCCTTCGTTGCGCTACTGGTGACGCAAAAGGCGTTGTCGATGCCGTCCATGATCGGCCTGATCATGCTGATGGGGATCGTGACCAAGAACTCCATCCTGCTGGTCGATTACGCCATCCTGGCGCGCGCCGAAGGCATGAGCCGCTTCGATGCCCTCGTCGACGCCTGCCACAAGCGCAGCCGCCCGATCCTGATGACCACCATCGCCATGGGCGTAGGCATGCTGCCGCTGGCCCTGGGCTTTGGCGCCGATCCGAGCTTCCGGTCGCCGATGGCGACTGCAGTGATCGGCGGCCTGATTACATCCACCCTGCTGTCGCTGCTGGTGGTGCCCGCCGTCTTCACCATCATCGACGATGGCGAACACCTGATGAAACGTATCGTGCACAAGCTGCGCAGGCCGCATAAACATGCGCAGGCGCCGGTTACCGAATAAGGAGGCTGCCATGAAAGTACGCGTTGTCGAAATCGAGCCCGCCCGTGTCGCCTTCCTGCGCCACACCGGTCCCTTTGGGCCTGCGCTGGGCGAATTCTGGCGCAACGTCGTCGCGCCGTGGATGCAGGAAAACGGCCTGACGGGGCGCGTGACTTACGGCGTGGCGATGGACGATCCCAGCACCACGCCGCCGGAAAAGTGCCGCTACGACGCTTGCGTGGAAATCGGGCACGACGATCCGGCGCCGCCGCCCGCCGCCCTGGCGACCATCCCCGGCGGCCGTTACGCCGTGGTGGACTACTTTGGCGCACCGTCGGGCATCGGCGAGGCATGGTATGCCTTCTACGCGCAGGCCCTGCCTGCTGCCGGCTTAGAAGACCGCCCAGGCGCTTGCTTCGAGCGCTATGCTGCTGACTTTCGCGCCGATCCGGAGACAGGCGCCTTTGCCTGCGAACTTTTCATTCCCGTCGACTAGGAAGGCAAACCATGAGCGCCCAGCCAGGCCATGACAACGACCACCTGCGCTTTCATCGCGAACATGAGCACCTGAGCAAAACCTTCGGTGCCGACACCTTCGGGCTGAAGGCCGAGGCCTTTGCGCGCTTCTTCGGCACGCCCTTGTTCCTTGGCGCGCAAACGGTGATTGTCGCAGCCTGGATCTGCGCCAATATCTGGGGCCTCACGCATTTCGATCCCTACCCTTTCATCCTGCTGAACCTTGCCTTCAGCTTGCAGGCGGCTTATGCGGCGCCCCTGATCCTGCTGGCGCAAACGCGCCAGGCGGAACGCGATAAGGCCCATAACGATGCCGATGCCCGCCACCGCGAAGCGTTGGCACAGCAGGCGACCCGTCACACGGCACAGATGATGGAGTTATTGCGCCAAAATACTGAGCTGACGGAAACCACCAAGCAGCTGGTCGAACGCATCGACAAACTCACAGCGGAAGTGCACGGACACTTGCTGCCCACGCAGCGGCCCTAATCCGGCTGCCAGCCGCCGCCAAGTGCGCGGTACAAGTCCACGCTGGCTCCCAGCCAGCGGCTGCGCAATTGCAGGCGCGTTACATCGGCGTTGAACAGGGTGCGCTGCGCATCCAGCTCCTCCAGGTAGGATGCATAGCCGTTGCGGTAGCGGTTGCGCGCAATGCGCAGCGTCTCTGCCGCTGTGGCGCGGCGCGCATCGTTCTTTTCAGCTTGCTCGCGCAGGCGCTGTAAGGCCGTCAGGCTGTTCTCCACTTCCACCAGTGCATTTCGCACCGTCTGTTCGTAGGCCAGCATCGCCTGGTCGCGCTGCGCGGCAGCGACATCGGTTTGCGCTTGCACTCGGCCGCCGTCCCACAGCGGCGCCGCCAGCACGGCGCCCACGCGCCACAGGTAAGTGGGGTCGTGCAGGAATTTGCTGAAATCGGTGGACTGGATGCCGCCGGTTGCGGTCAGGCGGAACGATGGCAGCAACTGCTCGCTGGTCGCCTGCACGCCAGCCTTGGCAGCCGCCAGGTTATGCGCGGCTCTGACAATGTCGGGGCGACGCTGCAGCACGGTCGATGGCAGGCCGACGGGAATGACAGGCGGCGACAGCTCGTCGAGGGTCTTGCCGCGCGCAATGGGGCCGGGGCTGGCGCCAGCCAGCAGGGACAGCGCGTTTTCCTGGTCGTTGATCTGCCGCTGGAGCTGGGGAATCTGCTCGGCGGCCGCTTCATACTCGGCCTGCGCCTGCAGCCATTCCAGGCGCGAGGTGTAGCCGGATTCAAACTGCTGCTGCGCCAGGCGGCGCGACTGCTCGCGCAAGTCCAGCGTGGCGCGCGCCAGTTCCAAGGCCGCATCCAGGCCACGCAATTGCAGGTAGCCGTTGGCCGCCAGAGCAGCCACCGACAACTGCGCCGCGCCGGCACTCGCACGCTCGGCGGCCAGCGATTGAGCGGCCGCTTCGCTGGAGTGGGCCAGGCGGCCCCACAGGTCGACTTCATAGGCGGCCTGGAATTCTCCCGCGAACAAGTTGGTTGTGTAGGGAACGCCGTTATAGGCCAGCGTACGCGTACGCACCGGCGTGAGCGTAGCGCCCAGCGTCGGCGCGCGGTTCGCATCCGCAGCCGCCAAGCGCGCGCGGAACTCCGCCACCCGCAGCTGCGCCAGGCGCACGTCCGTGTTGTGCAACAAGACCCGCGCCACCAGGTCCGAAAGTGCCGGATCGCCATACGCATCCCACCACTTCTGCTCCGGCTGAGCCCGTGTCACACCTTGGTGCCTGACCCCATGGTGTGACACGGGCTCAGCCGGTGAGGGCTCGACACTGCGCCAGCCTTCAGGCACGACGAGCTGGGAAGCGGGCGGAGGCGAAATGCGGGCGGCGCAGCCGGCCAACACCAAACTCGCAGCCAGCACGCACGCTGCGCTGCGCTTCATGGCCGCGCTCCGGCGGACTTCTCGTTCAGCACCGGCGAGGTGTCGATGCTGACGATCACCGACATGCCGGGCCGCAGGCGCGATGCCAGCTTCTGGCCTTGGTCGATTCGGATCCGAACTGGTATGCGCTGCGAGATCTTGACGAAATTCCCGGTGGCGTTGTCAGCCGGCAGCACGGCGAACTCCGAGCCGGTGGCTGGCGAAATGCGCTCAACTTGCCCGGTCAGCACCGCCCCATCCAGCGCATCAACCTTGAAGGTAGCGCCCTGCCCCACCTGCACCGCATTCATTTGCGTTTCCTTAAGGTTGGCGATCACCCACATATCGCGCGGCACCAGTCCCATAAGCTGCGCGCCGGATGCCACGTAAGCGCCGCGCCGCACGTTCACCTGTCCCAACTGGCCGTCAGCAGGAGCAACGATGTGCGTGTTATCCAGGTCCACGCTGGCCGCTTTCAGCGCCGCCTCCGCGTTCGCCACCGCAGCCTCCAGTGCACCGCGATTGACCGTGACAGCCTGCGCCTGCTGGCGCGCGATATCGACGTTGGCCCTGGCCTGCGCTACCGCCGCCATTGCCTGTGCGCGCGCCGCGCGTTGGGCATCCTGCTCGCGCACCGAGAGCGAACCGTCGCCCACCAATTGCTCGGCGCGGCCATAATCAGCCGTGGCGCGCGCCGCCTGCGCCTGCGCGTTCGACAAAACCGCTTCCTGCAGGGCGATGCCCGCCTTGGCGCTATTGCGCGATTGCTCCCAGTTCGCCAACGCCGCTTTCTGCGCCGCCAGCTGCGCCTGCGCCTGTTCGAAGCGCTGCCGATAAATGCGCGAATCCAGCTCCACCAGCAAGTCGCCTTTATGCACGAACTGGAAGTCCTGAACCTTCACGTCCGCCACATAGGCGGGCAACTGGGAGCCGACCACCGTCACCTGTCCACGCACGGTTGCATTTTCAGTCGACACTATTGGGCTAGTAAAAGGCGGTAATCGCCATGCATACAGCACAACCAGCACGCCGATCAGGGCGATCAAGGCGAAACCAATACCGGACAGCCACTGCGCCCGCCGATCCGGCGCAGGTGGCGCGGGTGGAGTTGCCGGTGCGGGCGTCTCGCTTGCTGATGGTGGTGTGCTCATTGGGCCCCCGAGTTGGAAAGTGAAACCTGCGCCATCCCAGTCTGCGCGTTCTGCGCCGGTGCTGCCGGACGGGTCGCCGTGCACACCTGCCAGGCATAGTGCACCACCATCCATGCCAGGGTGCCGCAGGCGACGAAGAAAATCATCAGGAAGACATCGTTATAAGCCAGGATATTGGCCTCCCGCGTCGCTGTCCCGCTCAGCGACGGCAAGCCTTGCGCCTGCACACGCGCCGCCACCAGCGGGTCTTGCAGCGTGAGATGCTCCACCAGCTGGCTTGAATGGAATTTTTCGCGCAGCACCTGGAAGGTGCCAACCAGGGCCGAGCCAAGCAGGCTGCCCAGGTTCTGCGTCATGGAGAACATCAGCGAAAAGCTGATCAGGTTGCAGGGCTGCGCGATCACCGCGCCGAAGCCGGAGACGAAAATCGGCCCCAGGAAAAAAGTACCACTGAACGCAAGCAGGAACTGGCTGAAATACATCTGCTCCGGGCGCGTCAGGCTGGTGGCCTGCGAATCGATCCACGCTCCCACCGCCATCAGCGCCAGCGCGAACATCAGCATAGGCTGTATGCGCTGCGGCGTAATCACAATGGCGCTGGTCAGGATGCCCAGCGTGGCGCCGGTCAGCGCCACCAGCCACAGGGTTTGCATCTGGTCGTTATTCAAGCCGATCGCCTGCAGGAAGCCGACCGCACCGCCGGCCTCCGACTGCACCACGCGGATCAGGAGCACCGAGATGGCCAGCCTCACCATGCTGGCCGTCGTAAGCCAGCGTGTATTGAGCAGGGGCTTGCGCCGGTTATGTTCAATCGCCACCGCCGCCGTGAACAGCACAATAAAGGCCACCAGCGCCCAGCCGATCCAGCGCGTCTCGAACCACCACACCGTGCGGCCCAGCGCCAGCACCGCGCACAGGAAGGCAACGCCGGGCGCGAACAGTGCGAACGTCAGGAAATCCATTTTCTCGAAGGCCTTGACGCGGTCGCCGGGCGGCAACTTAAGCAGCAGCACGCAGCCAAAGGACAGCAGGGCCATGCCAAGTTCGAAGGAATAGAGGCCGCGCCATTCGGCAATCGAAAGCAATTCGGAAGAGAATATACGTGCCAGCGGCAGCGTCAATTGCGAGAAGCCGACGCCCAGCACCACGCCTTTCAGCCGGTGCTGGGCGGGAAAAGCCTGCAGCACGTAGTACAGGCCCAGCACCGTCAGCGCGGCGCCGCTGATGCCGTGCGCCGCACGTACCGCGATGGCCGACGCCAGGCCGTGCACGAACAAGTGGCCCACTGTGACCAGCGCGTACAGCATGAGGAACAGTTCCGTGAACAGGCGCAGGCCGAACTGCTGGCGGAACTTCACCAGCAACAGGTTCATGGAGACATTGCCCATGACATAGGCGGCTGGCAGCCATTGGATTTCGGCCTGGGTCACACCGAGCGAACCTTGGGCGTAGACCAGGTTCACGGTCACCAGCGCATTGCCCAGGCCACCGGTCAGTGCAACCAGCAGGCCGACCAGCAGGAAGGCGATGCGCTTGGGCGTGGAGTGTAATGGTGTAGACGGAGAGCCCGGCAAGAGCGGGCGCTCATGAGGAAGCCATTGTTGGGGGGCGTACTCATCCATTCGGATAGTGTACACCCGCCAACCATGGCGGTATCAATGCTTGCGTGCCCCCAGCAGTTTGGAGACGGCGTAGCCAGCGGCCAGCGCAACGAGCAGGGATTTTCCTGGGCTCTGGCGCACGAAGTTGCGGCCGGATTCGGAGAAGCGTTTATAGGCCGCATTCAACTGGTCGCCTTTGGCGCCTACCTGGTCGGTGATGCTGCTGATGTTGTCGGCCACTTTGTCGACGGTGCTGTGCACGCCGGCGCGCAAGTCCTTGGCGGTTTCACTTTTGGTGATGTTGTTGTCCATGATCGGGTTCCTCATCGCTTGGGTTGGGTGGAAAGGTCACGATACGGCTGCACGCCTGCATCTACCGTGCGCCAGCTAACGATGCGCGGACGCTATCTCTGGCAAGCTTGGTTTGTGATTCCTATCGATCCTGTTACTGGTGCCAGCGTGGTCAACCCGGCGATCACCGTTGACCGTAGCGCGCCAACCACTCCCATCTCCCCGGCTGCCGCCGCTGCGCCGTCGGTGTCCTCGCTTGGCCTGTTCTTATCCAACCTGGTGCTGGCGCAGCGCAGCCTGCGCGAGCTTGCAGCCAGCGGCGGCGACGCGGCGGCATTTGCTGCGACTGCCCGGCAAGCGATGGAGAACATGAATGCCAACGCGCCTGCCTCGTTGGCTGGCGTGCTGGTGGCGCAACAGGCGGCGTTGAAGCAGGCCGGGATCGATGTTTCCGGCGGCGGTGGCTTGTCCGCCGATGAGGGGACGCTGAATGCTGCCTTCAATGCGGCGCCACAGCGCGCGGTCGCGTCGCTCGGCCAAGCACTCGGCGAGGTCGCGGATGCGGCAGCCGCTCTTCAGCCGGATGCCGGGGCGCAAACTGCCGCGCTGGAGCCTGGCATTGCCCCCTCCCCCAACGTGGCGGACCAGACGGCCCAGCGGCGGATCGCCGCCGAGCAGTTGGACACGGCGCGTCAAGCCGCCAACCAGGCCTTGGCGGAAAATGCATTACAAGACACGCAGCAACAACGCCTCGCCGAAGCGCAGGCTGCCGCAGTGCGGCAACTCGAAAGCATGCGGGAGGAAGACCTTGCGGCGCTGGCCCTGGCCGACCGCTTCGATGCCGCTCGCCGGGCAGCCCAGCAGCAGACCGAAACCAAGCAGCTCGGCTTGACCCGCGCCGAACGCGCCGCCGCCGACCGCCTCGACACCGCTCGCCGCCTCGTCGCCGAACAATCGGAAACCGCCCAAACCGAAGAGCTAGTCACCGCCCGGCTCAACCTCGCCCGCCAGCAAGCCGCCAGCGAATCCGCCGCCGCAGGAGTACCGGGAACCGCTCAATCCAACGCCGCCCCGGCCGGCGCCGCCGCCACGGCAACAACGCAGGCAAATCCCGGCACGGCGTCGACGACCGCAGGAACAGCGGCTGCGGCGGGCGAAGCCGGCCCCGGCACATCTGCGAGCAGCACGGCAGCCACGACAGCTGCCGCAACTGAAGCCCGAGCGACACAAGCCGCGACAGACGCCGCACAAGCACGACAAGCCGCCGTCACCGCCACGGCAGCTGAAGCTCGCCGAACCGCCGATGCCGCCGAACTCGCCCGGGCAGTCGCGTCGACCCAAGCGCTCTCCCTGCAAGACCGCCTCACAGCCGAGCGTCTCGAAGACGCCCGCAATATCACGAGCGACATTGCGGCAGAGCAATTGGAAGCAAGGCTGGAAGCGCGCCGACAAGTACTACGCGAAGCCCAAACCGCTGCCCAAGCCGCCGCCACCTTGACGCAAAACGCGGCAATCGCCCCACCCGGTGCGCCTCTTAACCCGGCTACCGCCAGTCCCCCCGCAGCGCCCACAGGCGCGGTTACCCAGGGCAACACGGCAATACGACCGCCTGAGGCAGCCATCAGCGCGGCAGGCCCCCAGGTCAGCGGTGCAACGGCAACCGGCATCGCACCAGGGCCAGCCCCCGGCCCCGCCGCCGGGACGCCAGCATCGGGCACTGCGGCGGCCACAACAGCCGCCGCGCAAGCAGCCAGCGATGCCGCCGCCCGCGCTAACCAGGCCACCGAAGCAGCCCGCCGCGCCGACGCACCCGGATCCGCGCAAGCCCAGCGCCTGCAGGCGACCGATCCCGCCATCGCCGCCGCTGTCGCGGCCTACCGCACCGGAGACATCGCTGCCGCCTCGGGCCGCACCGCAACGCCAGCGCCAGCAATCGAACCGGTTCCAGCCCCAGTGGCCGTGCCGGCGACCACCCCGGTCGCTCCGGTCCAATCCCGCCCTGTCCAGCGCACTGCCACCGAAACAGCCCCCGGGCAAAATACAGGCGCCGGCACACGTGAGCAAACCGGTCCCCACGCCCAGGCCCAAGCGGGAGACCGCCGTACGCCTGGCGGGCAAGCGCCAGCCAGCGAGCAAGCCGGCGGACCGGGGCCAGCAGCCGGCCGTCCCGGCAGGCGCATCGACAACAGGGCCTGACCCGCCCTTTCTCCGCTATGCAGCTTTAGCAGCGAGTTCGGCATAATGCGCCCGGCATGATGCACTGCGGCTTGCTGCGCCGCGCGGATTGTGGATAATCACGCAATCGAAAACATCATGGAGACCCTTCGATGAAACTGAAGCACTCGGTAAGCGCGGTCGCGCTGCTGGCAATGGCCGCTGGCGCCTATGCCCAGGACGTCGTGGTAAAAATCGGCCATAGCGGCCCCCTGTCCGGCGCACAGGCGTTTTCCGGCAAGGACAACGAGAATGGCGCCCGCCTCGCCGTCGAAGAACTGAACGCCAAACCGATCACGGTCGGCGGCAAGAAAGTCAAATTCGAACTGATGTCGGAAGACGACCAGGGCGACCCGAAAGCCGGTGTCTCCGCCGCACAGAAGCTGGCCGATGCAGGCGTCAAATACGTGGTCGGCCCATACAACTCCGGCGTCGCCATCCCAGCCTCCCGCATCTACAACGAAGCCGGCGCCCTGATCGCACCAGTGGCGACCAACCCGAAATTAACGCAACAAGGCTACAAGAACATCTTTCGTATCAACGCCAGCGACACCCAGCTCGGCTCCAAGATGGCGCTCTACGCGGCCAATGAGCTGAAGGTGAAAAACGTCGCCGTGATCGACGACCGTACCGCCTTCGGCCAAGGACTGGCGGAAGAATTCAAGAAGCAGGCCCGCGCATCCGGCATGCAGGTCGCCGGCCATGAATACACCACCGACAAAGCGGTCGACTTCACCGCCATCCTGACCAAGCTGAAATCGAAAAACGTGCAGGCCGTGTTCTTCGGCGGCTACGCACCACAGGGCGCACCAATGGCGCGCCAGATGAAACAACTGGGCATCCAGGCCAAGCTGCTGGGCGGCGACACCATCTGCACCGCGGAGATGGGCAAGCTGGGCGGCGATGCAGTCGGCGACAACGTGCTGTGCGCGCAAGGCGGCGCGCTGCTGGAGAAAGCCGCTTCCGGCCCGGCCTTCAAGGCCAAGTTCAAGAAGCGCTTCAATGTGGAGCCGGACGTCTATGCATCCGCCTACTACGATGCGGTGCTGATGTATGCGGCATCGATGCAGAAGGTGAATTCGATCGACCCGCTCAAGGTTGGCGCCGATATTTCCGCCAACAGCTACAAGGGCGTATCTGGCACTTACGCCTTCGACGCCAAAGGCGATATGAAGTCTTCGCCAGTCACCATCTTCAACTTCAAGAACGGCCAGCCGGCCGCAATTTCGAGCTACTAAGGAATCCCCATCATTCCTGCGCGACCGGCTCGAGCGGCCGGTCGCTCCCGATCCTGCGAGGAGGATTCGAATGGATCAAATGCACTTGATGAAGGTGTTCGTCGCAGTGGGCGAGCAGGAAAGTTTTGCGGGTGCATCGCGCAGCCTGGATATGTCGCCGGCAGCGATCACACGCGCCATCGCTGCGCTCGAAGAAAAACTGGGCGCCCAACTGCTGCAAAGGACCACCCGCAACGTTCGCCTGACCGAAACGGGTCAACGCTACCTGGATGACTGCCGCAACATCCTGGCGAGCATCGAGGAAGCCAACGACGCAGCAGCAGGTGTCAACTCGGCGCCAAAAGGCAACCTGTCCGTCACCGCCTCAGTCCTGTTCGGGAAGAATTTCGTCACACCCTGCATTGTGCAATTCCTGAAGCAATATCCCGAGGTCGACGTCTCCGCCTACTTCCTTGACCGCGTGGTCAATCTGATCGAAGAAGGAATGGATGTCGCCGTGCGCCTCGGTCCCTTGCCAGACTCCAGCATGAAGGCGCTGCGCGTCGGCCAGATGCGGCGCGTGCTGTGCGCCTCGCCCGAATACCTGGCCAGGAATGGTGTGCCAAAACACCCGGAAGAACTGCAGCAGCATACAGTCATCGCCGCCAGCAGCATCACCCCGCGTGTCGAATGGAAGTTCGGTCAAGGGACGGACACCATGACTGTGCGTATGAAGCCGCGCTTCACAGTCACCAGCAACGATGCCGCAATCCGCGCTGCGGTCGAGGGCCTTGGCATATGCCGCCTGCTGTCCTACCAAATGGCCGAGGAACTGGCGACCGGCAAGCTCAAGGTCATCCTGCCGGAATTCGAAGAGGAGCCGTGGCCGGTGCACATCCTGCACCGCGAGAGCAAATACGGCTCCTCCAAGGTCCGCAAGTTCATCGATTTGCTGGCGCAGCACCTGCGGACACACCCGCACCTGAACTAAGCTTGCCGAGGAAGCCGCCGGTAATGGCGGCTACCTCTTCCAGCCTGGTATCCATCACAAAATGCCCGCCATCCAGGATATGCACTTCGGCTGATGGATTGTCGCGCTTGAAGGCCTGCGCGCCGGGCACGGTGAACGCCAAGTCGTACTTGCCCCATACGACCAATGTTGGCAACTGGCGCTGTTTCAACCAAGCCTGCCACTGCAAATAAGCCGCCAGGTTGTGCTGGTAGTCGTAAATCAGGTCGGCCTGGATACGCGCCTGGCCCGGTCGATTGAGGTAAGCATATTCGTCCATCCAAAGATCCGGATCGTAGCTTTCCACAGCAGGGTCGCTGCCGATATGGCGGGCGCGCGTTGCCGCCACCGACTGATGGACTGCGATGACGTCTTTCTCGTGCGCCGCGCGATCTTCCCAGAACGGCTTGCGCTTGGCCCACATCGCACCAAGTCCCTCTTCATACACATTCCCATTCTGGAAAACCAGAGCCTGTACTGCCTGCGGCCGGGCCAGCGCCATGCGCATGCCAACCGGTGCGCCGTAATCCTGCATCAGCAGCACATAGCGCTGCGCGCCGACGGCATCGGTGAACTTGCCCATCACCGCCGCCAGATTATCGAAGGTATAAGCAAACTTCGAAGGGTCAGGGGCATCGCTGTTGCCAAAGCCGGGATAGTCCGGCGCGACCAGGTGGTAGCGGTCGCCCAATTTGCGCAGCAGGCCGTCGTACATGCGGGAGGAGCTAGGGACGCCGTGCAGCAGCAGGATGGTCGGTTTGCTGGCATCGCCAGCCTCGCGATAGGCGATATTGACGCCGTCCACGGCAACCGTGCGATAGGCGATTGGCGCTGCTTGCGCTGTCCCGGCAAGTGCGAGGGCGGCGGCGGCTACTAGTTTTTTCATGTTGTTCTCCGGTGGTTTGTCGATGGCACCACTCTATCGACGCCTTCCACGCGGCGGAACGTCGTCGGGCGAAATGGTTTGTTTCGCTGGGCGTAGTTCCGGCGCCGCTGGCTGCTTCCTACAATCCATTCCATCCCAACCAACTTGAAGGAAGCACACATGAAAACGTCCCGCATCGCTGCATCCCTGGCCTTCGCTTTAGCCGCTGCTGCTGCCTCCGCCGCCCCGACGGACGTCAGCTATGGCACCGTGAAGGTAGATGGCGTCAATATCTTCTATCGCGAAGCCGGCCCGAAAGACGCGCCGACCGTGCTGCTCCTGCACGGTTTCCCAACCTCGTCCCAGATGTTCCGCAACCTGATTCCACAATTGGCCGACCGCTATCACGTCATCGCGCCCGATTACCCCGGCTTCGGCCAAAGCGATGCGCCGGCTGTCGACAAATTCGCCTACACCTTCGATAACCTGGCGAATGTAGTCGACAAGTTCACCATTGCTGTCGGCGCATCGAAATATGCGCTTTACGTACAGGATTACGGCGCCCCCATCGGCTTCCGCCTGGCCTCCGCCCATCCCGAGCGAGTATCGGCGATCGTGGTCCAGAACGGCAACGCCTACAGCGAAGGCATCGACAATGAGTTCTGGGCGCCGTTCAAGGTCTATTGGGCCGATAAGTCCGAAGCGAATGCCGCCAAGCTGAAACCATTCTTCGAAATCGGCGCGACCAAATGGCAGTACACGCACGGCGCGCGCAACGTCGGCAAGATCAGTCCCGACGCATGGACCCTGGACCAGGCGTACATGGACCGCCCCGGCAACAAGGACATCCAGCTCGAGCTGTTCTACAGCTACGGCAGCAACCCGGCCCGCTATCCGGAGTGGCAAGCCTATTTCCGCAAACACCAGCCGCCGATGCTGATCACCTGGGGCAAGAACGACAAGATTTTCCCCGCCGCCGGCGCAGCGCCGTATCTGCGCGATCTGCCGCACGCCGAGCTGCACCTGCTTGACAGCGGCCACTTCGCGCTTGAAGAAGACGGCCAGGAAATCGGCAAGCTGATGCGCAATTTCATTGCGCGTAACGTGAAGTAAGGTGGCGTCGCGCGAGCGACAGCGGTTAACGAAAAAACCCGCCAGACCGATGATCTGACGGGTTTTTGTACGTCCTGGTGCCGGAGATAGGAATCGAACCTACGACCTTCTCATTACGAATGAGCTGCTCTACCAACTGAGCTACACCGGCAAAGAGCCCGGATTATAACAAACAAACTTGCGCGTTTGCTAGTAGCGTTGCACCATCATTGCAAAAATTACACTACTTCCTGGTGGTAGCTGGTGACCAGGGCCACTTCGTCGCGGGAGCCCAGGAACACCGGCACGCGCTGGTGCAGTTTTTCCGGCTGGATGTCGAGGATGCGCTTCTTGCCGTCGGTCGCCATGCCGCCCGCCTGTTCGACGATGAAGGCCATCGGGTTCGCTTCGTACATCAGGCGCAGGCGGCCTGGCTTCGATGGGTCTTTATTGTCGGCCGGGTACATGAAAACGCCGCCGCGGTTCAGGATGCGGTGCACGTCGGCCACCATGGAGGCGATCCAGCGCATATTGAAGTCGGTGCCGCGCGGGCCGGTGGTGCCGGCCAGCAGTTCGCCGATGTAGCGCTGCACAGGGGCGTGCCAGTGGCGCTGGTTGGAGGCGTTGATCGCGAATTCCTTGGTCTTGGCAGGAATCTGCATATTGCGCTGGGTCAGGACCCACGAACCCATCTCGCGGTCCAGGGTGAAGCAGTTCACGCCATTGCCTGTGGTGAGCACCAGCAGGGTTTGCGGGCCGTACAGGGCGTAGCCGGCGGCCACTTGCTTGGCGCCCGGTTGCAGGAAGTCCTTCTCGGTCGGCTCGGTCATGCCTTCCGGCGCCTTCAGCACGGAGAAGATGGTGCCGATCGATACGTTGACGTCGATGTTGGAGGAGCCGTCCAGCGGATCGAACACCAGCAGGTATTCGCCTTTCGGGTAGCGGTTAGGGATCGGGTGGATGTCTTCCATTTCTTCCGATGCCATGGCCGCCAGGTGGCCGCCCCATTCGTTCGCTTCCAGCAGGATTTCGTTGGAGATCACGTCCAGCTTCTTCTGGACTTCGCCTTGCACGTTTTCGCTTTCCAGCGCGCCCAGCACTTCACCCAGGGCGCCTTTGCCGACGCTGTGCGAAATGGTTTTGCACGCGCGGCCTACCACCTCGATCAGGAGGCGCAGTTCCGCTGGAATGCTGTGGTGCTGGCGTTGTTCTTCAACGAGGTATTGGGTCAGGCTGATACGTTTCATTATTTCCCTAGGTTTGTACTAATTAGTTTGCGAGTGCTTTGCTGACCACTTCCATCACGTCGTTGGACAGCTTGGAGGCGGCGGCGACTTTTTCCAGCGCGTGGCGCATATGGACTTGCAGCGCAGGCGCGTAACGGCGCCAGCGGTCCATGCTGCGCGCCAGGCGGGCGGCGACTTGCGGGTTCAGTGCGTCGAGCTTGATCACATGCTCGGCCCAGAATTCATAGGCGCTGCCGTCGGCGGCGTGGAATTGCGACGGATTGTTATTGCAGAAGCTGAACAGCAGGCTGCGGGCGCGGTTCGGGTTCTTCAGCGTGAAGGCTGGATGCTTCATCAGCTCACGCACCTTGGCCACATTGGTGTGCGGCGCCGAGCCCTGCATGGCGAACCATTTGTCCACCACCAGCGCTTCGCCCTTGAAGTCCTTGTAGAACGCATCGAGCTGTTTGCCGGCGTCGGCGCCGCTGTGGATCAGCGACGAGAGCGCGGCGGCGCGGTCGGTCATATTCGTTGCGGCGGCAAACTGCTCGCCGGCCAGCTTGGCCGCTTCCGCATTCGGCTGCACCAGCAGGTAGGCCAGCGCCACGTTTTTCAGGCCGCGCTTGCCGGCCGAAATGGCGTCCGGACTGTAAGGGCCAGGCGTCGCGTTGGCGCCGTACACCTGCAGCAGTTCATTGCGCAACGCGGTGCCGATGGCGTGGCGCATGAACTGGCGCGCACTGTGGATGGCTTGCGGGTGCACCACCTCCATCTGCTCGGCGATGATGGTTTCCGACGGCAGGATCAGGCATTGCTCGCGGAAAGCGGGATCGAGATCCTTGTCGGTCAGCACGGTGCGCAGCGCGGCGATGTAGGTGTCGTCCAGCTTGAGCGGCTTGTTCTCCAGCACCGCCTGCGCCAGCGACAGCAGGCGTTCCATGGCCAGGCGCTGGCCGGCTTCCCAGCGGTTGACCGGGTCGCTGTCGAAGCGGAACAGGTGCAGCAGTTCTTCGTCGGTGTATGGGTATTCCAGCACCACCGGTGCGGAAAAATCGCGCAGGATCGAAGGCACCGGCGCATGCTCCACGCCTTCGAAGCGGAAGGTCTGCTCCGCAGCCGTCAGTTCCAGCACGCGTGTCGGGATCAGGTCCTTGCCGTCGCTATCCAGCAGGCCCACGGCTACCGGGATATGGAATGGCTTCTTATCCTTCTGGCCCGGCGTGGCGGGGCAGGATTGGCGCAGCGTCAGTTCGTAGACCTTCTTCGCGCCATCGTGGCGGCCGCTTGCGCTGACCACCGGCGTGCCGGCCTGGCTATACCAGCGCTCGAACTGTTTCAGGTCGCGCTTATTGGCGTCGGCCATCGCGGCGCGGAAGTCGTCGCATTGCACGGCCTGGCCATCATGGCGTTCGAAGTAGAGGTCCATACCCTTGCGGAAGCCGTCGCGGCCCAGCAAGGTCTGGTACATGCGCACCACTTCGGCGCCTTTTTCGTACACGGTCACGGTGTAGAAGTTGTTGATCTCGACGAAGGAGTCGGGACGCACCGGGTGCGCCATCGGGCCCGCGTCTTCCGGGAACTGGGCCTGGCGCAGTGTGCGCACCTGGTCGATGCGGGTCACGGCGCGGCCGCTGTCGGTGCCGATCATGTCGGAGCTGAATTCCTGGTCGCGGAACACGGTCAGGCCTTCCTTCAGCGACAGCTGGAACCAGTCGCGGCACGTCACGCGGTTGCCGGTCCAATTGTGGAAGTACTCGTGGCCCACCACGGCTTCAATGCCGGAGTAGTCGATGTCGGTGGCGGTGCGCGGATTGGCCAGCACAAATTTCGTGTTGAAGATGTTCAAGCCCTTGTTTTCCATCGCGCCCATATTGAAGTCGCTCACGGCGACAATCATGAACCGGTCCAGGTCCAGCTCCAGGCCCCAGCGCTCCTCGTCCCAGCGGATCGAGTTTTTCAGCGACTCCATGGCGTAGTCGGTCTTATCGAGGTTGCCCTCTTCCACCCACACCTGCAGCAGCACTTCGCGGCCGGATTTCAGCTTGTATTTCTCTTCCTGGCAGACCAGGCGTGCCGCCACCAGCGCGAACAGGTAGGACGGCTTCTTGAACGGGTCTTCCCATTTGGCGTAATGGCGGCCGTCGCCCAGGTCGCCCTCTTCCAGCAGGTTGCCGTTGGAGAGCAGCACCGGATACTGCTGCTTGTCGGCGCGCAGCATCACGGTGTAGCGCGCCATCACGTCCGGACGGTCGGGGAAGAAGGTAATGCGGCGGAAGCCTTCCGCCTCGCATTGGGTGTAGAAACCGCTGCCCGAGGTGTACAGGCCGGATAGCGAGGTGTTTTCGACCGGGGCGCAAGTGGTTTCGATTTCCAGCAATACATTGACTGGCGCATTGCGGATCGTCAGGGTATTGTTGCCAATAATATATTGACTATGGTTCAACTCCACGCCATTCATGCGCAGGGCGACCAGTTCAATGGCTTCGCCGTGCAGGACCAGGTCGCGGCTCTTGCTCTCCGGGTTGTGGCGCAGCTGGACGCGGTTGGCGACGATGGTGCAGTCCGGATCGAGGTCAAAGCCCAATTCCACGGTTTCGACCAGGTAGCTGGGCGGAGTGTAATCCTTGCGGTAAATCGTTTGTGGGCTGTCGGTGCGCATGGTTTGGGCGAGCGGGGACAAAGAAGGCTATTTTACCAATACCGGGCAGGGGGCACGCCCGATTCTTTTCCCTTGTCCTTCTGGCAGTAACATTCTGTAATAATTAGGTGAAATGTATGTTGCCGGATTAAACTGGCTTATACGGTCTAAAAGGAGTTCTGCCATGAGAGCGCTAGCCATTTTGGTGGCGGCCACCAGTCTGTTGCTGAGCGGCTGTGCCACTACCCTGCACAGTAACGTCACGGTCTTCCATGAGTGGCCAAGCGACTTGCAGGACAAATCGTATGCCTTTGAAACACCGGCTCCCGGCGAGGATACGCTGGAATACCGCAGCTACCAGAACCTGGTGAGCGGCGAGCTGGCCAAGCTGGGCTTCACCCAGGCTGCCAGCACCAAGGACGCCAAGCTGCGCGTCGGCATGCAGTTCAGCACCATCGATCATCCGGTCAAGGTCCTGACCGCGTCTGACCCGTGGATGTACGGTCCGGGCCCTTGGGGCTACGGCCCGCGCTGGGGCTACTATCCTTACCGCTATCGTTACTATGGTTTCTACCGCCCATATTACGATCCGTGGATGTGGGGTCCGATGGAATTCCGCGAAACCATCCAGCACAATTACGACCGCAACCTGCGCGTGACCATCAACAACCTGCAGGGCAAGAAGCTGTATGACGTGACGGTGCAAAACACCAGCCGCAAACAGTCGACGCCGATGGTGATGCCAGCCCTGGTGCAAAGCGCCTTTACCGGATTCCCGGGTGAGAGCGGCAAGGCCAAGCGCGTAGACCTTGAGCTCCAATAACTTCTTCCGATCGCTTGGGCGGTGGATGCGCGAAGGCGCCTCCACCGCCCTTTTCCGTTTGCCCCGCTGGGAAGGCTTGGCGACGGGACCGGGCGTCGTGGCGGTCCTGGTGCTGCTGTCGCTGGCGGAAGCCTCGCTGTTCCAGCGCATGTATATCAAAGGGCCGGCGATTTTCTATTGGCCTGCGGTGGCATCCGGCTGGCTGTCGTTCGCACTGCTGCCGTTTTATGCCCTGCTGACGCGTGGCGCCGGTCCAAGTGGCCGTCCTGGCGCAGCGCCGGACATGGCGCTGCTGGTGACCCTGATGCTGGCGCAGATCCTGTGGCTCGACTTGTTCCTCGGCCTGAGCTTCGCCGGCCTGCTGTTCGGCGGTGCCGACAACTGGTCGGTGCGCTACCTGGGGCGTTGGGGTGGCTGGATCATGTGGGGGATTCCGGTCACCCTGATTCTGTTGTCGCAGTTGGTTCTGCTGGCACGCGCCGGACGCGGGCGCCGCTGGCCGCTGGCGTTCACGGCGTGCATGATGGCCGGCGTGGTGGCGCTGAGCGCGACTGCGCGCCAGCCGGAATTCTGGTATCCGGAAAAGGAAAAGGCCGACAGCGACGATTCTTCCGCGCGCTTCCTGAAACTGACGCCTGAATTGCTGGAAGAGCAGCCGGTACTGCTTGCTCGCCAGCTGGCGGCATTGGCGCCGCAGCGCCCCGGCAAGGTAGATATGTATGCCCTGACGTTCGCGCCCTACGGCGACGATGTCTTCCGCCGCGAGAGCAAGATGGTGGCGGATGTAATGTCCACCCGCTTCGATTCCGCCGGCCGTACGATGCAACTGGTGAATCACGTCGAGACCGCGCAATCGCTGCCTTGGGCCACCACGCTGAACCTGCACCGCGTCATCCGCAGCGTGGCGCGCACCATGGACAAGGATGAAGACGTACTGTTCATCTACCTCACTTCGCACGGCGCGCGAGAAGGTCAACTGGCGGCCAATTTCTGGCCGCTCGAGCTGACCGAACTGACGCCTGAAATGCTGCGCAAGTGGCTCGATGAAGCGGGCATCCGCAACCGGGTAATCGCCGTATCGGCCTGCTTCTCTGGCAGCTGGATTCCTGCGCTGAAAGGCGATGCGACCATGGTCCTGACTGCGGCCGACGCCGACCACACCTCCTACGGTTGTGGCTACAAATCGGAACTGACCTTCTTCGGCCGCGCCATGTTTGACGAACAGCTGCGCACTAAAACACGCTCCTTCGAACAAGCCCACGCCGCAGCCCGCGAAGTCATCCGCAAGCGCGAAATCGAAGCCGGCAAGGAGGACGGCTACTCCAATCCTCAACTCTCCACAGGCCCCGCCATCCGCGCCAAGCTCGCAGCGTTTCAGTGAACGTATCGTGCGATGAAATACAGCCCGACTGCAAACGTGCCCATTGCAGCATATAAGCGCCAAGTCAGCTTATGCAGGTCGTCTTTGGTTGCATATATCTTGTCGGCAGCCTCGATCCATTTTTTGATCCCAACAACATTTTCCCGCACGCCAGCCATATCGACTTTAATGTCGGCGACGTCTGCCTTAAGCTGAGCAACGTATGACTTGAGCTGAGCGACATCGTTCTTGAGTTGCGCAATGTCGATTTTAAGTTGCGCAACGTCGATTTTAAGCTGAGCAACGTCGACCTTGAGTTGAGCAACATCCGACTCCAGCAAACGCAATCTGTGTTCCACTTCAGTAAGCCGGTTATTAAGCTCGCCAAGATCAACACTCAGAAAAGATGATACACATGGCAATACTTCACTCAACCGAATTGTGACCTGCAGCAATTGCGGTCGCAGGTCTGGATATTTGTCCATCGCCTGATTCAGCGCGGACACAAGAGCGGTCAGTGCAGTGATGCACTCATTCATCTGTTTGGCGGAATCGCTCATGACGGCCTCCCAATTTTTGAAATTAACTTTGATTGGACCGGGCCAACAACGAGAAGTTCAATGAATTTGCAGCTGGCTGAGCGAAATGTCGTTATGGCCGACGCCGGGGGCGACCTGGAAAGTGGCCAGGCCGGGGCGGAAGCTGCGGTAGAGGGCTTCGCTGCTGGCGCGCGGGATCACTTCGTCGCGCTCGGCGACGAGGATGGTGGTGGGGGCGTTCACTTTCGGCGCGTAACTGGCGGAGTCGTAACGGTCGCGCAGCAGGAGGCGCACCGGCAGCCAACTGAAATGGTGGGCCGCCACCATGCTCATGCTGTCGTAAGGCGTGACCAGCACCAGGCGGTCAACCGGGCGCACGCTGGCCAAGTGCGTGGCGATGCCGCTACCCAGGCTGCGCCCGACCAGGGTCACTTGCGGATGACGGGCGCGCACATATTCGTAGAGCGCCTGCGCATCGGCAAACAAGCCCTCTTCCGTCGGCTCGCCCGGCGTGGCGCCGTAGCCGCGGTAATGCATCAGGAATAAGGCCTGCCCCGGAAAAGCGGCCTGCAATTCCGCCAGGCTGCCGCCCACCGCTTCAGCATTGCCGCCGAAGTAGATCACGGCTGCGGTTCCCGGCTCCTCATGCAGTGTAACGCCGAGGCGCGCCCCGCCATCCAGCGCCAGCATGGCGCCGCCGGTAAAATTCTGCGGGTAATAGAGCATGCTGCGCTGGCGGAAAAACACGAGCACGCACACGGCAAGATAGCCCGCCAGCACCAGCAAGAGCAGTGATAGCAGCATGCGCATGGCGGCTTACGGGCGCGCGTCCGCCCGGCCCCAGCTCATGCCCCAGGAGTACAGGGCGACAAACATCATCACGTCCATGAAGATGCCGAACACCAGGTACAGCAAAGGCAGGAACAGCAGCGTCAAATGGTGCAGCACGTAAGCATGCAGCAGGTACTGCATGGGGAAGGCCAGCGCGAAGTAAGCTAGTGTGCAGACGGTGAGCCCCACCTTGCGCCACAGCGAGAAGCCGAACACATAGTAGGTCAGCCCCAGGCCCCACGGCATCATGAACAGGAAGATCAGCGCCATCGTCAGCGCGTCGCTCAAGTAGCGCGAAGCGTCGTAGGGGAATTCGCCAGGGAAAAAATGGAAGAACGCCAGCGCCGTGGCCTGCACCAGAAGGCAGGCGCGCACGATGTACTGCAAAGGCAGGAAGCGGTCGCGCGACACCAGGAAGGTGGCCAGCAAGGCAATTACGCAGCCCACCAGCGCGATCCACCACAGCTGGTTGCCCGGTTCGCCGGCCGGCAGCAGCGGGTATGGCAGATCCAGGTAGTAGGATCCCAGGTCCACTTGGCGCACCGCCACACTGCCCGCCGGCGCAATGCGCGGCAGCCAGAACTCGAACACGCCGCGCCATAGCACCAGGATGGGCGACAGCAGGCAAAGCAGGACGATGGTGAACACCGCTGGCAGAACCAGCGAGCCAAGCAGGTTGCTGCGGCTTAGCTTGATCTGGTACATCGCGCGGTGCAGCTGGATCGCACTGCCGCCGAAGCCACGGAAGCGCATGTCGTCGATCTTGCGCTGCAATGCATTCAATTGCTTCACGCTCAGAATTCCTTGAACAGTGCCGCTTCCAGGCCGCGGCGGTTGTAGTAAGGGTTATGGTAAGCCTCGGCGCGCAGCTGGAACCCGTAGCTCGGAGCCAGCCACTTGCGCCAGGTACCGCTGATCACATTGCTGCGGAAATTCACCAACAAGTCGTTGGTGCCGGCGCCGATGTACTGGTAAGCCTCTTCGCCGATATCGTAGCGTAGCGCGATGTATTGCTGCTTGTCGTGGCCCCAGGTGGCGGCGACGTACTTGGCATTGGCCATCACGCTGCCTGGATTGCTGCGGTTGATGCGGATGCCGCCTTGCAGCACCCAGGCGCTTGGCAAATACCAGGACATGCCGAGCAGTACGCTGCGGTCGCGGTGCCCGTCGCGCGCGTTGACGGCGGTAAGGCCGACGGTGGCAATCACATTGCGGTCCGCGCCCAGCTTGCGGTTGATGACCGCGTCGAAGCGCGCCTGCGGGTAGAAGAAGCTGCTGCCGTAGCTTGCGCCCAGGCCGCCGTACCAGTCTTCGTTGATAACGTGGGTGACGCCGGCCACCACCAGCGTTCCATGGGCGCCGAACTGGTTCGCATTGACCAGGTCCGCATTCCACACCGTGGCATCGGAAGTACGCAAAGAACCACGTACGAATTGTTGGTTCCAGTCGCCCAGGTCGCCAGTCAGGCTGTGGTGCAGCAGCCCCGCTTCGATGGTGCCGCTGGGCGTGGACTGCGCAGCAGCATTGCCTGCCACCGCAGCCAGCAAAACGCAGCACAGGTAAGACTTAGGATTCATTAATGCTCCGTGTCAGGATGTCCTTGATACGTTCGGCCGCGAAGCCGTCGCCAAAGGGGTTGGGTGCAGAGCGCATAGCGGCATAGGCCTTTTCATCCGCGCGCAGCTCGTCGACCGCGGCAATGATGGCGGCGCTCTCGGTGCCGATCAGGCGCCCGCCGCCGCTGGCCACCAGCTCGGGCCTCTCCGTCGTTTCACGCAGGATCAGCACCGGCACCTGCAGGCAGGCCGCTTCTTCCTGGATGCCGCCGGAGTCGGTCAGTACCAGCCAGGATTGGCGCAGCAACTGCAGGGTGGTCGAATAATTCAGCGGGCGTGTCAGGAAGATGCGCTCCGAAATTTCATCCGGCAGGTCAGTGAACACTTCGTCCACCGTGGCGCGAATCTTGGGGTTGCTGTGCACCGGCCATACGATCACCAAATCTTCATCTGCCAGCAAAAGCTGGCGCACCGTGGTCGAAATCGACATCAGCGGGCGTCCCAGGTTCTCGCGGCGGTGCGCCGTGATGAATACCAGGCGCCGGCCGGGCAGCACATGGCGCAGGCCGCGCAACTGGCTGCCGGACATTTCATCGGGATTGGCGAGCAGCTCCTTGTCGCTGGTGGCCAGGCGCACCGCGTCGACAATGGTGTTGCCCACCATGTGGACGCAGCTCTCGTTGATATTCTCCCGCAACAGGTTCAGGCGCGCGTTTTCGGTCGGTGCGAAATGCCAGTCGGCCAGGCGGCCGATCAGTTCGCGGTTCTTCTCTTCCGGGAAAGGATTGTAAGGATTGTGCGAGCGCAGGCCCGCTTCCACATGGCCGACGGGGATGTGCTGGTAAAAGGCTGCCAGCGCCGCCATCGCAGCACTGGCCGTGTCGCCGTGTACCAGCACGGCGCCCGGCTTGACGGCTTCGAAGGCCGCGCCGAGTTTTTCCAGCAGCATGGCCGACAGGTGGTGCAGCGCGTCGTTGCTACGTTGCAGCGGCAAGCTGAAATCGGGCAGGATCTTGAAGAAGCGGTACATCGGGTCGGCCATATCCTCGTGCTGGCCGGTATGCAAAAGCAGCGGCTCGAGGCCATTCTGCTTCAGAGCGTAATAAACCGGCGCCATCTTGATGATTTCGGGCCGGGTGCCCATGCAAAGGAGGATCGTATTTGCGCCCAATGTGGTTCCCCGTGTCAGGTGTTGTTAGCGGCGGGGATCACGTAGCCAAGCTCCCGCGCCCAAACGGTGCCAAGCGCCACCGTGCCTTCGGTCACACGGATTTCAGCCGCAGTCACCGTGGTTTCCACGGCGACCGATCCGAGCACCGTGCCGGCCCCGATCTCAATGGTTTTCTCGCACACCAGCGGGCCATGGATGATGCAACCCGGGCCGATGGTCATATTGCCGCTGCAGACCACCGCGCCGTCGATGCGCGCACCGGCCTGCACATGCAGGTCGCCGTGGCACTTGATGCTGCCCTCGACCAGTGCGTACGCACCAACGCTCATGCTGCCGCGCGCAACCAGGCTGCCGAAGTGGAACGATGCTTCAGGCACCTCAAGGTCGCCGCCGGCCAGCCAGCGGTTGGCAGAATCGTCCAGCAACTTGGCGGGACGCTCCAGCACCTTGCGCGTAGCCGGTTGCGGCAGCGGCGCCGGCACTGTCTCGCCGAAGCGGATGATGGGCGCATGCATGCGGCCGAAACGTGTTTCGCCATGCAGCACCAGCTCCTGGTTTGCCGAGACGCGGCCGAACAGGCGCGCACGGCGGCTGGCGACAAAACGGGTGTCGCTATGGGCCCAGCGCAGTACGTCGCATTGCTCGCCCAGCATAATGTCGCCGCGCGCCAGCAAGGCGCGGAAAGAATTCCCGCTACCGGTGTTGATCGGGCCGGAGGCAAAGACCTCCTTCTCGTAGAGCATGCCCTGGCCCAACTCCAGCGCGGCGGTGCCCAGCACCAGCTGGTCCACCGTTTCGGCGGCGATTTCCTGTTCGCTGATTGCTGGCTTGCCGTCGGCGCCGACCAACTGGTAGCGATCGCCCGTGGCCAGGCGGCCGCTGCGCGCCACCGTGGACTTGCCGGCCACTTGCGCCATCTCGGCAAACTGCTCGTTCAGGAACTGGCGGAAGCGGTTGGCGAAATGCTTGATGTTGCCATCGTATTCGCGCACCACTTTCAGGGGCTGCGCATCGCGCCGCATGCGCCATTCAACCAGCGAAGGCAGCAGCGGCAGCAGGAACAGCGCTACCTGGCCGGCAAAAAATAAAATGATCCAGCTCATGCCTTGACCTCCGGCTGGCGGTAGCGCGTTGTCTTGTCCCATTCCAGCTTGCGCTTGAACATCCAGTCGAACACCACCTGGTTGAAGGTGGCGATGGTGATGGACAGAAGGCTGACCAGGAATCCGAAATAATTGAGCGGCATCAGGCGGATGCGGTGGCGGCTGCCATCGAGGTAGACTGCAGCGCCGATTTCAAAGAAGGCTGCGAAGTTGCCAAGGGCGCTATAGGACATCAGGCAGAACAAGGCCAGCACGCCGGTCAGCCAGTGGTTGGCATCGGCGTAGAACAGGACGATAGCCAGCGCCCAGCCGGCCAACAGGATCGGCGACATGGCGAATACGCCCAGCAGCAGCAAGCCGTCCAGCTTTTCGCGCAGCGATACCTTGTCGCTTGCGAGCAGCCCGCCGGCATAGCGGAAGGCTGCCTGGTTATGGCCTTTCGACCAGCGCATGATCTGGCGTACGCGCACCGGCCAGGTTTCCGGCACTTCTTCGTAGCATTCGGAGCGGTTTTCGTAGGCGGTTTTCCAGCCTTTCAGCAGCAGGCGGTAAGTCAGGTCCGTGTCTTCAGCCAGCGCGTCTTCGTGCCAGCCGCCGATCGCTTCCAGCGCGCTGCGCCGCACCCCGCCTACCGTGCCGCCGTACTGCGGCACCAGGGCCAGGTTCATGCGCGCCTGCTGGTCGACCTGGTAACCGCCGGAGCGCTCCATATCCAGCAAGCGGGTCAGCAGGTTGCTGCCCGTATTCAGCGGCACCACGCGGCCCATGACTGCGCCCACTTCGGGATCGAAGAACGGCGCCACCAGCTGGCGCAGCAGGCCGCGGCCCGGCACGTAGTCGGCGTCGAACACGATCAGGATATCGCTGTCGACCAGGGCGGTTGCGTCCTTCAGTGCGGCCGCCTTGCCTGGCTTGCCTTCCGTACGGTGGAAGGGAGTGATACGCCCCGGATTGGCGGCGGCGATTTCGTCGATGATGCGGCGCGTGTCGTCGGTCGATCGGTCGTTGACCGGCATGATGCGCAGGCGCTCGCGCGGGTAGTCCACGTCCAGCAAGGCGCGCAGCGAATCGGCGATCACGGCTTGCTCGTTATGCGCTGCCACCAGCACCGTCACGCTCGGCCAGTTGCCGCTGTCCACGTCCAGGTAAGGGTGGCGCTGCGCCCCGAACAGGCGATTGATGGTGAAGTAGTAGTGGCGCACGGTGTACACCAGCACCAGCGCAATCACGCCCCACAGCAGGTACAGCATGATGGTCAGCGTGCGCGAACTCAATACGGCGGGGTGGCGCGACTGGATCTGGTCGGTGACGCCGATCCAGTTACCCTGTGCTTTCTTGTGCAGGGCCGAAGTTGGGTCAAGGCTGAAGGCCGGTGCGGCCTGGGCGGGTGCGGCGGCTGGTGCATTTGGAACCGCTGCCGAGGGAGCAGCGAGCGCCAGCGACAGCGATAGGCACCATCCGGCAAACACGGCGATGAGTTGCAGGGCGAAGCGACGTCGTTCTGTCATCGTACGGATTCCTGCCGGAGCGGCGAAGTTAAGCGTTTTGCCATTCTAGCAAATCATCTTTCGGATTTGTCAACCGTTGCAACGGCTGGCAAGGTGGAGAACGGGCCGGCCAACTGCCCCCCAAGGTCGGAAGCCACCGGCGTCTCGGTGCCGTAATCAGCCGGCCAGGTGCGCGGCAGATACAGTGTGCCGAACAGGCGGTCCAGCACCGGCAGCATGGCCGCAAAATTGCGGTCCACGTGGTCTTGGCGAGTGTGGTGCCAGTGGTGAAAAGCCGGTGTCGACAGCAGCCATTCAAACGGCCCAAGGCGCCAGCGGATATTGGCGTGAATGAAGAAGCCCCAAATCGTACCCAGCAAGATCACCGCCACCGGCGTCGTGCTGCCGGCAAGGCTTGGCCCCGCCAGGCCCAGCACATACAGGGGCAACAGGCCGCACAAGCGGCTCAGCAACAGATCGATCGGGTGAGCCCGGGTATTGGTCAGGAAATAAACGTGGGTGGCGCTGTGGTGCACAGCATGGAAACGCCACAAGGGCGGCCAGCGATGGGCCAGGCGATGCATCCAATACGCGCCCAGATCGCTGACGAGAAGGGCCAGCAGCAGGCGCGGCGCCAGTGGCAAGGCCGCCAGGGTTTGCGGCACGACAGCCGGCAACAGCATGCGCGAGAGCTGGGCCGCCAGCGCCAGTGGCGCGGCCAGCAGCAGCAAAGGCAGCAGGCTATTCGCGAAGTAATAGAACAGGTCCGGCCAGCGCTGGCGCTCGCCAGGCTGGGCCTGGCGGACCGCAAAATAGCGTTCCAGCGGCAGAAAGATCGCGCACAGCACACACAGCCATACCGTCAACCGCAAAACCTGTTCGGCAATGGCTGCCAAGGACAAGGCCTGCGATCAGGATTTGCGGCGGCGGCGCATTGCCACTGCCAGCAGGCCGAGGCCGCCCAGCATGGTCATCAGACTGGCTGGCTCGGATACATTGGCTGCCGGGGTGTCCTTGTCAGGGCCGTTCACAGCGAACAGCGAAACCCCATCCAGCAGCGAGAACGGCGGGTGGCCGCTCGGGGTGCCGGCCGCCAGGAAGGACAGCAGGCCGTCGCTGGCCTTGGCGGTAAACGAGAAGGTCTCCTGCATCCAGCCGCTCGAGCTATGGTTGCCGTTGGCATAAGCTGCGGTCTCAAACGTGTTGCCGCCGACGTTGACGGTCCATTTTTCCGTGGTATCGCCGGAGAAGCCCCATTGCTGGGCAGCGGCCCATTCAAAGGACAGCGTGTAAGTCTGGCCTACAACCAGGTTGATGGCTTGCTGGATCGGGACTACGCCGTATGCGCCGTCTGCTGCGATGAAGTTGCCGCCATTGGCGCTGATTGCCAGCGCGTTGTTGCCGCCGTTCTTGTCGCTCCACAGCTTCAGGGCCTGGTCGTTCGGGCCGTTGAACCAGGTCCAGGCGCCGACGGTGTCGGCCGAGCCGGCAGCGAACACAAAGTTATAGCCGCCTGGAGAGGTCCAGTTGGAAACGGAAGTGTTGTAGTCAACCTGGCCGGTGCCACTGGAGGTCAGCTCAAAGCCGCCGTTCTGTACGAGGTTAACCGGCCCTGCCTGGGCCGCCGAAGCCAATACCAGTGCAACCATTGCCATAAAGGTTTTCATAGTTCTTCCTCGAAATTCGAATGTCCTGGTGGCATTCAAGCAAGAAATATGCCTGAGCAACTAGCTCAGCTGTAAACCATTGAGCGCAATGGGTGTTTCTTTGAGGTAACTCTTATTATTGATATGCCAAATCCAGTTAGTGTAAAGAAATCCGACACAAACTGGTTCGACATTCAACGGTAATACGCTTCGCTGGCGAAGGTGATGAGGCCGATCAAAGCCACCGCACTGAGCAGGACGATCAGGAGGCGTCCAAATTTCGGGTTGCCGTCATTGTCATCGGCTGGGCGGTTCTGGTCGGTCATAGTCAAATCAAGGCAAGAGGATGGTGGAGCCGGTGGTGCGGCGTGCTTCCAGGTCCTGGTGCGCCTGCCCAACGTCCGCCAGATTATACCGCTGGTTGATATCGATCTTGACCGCGCCGCTGGACACCACGTCGAACAGCGACTGGGCGCATGCGTCCAAGTCTTCGCGCGTGGACGTAAAGTTGCCGAGCGCCGGGCGGGTCAGGTAGAGCGAGCCGCGCGAAGCCAGTTCGCCCAGCGAGAAATTGGCCACCGGGCCGGAGGCATTGCCGAAGCTGACCATCATGCCGCGCGGGCGCAGGCAGTCGAGCGAGCCGATAAAGGTATCTTTGCCAATCGAATCGAACACGGTGGAAACGCCCTTGCCGCCGGTGATCTCGCGCACCCGTTCGGTGAAGTTTTCCGTGTTGTAGTTGATGGCGTGGGCTGCGCCGTGCTTCAGCGCCAGCGCCACCTTTTCATCGGAACCGGCGGTGCCGATCAGGCTCACGCCCAGCGCACGCGCCCACTGGCAGGCGATCAGGCCGACGCCGCCCGCAGCTGCGTGGAACAGGATGGTGTCGCCTTTCTTTAAGGGCGCGGCGGAATGGAACAGGTACTGCACGGTCATCCCTTGCAGCATCATGGCTGCCGCGGTGTCGCTGCCGATGGCGTCCGGCAGCTTGACCAGCAGGCTGGCCGGCAGATTGCGCACCTGGGCGTAAGCGCCGTTCGGGCGGCCGGCATAGGCCACGCGGTCGCCCACGCGCACGTGCGTGACGCCCTCGCCTACCGCTTCCACCACGCCGGCGCCTTCCTGGCCCAGGCCAGCGGGCAGCGGCTGCGGATAGAGGCCTGCGCGGAAATAAACGTCGATGAAATTGAGGCCGATCGCTTCATGCCGGAGCGTCACTTCGCCGGGACCCGGTGCGCCGACTTCAACGTCCACGTACTCCATAACTTCCGGCCCGCCGGTGCGGGACATGCGGATTGCCTTGACCATCATGCAGCTCCTTCAGATTGAGACACTGCCTGCAATTGCGACAGCACCAGGTGGGCCGTCGCGAGGTTGGTGGCGCAGGTGACGTTATGCACGTCGCAGGCTCGCACCAGAGCGTTGATATCCGGTTCGTGAGGCTGCGGCGTCATCGGGTCGCGCAGGAAAATGATGGCGTCGATATGGCCCTCCACCAGCATGGAGCCGATTTGCAGGTCGCCGCCCAGCGGGCCGGAATGCTTGCGTTCCACGGCAAGGCCCACTTCCGCTATCAGGCGGCCGCCGGTGGTGCCGGTTGCGCACAGCTTGCAAGTACGCAGGAAATCGGCGTACTCGCGGGCCAGCGCGATCATGTCGTCTTTTTTCTTATCGTGGGCAATCAGGGCAATGCGGGGCGTCATTTCTCTTTACCTTTCACATTCGACAGCAGATATATACCGGCCAGCACCAGGGCCGTTCCCGCCAGTTGCCAGCTGGTGACGGGTTCGGACAGGATGACGGCGCCAAAAAACAGCGTGGATACTGGACCAATCATAGCCGCTTGCGAGGCCGGGCCGGCGCCGATGCGCTGCACGGCGGTCATGGTCATGAACACCGGCATCACGGTGCACAGGATGCCGTTGACCAGGGACAGGCCATACACCTCCATCGGCTGCACCAGCAGCGCGGCGGGGCGCAGCACGAAGAACTGGCCGATGCAAGCGGCGCTCGATACGCACATGGCGTAGGACACCAGGCGCAGCGCGCCCAATCGTTTGACCATTTCGCCGGAGGCGAGCAGGTACAGGGCGTAAGCGATGGCGGAGCCCAGCACCAGCAGCGAGCCGAGGGCCACATTGCTCATGCCGCCTTGCAGGTCGTGGAAGAACACCAGCACGATGCCGGCATAGGCGGTGAACAGGGAGAGCCACTGGGCGCGGCTGATATGCTGCTTGAGCCAGATGGCGCCTGCCAGCAGCACGAAGGTCGGGGTCAGGAAGAGGATCAGGCGCTCGAGGCCGACCGTGATGTATTGCAGGCCGAGGAAATCGAGGTAGGAAGAAAGGTAGTAGCCGACCAGGCCCAGGGCGACCAGGCGCCAGGCATCGGCCCGGGCCAAGGGCGGTTCGCTGCGCATCTTCCACAGCGCGATGGCGGCGAAGACCGGCAGCGAGAACAACATGCGGAAGGCGATGACCGTTACGGCGTCCAGGTGGTAACGGTAGAGCAGCTTGGCCACGATGGCCTTGGTTGAAAACAGTATGGCGCCGCCGATTGCGATTGCCAATCCGCCAAGATAGGCGGCGCGTTTGCCCTGCGATTCCTGAGTGGCTATTTCCATGCCACCATTGTAGCGGCAAGCTGGCGGGCTTGCTGGCGACGAAAAAAAGGCGAGCTTGCGCCCGCCCTGCCTTGATTCCGGCTTGCTTAGTACACGTTGACCGACGCCTGGCCGGCCGTCACAGCAGCCGTCGTGACCTTGGCGATCACATTGGCCGGGGCATTACCTGCCACCAGCTTGTTGACCTGCTTGAACTGCGCAGTCAGCGAGGCTGCGGTCAGCGTCACCACTGTGAAGCCTTGCGCGTCGGTGTTCACGTGGCGCAGGTGCGGGTTGCTGTTCAAGCCTGCCAGCTGCTGCGCCAGCGGCACCAGTTGGCCGCTGAAGCTTGCGTCGGCCTTGAGGCCGGACAGCACCGCATCTACAGTCGCATCCAGCGCCGCTTCCGGCACGCCCTTAGCAGCCAGCACACCGCGCAGCTGCACGGTCAAGGTCGCAGCCAGCGAATCGACGGTCGGCGACGCCTTGCCCATGGTGTAGTCCAGCAGGTTGAGGTCCAGGTCGACGGTGCCCAGGTTCGGCACCGGCAGGTGCAGTGGCCAGGACACCAGCGTGGCCAGTTCCGCGCCCAGGCTGGCTGCCGCATCGCGCAGGTAGATGAAGAAGGAATCGGAGCTGACGCCGGCCGATACCAGGTCCACCATCACCGGCGTGCCGCCGCCCGCCGCATCGTAATCGTCGCTCACGGTGCCGGCGAAGAAGGAGTGGATGTCGCCGGTCAGCGCCACCACGTTGCCGATGGCATTGGTCTTCAGGTGCGCCATCAGGGCCTTGCGCTCGGCGTTGTAGCCATCCCACTGGTCGCAGTTGATCAGGAACTTGCGGAAGTATGGCGCCAGTGCGGCCGCCTTGCCGGAAGCGATCACGAATGGCGACGCCGCTTTGTTGGCCTGGATGTCGGCCTTGATGTAGCCGACCGCGATGCCCTGGGCCGCCGCGGTAGCCTGCGCTGTGCCATTGCCGCCAGCCTTGGCGATGTTTTCCGCCTGGCCGAACGCCAGCACGGCCACACCGGCCTGGGTCGAAGACAGGCCGGCGCCAACCGCTGCGCTCAGGCGCGCACTGGTGTCGCCGCCGCTGGCTGCAACGCCGGCGATGGCCATGGCGGCCGCACCTGCCGCCGGGGCCGAAGCGCCGGCGGTCATTGCGCCCACGATGGCCGACGCCACCACCACATTGCCGCCGGTCGAGGTGGCGGCTGCGGTGCCGATATTGGCGGCCACGGTGGGAATGGCCTGCAGTGCGAACAGGGTAGCAATGGCGTCGGTACCGTTCAGGCCCATGCGCAGCAACGATACCTCGTTGCCCCACAGCTTCCAGGTCGCGCTGGACGCCTTCATGGTGGACTTCCACCATTCGCGCTGGGTGGCGCCCAGCATGGCGGCGGCGGACAGCGGATCGGCGCCGGCGGCAGCCATTTTCTGCGCCTCGACGCCGTTGTACAGGTCCTGCGCCACCAGGTAGCGCGCGCCGATGCTGCCCAGCGGCAGGCCGGTGGCCGGGTTGGCCATCTGCTCCGGTACCACGTGGTCGGCGCGGTACAGGCGTTCGTCGGTCATTACCAGTTGCATCAGCTTGCCGAACTTGAAGTCGCGGTAGATCTTGATGTTCTGGAAGCCGGTGCCGCCGGTGTCCAGGTTGACGTCGGCCGGCATGAATTCGAACCAGGCCTGGTTGGCGCTGCGGCGGCGCGGGGTGTCATGCTTCTCGCCTTCGGCATAAGTCTGGGTATCGCCCCAGCAGTCGTCGCTGAATTCGTGGTCGTCCCAGATCGCGATGAAGGCGAAGCGCTCGTGCACGGCCTGCAGGCGGGTATCGGTGCGGTATTTCTTGTACAGGTAGCGGTAGTCGGCCAGCGTGGTCGCGTATTTGGCGCCCGAAGTGCCGTTCTTGAAGGTGCCGTTCGGCAGCACCAGGGCGCTGGCGCCGCTGTGGCGTGCCTCGACGGAACCGGCCTGGAAGGCTTCACCCACGGTCTCGTAAATATAGTCGCCCAGGTGGACGATGAAGTCCAGCTGCTCGTTCTTGGCGATGTGGTCCATCGCACCCCAGTGGTTGATGCTCCAGTCCTGGCAGGTCATATAAGCAAACTTCAGCTGGTCGACGCTGGCGTCGGCCGCGGGCGCGGTCTTGAAGCGGGCCACATTGGAACGGATATCGCCCGCAGTGAACTGGTAGAAGTAAACCTGGCCTGGCTGCAGGCCGGTGACCTTGTTGCGGATCGTGTTGTCGAAATCGGCATTCAGTTCCAGCTGCACATCGACTACGGCGGCGCCGTCGAGGGCCTTGTTGCTCCCCAGGGAGGCGGCGTTATCCGCGGCCGTCACTTGCAAGCGCACGGTGACGCCGCTCTTGGCGGTGACGGCGGCCACATCGTCCATCGAGGCCGGGACCACGCGGGTCCAGAGCATGATGCTGTCGGAACGCGGGTCGCCGGAGGCAACGCTTTGCGGAAATTTCCAGTTGGCGCCGGACGCGGGCGGGGTGCCAGGTGCTGGCGCAGGGCTGGTGGTACCGCCGCCGCAACCTACCAGGCCGCCGGTAGCGGCCGATACAGTAATAAAACCGCCCAATTTGATAAATTGCCGACGATCCATAGGTCTCCTTCATTGTAAAAGTTATGTTTTACGATATTAACTTTACAAGCCGATGAAATACCCTGAGGAAATCTACTAAACATTCCTTTCGAGGGTGAAGTCACGCAATTGGTCGCGCCGGCGCGACAATTTTCCAGAGGGGCCGGTATGCTAGAATGTCGCCCTCGATTGCATACCGTCTAAGGAAATTTGAACATGGCTGGACACAGCAAATGGGCCAATATTAAGCACAAAAAGGCTGCAACAGACGCCAAACGCGGCAAAATCTGGACCCGCCTGATCAAAGAAATCACGGTGGCGGCACGCATGGGCGGGGGCGACCTGAACTCCAACCCGCGCCTGCGCCTTGCAGTCGACAAGGCAGCTGATGCCAATATGCCGAAGGACAACGTGAACCGCGCGATCACCCGCGGCACGGGCGGCGGCGACGGCGCCAACTACGAAGAAGTACGTTACGAAGGCTACGGCATTGGCGGCGCAGCGATCATCGTCGACTGCATGACCGACAACCGCGTGCGTACCGTGGCAGAAGTGCGCCATGCCTTCAACAAATACGGCGGCAATATGGGCACCGAAGGTTCGGTTGCCTTCATGTTCCAGCACACCGGCCAGTTCCTCTTCGCTCCGGGCACAGACGAAGCCAAGCTGATGGACGCGGCACTGGAAGCCGGCGCCGAAGACGTGGTGACCGACGAAGAAGGCGGCATCGAAGTGCTGTGCGGCCCGCACGATTTCCCAGGCGTGAAAGATGCGCTGGAAGCGGCAGGCTTCAAGGCGGAAGTGGCGGAAGTGATCATGAAACCTGCCACCGAAACCGTATTCACCGGTGAAGACGCGGCCAAGATGCAAAAGCTGCTGGATGCACTGGAAAACCTGGACGACGTCCAGGAAATCTATACCAACGCTGTCATCGAAGAATAATCCTTATGAAGATCCTGGTAGTCGGCTCGGGCGGCCGTGAACACGCTTTGGCTTGGAAACTGGCGCAGTCGGAACGCGTACAGATGGTCTATGTTGCACCTGGCAATGGCGGCACCGCGCGCGACGTGCGCCTGCAGAACGTGCCGATCACCGACCTGGTGCAACTGGCCGACTTCGTCGAGCAGGAAAACATCGGCCTGACCGTGGTCGGCCCGGAAGTTCCCCTGGCTGCCGGCATCGTCAACCTGTTCCGCGCACGCGGCCTGAAAGTATTCGGCCCGACCCGCGAAGCGGCGCAGCTGGAATCGTCCAAGGATTTCGCCAAGGCCTTCATGAAGCGCCACGGCATTCCAACCGCCGAATACGAAACCTTCGCCGACGCCAAGGCTGCCCACGCTTTCGTGGACAAAACGGGCGCGCCGATCGTGATCAAGGCCGACGGCCTGGCCGCAGGCAAGGGCGTGGTGGTTGCCATGACCCTGGAAGAAGCCCACGGCGCCGTCGACCACATGCTGTCCGATAACGCCTTCGGCGACGCCGGCGCACGCATCGTGATCGAAGAATTCCTGGCTGGCGAAGAAGCCTCCTTCATCGTCATGTGCGACGGCAAGAACGTGCTGCCGCTGGCTACTTCGCAAGACCACAAGCGCCTGCAGGACAACGACCAGGGCCCGAACACCGGCGGCATGGGTGCCTACTCCCCTGCCCCGATCGTGACCCCAGCCATGCATGCGCGCGTGATGCGCGAGATCATCATGCCTACCATCCAGGGCATGGCGAAAGACGGCATCCAGTTCACCGGCTTCCTGTACGCCGGCCTGATGATCGACGCCGCCGGCACGCCGAAGACGCTGGAATTCAACTGCCGCATGGGCGACCCGGAAACCCAGCCGATCATGTCGCGCCTGAAGACCGATCTGCTGGGCGTAATGGAACACGCCGTCAACGGCACCCTGGACCAGGTGGAACTGGAATGGGACCGCCGCACCGCCGTTGGCGTGGTGCTGGCAGCCTCCGGCTACCCTGACGCGCCGCGCAAGGGCGACCATATCCACGGCATCCCGGCGGAAACCGCCGATTCCGTGACCTTCCACGCTGGTACCAGCGACGATGCGGAAGGCAAGCTGGTCACCTCCGGAGGCCGCGTCCTGTGCGTGGTTGGCCTGGGCGATAACATCAAGATGGCGCAGAAGCAGGCTTACGAAGCGGTCGACAAGATCGGCTTTGAAGGCGTGCAGTTCCGCCGCGATATCGGCTGGCGCGGCCTGAAGCACTAAAACCGGCAATACGGTGCCTGACCCTCAGGGTCAGGCACCCCGGCCCGCGACCGCCGCGTATCAGGTGTCAGACCCTGCGGGTCTGACACCGGTTTATCGGTTTTAAAGAGAGCACAAAAAGCAAAATGACCGCCCCCAACCCACAAGACGTCAAAGCCTGGCTGCTTGGCCTGCAAGACCGCATCATCTCCGCGCTGGAGAATGTGGACGGCAAGCCATTCCTGCGCGATGCGTGGGAGCGCCCGGAAGGCGGCGGCGGCATTTCGCGCCTGATCGAAGAAGGCAATGTGTTCGAGCGCGGCGGCTGCAACTTCAGCCACGTGACCGGCGCCAAGCTGCCGCCATCGGCTTCCGCGCACCGCCCGGAGCTGGGCGGCCAACCCTGGGAAGCAATGGGCGTGAGCCTGGTGCTGCACCCGCGTAACCCATACGCGCCGACCGTGCACATGAATGTGCGCTTCTTCAGCACCAGCACCGCCGACGGCAAACCGGTGTGGTGGTTCGGCGGCGGCATGGACCTGACGCCCTACTACGGCGACCACGCAGACGCGAAGCACTTCCACCAGACATGCCACGACGCCCTGCAGCCGTATGGCGAAGACCTGCACCCGAAGTTCAAGAAATGGTGCGACGAGTACTTCTACCTGAAGCACCGCAAGGAGGCGCGCGGCGTGGGCGGCATCTTCTTCGATGACTTCAACGCGCTCGGCTTCGAAAAGAGTTTTGAAATGACCCGCAGCGTAGGCGACGCATTCCTGGCCGCCTACCTGCCCATCCTGGAAGCGCGCAAGGACACGCCGTACGGCGAGCGCGAACGCGACTTCCAGGCGTACCGCCGCGGACGCTATGTCGAATTCAACCTGGTATTCGACCGCGGCACCCTGTTCGGCCTGCAGTCCGGCGGCCGTACGGAAGCAATCCTGATGTCCATGCCGCCTATCGTCAAATGGCGTTACGACTGGCATCCGGAAGACGGCAGCGCGGAAGCGGCGCTGTATACCGACTTCCTCCCGCACCGCGACTGGCTGGCCGAGTGAAACGCTGCATCGCACTGCTGGGAGGCAGTTTCGATCCGGTGCACAACGGCCACGTCATGCTCGGCAAACTCTTTGCTGAAAAACTGAAGGCCGATGCGCTGCTGGTGATTCCGGCACTGCCCTGGCAAAAGGGCGCGCTGGTAGCGACGCCGCAGCAGCGGGTGGACATGCTGACTTTGGCCTTCCAGGGCCTCTCCTGCCCAGTCACCATCGACTGGCAGGAACTGGCGCGTGGCAGCGCCACATATACGATTGAAACGCTGCGGGCGATCCGCGCCGATGTGGGGCCCGATGTAGCGCTGGCCTTCCTGATGGGCGCGGACCAGCTGCAGCGACTGAACACCTGGCACGAATGGCGCAACCTGTTCGACCTGGCCCACTTCTGCGTGGCGGCCAGGCCCGGCTTCGAGCTGGACGACGCCCACGTGCCGGCCGAGGTGGCAGCTGAATTCCAGCGCCGCCTGGCCACGCCGGAGCAGGTCAGGAACACCCCGGCGGGCAGGACCATGCTGGCGGCCGATTTGGCCGTCGACATCTCGGCCACTGCCATTCGTGCTGCATTACAACGGGGGGAAGGGGCGAACTCGCTTCTGCCACCGGTAGTGCTAGACTATATTGAACAACATAATTTGTATAAGAACTAAATAATGGATATTAAAAAACTGCAAACCCTCGTCGTCGACGCCCTGGAAGACGTTAAGGGCCAGGAAATCGTCGTATTCGACACCACCGGCCTGACCAGCCTCTTTGACCGCATCGCCATCGCTTCCGGTACTTCCAACCGCCAGACCAAGGCACTGGCTGCGTCCGTGCGCGACAAGGTGAAGGAAGCCGGCGGCGACGTGATCGGCATCGAGGGTGAAGACACCGGCGAATGGGTACTGGTGGATCTGGGCGACATGATCGTCCACATCATGCAGGCGCCGATCCGCGCTTACTACCGCCTGGAAGAAATCTGGGGCGAGAAGCCGGTGAAACTGGGCGCCGCCAAGCGCAAGTCCACCACCGAAGGCAAGGCAGCAGTTGCCAAGGAAGCCGCGCCGAAGAAATCCGGCCACCTGGCTGCCACCAAGGCCGCCAAGGCCGCCGAAGCGGTGATCGAGAAAAAGCCAGCGGCCAAGAAGCCAGGCACCGCCAAGGCAACCGCCGCTGCCGGCGCCGCTGCAAAGAAAGCCGCCGTCAAGAAAGCGCCGAAAGTCGTCGCGCCGGAAGGCAAGAAAGTGAAGGTCGCTTCCACCAAGACCGCCGAGGCATCCGCCAAGGCAGCCAAGGAGAAGAAAGCCGCCAGTGCAGCCGCAACCCCGGTCAAAACCGTCATCAAGCGCCTGAAGAAGGCCGCTGCGGCAGAGTAAGTGCAGCTGATCATCGCTGCGGTCGGCCATAAAATGCCGGCCTGGATTGAGAGCGGCTTCACCGAATACGTGAAACGCATGCCGCCGGAACTGCGCATCGTGCTGAAGGAAATCAAGCCCGTTGAGCGTTCCGGCAGCAAGACCGCCGCCACCGCCATGGCCCTGGAAAGGGAGCGTATCGAGGCGGCACTGCCCAAATCGGTACGCATCATCGCCCTCGATGAACGCGGCAAGGACCTGACCAGCGTGGGCCTGTCCCAGCAGCTGGAAGCCTGGCAGCAGGATGGCCGCGATACCGCCTTCCTGATCGGCGGCGCCGACGGCCTCGATCCGGGGCTGAAAGCCAAGGCGGAAGGCATGATTCGCCTGTCCAGCCTGACCCTCCCGCATGGCATGGTGCGCGTCATGTTGGCCGAACAGTTGTATAGGGCGTGGACAATAACGCAAAACCACCCTTATCATCGTGTCTAACCCTTAAGGCAACCGATGAAACTGGTCGAAAAGAAGATCTACCTGGCTTCCAAGAGTCCACGCCGGCGCGAATTGCTGCGCCAGATCGGCGTGGACTTCGAGTTGCTATTGCTGCGTAACGACGGCCCGCGCGGTCCGGATGTGAGCGAAGCTGTCACTCCCGGCGAGGAACCGCTGGCCTATGTCGGCCGCGTGGCCCAGGAAAAAGCCGATTTCGCCTGGGACATCATCCAGCGACGCCGCCTGATTCTGCGCCCCATCCTGGCCGCCGATACCACCGTCACCATCGACGGCGAAATCCTCGGCAAGCCTGCCAATGTGCGCGAAGCGACTGAAATGCTGCACAAGCTGTCGGGCCGTACCCACCAGGTACTGACCTCGGTCGCTGTGCACTCGCAAGACTTTTCCGGCCATATCACACAGATCTCCGATGTTCGCTTCGGCAAGCTGACGGAAGCCGAGATCAAGACCTACTGCGCCACCACCGAACCTTACGACAAGGCCGGCGGCTATGGCATCCAGGGCCTGGCCGCCCTGTTTGTAGAACACATCGAAGGCAGCCACTCCGGCATCATGGGCCTGCCGCTGTACGAAACGGCGCAACTTCTGCGCCAGGCAGGATTAAAGCTCCCCTGATGAACGAAGACATCCTCATTAATATCACCCCGCAGGAAACCCGTGTCGCCCTGATCATGCAAGGCTCCGTTCAGGAACTGCATATCGAGCGTACCCTGACGCGCGGCCTGGCGGGCAACGTCTATTCCGGCAAAGTGGTGCGGGTGCTGCCCGGCATGCAGTCGGCCTTTATCGACATCGGCCTGGAGCGCGCAGCCTTCCTGCACGTTGCCGATATCTGGGAAGCCCGCCCGCATGACGGCGCCCAGAACGCCACCCCGACCCCGATCGAGAAGTTGCTGTTCGACGGCCAGGTCCTCACCGTGCAGGTGATCAAGGACCCTATCGGCACCAAGGGCGCGCGCCTGTCGACCCAGATTTCCATCGCCGGCCGCATGCTGGTCTACCTGCCGCAGGACGGCCATATCGGCATCTCGCAAAAGATCGAGAAAGAGTCCGACCGCGAAGCCCTGCGTGCGCGCATGCAAAGCCTGCTGCCGCCGGAAGAAAAAGGCGGCTACATCGTGCGCACCCAGGCCGAAGAAGCCTCGGACAGCGACCTGCAGGCCGACATCGAATACCTGCGCAAGACCTGGGGTGCGATATGCCACGGCGCGCGCACCCGGCCACCGACTTCCCTGCTGCACCAGGACTTGAACCTGGCGCAGCGCGTGCTGCGCGACTTCGTGCACGACGAGACGGCCACTATCCAGGTCGACTCGCGTGAAAACTTCCTGTCGCTGACGGAGTTTGGCCGCGTCTACACGCCGTCGGTCCTGCCGCGATTGCAGCACTACACCGGCGAGCGTCCGCTGTTCGACCTGTACGGCGTGGAAGAAGAAATCCACCGCGCCCTGGGACGCCGCGTTGACCTGAAGTCCGGCGGCTACCTGATCGTCGACCAGACCGAAGCCATGACGACGATCGACGTCAACACCGGCGGTTTTGTCGGCGGCCGCAATTTCGCCGACACGATTTTCAAAACCAACCTGGAAGCGGCGCATGCCATTGCGCGCCAGCTGCGCTTGCGCAACCTGGGCGGCATCATCATCCTCGACTTCATCGATATGGAGAACAGCGAGCACCGCAACGCCGTGCTCGCGGAACTGAAGAAAGCCCTGGCGCGCGATCGCACCAAGGTGTCGGTATCCGGCTTCTCTGCGCTGGGACTGGTGGAAATGACACGCAAGCGCACGCGCGAATCGCTGGCCCACATCCTGTGCGAGCCCTGCCCTGCCTGCGAAGGCAAGGGCCAGGTCAAGACCTCGCGCACGATTTGCTACGAGATCCTGCGCGAGCTGCTGCGCGAAGCCAAGCAATTCAACCCGCGCGAATTCCGCATCCTCGCCTCACAGGAAGTGGTGGACCTGTTCCTGGAAGAAGAATCGCAGCACCTGGCAATGCTGGGCGACTTTATCGGCAAAAAGATCTCACTGCAGGTGGAAACCACCTACCACCAGGAGCAGTACGACGTCATCCTGATGTGACGGTGGTACCCTTTCGAAGGTTCGCAGCCTCCAGGGCCTTGCGGACCAGCGAGAGCGATTGCGCCGGCAGTTGAATCACCTTCTTGTTGCGCACCAGGAGTCCTCCGCGGTCCAATACCGGCGCGAGGATTTCTGCGCAGAGGGTCCATTGCCCCAATCTGAATGCCGCAATCCCGGCGACAACCTGGCGGCTGAAGTAACTGTCGTAATTCCAGGTTCCGCGCCGCATGGGATCGCGCGAATTGCCTTCGACGTCCGGTTTCCCCTTGCGCAGCAATTTCAGGACCGTACCCATGTCGTCGAGCCACACAAACCATGGGAAGACGCGCTCGTTGAGCAAGCGCTGCGCCTCCGTGCAGCATGCGAGCAGGTCGCGCTCATCGCAAACCACCCAGCTTGTGCCTTGCGCCTGATCGAGGCGAAACATCACCTTGCGCAAGTGGCACTCAGCCGACGTTGGGCATAACTGGCCTTCGATAAGCTTTACCTCCCGGGAGAACGGATCGCGCGGGGCAAACGCAAGATAGCGCCCCACGCCAAGCGTGGGTGAGTCGCGGCGGTAGCTTACCGTGTCGACAAAGTCGATCTCCACCACGTCAATCCACTGCGCGCTACGGCGCCAGGCGGTCGCACCGTGGAAGCGCGTGAAGCCTTGCGCCATCAACAGCGGCTGCAGGGTATCGATCAAGGCCTTGCGCACTTCCTTGCGCTCCATCGATTGCGCTGGCTTGCGGGCAGGCAGCAGGCGGGAAATCAGGTCGGACAGATTGGACAAAAGCATTCTAGTTATAAACCCGCGTTGTATTTTGTGCAGCATACTATCAAAAATTCTCAGCAATGGCGCTCGCTTGGGCCCGCGATTTGGGGTTACTATCGTGAAACCAATTCTGGGAGGAAATCTCGATGAAGAACCTCAAAATAGGGGCGCGCCTTGGTTTGGCTTTTGCCGTGGTGCTGGTTTTGCTGGCGGCGATGACGGTGGTGGGCATCATGCGCTTGCAAAGCGCTAGTGCCAAGACCGAGGCCCTGGTCGCCGAAAACGTTCGCAACGAGCGTCTGGTGGCGGAGTGGCAAAAGGTAGTCGAAGTGAATGCTGCGCGCACCACCGCGGCATATATGGTGTCCGATCCCGAGCAGCAGAAATCCATCGAAGCGCAAATGAAGGCCGCCTCGGGCCGCGCTACCGAAATCCAGGATTTGCTCGCCAAATTCCTGACCAACCCCGCCTCCCGCAGCGCCTACGAAAAAGTCCTGGCCAGCCGCAAGGCATACGTCGACCAGCGCAAGGCGGTCTACAAGGCCAAGGCCGACGGCGATATGGAAGCGGCGCAGCGCCTGTTCATCGACATGGAGGCGCGCCGCGTGACCTATCTTGGCGCGCTGGACGAAGTGACGGCGGCCGAGCACAACTACCTGGATGCGGTTGCCGACGAAATCCAGGCCGGCAATCATAGCGGCCGCAACCTGTTGATCACGCTGGGCGTAGCGGCGGTCATGCTCGGCATCGGCTTTGCTTGGCTGACGACGCGCTCCATCGTCAAGCCGCTGAACGAAGCGGTGCAGATTGCGCAGACGGTGGCGGACGGCGATTTAAGCCGCCGCATCGAAGCGCATGGCGACGACGAGGCGGGCCAGTTGCTGAAGGCACTGAAGGCGATGAACGACAGCCTGGCCGGCATCGTGAGCGAGGTGCGGCACGGCACGGAAAGCATCGCCACCGCTTCGCAGCAGATCGCGTCCGGCAACCACGACCTGTCGGCCCGCACCGAGCACCAGGCCAGCACGCTGGAAGAAACGGCCTCCTCGATGGAGCAGCTCACATCGGCCGTGCGCAACAACGCCGATAATGCCCGCACCGCACGCGACCTGGCTGCCACCGCTTCCGATGTGGCGACACGCGGCGGCAGCGTGGTGAGCGAGGTGGTTCACACCATGGGCTCGATCAATGCCGCCTCGACCAAGATCGTCGACATTATCGCGGTCATCGACGGCATCGCTTTCCAGACCAATATCCTGGCACTCAATGCAGCTGTGGAAGCGGCGCGCGCCGGCGAACAGGGACGCGGCTTCGCCGTGGTGGCCAGTGAAGTGCGCAGCCTGGCGCAGCGCAGCGCGCAGGCGGCCGGCGAGATCAAGGACTTGATCAACAATACGGTGCAGCAGGTGCAGGCCGGCAGTGAACTGGTGAACCAGGCCGGCAGCACGATGGACGAGGTGGTCGCCAGCATCCAGCGCGTCACCTCCATCATGTCGGAGATCGCCACAGCCAGCAGCGAGCAGACGGTGGGCATCGAACAGGTCAACCAGGCGATCGTCCAGCTGGACAACGTGACGCAGCAGAATGCCGCCCTGGTGGAACAGGCAGCCGCCGCAGCCAGCGCCATGCAGGATGAAGCGGGTCGCCTGACCGGCCAGGTGGGCCGCTTCAAGCTGGCCTGATTATCTTTGCACGGCTGGCGGCGAAGCGCTGATTGAGCCAGCGCTGAAGTAGCCAGTGAAAGCGCGATCCTTGCTGGCGAAGCTGACCTGCTGCATCGGCAGGCGCGGGCCGTTGCGCGGCACCGGGCTGGCTTCGCAACATGGCTGGCAAGCCCACGCTTCGCCGCTTTATGCAGAAGCTATCGAAAAATCGCAGAGATGGCGCTAGCGAGCGCCTGCGCTTGTTCGAGAGGGATGAGGTGGCCCGCGTTGGGTATTGTCACCAGGCGCGCGCCGGGAATACCGTCGGCCAGCTCGCGCGCTTCCTCGGGGCTGCGCAGCTGGTCTTCGGCGGCGGCAACGACCAGCGTGGGGCATTGGATGTCGGACAGGCGGCTCGTGTCGGCATCGCGCACGATCAGCGACTGGCGCACGAAGACTTCGCGGCCAAGGCGCTCACCCATGATGCGCACATGTGCGACCAGCGCTTCGTTGCCGGCGTTATCGGGATGCAGCGATTGCGCGATGGCGGCGCGTCCCAGGCCGCGGAAGGCGCCGATCGGATTGGCGCGGGCGGCTTTGCTGCGCTGCTCGATTTGCAGCGGCAGGTCGGCGCGGCTAGAGGTGGCGACCAGCGCCAGCGTTTGTACGCGATCAGACGCCAGCCGCACGATTTCACGCGCAACGTAGCCGCCCATCGAAAAGCCCAGCAGGCTGAATTGCTTCGGGCATTTGGCCAGGATGGCTTGCGCCATGGCGGCAATGGAATCGCCTTCGGCCAGGCTGGCGAAATGCAGCGGAAGTTCGGGAGGCAGGAAAGGCAGCATGCCATCCCATAAGGCGTCATCCAGCATATAGCCGGGAATAAGGACAAGCGGGGTCATGCCGCAAGTATATCCCCGGCGCCAGGCTCAGTGCCCCATCATCTCGTTCCACTTCGGCAGCAGCACGATGCTGTTGGGGTTAAGGCCGGAGTTCTTCAGCGTATCCATGCTGGTGACCACGGCCCCGGTCTGCAAATCGATCACGGTGACCGAGCCGTCGCTCATGCCCGGCAGGTTAAGCAAGGCATTCTGCACGAAGGCATATTTGCCGTCCTTGGTGAAGGCCACGTGGTGCGCACCCTCCGCCGCGGCGATGGATTTGAGCAGCTTGGGCTCGCCCGCCTTGGCCGAGATGTCGAAGATGTGCAACTGGCCCGGCTTGGCGCTGGTGATGTACATGCGCGAAGCCTGCCTGTTGAAGTAGATCTCCAGCGGCACGCCGGCCTTGGCATCGGCAAAGTCATAGACTTGCGCGACTTCGAAATCCTTTTTCGAGGGATTCCAGCTGGCGGTCCACAAAGTGCCGCCATACATATTGGTGACATAGGCCACGGCCGGTTTCGCATTCGGCACGAACAGGATTTCCACCGGCGCCTCGCCGGCGGGCGAAGCTTTCTTCGATACCTTGTAGGTGCCCAGCACCTTGCCGCTGCTGGCCTCCACGGCACTGATCACCTCGCCCGCATCGCCCAGGTCTGAGGCGCGCACGGTCGATGTCAGCAGGATGCGGTCGGCGCCGCCCGAAACTGCCAGCCCATGCGGATATGGCGCTGCCACCTTAATCGTCTTGAGCACCTTGTCGCTCATCGCGTCGCCTACCACCATGGACTGGCTGCCCATGCAGCTGACGTACCAATGCTTGTGGTCAGGCGAAAAAGCGACATCCTCGCCGATGCTGCAATCGGGCATGCTGACGGTGGTCATGGCGTAGTCCTTGGACTTCATGTCCATCACGCGCAGCTCGGGCTTGCCCAGCGCCGTGATATAGGCCTTGCTCATATCGTGGTTGTAGAAGATGTGGTGCGCCACCAGGTCGGCCGGCAGCGGGATGTCCTTGACGATTTTGCCGAAGGTCTTGGAGCTTGGATCGACATCGACGATCGCGATGCCTTCCTTGCGTGCGCCCGGCGCCACCGGACTCTTGAGGGCCTTGAGCGATTCGGGGGACTTGGTTTCGTAGTTCATCATCGCCAGGATTTCGGCGCTGGCCAGGGCGGGCACGCCCAGGGCGACTGCGAGGGGAAGCAGGAAACGGATACGCATGGTCCACTCCTTCTTTTGCAGGGTCAGACGTTGAATATTACGCCTGCCGGGCTAGAATCACCATATGCGCCTGCCCCGCCCTCACTGGCTGTTTGCAACGCTAACGCTGTTGGCGGGTGCCCCTGTGTGGGCCGCGCAACAGAATGCCAGTTTCGAAGTAAGGCAGCAGCGCATCGCCGACCCGGCGCCCACCGTGCGCGTGCCGCAGGGCGACACCCTGGTCCTCGAATTGCGCAGCGATAGCCCGATGGACCTCCACCTTCATGGCTATGATCTGCATCTGACGCTCAAGGCTGGAACCCCGGGCCGCTTCCAGCTCCAGGCGCAGGCCCTGGGCCGCTTCCCCCTGGCGGCGCATGGCAAGGGCCACCACCACGCACCAGCCCTGCTTTACGTGGAAGTCGTGCCCCGATGAAGCGCTGGCTGCTGGCAGCCCTTCCCTTGCCGGCGCTGGCGCACGGCTTCGGCCAGCGCTTCGACCTGCCGCTACCGTTATGGATGTTCATGAGCGGCGCCGGGGCAACCGTAGCGGTCACTTTCCTGCTGCTGGCGCGCCAGCGCAATATGCAGCCGCGCGCAACCGGGCAGGCGTTCACCGTGCTGGAACACATTCCCCTGGCAGGCGTACTGGCGACGGTGTCGCGCGCTGCCGTGCTGGCCCTCTTCCTGCTGGTCCTCTGCGCGGGATTTGTCGGCACCCAGAATCCGTTCAAGAATATCGCGCCACCCATGGTATGGGCTGTCTGGTGGGTCGGCATGGCCTTCGTAGCGGCCCTGCTGGGCGACCTGTGGGCACTGGTCAATCCCATCGACACCATTTACCGCTGGACGCTGGGCGAGCGCCCCGGCAAGCTGGCCTGGCCGGCGTGGGGCGGCGTGTGGCCGGCCGCTATCCTGTTCTTCGTCTTCGTGAACATGGAACTTAACTGGGAGGGAAGCGAGCAGCCGGCCCGCCTGGCCGCCGCCATGCTCGCCTATTCCGGCCTGTCCTGGCTCGGCATGTATCTGTTCGGCCGCCGTTGCTGGCTCGAACATGGGGAAGTGTTTGCCGTGGTCTTTGGCCTGCTGGCGCGCTTTGCGCCCAATCGTGTGCATGACGGGCGCTGGCAACTACGCCCTTTCAGCGCCGGGCTGCTGGTTGAAGCGCCGCTAGGCTGGTCGCATATCGTTCTGGTGATGCTGATGCTGGCCTCCGTCAGCTTCGACGGCTTGCTGGAAACGCAACCCTGGCTGGACCTGCAAACCGCGCTGGACGCGCCGCCAGCCTTGCTGCGCGCGGGCGCCCTGTGCCTGTTGCCGGCGCTATTCCTGCTGGTCTACCTGGTTGTGTGCCGCGCAATCGCGTGGTGCGGCGGCGGAGCTGGGCTAGCGCAGACGGCCGGCTGGTATGTGCTGACACTGGTGCCGATCGCCATCGCCTACCATTTCGCCCATTACCTGTCCTTCCTGGCGATGGCAGGGCAATACCTGATTCCTTTGGCTTCCGACCCGCTCAACCTGGGCTGGGATTTGTTTGGCACACGCTTTTACTTCATCCGCCTGGGCATCGTCGATGCGCGCATGGTGTGGTATGTGTCGCTGTTCGCCATCGTGGCCGGCCACGTGGCGGCGGTATGGCTGGGGCACCAGACTGCCCTGCGCCAGTTCGGCGCGCGGGCTGCCCGCAGCCAGTTGCCGATGCTGGCGCTGATGGTGGCTTACACCCTGCTAAGCCTGTGGATCATTGCCCAGCCCATCGTCAACGGTTGATCATCGGTTCAAGCGTTTGCCACACCTGGCCGGCGCTGATTCCGTGCATGCAGTTCTGGTGGCCGAGCGGGCATTCGCGCTGGCGGCATGGCGAGCATTCCAGGCGCAGCGAAATCGAGGCGGCCATGTCGGAGAATGGAGGGGCGTGGTCGGGGTCGGTCGGGCCGTAGATGGCGATCACCGGGCGATTCAGGGCCGACGCCACATGCAGCAGGCCGGAATCGTTGCTGACCACCGCAGCCGAACGGGCGATCAGGGCCACCGCGTCGGCCAGCGAAGTCTTGCCGGCCAGGCTGACCAGGCCAGATGGCGCACCGGCAGCCGCAATTACCTCGTTGCAGGTATCGGCATCTTTGGGAGAGCCTAGCAACGCAACCTGGGCTTGCGGGTCGCGCGCCAGGATGTGCTGGGCGAGCTGGCCGAAATGGGCCTGAGGCCAGCGCTTGGCGCCGCCGAATTCTGCGCCCGGAGCGAATACCACCAGCGGACGGGCCGGATCCAGGCCGACTTTAGCGCATGCCGCAGCCACCTGGGCACCGCTGGCGGCCATGCGCGGCTTGGGCAGGCCGCTGCGCAGCGGCGCGCCCGGCACGTCGGCCAGCGCCGCGTAAAACGGCACCATCGGCCTTGGCGGCGTGTCGTCATGGTGCATGACGTTGATCAGGCCATAACGGCTCTCGCCCTTGTAGCCGACACGGCGCGCGATGCCGGCCAGCCAGGGGATCAAGGCATATTTCAGGGTGTTCGGCAGGATGTAGGCATCGGCGTAACCGCGCTGGCGCAGCAGGCGCGCATAGCGCCAGCGCTCCTTCAGCTGCAGCGAACCATGGCGGAATGGGGTCTCGAGCACCTCGGCCACTTCCGGCATCTGTCGCCAGACCGGCGACACGACCGGCGGCGCAAGCACGTCGATCGGACGCTCCGGGTGGGCAGCCTTCAGCAGCTGCAGCAGCGGTTGCGCCATGACGGCGTCGCCGATCCAGTTGGGCGAGATCACCAGGGTGCGGGCCGATTGCGGGTTCATGTCATCCATTTTCCAGTTCCTGTAGCCAGGCATTATTACCGATTGCCGCAAGGGCAACAACACACGTCTGGGCAAGGGCTGGCGCGGCCCGGCTGCTATAATCGGCCATTTTTCGCCCCCGCTCGATAGCGCTTTCCATGCTGGAAACCCACGATTTAACGCCTGCCAAGACACGCCTGCTCCCCAACCTGATGGTATTTGCCTTGCCGGCACTTGCGCTGACCACGCCATTCGGTGTCGGCTCTATCCTGGCGATGGCGCTGGTCTTGTTCATCTGGCACTTCCGCGACGGCGTATTCGATTGCTATCGCGACAACTGGAGCGCCGTGCGCTTCATGGTGTTCGCCTTCAGCGCCTACTTCCTGGTCTCGCTGGTGCGCATGTTCACCGACCAGCAGCCACTGCGCACCCTGGACGGCCCTTCGCGCATGTTGTTTGGCCTGTCGTGCATCGGCGTGTTCTATTATCTGAAACCGCGTGTGAAGTATTTCTGGCTGGGGCTTTTCGTTGGCACAGTCGCCGCGGCCATTATTGGCACGCTGCAGGTCCATGCCTGGGGTGTCCCGTTCCCCGATGGCACGCCGCCGCGGGCAGAAGGCTTTACCCACCACGCAATCACCTTCGGCGACCTGGCGGTGGCGATGGGCCTGATGGCGCTATGCAGCCTGAATACCTCGCGCCTGATGCGCTACCTGGCTCCGCTGGCATTGCTTGCCGGCCTGGTCGCATCGGCGATGTCCGGCGCGCGCGGCGGCTGGCTTGCCATGATACTCGCCGCAGTGCCGCTGGCGCGCTACGGCAGCCGCATGCACGGCAAGCGCATGCTGGTGGTACTGGCCGTGGCGGCCGTCCTGTGCATACTGGCCTACTTCATTCCCGCCACCGGCGTGGAAGAGCGCGTAGCAATCGGCCTCTCCGACCTCCATGCCTATTTTGAGCGCGGCGACGTCACCACTTCGCTTGGCGTACGCATGGAATTGTGGAAGGCTTCCTGGCTGATGATCAAAGCCCACCCTTGGCTGGGCGTAGGCCGCGACAACTTTGACATGGCACTGCATGCGCTGGCCAACCAGGGCCTGATGCAGCAAGGCCCGGCGCTGGGTTTCAGCAGCAGCCATAATGACATCCTGCACACGCTGGCCACCGGCGGCCTGCTCGACCTGAGCCTGCTGCTGGCCATGTACGCGGCGCCGTTCCAGTTCTTCCGCCACATGCTGCACGCGGAAGACAAGGGCCAGCGCCCTGCCGCACTGGCGGGCATGGTGATGGTGGTGTGCTATATCGGCTTTGGCCTGACCGACGTGATGTTCTGGTTGATGGCGACCAAACTCTTTTACATCACCATGGCTTGCAGCCTGGCCGGCATCTGCCTGTATGTGACGAAAGGTGCGAATGCTGGGAAACAGCCGCGCCGCATCCTGGTCACCCGCACCGACAATATCGGCGACGTGGTACTCACCCTGCCGAGCGCCGGTTGGCTGAAACTGCGCTATCCCGGCGTGCATATCACCTTCCTGGTGCGCCGCTATGCCGCCCACACGGTCGGCCAGTGCAAGAACGTGGACGAAGTGCTGGCCTTGGAAGACTTGCCCGACCTGGCGCAGCATATGCGTGCCGCCGGCTACGACACGGTGCTGCTGGCCTTCCCCGTGCGCCGCATCGCTCTTGCCGCCTGGCGCGCCGGCATTGCGCGCCGCATTGGCACCAGCCACCGCTTCTACCACTGGTTCAGCTGCAACGAATTGCTCCATTTCAGCCGCGTGAAATCGCAGCTGCATGAAGCCCAGCTCAATTTCGAGCTGCTGCGCCCACTGGGCCTGACCGACATCCCGCCGCTGCAGGAAGTCTGGCCGATGTACGGCTTGCTGCCGCCGTCCAGCGAAAAGGTCGATGCGTTGCTGGGTGAAGGCGGTTGCAACGTGATCCTGCATACCAAGTCGAACGGCAATGGCCGCGAATGGCCGCTGGGCCACTTCACCGAACTGGCGCGGCTGCTGCAAGCTTATGGCGACGTGAAAATCTGGCTGACCGGCAGTGCGGCCGAAGGCGAGCTGCTGGCCCAGCAGGCGCCGGCCCTGCTGGAGCTGCCGAATGTGAACAATGTGTGCGGAAAACTGGATTTGCGCGAGCTGCTGGCCCTGATCGGCCGCGCCGACGGCCTGGTGGCAAGCGGCACCGGCCCGCTGCACCTGTCAGCGGCCATGGGCCGCAACACCCTCGGCCTGTTCCCGCCAATTAAACCTATCGATATCGCGCGCTGGGGCGCCTTGGGCGAGCGCGCAGTCAACCTGAGCGCAGCCCAGGCTTGCGGCAGCTGCCAGGACAAGGCGGCTTGCAGCTGCATGACGGCGATCACGCCGCAGCAGGTTATGGAAGTAGTGCTGCGCTGGCGCGCAGCTTAAGCGTAGCAGCTAAACCTTATTCGCGCAGGGCGACACGCACCAGGTCCGCCACGTTGTCCACGCCCAGCTTGGCCATCAGGCGGGCTTTGTGCACCTCCACGGTGCGCACGCTGATATTCAGCTGCGGTGCGATTTCGCGGTTGTGGCGGCCCATCACCACCAATTCGAACACTTCGCGCTCGCGCGGCGTCAGCTCGGCCAGCAACTGGTCGCGCTGGTTGCGGCGGTCCTGGTCCTGGCGCTGGCGCTGTTGCATCGAGAACGCTTCTTCGATGGCTGAAATCAGCTTGTCGTCGTCGAAAGGCTTTTCCAGGAAATCCACAGCGCGCGCTTTGAAGGCTTCGCGCGCCGAACTGACGTCGCCATGGCCGGTCACGATGATCACCGGCAGCAGGCAACCCATTTCATTCAACTTGCGCTGCAGCGTCAGTCCGTCCATGCCGCCCATGCGGATGTCGGCCACCAGGCAGCCAGACCACTCGGGCAGCCAGGCCTGCAAAAAGGCTTCGGCGCTGGCGAAAACGGCGGTACGGTAGCCGCGTACGCCCAGCAGAAGGCCAAGCGCGTCGCGCAGCGAAGGATCATCGTCGACGATGAATACAGTAAGGTTTGACAAGGCTATTCTCCAGAGTCCAGCGCCGGCAGTATAAATCGAAACACCCCATGGGCGGCAACCTCGCCCCACAAAGTCCCGCCGTGGGCCTCGACAATGGCGCGGCTAAGCACCAAGCCCAGGCCCATGCCGGTGGCCTTGGTTGAGACAAATGGCTCGAACAGGCGTGCGGCCGCCTGCGGCGTCAGGCCCTCGCCGCTATCCTCCACCGTGAAGCGCAGCTTGCCGCCGATGTTCTCCGCCGTGAGCTCGATGCTGCGTTGGCCGGCTGGCCTCATGCGCACGGCGTCGAGGGCGTTGGCCAGCAGGTTGCGCAGCACCAGTTCGATTTGCAGGCGGTCCACCTGCACCAGCAGCGACGGCGCCTCGGCTACCGTCAGCTGCACCCCATGCTCGATAAACTGCGGCCGGAATTGCTGCACGATGCCGGCCATCAGGGTAGCGGAGCCCACGCTTTCCAGCTGCATGGCCCCGGTGCGGAAGAAGTCGCGCAGGCGCTTCACCACGTCCGCTGCACGCGCCGATTCGTTGATCATCTGGCCGATGGCGTTTTTCAGCAGGTCGCCCACTTCGCCGCGCGCGAGCAGGTGCTCGCAAGCCTTGCCATAGACCGCCAGCGCCGTCATCGGCTGGTTCAGTTCATGCGCCAGGGCCGCCGCCATTTCGCCGGCGGCAGCCAGGCGCAAGGTCTGCTTCAATTCTTCCGCCACCTGGCGCCGTTCGTCAACCACGATGCCGACGAAGAAGCCGACCAGCGCCAGCACCGCGTCCAGCATCTGCAGCTCGGACACGGTGATGTTGTTGGCATGGTTGGCCTTGACCAGGGTGACGATCGCCATCTGCAGCACGAATACCACGAGCGCCGCACCGTTCACGCCCTGGCGCGAAGCGGCCCAGATCAGCGGCAGGAACAGGAAGTAGAAGTGCTTGAATTCAGACGTAACGATGTAGCCGAATACCGCCCACAGCACGAAAATCGCCAGCGCCAGGTAGCCCAGTGTTTCCGGCTTCCATGTGGCCTCGCGCAAATGGACGCGGCCTTGCGGATTAGCCAGCTTAAGCAGCAGCGGCATGCTGACCACTACCCCCACCAGATCGCCAAAGCCGAAGCGCCACACACCGCGCAGCCACTCGCTCCAAGGCACCAGGCCAAGCCAGGCCAGCAAGCTGATATGGCCCACCGCATTCAGCAAGGTGCCTGCGGCCACGATGGCCAGCCAGCGGTAAAAACTGTCGCGGGAATTAAAGATCGGCAGCCCGCCCAGCACGCGGCGCAAAGTTTCGCCCAGCATGCCATAGCCGCAAGTCAGCCAGGCCGCCGTCAGCAAGGTGCCCGACCAGCCGCCCGGCATGCCGCGCACCAGCACATCGCCCGCCACCAGGGCCAGGAACCAGGGCAGTGCCGCGCGCCGGCCATACACCAGCCAGAACACCAGACCCAGCGCAGTGTCAGGATTCCACGGGGTAATGTTCAGGCCGAACAGCGGCTCAACATAGCTGATCCAGTCGAACAGCAGGTAGGTGACGATGAACCCGGCTGTCGGCAACAAGAACGGAAAACGCATAAGGAAAAAAACGCAACTAAGGGTTTAACGTAGCAATCTTATTCACTTTTGAAATAAGCCGCAGTGAAGCATATGTTGACTTGAGGAAAGCTATAAGTGATACACGTAGGTGTGCTTACAGTATTGCCCCAAACCAGTGCGCGCATTTAGCATTAGCAGATTGTAACGCACTGTTTCAAATAAATAACGCAATGTATCTGCACGCAATCACGCTGAATTCCGGCCTGGAGCCAAAGTCCTCGCTGTCCCGGCTCACCTCGGCGCTGAAATTGCATGCCCGCGCCATGACCGCCCCGCGCCTCACGCGCGGCTGGCTGGAATTGCTCAACTCCCACCCGTCCCTGCGCGAACTGGCCAAGGCGCAGCCGCGCCTGATCCATAAAATTTACCGTCCCTGGCTCAGCAAACGCCTGTGCCAGCAGCGCCGCCTGGCTGCGCTTGGCGACCACTACCGTTTTATTGTCCAGCAAGGCCTGGGGGACGCCGTGGTGCAGGCCGCGCGCGGTGGTCTGCAACTGGCCTGCTTTACGGGGAAATCGGGGGCCAACTATACCATCGAACTTCGCGCCGTAGTCCCGATGGAACGCGAAGGCGAGCTGGTGTTACAGCTGATGTGCCAGGGCACCCTGGTGTACTCGCTGGCCTTCTCCTTTGTGCAGGAAGGTGCGCTACGCCAAGTTGGTATTGGCTGCGTGCAGGGCCCGCAATGCGGCGCCGGGCTCGAACTATCGCGCGAAGCGACGCGCGACTTGCATGGCTTGCGTCCAAAGAACCTGCTGGTGCGCCTGGCCAGCCAGCTGGGCCACGCTGTCGGCTGCGATCACCTGGTCCTGGTCGGCAACCACAACCGCACCGTCTGTGCCAAGTCCATGCGCAAGGGCAAGGTCAAGGCTGACTACGACAGCCTATGGCAGGAATTCGGCGCGACACAGCGTGCGGATGGCGACTGGCAAATGGGTTGCGCGCCTTTGCAAGCGCCCGAGATGGAAGAAATTCCATCGAAGAAACGCGCCGAGATGCGCCGACGCTACGATTTGATGACCCAGGTCAACTTTGCCGTGCTGAGTTCACTCGGCCGCTAAACTTGCATGGCCGTCGCCGCGCAAGCGGAGTAGAATCAAAGCGTTACGCAGCCTGTGCGTAGGACTTAGTTGAAGGGAGATGAAGATGCGCCTGGATATCTATCGTCGTGCCGAACACAACGGCATTTTTTCCTACCTCGCCGTGCCCGAGGGCAAACCCATCCCGCAAGAAGCCATCAACACCGACTGGCTGCCAGCCGAGCAATCACTGGAAGTCGATGATGATGTGCAAATCCTGCCCAACTACCATATCGACCAGTTGATCCAGCAGATGGGCAGCAAAGGCTACGCCATCACCGGACTGAAAGACATGTAGTCTTACCCGCCGAAAAGGTCGTCCAGGCCGGGGGGGCGTGTGCCCGCCTGCGGTTTGGCGCGGCCTTTGCGGCCGGTGTACTCTTCTTCGATATTGTCGCGGTAGAAGCTCCACGCACTGCCCGTAGTGGACAGGCGCTGCCATACGTCACGCGCGACACCGTCGTAATCAATGGCGCTGCCGTCGTCGAATTCGACGCGCAGCACGCGCGCGCTCTCGTCATAGCCGATGGCGCGCAGCTTGCCTGCGTTGATGCGTTTCATTTCCATCTTAGATCCCCTTTCCTTGCCGGCGTTGCGCGCGCTCGACCAGTTCGCGCGCTTCGGTGAATAGTTCCGGATGCGCCGCCGCGCAGGTGGCGCGCTCGCTGGCGATACGCTGGCGGTCCTGCTCCAGGTTCTGCAAGTTCAGGTCCATGCCGAAACTGCCGGCCGGCACACCGGACAGCATACGCTCCATCATCACCTCGCCCAGTGCAGGCTTGTAATGTCCCGCTTCCCAGTACCAGTGTGTGCGGCCTTTGTCGCCGGGGCCGGGGATCGGTTCGCAATTGTAGTCACCGAAGCCGCTGAAGTCATGCAGCATGATGCGCGCCTGCGGGTAGCGGGCGCGCGCCGCTTCCACTTCTTCCAGCACGATGCGCTTCCATTCCTCAAAGCGCGGCCACAAGCCGCTGGCTTCGTACAGCGCCATCAACTGCGCGTGGTAGGCGTAGAACAGTACATGGACTTCAACGCCCGGGTTGTCGCGCGCCGCCGCTTCCAGCAAGGTGCGCAATTCCTCGTGCAAGCCGCCGCGATCGAGGTCGCCCGGCGCCTTGCGCACCAGCGTGGCAGCGTTCTCCTCCGCGCGCTGGCGGAAGATCTTGTAATAGCCTTCGTAGCGCACATACTTTTCGTATTCGCTGAGCGGATTGAGGCCGCGCGCCGTCATGGTCTCGGCTTCGCTATCGCGCTGCATGGCGAAGGTGGCAGCCGCGTCGCGCAAGGAGCCCAGCGACAACAGGCTCTCCACGTGCCAGCTCCAGCCGGCCATCACGGCCGGCACGCGGCGAGCGCCGCCGTGCTGGCCCGGCGCCAGCAGCGCATCGTGGAATTCGATGCCGGCGATGACGCGCTTGGGTTTCACGCCCGTGCTCCGCAAATATTGCAGCTGCCCCACCGCCGTCATGGTGCCGGTGCCGGCCAAGCCGAGGTTATAGGCGCCGCCGCCCAACGCAGGGCTGTCAGGATCGAAGCCGACTTCAACACGCGAATTCCCGACCAGGAACTGGGTGGCGCCGACACGCTCGGCGCCGGACAGCTTGATCTCGTTGCGGAAACGGGTCGGCACCGGTTTCTTCGCATTCAGGCCGGGCTTACGCACTACGCCGTACAAATCGTAGGGGTCGGCCAGCACAACCACGCTGGCCACCAGCAGGAAGCCCCCCAGCATGGCCAGGCCCAGTTTGCGCAGGTAATGATGATGCGAGACGTTTGGCATGGTCAGAACTGGAAATAAAGGAATTCACTTGGACGCGACAGCGCAAGCAGGCAGGCCACTGCCAGCAGCCCCGCAGCGAAGGCGGGACGCGGCGCCGGCAGCCAGGACAGGCGCGCCGGGGCCGCCGTGCCATCGTGGTCCAGCGCCGGGGTGAAACGGTGCATGATCTGCTGCGTGTTCGGCGCAAGGAAGGCAACCAGGGCCGCAAGAATCACCCAGGACCAGGTTTCAATGAACTGTGTGCCGCCGCCCAGCGTCCAGCCAATGCCAAGCTGCTCCAGCGTATGTGCAAAGCCGCCCAGTCGCGCGCCGATGGCGTCGGGCAAGGTCACTCCTGAATGACCGGCCATGCCGGCCACGATGCGCAGCGCCGATGGCAGGTCCGCCGCACGGAAGAACACCCAGGCGAACGTCACGGCGACGAAAGTCAGCGCCCATGCCGCGAAACGCCCGGCGCGGCCGCCGTTCCCTTTCCAGCCCATGCGGTCCTTGAACATTTGCCAGGCGTGCGCGATGACGAGATATAGGCCGTGCAGCCCGCCCCATACCACGAAATTCCAGCTGGCGCCGTGCCACAAGCCGCCCAGCAGCATGGTCACCATCAGGTTGACCTTGGCGCGCACGGCGCCGTGGCGGTTGCCGCCGAGCGGGATGTAGAGGTAGTCGCGCAGGAAGCGCGACAGCGTCATATGCCAGCGGCGCCAGAATTCGACGATGTTGAAGGACTTGTAGGGCGAATTGAAATTCAGCGGCAGGTTCACGCCGAACAGGCGCGAAAGGCCGATCGCCATATCGGAATAACCGGAGAAATCGAAGTACAGCTGGAAAGCATAAGCCAGCACGCCGCCCCACGCCACCAGGAGTGTAGGTTCGCCCGGCGCTGCGAACAGAGCGTTCGCATAGGGCGCCAGCGTATCGGCGAGCAGCGTTTTCTTCGCCAGGCCGATGATGAAGATGGTGGCGCCGACGGAAAAATTATCCGCGCGCGGCAGCGCATTCCGCGGGTCGGCGAACTGCGGCATCATTTCCTTGTGGTGCAGCACGGGACCGGCCACCAGGTGCGGGAAATAGGTGACGAACAGCAGGTAGTGGATAAAGCGCCCTTCCTGCACAAAACCGCGCGCAGTGTCGACCAGGAAGGCGATCTGGGTAAAGGTGAAGAACGATATGCCGATCGGCAGCACCACCTGCAGCGCGTCGGAATGGTGTCCGGTCAGGCTGGTGTAGAAGAAGTTCGCGTATTTGTAATAGCCAAGCAGCACAAGGTTGGCGGCGACCGCACCGGCCAGCCACCAGGTGCGCGCACTGCCCTGTGCGCGGCGGATCGCTTGCGCGCTGCCGTAATTGATCACCACAGAGCCAAGCAGCAGCGGCACGTAGCGCACGTCCCACCAGCCGTAGAAGAAAATGGAGGCCAGCGCCAGCCATGCCACGCCCCAGGTCGGGTTGCGCCGCGCGAGCAGGAAGTAGCCGATCAGGGTGACCGGCAGGAAGCCTAGCAGGAAGCTGAATGAATTAAATAGCATGGTTGAAAAATGTTATCACCCATGCAATAACACATCAATACTCGATTGCTACTTCCTGCGCACCCAGGCCTTGTTCCAGTGCTATTTTCAGCGCATCCGACGGCGCGACGCGCCAATCGTCTCCAAGTTGCAACACACAATCGATGCCTTGCGGTTTCACGCGCATGGAAACCGGCAGGCCGTATTCGTCGCGATGTGGGCCGAGCACCTCCGCCAGTTTAGCGGACGGCACGGCTTTCGGCAGCGACAGGCCGATCTGGCGGCCGAACTGGATGCGCGCGGCCGTAATGTTGTAGACCTTTTCCGCCGAGATGCGCAGGCCGCCGGAGAAGCGGTCTTCCGACACCTTGCCCGTCACGCACAGGAATTCGTCTTCCTTGAACATATGCTTGTTCGGCTCGAAGACTTCGTTGTAGACGGTGACTTCGACCACGGCGGTCTTGTCGTCCAGCGTGACGATCAGCAGCTTGCCGCGCTGGGTCATCTGGGTGCGGATGCCGGAAATGACGCCGCACATCATGCGCGGTTCGCGCGACGGCTCCAGCTCCGACAGCTTGGTGCGAGCGAAGCGGCGCGCTTCTTGCGCGTAGGAGTCGAACATGTGGCCGGACAGGTAGTAGCCCAGCGCGATCTTTTCTTCCGCCAGTTTTTCGCGGTCGGTCCAGGCCGTGGCCTGAACGTAATCCGGTGGCGCCACCAGGTCGGAATCGTCGCCGCCGAACAGGCTGACCTGGTTGGCCGACTTGGCCTCCTGGTCCGCGTATTCCATGGCGAAGCTGACCGAGGCAAACAGCACCGCGCGGTCGACGCCGAAGCAATCGAAGGCGCCGGCGCGGATCAATGCTTCCACTGTGCGGCGGTTGATCTGCTTCTTGTCCACGCGCTTGCAGAAGTCGAACAGGCTGGTGAACGGGCCGCCGCTTTCGCGTGCGGCGATGATCGCCTCGATCGCGTTCTGGCCTGCGCCCTTCACGCCGCCCATGCCGTAACGGATCTTGGTAGCTTTCTTGCCCGCCTCGCCGTCAGGACGGAAGCGGTAGGACGACTGGTTCACGTCCGGCGGCAGGATGGTCAGGCCGCACACGTCGATCGAGTCCTCAACGAGGATCTTGACCTTCTCGGTATCGTCCATGGCCAGCGACATATTGGCTGCCATGAACGCTGCGGTGTGGTGATGCTTGAGGTATGCCGTGTGGTAGGACAGCAGCGCATACGCGGCCGCGTGCGACTTGTTGAAGCCGTAGCCCGCGAACTTTTCCATCAAGTCGAAGATCTCGTCGGCCTTCTCGACGGTCAGGCCGCCTTCCTGCGCGCCCTTGCGGAAGATTTCGCGGTGCTCCGCCATCTCCTCGGCTTTTTTCTTACCCATCGCACGGCGCAGCATGTCCGCGCCGCCCAGCGAGTAACCGCCGATGATCTGCGCCATCTGCATAACCTGTTCCTGGTAAACCATGATGCCGTAGGTTTCGGACAGGATGCCCTCGGTGCGAGGATCGGGGTAGTCGAATTTCTCGCCATGCTTACGCTTACAGAAGTCCGGGATCAGGTCCATCGGGCCCGGACGGTACAGCGCCACCAGCGCAATAATGTCTTCGAAGCGGTCGGGACGCGCATCTTTCAGCATGCCCTGCATGCCGCGCGATTCAAGCTGGAACACGGCGACGGTTTTCGCCTTGGTCAGCAGTTCATAGGTCGGGCGGTCGTTCAGCGGCAGCTTGGCCAGGTCGAAATCTGCCGCGCCTTCCGGATCGAGGTCCTTGATGTAGTTGACCGCGCGGTCCAGGATCGTCAGCGTGGTCAGGCCCAAAAAGTCGAACTTCACCAAGCCGACGGCTTCCACGTCGTCCTTATCGTACTGCGACACCACGCCGGCGTCGCCGCCCTGGGTGTACAGCGGGCAGAAGTCAGTCAGCTTGCCCGGCGCGATCAGCACACCACCGGCGTGCATGCCGATGTTACGGGTGATGCCTTCCACCTGCTGCGCGAGGTCGAGCAGCTGGCGCACTTCTTCTTCATTTTCCTGGCGCTCTTTCAGCAGCGGTTCTTCTTCGATCGCCTCGGCAATCGAAACCGGCTTGCCCGGCTTGAACGGGATCAGTTTCGACACGCCGTCGCAGAACATGTAGCCAAAGTCCATCACGCGGCCCACGTCGCGGATCGCGCCTTTCGCCGCCATGGTACCGAAGGTGGCGATCTGCGACACCGCTTCGCGCCCGTACAGGTCCTTCACGTGCTGGATGACCAGTTCGCGCTTTTCCTGGCAGAAGTCAATATCGAAGTCGGGCATCGATACACGTTCAGGATTCAGGAAACGCTCGAACAGCAGGTTGTATTTCAGCGGGTCCAGGTCGGTAATCTTCAGCGCATACGCCACCAGCGAACCCGCACCGGAGCCTCGACCCGGTCCAATCGGCACGCCGTTGTTCTTGCCCCACTGGATAAACTCCGCAACGATCAGGAAGTAGCCCGGGAACTTCATCTTGATGATGGTGTCGTTCTCGAATTTCAGGCGCGCTTCGTAGCGCGGGCGTTCCTTCTCGCGTCTCTCAGGATCGGGGAACAGCTGGAGCAGGCGCTCCTCCAGGCCCTTCTGCGTTTCGGCCACCAGGAAATCGTCGATCGACATGCCCGGCGTCGGGAAGTTCGGCAGCTGCGGCTTACCCAGGGTAAGCACCACGTTGCAGCGCTTGGCGATCTCCACCGAATTTTGCAGCGCGGCCGGCAGGTCATGGAACAGCTCCGCCATTTCCGCCTGGGTGAGGAAGCGCATTTGCTCGTTGAAGCGCTTGACGCGCTTGGCGTTAGCCAGCATCTCGCCTTCCGCGATACAGACGCGCGCTTCGTGGGCGATGTATTCGTCCTGCGACAGGAACTGCACCGGGTGGGTCGCCACCACCGGCAGGCCAAGCTTGGCGGCAATCGCCACCGACTGGCGCACCTGGACTTCCTGGTTGGCCTGGCCGGCACGCTGGATCTCGACATAGAAATGGCCGTTCGGGAAAATCCCGGCCCACTTTTGCGCGTTCGCTTCCGCCTGTTCCAGGTTGCCGTTTTCGATGGCCTGGCCGATGTCGCCGAAGTGGGCGCCGGACAGCGCGATCAGCGCATTGGCGCCGCTCTCGCCTGGCAGCAGCGCGTAGTCCTTGTTGGCCAGCTCGCGCAGCCACTCGGTGCGGATTTCAGCACGGCCCTTGTATTGGTTGGTCAGCCACGCTTCCGACAGCAGTTCGCACAGCTGCAGGTAGCCCATGCGATTTTTCGCAAATAGCATCAGGCGATGCGGTTTTTCGCGGTTTTCGTCATTGGTGATCCAGGCATCGACGCCGACCACCGGCTTGATGCCCTTGCCGCGCGCCGATTTGTAAAAACGCACCATGGCAAACATATTTGCCAGGTCGGTGATCGCCAGCGCGCCCTGCTTGTCCTTGACCGCCTGCTTGATCAGGTCATCGATGCGCACCAAACCGTCGGCAATCGAATATTCCGTGTGCACGCGCAGGTGGACGAATCCTGGTCCCACGGGCGCGGCGGCTTGCGAGGCGTCTACTGGCTGGTCGATTGTTTCAATGCTCATGTGGCGGGCGGTTTTTTAGTCGAATATCCGCCTATTTTACCTGTTGAGCTGACTCCACTGCTATCCGCTTTCTGGATGGCCTCCATCGCCTCTTTCATTGCGCGCCGGCGTTTTCTCTGGCGTGTCGGTACGAGATTGGCAACTTCTTTACCATTGAGGGAGAGTGTGAAACTTTCGTCGATTTTCTTGTGCATTTGGCACCTCCTTTCGACTCGTTGCTGGCTTCAGTCTATCGCGCGCCATAATTACTTACAAATGAGACGGTCGCTACCGTCCGGCAACGCTAGAATCACCCTTACCAATCCAATTTGGAGTTGATATGAAAATTGCAATTGCCGCCCTGCTGATGTCCGCCTCGCTGGTCGCCCATGCGGACGACACCGAGCAGTTGGCCAAGTCGAAGAGCTGCTTTGCCTGCCATGCGATGGCGAAAAAGCTGGTCGGACCGTCGTTCAAGGATGTTGCCGCGAAATATAAGAGCGACAAGGGCGCCGAAGATAAGCTGATCCTGAAGATCCTTCAGGGCGGTTCCGGCGTCTGGGGCGCTGTGCCCATGCCGCCGAACCAGGTGACCGACGCCGAAGCCCACCAGCTGGTGCGCTGGGTGCTGGCGCAGAAGTAAGCGCTAACCGAAGCTGCCTTCCACCGCCAGCGTGCCGCCGGTCCAGACCTGGTAGCTGCCGGCGGGTTCCGCCAGCCGCAACTCCGCTTGCGAGCCGAGCGGGATCGGCGCCTTGAAGCGGGCGGAAATCGCCGTCAGGCGCCGTCCTTCACGCTGTCCCAGCAGGGCCGCCGCCTTGGCCACCGTGTGCATGCCGTGGATGATCGGCGTCTTCATACCGAGCAGGCGGGCCGACCAGGGCCAAAGGTGGATCGGGTTCCAGTCGCCGGATACCGATGCGTACTGCCGCCCCGCATCCGCCGCGAGTGACCACTCACCTGCCAGTTGCCCAGCCGGCTCGGCACCACCCACGCCGCCGGCGTTTCGCCGCTTGCCCCGCACCGCCAGGTAGCGGCTGCGGCACTCGAACACATCCTGCCCTTGCTGCTTGCCCACCGTGCGCAGCTCACAATAACGCGCGCCGTTCTCCGCCGGCGGTTCAATGACAACGTTCGTCACCAGCTCCATCGGCTGCTCACGATCGGGCGCATGCAATTCGCGAATGTCGTTCTCGACATGGATCATGCCCGCCAAGCGGAACGGGAATGCCGCTCCCAGCATCGTCGCCAGATGCGCGCGCTGGGTCGGCAGGTAATAAAAAGAGACCGGCAACGCATCAGGAGCAAAACCAAGCAAGGCGTTATAGCGCTTAAGCTGCCCGCCAGCCAGGCGCTCGAGACGGAAGGTGGTGGGATCCACTGCCGTCGCATTTGCGGACGGGCCCTTGAACAAGGCCCGAAGCAAGGTCGCCGCCCCTGCATCGGGAAGTAATTGAAGCTTTGTCATGCACGCAATTGTGCCTGAGGCAATGTATTACCGGAAGTACAGTCCAACCTGCAAAGCGACGACCAGACCGATCATCCACATAAACTTCCGGTCCATATCCCCCCGCAGACCATCAAGCTTCCGATCAAATTCTTGCCGCCAGTCCTCGAGCTTCCGGTCGTTTTCTTTACGCCAGTCCTCAAGCTTGTGATCGTTTTCTATCCGCCAGCCCCCAAGCTTCCGATCGTTTTCTATCCGCCAGCCTTCAAGCCTCTGATCCAGCTTTTCGCTGAACCAGACCTTTAGCGCAGCAATTTCCGAAGTCATTTGCTGGCTCAGTGATTGAAGACCAATTGCGTGGTCTTGAACCTGCTTTTCCAATTTAATTATCCTTGCTTCGTGATCCTGGCAGTCATCAGGATCAGGGGCTGCATTTGGAAGTTCCATGATAGCCTCGATTCAGGTTAACTGGCATTTGCCAACTACTTACTGCGCAAGTGTTCGATCTTGTCCAGGATGTCCTTGCTGCGATAGCCGATTTCTGACTTGTTCATGCTTGCTAAATACTCAATAAGATGACGCTGAGTTGCAAACAAATATTCCATATTGATCGAGAGCATTCTCAGCTGATACGAAAGATCCCTCAGCTGAGCTCGTAAATCATCTATATCTGAATTCAAAATTCCCATGATGGCCTCCACGTCGTTATGAGTGCGAATAGACAGGCGAAGAAGCAGAAAGTTCCGGCAGCATTGCCTAATATTTGAGCATGCAGCCGAGAGCGGCTATAATGTTGGCTGTTCCGGATTCAATCTATTACCAATCCCATGCAAGCAACCATTGAAAACGCGCCTGCAGCGCCCGGCGCGGCACCAGCCGTTTACGTCAACATCGCTGCCTACAAGTTCATCACGCTCGAGCAGCTGGAAGAACTGCGCCCGCAGTACCAGGACATCTGCGCCCGCCTGGGCCTGAAAGGCACCGTCCTGCTGACCCCGGAAGGCATCAATATGTTCCTGTCCGGCACCCGCGCCAATATCGATGAGTACCTGGCCTGGGTACGCAGCGACGCGCGCCTGGCGGACCTGGAAGTGAAGGAAAGCCTGTCGGCCGACCAGTCGCACCGCCGCATGCTGGTGCGCATCAAGAAAGAAATCATCACCATGCGCCACCCGCTGATCCGTCCTGAAGACGGCCGCGCACCGCATGTACAAGCCAAAGACCTGAAGCGCTGGCTGGACCAGGGCCACGACGACAACGGCAAGCCGGTAGTCATGGTGGAAACCCGCAACGACTACGAAGTCGACGTGGGCACCTTCAACAACACCGTCGACTACCGCCTGACCAAGTTCACCGAATTCCCGGAAATCATTGAGAAGCACAAGGCTGATTTCGAAGGCAAGACCGTGGTCACCTTCTGCACCGGCGGCATCCGCTGCGAGAAAGCCGCGATCCACATGCAGAACATCGGCTACGACAATGTGTACCAGCTGGAAGGCGGCATCCTGAAGTACTTCGAGGAAGTGGGCGGCGCGCACTACACCGGCGATTGCTTCGTGTTCGACTACCGCACCGCGCTGAACCCGCAGCTGGAACCGACCGAAACCAAGCAGTGCTTCGCCTGCCGCGCCGTGGTTACCCCGCGCCAGCAGCTGGCGCCGGAATACGTGCCGGGAGTTTCGTGTCCGGCTTGCTTCGACAAGCACTAAGCACCCCCCAAAAAAAACCCGCTGCTCAGCGGGTTTTTTTGTCTTAGCCTTTCGGCAGGCCGCCCAGCAGGGCAGCGACTTTTTGCTTCGGCTTGGCCGGAGCCGCCGGTGCGGCAGCTGCCTGTGCGCCATTGCCGCGCGTCGGCTCGTACGGCTTCAGGAACCATGGGTCGACTTTTTCGCGACGCGGCGACAGTGCCGGTCCATCGCCACGGCCTTCGCGGCGCTCGCCGCTGCGCGGAGCACGGTCAGCCTGGGTGCGGTCGCGGCGACGGTCGCCGTGACGCTCATCACTGCGGAAGCCACCCGGCACAAAACCTTCCAGCGTACCGCGCGGGACGGTTTGCTTGATCAGCTTTTCGATGTCGGTCAGCAGGCGTTCATCCTTGTCCGAGTAGATCGAGATCGCGTCGCCTGAAGCACCGGCGCGGCCAGTACGGCCGATACGGTGCACATAATCCTCCGCGTTGTATGGCAGGTCGAAGTTGATCACGCATGGCAGGTCGGAAATATCCAGGCCGCGCGCCGCCACGTCGGTGGCCACCAGCACGTCGATCTCGCCCTTCTTGAAGGCGTCCAGCGCCTGCATGCGCTCCTGCTGCGTCTTGTCGCCGTGGATGGCGGCCGCCTTCATGCCTTCAGCCGCCAAGCCGCGCGCTAGGCGCGAGGCCCCGATCTTGGTGTTGGAGAATACGATCACTTGCTTGAGCTCGCGCTGGCGCAGGATGTGAGCGACCGCATCACGCTTGTGATCTTCGCCGACCTTGTACACGACCTGGGTCACTTTTTCAGCTGTGGCATTGGAACGCGCCACTTCGATGGTGATCGGGTCGGTCAGGAAGCTGGAGGCCAGTTTCTTGATCTCCGGCGAGAAGGTCGCCGAGAACATCAGGTTCTGGCGCTTCTTCGGCAACAGGTTGATGATGCGCTGCAGGTCGGGCAGGAAGCCCATGTCCAGCATGCGGTCCGCTTCGTCCATGACCAGCATCTGCACCTGGCCCAGCGAAATATTCTTTTGCTCCACATGGTCCAGCAGGCGGCCCGGGGTAGCGATCACGATTTCCACGCCGCTGCGCAGCTTTTCCGTCTGCGGCTTCATGTCCATGCCGCCGAAGACTACAGTCGAGCGCACGGGGGTGTGTTTGCAATAGGCAGCCACGTTTTCCGCCACCTGCACCGCCAGTTCGCGGGTCGGGGCCAACACCAGGGCGCGCACCGGATGGCGCGCAGGGCTCATCGACGTGTTAGCGTGGGCCAGCAGCAGCTGGATAATCGGCAGGGAAAAACTGGCCGTCTTGCCGGTACCGGTCTGGGCGGCACCCATCACGTCGCGGCCCTGCAGCAGGATCGGGATCGCTTTCGCCTGGATAGGCGTGGGGTGCACATAACCCTGGTCGGTCAGCGCGCGCTGGATTTCCGGCGCCAGGCCGAAATCGGCGAACTTTACTTGCTCAGGGGTGTTCTCAATGTCAGACATACAATTCTTAAGGTTAACAGCGGCCAACCCCGCATGATACCCGAGAACTGTGGTAAAGCGCATGGAATGGGGCTTTTCAACGGTAAATTATTGCTGAGACGGAAGCTATAATGTAACTAAATGAATGCTATCAACGCCCGCGGCTGGCACCTGAGCCGCTTTTTACTGCTGCTGCTTTTGCTGGCAGGCGGTCTGCTGGCCGACCTGGCTGTTGCCGCTCCCTCTCTGCGTTTCCGCAAGCTTGGGCCGTTAGGGAATGATGAACCGTCAATGTTATCGCTGCTACAAGATAAGCGCGGCTTCATGTGGATCGGCACCCAATCGAACGGCCTCTACCGCTACGACGGCTACCGCGCCACGCGTTACCGCAGCAAGCCTGGCGATGGCGGCAAGCTGCCGCACGACCGCGTGGCGGCCTTATATGAAGACAGCAAGGGCCAGTTATGGGCCGGCACCCAAAGCGGTCTGGCGCGCTTTAACGCCGACAGCAACGACTTCACCACTTTCCTGCCCGACAATGCGCCGAACAACGGGCGCATTATCAAAGCCATCCTGCCGGACGGAAAAGACGGCATGTGGCTTGCCACCTGGGGCGGCCTGCAGCACTTCGACCCAGCCAGCGGCAAATTTACCCTCTTTGTGCACGACCCTGCCCGCCCGGGCAGCCTGGGCGGCAATGACCTGAATGCGCTGGCGGTCGACGCCAAGGGTGCGGTGTGGGCCGCCACCTGGCCCGGCGGCCTGGACGTGCTGCCCGCTGGCGCCAGCGACTTCGAACACCGCCGCGTGGACAAGGGCAACGACCCTAATGCGCGCAGCAATATCGTACGCGCCCTGCGCTTCGACCGCCACGGCATGCTCTGGATCGGCACCGAAGGCGGCGTGCTGCGCTGGGACAGCAGCAAACCTTGGGACAGCCGCGAAACCGTGGCCACGCCCGACAGCCGCATCACCAGCTTCTACGTCGACCGCGACGGCACACTGTGGGCCACCACTTTGTCGGCCGGCCTGCTGCGCTGGGACGAGGCGGCGCAGCGCTTCGACCAGTACAGCCACAATAGCGACGACCCGTACTCCCTGCCCGGCGACAACTTACGCGCCATGATGCAAGACCGCGGCGGCATGCTCTGGATCGCCTCCTTCACCGACGGCATCTCCCTCGTCAACCTGAGCAGCAGCGGCTTCACACGCTACCTGCCGTATCGGCTCGACGGCCGCCACGGCCGCGCCAACAACGCTCTGCTGAGCCTGGAAAATGGCCCCAACGGCACGGTCTGGATGGGCGGCAGCCTCGGCATGGGCCTATTCGATCCGGCGAAAGGCGAAGTGCTGCGGCGCTACCAGGCCGACGACAAGCCCGGCTCGCTCAGCAACAACATCGTCTACAGCATGTACCAGCAGCCGGACGGCGTGCTGTGGGTCGGCACGGCCAACGGCCTGAACCGCCTGGACAAACTCGACGGCAAATTCAAGCTGACCCGCTTCGGCAACACTGCCAGCGACTTCATCAACGCCATCGCGCCCGGCAAGGATGGCGTGCTCTGGCTGGGCACAGGCAACAGCCTGGTGCGCTACGACACGCTGCGCGACCGCTCCACCCTGTTCTACCACGACCCGTACAACGCGCACAGCCGCAGCGTAGGCGGCACCAGCGCGGTGCTGGAAGACAGCAAGGGCCGCGTATGGATGGGCTCCGAATTCAATGGCGGCGGGCTCGACTTGCTGGACCCGGTCAGCGGCAAGTTCCGCCACCTCCTCAACGGCGGGCCGGAAGGCATGATCGACGACAATGTGACCGCCTTGCACGAGGACGCCGCCGGCAAGTTATGGATCGGCACTTCGCGCGGCCTGCTGCAGCTGGAAGAAACGCCCGGTGGCAGCATGCGCCTGCGTTCCCACGCGGCCGCTGTACAGCATCACAAAGTGCTGTCGCTGCAATCGGACGCCAAAGGCAAATTGTGGGTGAGCACCCTGGCCGGCCTGTTCCGCCTGAACCCCAGCAACGGCTCGGCCCAGCTGTTCACCGTGGCCGACGGCATGACCGACGGCTTCACTGTCGGCGCCTCCGCCCCCGGTGCAAACGGCAAGCTCTACTTCGGCGGCGTGCACGGCATGACCGGCATCGACCCCGAACAGGTGCGCAGCGCTTCGGTGCCGCCGCAGGTGGCGATCACCGACATCAAGCTGTTCAACCATTCCCTGAGCGAAGGCCGCTTCCGCGACCAGGCACGCCTGGAAGGCCCGCTGACGGCGCCGACCGGCCTCGTTCTGTCCTCGCAAGCGACCGCCTTCACCCTCGAATTCGCCGCCCTGCACTACACGGAGCCCTCGCAGAACCGTTACGCCTACCAGCTGGAAGGCTTCGACCCGGACTGGCAGGAAACCGACGCCGAGCGGCGCGTGGCAACGTACACCAACCTCGATCCGGGCCGCTATGTGTTCCGCGTGCGCGCCGCCAACCATCACGGCAGCTGGAGCGAAGAGTCGGCCACGCTCAACGTCACCATCACGCCGCCGTTCTGGCAAACCATATGGTTCCGGGCCGGCGCCATTGCGCTCCTGGTGGGCGGCTTGTGGGGCCTGTATTACTGGCGCATCCGTCGCCTGACCCGCCAGCAGGCCGAGCTCGAGCAACTGGTGCATGCGCGCACCGTCGAACTGGAAGACAGCAACCGCAAGCTCGAAGCGCTGAGCCAGACCGACGGCCTGACGGGCGTCAGCAACCGGCGCGGCTTCGACCTTGCGCTGGAAGCGGAATGGCGGCGCGCCCTGCGCACCGGCCAGCCGCTCGCGCTGTCCATGCTGGATGTGGACTACTTCAAGAAATACAATGACCGCTACGGCCACCTGGCCGGCGACGCCACCTTGCGTACGGTGGCCCACCTGATCACCGAGCATGGGCGCCGCAGTTCCGACCTGGTGGCGCGCTACGGCGGCGAAGAATTTGCGCTGCTGTCGGTGGCCACGCCCGGCGCCGACGCGATCGGCGTGGCGCAAACCATTTGCGACGAACTGGCACGCCTGAACCTGCCGCACGACGCCTCGCCGCTGGGCCATGTCACGATCAGCATCGGCGTCGCCGTCCTGGTACCGACGGAAAACAACCGCCCCGAGCAACTGGTGCGACTGGCCGACGAATCGCTCTACCGCGCCAAGCAGCGCGGCCGCAACCAGGCCTTGCTGGCAATGGACGAATGATGCAAGCGCAAGACGACCCCAAGCCCCAGCCCCCCGCCGAACCGGGCCCGGACGACTGCTGCCACAGCGGCTGCACCTGGTGCGTGCTCGACCTCTACTACGATGACCTGGAGCGCTACCGCACCGCCCTCGCCGCCTGGGAAAAGCGCCATGTGGGGGAACGAACAGATAAGAAAGCCCGCCGCCGCTAGCATCGGGGGCATGGAACAGCAGAGCCAATCCTGGCTGGACAAGCTCGGGCCCGGCCTCATCTCCGGGGCGGCCGACGATGATCCCAGCGGCATCGCCACCTACTCGCAAGCGGGCGCCCAATTCGGCTTCGGCATGCTGTGGCTTGGCCTGTTCACTTATCCGCTGATGGTGGGCATCCAGGAAACCAGCGCCCGCATCGGCCGCACCAGCGGGCGCGGGCTGGCGTCGAATATGCGCCGCTGCTTCCCCGCCTGGCTGCTGTATTCGATGGTCGCCCTGCTGCTGTTCGCCAACACCATCAATATTGCGGCCGACCTGGCCGCCATGGGCGATGCCTTGCACCTCGTTGCAGGCGGCCGAGCTCATTGGCATGCACTGGGTTTTGGGGTGCTGTCGGTGGTGCTGCAAGTCTTCATCCCCTATCAGCGCTATGCGCGCCTGCTGAAATGGATGACGCTTGCGCTGCTGGCCTACGCGGCCACCGTGATGGTGATCGATGTACCCTGGCGTGAGGTGGCGAAAAGCACCTTTGTGCCGCATATCGTCTGGAACAAGGATTACCTGACCACCATGGTGGCGGTCTTCGGCACCACCATCAGCCCATACCTGTTTTTCTGGCAAGCCTCACAGGAAGTAGAAGAGCTGCAGGCCAATCCCGAAGCCGAGCCGCTGCGCCGCGCCCCGCGCCAGGTGCGCCCGCAACTGCGCCGTATCAAACTCGATACCGCGATCGGCATGGGCTTTTCGAATATCGTGGCGTGGTCGATCATGCTGACCACCGCTGTCACCCTGCATGCGCACGGGATTTTCAAAGTCGAGTCGTCGGCGCAGGCTGCTGCGGCGCTGCGGCCGATCGCCGGCGAGCTGGCGTTTGCGCTGTTCGGGCTGGGCATCATCGGCACCGGCTTGCTGGCGATTCCCGTGCTGGCTGGTTCGGCGGCATACGCCATGGCGGGCGCCTTCAACTGGCGCAGCAGCCTGGAATTGGAGCCGCAGGCGGCGCGCAAGTTCTACGCCATCATCGCTGCGGCCACGCTGGCCGGCGTGGGCATGGGCTTCCTGCCCATGGATCCCATGCACGCCCTGTTCTGGAGCGCCGTCATCAACGGCGTGGTTGCGGTGCCGGTGATGGTGGTGACGATGCTGCTGTCCACACGGCCCGGCGTCATGGGCAAGGTGACGCTGTCGCGCAGGCTGCGCTGGCTGGGCTGGACATGCACGGTGGTGATGGCAATTTGCGTGTTGGCCATGTTCGCCAGCATGGTAAGCTAGCGCGCATGAACAAACGACACTTCCTGATGGCCCTTGCGGCCACCATCGCCTTCCCTGCCCTGGCCCAGGAGGCCGACCGCGAGCCGCGCCCTTTCCCGCCAAGCGCCAAGCGCGGGAAATTTACGCCGGGTTATGCGCCGCCCGATATCACCATCGACGGCAAGGCGCGCCAGATGTCGCCGGCCGGGCGCATTTTCAACGAGGATAACCTGACCGTGGTGCCCGCCTCCCTGAGTGAAAAGAACATCATCGTCAACTACACGGAAGACATGAACGGCAATATCGACCGCATCTGGATCCTGACCCGCGCAGAAGCGCGCATGAAGGCGCCAAACTCACGCTAAGTTTTATTCAGGCTGTCGATAAAGGCTTGCACGGCGCCCGTATAGGCGCTGTCCGAGCCCAATTGCAGGTTGATTTCCCGATGGCTCTTGGCCTGCTCCAGCACGTCGGCCCGCGCGCCGCTTGCCTTGACGCGCTGCGCGAAAGCGTGGGCTTGGCTGCAGGACGTCTCCCTCTGGTTTGAACACACCAGCAGCATGGGCTGAGCGCCCGGCTGCAAGGCGTGCAGCGGCGATACCTTGCGCCAGAACGCAGGGTCGCTGCCGAAGGCGTCGTCATACAGCCGCATATGGCGGTGTTCCATCATCTGCGGCACGTCCAGCGCGCCGCTATCCAGCGCCACGGTGCCCAGCCAGCTGCTGCCAGCCGCCAGTGAGGGCTGGGCCGACAATAGCGCCACCAGATGGGCGCCGGCCGAATGTCCCATCAAAATGAAACGTCGGGGATCACCGCCCCAGCTGGCGGCTTTCGCCTGCGCCGCGGCCAGCGCCAGCGACACGTCCTGCGCCTGCACAAATGGATCGGCGTCGGGCAGCATGCGGTAGTTGATGGTGACGAAGATGTAGCCGCGGCCCGTGAAATAAGGCGCCTTGTTTTCCACTACGGCCGTTTCGCCCTTTCCACCGGTGCGCCAGCCGCCGCCATGCACCATGAAGATGACGGGCGCATTAGCCACAGCCTGCGCTGGCAGGTAGACGTCCATGCGTTGGCGCGGATCGCTTCCATAGGGGATGTCGCGCAAGGCTTTGCCGGCAATAGCGGTATCGCTTGGACTGCGCGCGGCACGGCGCTCCAGCAGCTTGTCGCGCAGTGGACCGGCAGTGGTGGTGGCGGGGAAGATGGTGGCGGCGCCCAGCGCGATGGCCAGGACACCGTTCAGGATCGGGTGCCGCATGCTGCCTCCTCAAAGCGAGGCAGCGCGGGCTGCCTCAGATGTAATAGATTGCTGCTGCGAGGCCGATGATAAGGCCAAACTTGGTGATTTTGTAAGCGGTCTTGTTCCAGGCCTTGAACGCACGGCGGTATTTGCCTGCATAGAAGGACACGCGGAACAGCTTCGACACCAGGCCGACCTGGTCGCCCTGCTCGTTAGGCGAGGCGGCGGCGGTCATCATGGTACGGCCGAGGAAGCGGTTGATCGCCTGCGCCCAACGGTAGCGCATCGGACGTTCAACGTCGCAGAACAGGATGATGCGGCCACTCTCGGAACCGTTGATGGCCCAGTGGATATAGGTCTCGTCGAAGATCACGCCCTGGCCGTCGCGCCAGCTATGGCGCTCGCCATCGACATCGATGAAGCAGCGGTCATCGTTCGGCGTGGCCAGGCCCAGGTGATAGCGCAGCGAACCGGCGAACGGGTCGCGGTGCGGATTGAGCTTGCCGCCCGGCGGCAGCTCGGCAAACATGGCGGCCTTCACCGACGGAATCGATTGCAGCAAGGCGAAAGTCTGCGGGCACAGTTCCGCAGCCGATGGATGGCTGGCGTTGTACCACTTCAGGTAGAAACGCTTCCAGCCGTTCTTGAAGAAGGAATTGAAACCGGCGTCGTCGTTCTTTTCCGAAGCTTTGATTTTCTGCAGGCGCAGCAGGTTTTCCGCTTCGGCGCGGATCACTTCCCAGTTGTCTTCCAGCGGCTTGAGTTCCTTGAAGGTTTCAACCGGCAGGTAAGGCGTGGACGGCACGCGCGAGAACCAGTGCATGAAGATATTGATCGGCGCCATGAACGACGAATGGTCGAACAGCTGGCGGCCGATTGGCAGTCGTACTTTGCCACGGAAGTGGATGTGCAGGACGGACAGGATGTAGAAAGCGACAACAGCCCATTTCATTGCGAAACCTCGGAAAGATCCAAACCTGCGATTTTACCTTAGTCCGCGAAATGGGCACTTGTGCATTTCTCAACAATGTCAGCCTGCTACGCAGTGCGCCAAAGCGCCAGCGCTTCCTGCGCCACCAGGTCCGGGCGCTCCTCCGGCCAGAACAACTTGCTGCCCTCGATTCGGCGCACGCCTTTGCTGTTGCCGAAGGCTTGCTCCAGGTAGTCAGCGCCCCGCGGCAGGAAAATCGCATCGGCCATGCCCCACAGCACGCGCACCGGCGCCTTGCTGGCTTGCAGCGCCGGCTTGATGCCGTGCAGGGCGTTGCGCTCCAGCGCAGTGATGTAGCCGTGCAGGCGCTGCGGATTGTCGACCAGTGGACGCAGATAGGTTTCGAACACCTCGTCCGCCAGTGCGGCAGGACGGGCGTAGCAGGCGCCGCCCAGAGCGTCGGGTAAACGGGCCTTGTTCTTATCGGCCAGCCAAGGCTCCAGCCACTCCTGCGCGAACTTGCCTTGCTTGGCCAGTTCAATCACCGGCAGCATAGCGGGCGGCGGGCTGTCGACTTCCGTGTCGCAGTTGGTGAGCAGCAGGCTGCGCACCCGCTCCGGATGCAGCACCAGCAGCAGCTGCGCGACGGCGCCGCCGCTGTCGCTGGCGATCACGTCGACCTTGTCCACACCCAGTTTGTCGAGCAGTTCGGACAGCATAGCTACCTGCCCTTCCGGATCAAGGCTGGCGCCCGGCGCCGGCTCGCTGTGGCCCAGGCCAAGGAAGTCGGGGGCAATGCAACGCCGGTGCGGGGCCAGGCGCGCTACGGCTCCGCGCCACTGGAAGCTGTTCAGCGGAAGCCCGTGCAGGAAGAGTGCTGCTTTCGGACCGGCTCCGCGTTGTACGACCGCTACGCGCCCCATGCTGGTCGACACGAAGCGGCGGGCTGCGCGCCAGGTTCGCGCATCGCGCGCTGCTTCGGCCCGCAGTGCAGCATCCTGCGGCGTCAGGACGGCGCTCGGCCCGGCATTGGCTGCGGCGCGCGCTGCACCGGCGACACGCGTCAGGCTGGCGCCGGCAGCGACGGCTACGGTGGCAAAACCCAATTTCAATAAGTCTCGGCGATTCATGTGCATCTCCTTGATGACAGGTTTTCGATGGATTGCATGATCGGTGCGCAGCGGCCTGGAATCAATGACCTCAGAGGTCATGGAACCGCATCGCAAAACCTTGCTAATATCGCCACATGAACGATAAACTCGCCCCCATTGCCCACGTCGGCGCCCTGCTGCGCGAGTGGCGCTCCGCCCGCCGCCTGAGCCAGATGGACCTGGCGCTGGACGCCGGCCTGTCCACGCGCCATTTGAGCTGCATCGAAACCGGCAAGGCCCAGCCCAGCCGCGACATCCTGGCGCGCATCGCCGACACGCTGGAGATGACGCTGCGCGACCGCAATGCGCTGCTGGTGGCGGCGGGCTACGCACCGCGCTACACGGAATCGGCGCTGGCCAATCCCGAGCTGGCGCCGATCAAGCGCGCCATCGAGGCCATGCTGAAGCAACAGGAGCCCTACCCCGCCTTCCTGCTGAACCGCCACTGGGACATTGTGATGGCCAACGACGCCGCCCTGCGCATGAACCGCTGGCTGCTGAATGGCCGTGAAAGCCCGCATCGCAATATGCTGCACCACGCCTTCGACCCGCAGGACCTGCGCGGCGTGCTAGTAAACTGGGAGGAAATCGCAGGCCACTTGCTGGCCCACCTGCACAAGCTGGTCGCCACCGCGCCCAATGACAGCAAGGCGCGCGCACTGCTCGATGAAGTGCTTGCCTATCCCGGCGTGCCGGAACGCTGGCGCCAGCGCGACTTGCGCGCAGTGCCTGCGCCGCTGATGGAAACTGTGTTCGAGCGAGACGGCCAGCGGGTAGCCTTCTTCTCCACCATCACCACCTTCGGCACCCCGCGCGACGTAACGCTGGAAGAACTGCACATCGAATCTTGCTTTCCATCCGACGAAGCCAGCGCGGCGTTTTGCCGCTCACTTGAAAGTACGCGATGAACGAATACATCTTCTTCATGCACGACGACGCGGTTGATCGCGCCATTGCCGACGATGGCGCGCGCTGGGAGCAATATCTTTCCACCCTGCGCGCCTCGGGACAGTTCGACGGCGGCAGCGCAATCGGCGCAGGCATCGTTGCCAGCAAAGGCAGCTCCGACAAGCCCGCCGCCGCCGCCGTCAACGGTTACCTGCGCGTACGCGCCGAAAACCTGGAAGCGGCCAAGCGCTTCCTGGCCGGAAATCCCAATTACGAAGCCGGCGGAACGGTGGAGATCCGCGCGCTACCCAAAACCTAAACGAAGGCGCTCAGCCAGCGAAGGGGACTTCGGGAAGGCCCTGGACGCCGAGGCGCAGCTGGAGGACGGAGCCGGGCCAGTCGTCCGCGGCGTTGCCGGGGTCGATGGAGGTGACCAGCAGGGTCGATAAATCGGGGCCGCCGAAGCTGCACATGGAGGGCTTGGCAAACGGCAGCGCGATTTCGCGGTCCAGAGTACCGGACGGGGTATAGCGCTGCAGCAGGCCGCCGTCGTTGGCGCAAGTCCAGTAGCAGCCGTCTGCGTCAATAGCAGCGCCATCGGGACGGCCCTTCTGCGCGCCGAGGTCGAGGAAGATGCGTTTGTTATGCGGCGTGCCGCTGGCGATGTCGTAATCGAAAGCCCAAACCATGCGACGCTGCGGGTGCGAGTCGGACAAGTACATCACGTCGCCGCGCGGCGAGAAGGCAGTGCCGTTTTGCGTCAGCATGCCGCTCACGAAGGGCTGGGACAGGCCATCATCAGCAGTGAAGCGGTACAAGTTGCCGACCGCACGTTCCGCCGACATGTCCATGAACATGGTGCCGGCCCAGAAGCGCCCTTGCCGGTCGCAGCGGCCGTCGTTAAAGCGCATGCCCTCGCCCAGTTCGGACGAAGGGGGAGCGGCCAGCTTTTCGGCCGACACGCTGCCGTCGTCATGCAGCGCGAGGTGAAAGATGCCGCTCTCCATGCCGGCAATCAGGCCACCGCGCGCAGCGGGCGACACGCAAGCCGCCATCTCCGGCGCTTCCCAAAAGCGCGCCATGCCGCTGGCGTAATCGAGGCGCCAGATACGGCGCGCCGGGATATCGACCCAGTACCAGGCGCCCTCCCCGGCATGCCAGGTCGGGCTCTCGCCTGTCTTGCAGTGAACTCCGCTGACTTTTTCCATCACAGGTCGGTGATTTCCTTGTGGGCCGGGACCAGGGCCTTCATGATGCACCACGCGATCAGGTAGGCCAGTGCGCAGAAGGTGAACATGATCATGTAGCCGGTCGAGATCTGGCCCAGCGCGCCGTAGTAGTCGAACAGCTTGCCGGCTACCTTGGTGATCAGCACACCACCCAGGCCGCCGGCCATGCCGCCGATGCCGACCACCGAACCGACGCTATGTTTCGGGAACATGTCGGACACGGTGGTGAACAGGTTGGCCGACCATGCCTGGTGCGCAGAAGCGCCAATGCCGATCAGGATCACCGGCACCCAGATGCCCAGGTAGCCAAGCGGCTGCGCCAGCAGCACCACCAGCGGGAAGACAGCGATGGTGAGCATGGCGCGCATGCGGCCGTGATAGACGCTGGCGCCTCGATTGATGAAGAATGTCGGGAACCAGCCGCCGCCAATCGAACCGAACATGGTCATCGAGTAGAGCACCGCGAGCGGCACCACCATTTCGGTACCCGATACGCCGTATTGCGCCGACATGAATTTCGGCAGCCAGAAAAGGAAGAACCACCACACGCCGTCGGTCATGAATTTGCCAATGGTGAAGGCCCAGGTCTGGCGGTAGGACAGCAGCTTGAACCAGGATGCCTTGCGTGGCGCATCGGCGGCGGCAGCTGCGGCCGGGGCATCAACGACGTCGCTGTTGATGTAGGCGAGTTCGGCATGCGACAGGCGTTTCTGCTTGGCTGGCGTCTCGTAGAACACGAGCCAGAAGCCCATCCAGATAAAGCCTATGGCGCCGATGATGATGAAGGCCGACTGCCAGCCCCAAACTTCTGCGATGACCGGCACCGTGATCGGGGCCAGGATCGCGCCGATATTGGCGCCAGAGTTGAAGATGCCGGTGGCGAAGGAGCGCTCCTTCTTCGGGAAGTATTCCGCGGTGGCCTTGATGGCGGCCGGGAAGTTGCCCGCCTCGCCCAGCGCCAGCACAGCGCGGCCGACCATGAAGCCGGCCACCGTGACCGGCACGGCGGCGATGCCGACGGCAGCGAGAATATTGGAAACCGTGGTGCCGACCGATACCGAGTAGGCATGCAGCACAGCGCCCAGCGACCACACCACAATCGCCAGCACGAAAGCGCGGCGGGTGCCCATCTTGTCGATCACGCGGCCGGCGAACAGCATCGAGATCGCGTACACGAACTGGAATACGGCGGCGATATTGGCGTAGTCGGTATTGGACCAGCCGAATTCCTTCGACAGCGAAGGCGCCAGCAGCGACAGCACCTGGCGGTCGAGATAGTTGATGGTGGTGGCGAAGAACAGCAGGCCACAGATAGTCCAGCGGTATTTGCCGATGGCGGCTGCCGGTTCGGCTGCAACGCCGGCGGCTTGCGGATTGGGCTGATTCATAGTTTCTTATGGAAGCAAAAGCGGCCGGTGTCTCCCCCGGCCGTACTACTTTATCAAACTGCCGTACGCAGCTCTCCATCCACCAGGCGCGCAAGGCCCAATGGATTATCGTCCTGCAGTGCCGCCGGCAGCAAGCCCGCCGGCACGTTCTGGTAGCTTACCGGACGCAGGAAGCGCTCGATCGCCAGCGCGCCAACGGACGTGGTGCGATTGTCCGAGGTAGCCGGGAACGGGCCGCCGTGCACCATGGCGTGGCACACTTCGACGCCGGTCGGGAAGCCGTTGAACAGCACGCGGCCCGCCTTGCGCTCCAGGATCGGCAGCAGCTTGCCAGCCAGCGGATGATCGTCAGCCGTGCAGTGCACGGTGGCGGTCAGCTGGCCTTCCAGGCCGGCGGTGAGACGCAGCATTTCGGCTTCATCGCGGCAGGCGATCAGCACCGAGGCCGGGCCGAACACTTCTTCCTGCAGCGCGTGGCTGGCAGCGAAGGTTTCAGCATCGACGCGGAACAGTGCGGCCTGCGCCGCGCAGCCTGCGCCTTCCGGCAGGCCTTTCGCCAGCACTTGCACGCCAGCGGCGCCGGAAAGGCGTCCGATACCCGATTCGTAAGCATCGTGGATGCCGGCGGTCAGCATGGTGCCTGCGCCTTTCGCTTGCAGCGCAGCGGCAGCAGCGGCAGCGAAGCGGTCAAACTCAGGACCGGCAACGCCGATCACCAGGCCAGGGTTGGTGCAGAACTGGCCCACGCCCATGGTCAGCGATTCAACGAAGGCAGCGCCCAAGGACTCGGCATTGGCGGCCAAGGTAGCAGGCAGCATGAACACCGGGTTGATGGAACTCATCTCTGCGTACACCGGAATCGGTTCGCGGCGTTCAGCGGCGGTGCGCATCAGTGCAGTGCCGCCCTGGCGCGAACCGGTGAAGCCAACAGCCTTGATCGATGGATTGGCTACCAGCGCCTGGCCGATCACGCGGCCATTACCGTGGATCATGGAGAAAACGCCTTCCGGCATGCCGCTATCAGCGACCGCTTTCTGCACGGCGCGCGCCACCAGCTCCGAAGTGCCTGGGTGGGCGGCATGCGCCTTCACCACCACTGGGCAACCCGCGGCCAGCGCGGACGCGGTGTCGCCGCCCGCTACCGAGAAGGCCAGCGGGAAGTTGGAGGCGCCGAACACGGCGACCGGACCGACCGGGATCTTGCGCAGGCGCAGGTCCGGGCGCGGCGGGGTGCGTTGCGGCAGCGCCGAATCCAGCGTAGCGCCCTGCCAATGGCCGTCGCGTACTACTTTGGCGAACAGGCGCAATTGGTTGACGGTGCGGCCACGCTCGCCTTCCAGACGGGCTTGCGGCAAGCCGGTTTCAGCCATCGCGCGCTCGGTCAGGGTAGCGCCCAGCGCGTCGATGTTGTTGGCAACCGCTTCCAGGAAATTGGCGCGCACAGCTGGCGTGGTGGCGCGGTAGGCGTCGAAGGCCTGCTCGGCCAGCGCACAGGCGCGCTCCACGTCCGCCGGTTCGGCCTGGCCGAATTCCGGCTGCAGGTTTGCACGGGTGGCGGGGTTGAAGGCCAGCTGGGTGCCGGCTGCGCCGCGCACCAGCTGCTGGCCGATGATCATGTCACCGGTGATCTGCATTATTGGGCACCCGACTTCTTGATCAGTTCCAGCAGCATCTGGTCTTCTTCCGCGGTCAGGTCGGTCAGCGGAGCGCGAACCGGGCCGCCGGAGTGGCCGACCAGGCGGGCGCCGGCCTTGACGATCGAGACGGCGTAGCCGGCCTTACGGTTGCGGATTTCCAGGTATGGCAGGAAGAATTCGTCCAGCATGCGGTCGGTTTCGGCGGTATTGCCGGCGGCGGTCGCGTGGTAAAAGTCCATTGCCAGCTGCGGCACGAAGTTGAACACGGCGGAGGAGTAGACCGGGGTGCCCAGGGCTTTGTAGGCGCCGGCGTAGACTTCCGCGGTTGGCAGGCCGCCCAGGTAGGAGAAGCGGTCGCCCAGTTTGCGGTAAATCTGCACCATCAGTTCGATGTCGCCCACGCCGTCCTTGAAGCCGATCAGGTTAGGGCAGCGTGCAGCCAGCTTGGCCAGGGAATTGGCGGTCAGGCGGCAGTTGGCGCGGTTGTACACGATCACGCCGATCTTCACGGATTCGCAAACCTGGGCCACGTGTTCGACCAGGCCGTCCTGGCTTGCTTCGGTCAGGTAGTGAGGCAGCAGCAGCAGGCCGTCGGCGCCCAGGCGCTCGGCTTCCTGTGCGTAGGCGATAGCCTGGCGGGTCGGACCGCCGGTACCAGCCAGCAGAGGCACCTTGCCACGGCAGGATTCCACGGCGACCTTGATCACATCGGAATACTCTTTACCAGTCAGCGAGAAGAACTCACCGGTACCGCCGGCGGCGAACAGTGCGCTCGCGCCGTATGGGGCCAGCCATTCAAGGCGTTCGGCATAGGTCTTGGCGTTGAAGTTGCCATCAGCGTCAAAGTCGGTGATTGGGAACGACAGCAGGCCGGACGACATGACTTTCTTGAGTTCTTGCGGGGACATCGACATGGTGGACTCCTAAGTGTGGTTGTTTGGATGAACTTCAGTTGTAAGTCATCGTACAACCTAGTTTAGACGAACGCAAGCGGAAATTTGCTTGCGTGTGGAATTTCAGGCGGCGTGCTCGAAACGTTGCTGGGCTTGCAAGAGGCGTTCGCGCGAATTGGAAAGGTGGGTGCGCATGGCGGCACGCGCGGCTTCGGGGTCCTGGCGCTGGATGGCGCGGAAGATGTCTTCGTGCTCGCGGTGCACGCGCTCCAGGTAGTCGGCTGGGCGGTCTTGTGCCAGGCCTGCAGTGTTGACGCGGGCACGCGGGATGATGGCTTGCCCCAGCTGGCCCAGGATGTCGACGAAGTAGCGGTTGCCAGTGGCTTTGGCGATCACCAGGTGAAAGCGGCGGTCGGCCTCCACCGAGGCGCGGCCCTGCTCCATCGCTTGCCGCATATCGTCAAGCGCCTGCGCCAGTTCAGCCACTTGCTGGTCGTTGCGGCGCGTGGCGGCCAGGCCGGCGGTCTCGGTTTCCATGCTGATGCGCAGCTCGAGGATGGCCAGCACGTCGCGCACGGTGACGATACTTTCGGCGTCGATGCCAAGGCCGCCGTTACCGCGCGGCTTCTCCAGCACGAAGGTGCCGATGCCGTGGCGCGTCTGCACCAGGCCGGCCGCCTGCAGGTGCGAGATCGCTTCGCGCACCACGGTGCGGCTGACGCCATGCTGCTCCATGATGGCCGATTCGGTCGGCAGCTTGTCGCCAGGCTTCAGCACCGCGTTATTGATGCTGGCACTGATTTGTTCGACCACGCCCTGGGCCAGGGTGTGTCGCTTGCGTGGGAGGATAGTCATGCTGGCATTATACACACGAATAAGATGTCAGACATCTTATCAGATACATCTTCATTGTTGTTTTCTTGCGAAATTGGCCAGACCAAATTAAAATCGGGCGACCAATCCAATTCTGAAGGCCGTCGCCGCATGATCAAGAAAACTGCCGTAGCGGAGCCCCATCCCGCAGCCGAACAGCGGCTGTACCGTGTTGTCGCCGCCAAGATCCAGGACCTGATCCGCGAAGAGAGCATCAAGCCCGGCACCCGCTTGCCGGCCGAACGCGAGCTGTCCGCCAAACTCAATGTCAGCCGCGCTTCGCTGCGCGAGGCGCTGATTGCGCTGGAGCTGTCCGGCATCGTCGAGGTGCGTGGCGGTTCCGGCGTGTATGTCAGCGAGCAGGCTACCGCCCCTTCCGACGTGACCGAGGGCGGCCCGGGTCCGTTCGAAGTGCTTGCGGCGCGCCGCCTGATCGAGTCCGAAGTGGCGGCCATCGCGGCCAAGATGGCGACCGATTCGGCGATCGATGCGATCCTGCGCGCTGCGGCGGAGATGGAACAACACCATGCCGACCGCGCCAGCAATGAAGCGGCCGACCGCAACTTCCACCTGGCGATCGCACGCGCCACCGGCAATACCGCGCTGGTCGGCGTGGTGGAGACGCTGTGGAACCAGCGCGGCTCCATGTGGCATAAGCTGAAAGAGCACTTCCAGACGGAAGACCTGCGCCAGAATACGTTGAACGACCATCGCAATATCGTGGCCGCCATTGCGGCGCACGATGCGGCCGGCGCTCGCCAAGCCATGCGCGCCCACCTGGAACGGGTGACCAAGACCTTCTCGCGCGGCTGAACTTTATTTGGCCTGACCACTTGATTGTGCGGTCAGGCCAAAATAAAATGAGACAAACTTCAGGGGAGTCTCATGCTGCGTCATATCCTTTCGCTGTCCCTGGCCTTCGCGGCCACCACGTCCTCCGCGGCTGACCGCATCATCCTGGTCGGCGATTCAACCGTCGCCAGCGGCGGCGGTTACGGCGACTACCTGTGCCGCCGCCAGCGTCCCGACACCACGTGCATCAATCTCGCCATGAATGGCCGCAGTTCCAAGTCATTCCGAGCGGAGGGGCGCTGGGATGAAGTGCAGGCGTTGCTGCGCGATGGCGCGGCCTTCCGCAAAACGTATGTACTGGTGCAGTTCGGCCACAACGACCAGCCGGGCAAGCCGGGGCGCTCGACTGACCTCGTGAATGAATATCCCGCCAACCTGGCGCGCTACGTGGCCGATGTGAAAACTGGCGGCGGCGTGCCGGTGCTGGTGACGTCCCTCACGCGCCGCAGCTTCCGCAATGGCTATGTGTGGAATGATTTGGCGCCGTGGGCTTCAGCGGCGCGCGATGTGGCGCGGCGCGAAGGCGCGGCTTTGCTGGACTTGAACGCGCTGTCGCTGGCCGCGGTGCAGAAGATGGGTCCAGAAGAAGCGGATACGCTGGCGCAGCCTAAAGGCGCGGGCTTTGACTACACCCACCTGGGCCCGAAAGGAGGCAGCTTCTTCGGCGATATGGCCGCGAGTGAACTGCTGCGCCTGTTCCCGGCCCTCGGCCCGCTGAATACGCAAGCCGGCGCCTCATCCCAGCTCACTCGGTGACTGCTACTGAAAACTACTGAAATTTTTCACGTTTTAGCGCTATCAGGCCCAATAGTCCCTAATTTCAGTAGTTTTCAGTAGTTTTTTCAGTAGTTTTCAGTAGTGGATAGCGACAGGTGTGCGCATGGCTACCGCCGCGCGGATCTTCAGGCACTCTCATCCACAGCAAAAGTCACGCTGCGCGTCAATTCCTGACCGGGCGCCAGCACCGTCAAGCCATTGGCCTGGAAGCCGCCTGGCAAGTTGTGCGCGTTGATTGGATGGTCCACAGGTTCGAAGCAGAAGAAATCTTTTCCCGGCGGGACGTAGAGGATGAAATACGCCATGCCGGCTTCAATCCGCAGCCGCAGCTTGCGGGACGGCCAGTCGATCTGCGCCAGCCCATCCCACCCCGTGAAGGCGTTGTCAACGCCTTCGCGCGGCAGCGCTTGCGGTGCGTCGCCGCTGAAGTTCCAGGCCGGCGGCAGCACGCCCCGCTCGGCGGGCAGCTTATCGGCGCCGGACAGCCAGACACCGTTGGCCGCAGCGCGCAGCCTTGCGTCTTCAGGATGCGGTAGCCAGGGATGCAGGCCGAGACCAAACGGCAAGGCGTGCTTGCCCTGATTGGTCACCGACAGTGATATGCGCAGCGCGCTGCCCGACAGCTCGTACGCCATGCAGGCGGTGAACGCAAAGGGCGAGCCATCGCTGCGGTCCAGCGACAGCACGGCGCTATGCCCGTCCTGCGAATCAACATGCCACGGCAAGCGCCAACCGTCGCCATGAATCGGACATGGCTCGCCCTCGCGCGTGGGCGCAGGCGTGATGCGGCGACCTTCGAATTCGAAGCCGTCGGGGGCGATGCGGTTGGACCAGGGAACGAGGGGAAAGCAGGCCAACTGGCCAGGCAGCGGATGTGCGACGGCGTCGGGTGCAGGACGCAGCACTGGGGTGCCGCGCCAGTCAAACCGCGCCAGGCCGCCGCCGGCAGCGGGCAGCACGACCGCCCGCAAGCCGCCGCTACGCAGCTCGATCATTTGAACATCGGGCCGTCGAGCAGGAATTTACCGCCCTGGAAGATCGTGGTGATGTCATCCTTCTCCGGGAATTCGGCAGTATCCGGGAACAGATGCGCGAACTTCGAGGACGAGTCTTTCGGGCGATAACCCAGGTGGGCGGCATAGCGGTTATCCCACCACACCGAATCATTGTCCGACATACCGAACACGATGGTATGCCCCACACGCGGTGCGAACAGCGAGCAGCGCAGCAACTCCGTCAAATCGTCATAAGACAAATAGGTCGACATCATGCGCTTGTTGGCCGGCTGCGGGAAGCTGGAACCGATACGGATGCACACCGTCTCCAGGCCGAAGCGGTCGTAGTAATAGCGCGACATCTGCTCGCCGAACACTTTCGACACGCCATACATGCTGTCAGGCCGCGTCGGCATGTTTGCATCCAGCATATCCGTGGTGCGGTAGTAGCCGATCGCATGGTTCGAGCTGGCGAAGACCAGGCGCTTCACGCCATGCTTGTGAGCCGCTTCGTACAGGTTCGCCACACCCAGGATGTTGGCCTGCATGATCGCCTCGAACGGCGCCTCGGTCGAAATGCCGCCAAAGTGCAGCACAGCATCCACACCCTCCATCAGCGCCAGCACCGCTGCCTTGTCGGACAGGTTGCACTGCACCAGCTCTTCGCCCGGCAGCGCCTCGCCCATGTCGGCAATATCGCTCAGGCGCACCACCTCCGCCCAAGGCTTGATGCGCTCGCGCAGAATCTTGCCAAGGCCGCCCGCCGCGCCAGTCAGCAGGATGCGCTTGAATGGTTTTCCAGTTTGAGTCATGTTGTTTGCTCCGTCATCAGGTGACCGGCGCTGGATTGAACAGCGCCAGTGAATTATGGATCTTCCAGTGTTCGGCCCAGGTCTGCTTGCCGCTTGCCACGTCGAGCATCAGGCGGAACAGCTCCCAGCCGATATCCTCTATCGAGGCTTCGCCGCTGGCAATGCGGCCCGCGTTCACGTCCATCAGGTCGTGCCAGCGCCGCGCCAGGTCATTGCGGGTAGCGACTTTGATCACAGGGACCGCTGCCAGGCCGTAAGGCGTGCCGCGTCCCGTGGTGAACACATGGATATTCATGCCCGCCGCCATCTGCAGCGTACCGCAAATGAAATCGCTGGCCGGCGTGGCGGCGTAGATCAGGCCTTTGCGCGTAAGCTTTTCGCCCGGCGACAACACGCCGTTGATCGCGCCGGAGCCGGACTTCACGATCGAGCCCATGGCCTTTTCCACGATGTTCGACAAGCCGCCCTTCTTGTTGCCCGGCGTCGTGTTGGCGCTGCGGTCAACGCCGCCGCGCTTGAGGTAATCGTCGTACCATTGCATTTCGCGGATCATGGCCGCTGCCACTTCCGGCGTCTCGGCGCGGGAAGTCAGTTGGTCGATGCCGTCGCGAACCTCGGTCACTTCGGAGAACATGACCGCGGCGCCGGCGCGCACCAGCAAATCCGTGGCAAAGCCCACCGCAGGATTGGCCGTCACACCCGAGAAGGCATCGCTGCCGCCGCACTGCACGCCCACCACCAGCTCGGAGGCCGGCACGGTTTCGCGCCTGCGCGCGTCGAGCGCTTTCAAATGATGCTCCGCCGTGTTCATGATCGAATCGATCATGGAATTGAAGCCAACGTGTGCCCCATCCTGCAGGCAGACGACATCCGGCTCGCCGGCCGCCGCGTTCAGGTTGGACGACGCAATAGGGATACTCCCCGCAGGGAACAGGCGCGTTGGCGGCAGCTTTTCGCAGCCAAGGCTGACCACCATGACCTGGTTGCCGAAATTCGGGTTCTTGCTGATATTGCGCAGCGTGCGGATCGGTACATCGGCGCCGGGCGCCTCGATAGCCACGCCGCAGCCGTAGATATGTTCCAGCGCCACCACGTCGTCCACATTCGGATAGCGCGGCAGCAGTTCTTCCTTGATGCGTTTGACCGCATGCTCCACCACGCCCGACACGCACTGCACCGTGGTCGTCACAGCCAGGATATTGCGCGTGCCCACCGAGCCGTCGGCATTGCGGTAGCCCTGGAAGGTGTAGCCCTCCAGCGGCGGCAGCGGGGCCGGCGTGCGGGTGCCGATCGGCAGCCCTTCCAGCGCCAGCGCTCCCGGCATGCGCAACACCTGCTCCGAAACCCAGGCGCCGCGTGGAATCGCCTTGGCGGCGAAGCCGATAGTGACGTTGTAGCGCGTGACCGGATCGCCTTCGGCCAGGTCGGCCAGAGCCACCTTATGCCCCTGCGGCACGCCTTCGACCAGCGTCAGGCCGTCCGCGAATACCGCGCCGGCCGGCAAGCCGCCGTCATTGACCACGATGGCAACGTTGTCTGCCTCGTGCATCTTGATGTAGCGTGCAATTTCCATAAAAGTCCTTGTGATGTGCCTAACCCTCATTTTTAGTATGCCACACAAAAAACACGATTGGCTAGTCCACCTTGCAGTTTTGGCCTGACCAAATTAGAATGGCCTGACCAGATGACGCACTTTCACCACACCGGAGACCCATGAAACCGACATCGTCCCTGCTGGCAGCCGCCCTGGCCTGCCTGTTTGCCCTAAGCCCGGCCCAGGCGGAAGGTCCCTATCGCAATGCCGACAACAAGAACCCGAACGATGCGGGCGAAGGCACATATCCGGTGCCTTACCAGCTGCCGACCGTAGCCAGCATCACCGGCACGCTGCAGAAAGTGCGCGGCTATATGGACAGCGTGACCCCGACGCGCATCATCAATAAAAAAACCGGCGCCCCCATCACCGATATGCAAAACCCGGTGCCCGACGCCATCTTCGAGCCAAGCCAGGGCGACTTCGGCATCCAGGTCTATGAAATGGGCGTGGTGCATGCGGGCCTGCTGCGCGCTGCGGAAGCGACGGGCGACCGCAGCTTCGTCGCCATGACCGAGCGCCACTTCAACTTCTTCAAGCAGAGCAAGCCTTACTTCGTCGCGCAGGAAAGGCTGTACAGGCTCGAACGCAATAACAGCTTCTCGCGCTTCCTCGATCCGCGCTCGCTCGACGACTCGGGCTCAATGTGCGCCGCCCTGATGCGCGCCCGCGCCGCGAGGGTCGGCCCGGACCTGGCGGACATGATCGCCACCTGCAGCGACTGGGTCGCCAACAAGCAGTTCCGCCTGAAGGACGGCACGCTGGCGCGCAAACGCCCACAGGCCGAATCGCTGTGGGGCGACGATATGTACATGGGCATTCCGGCGCTGGCCGAAATGGGCCGCATGACCGGCCAGCGCGCCTACTACGACGACGCCGTGAAAAATGTGCTGAACATGGCGGGCTATTTGTTCAACCCGCAGACAAAGTTGTACACCCACGGCTGGCACGCCGGCATGCCGGACGCGCCGAACTTCTACTGGTCGCGCGCCAACGGCTGGGCGGTGCTGGCCATGTCCGACCTGCTTGACGTGCTGCCCAAAGACCACCCCGGCTATCCGAAAGTGCTGGCGCAACTGCGCGTCGCGCTGCAAGGCATCGCCGAACGCCAGTCCGGCACAGGCCTGTGGCACCAGATGATCGATCGCAACGACTCCTACCTCGAGACCTCGGCCTCCGCCATCTTCACTTACGTGATCGCGCACGCCGTCAACCAGGGTTGGCTCTCGCCAGCGCCATACGGCTCCATCGCGCAAGCCGGATGGGCGGGCCTGCAAACCCGCATTACCGCCAAGGGCGAAGTGGATGGCACCTGCGTCGGCACCACGCTGGCCGGCGATATGGTGTACTACTACAACCGCCCTACCAGCAAGGATGCACTGCACGGCTATGGCCCGGTGCTGCTGGCCGGCGCCGAGATGATCAAGCTGGTCACCAATCCCAAGCTGGACATCCAGTACCGCGTGCGCACCTACCACTACCTGCCCAAAGGCGGTGCCACCGACTACCGCGAACACCACTGAGGAGAGGCTATGAAAACATCACGCATCCTGGCCGCACTGGTCGCCGCCCTGCCAATGCTCGCGGCATCCGCCGCTGAACGCTTGACCATTACGCTGCAGCACGACCTCGATATAGCGCGCCCCTCCGAGACGTTGACGATCCCCTGGACGGAAGTGAACAAGGCCTTGCCGCACGCCCTGGTACAGAAGATCGCCGTGCGCGACGCCGCCGGCCGCTTGGTCCCCTACCAGGTCACCAACGTTGCGCCGCAAGCGAAGGACCCGCAAAACATCGGCATCGCCTACGGCGAGCTGATTTTCCAGCACAGCTTCAAGGCCGGCGAAAAGAGCGCCACCTACACTGTAGAAAAAATCGATGGCGTCGCGCCGGTCTTTGCCGCCCAGACCTTTGCCCGCTACGTGCCAGAGCGCCTGGACGATTTCGGCTGGGAAAACGACAAGATCGGCCACCGCACTTACGGCCCCGCACTTGCCGCCCCCGCCGCACCAGGCACCGGCAAGGAAGTGCTGGTCACCTCCGGCCTGGACCTGTGGTTCAAGCGCGTGCCCTACCCCATCGTCGACCGCTGGTACAACAAAGGCCACGACCACTACCACCATGACGAAGGCGAAGGCATGGACATGTACAACGTCGGCCGCTCGCGCGGCGCCGGCGGTACAGGCGTGTGGGAAGGGGGCAAGCTGTATGTGTCCACCAACTACGCCAGTTGGAAGGTGCTGGCCAACGGGCCGGTGCGCTCCGTTTTCGAATTGAGCTATTCCGCCTGGGACGCTGCAGGCCTGCCGGTTACCGAAACCAAGCGCTTCACCGTCGACGCCGGCCAACAGCTGGACATGATCGAATCCACCTTCACCTTTGCGGGCGACAAAGCGCTGACGATCGCAGTGGGCCTCAACAAAACGCCCGCGGACAAAGGCCAGGCGCCGCAGATCGCCACCCACCGCGAAGGCAAAGTCCTGCTGCAATGGGTGGAACAAGCCAGCAACGGCGACTTCGGCACCGCCGTCATCATCCCAAGCGCGCAAGGCTTCGCCGAAGACGCGCTGAATGAACTGGTGCTCGCCCCCGCAACTTCCGGCAAGCCCCTGCGCTACTACGCCGGCGGCGCCTGGAGCCGCGCCGGTGAAATCACCAGCCGCGAGCAATGGCAGCAATACGTCGCCAACGCCGCCGCCCGCGCCGCCAACCCAGTCCGCATAAAACTAGCGAATTAAAAGTCTGAGGCAGCTCCGGTTTTTCAGTAAAATTGTCCACATTCGTTCCTGACCCCAGGGTGGACATTTTGGCTAACGATACGCAATTGACCGAAGTGCCGGGCGAGAGCCCGCACTTCGTGCGCTCGGTGACGGAGATGGGCGATACGCGCGATGTCATCGCCAGGGAAGATATCTATGCCAGCAACGGCACCAAGCTGCTGGCCAAGGGCGCGCGCATCGACAGCAAACAGTTTGAGAAGCTCACGCGCTACAAGCTCTCTGCGCCGCTTGACCAGGTTCTCGCTTCCGACAAGGCTGTCGATGCCGCTGCGCTGGCGATTGAATTCGACCGCATCCTGGAGCGCGATGCGCTGTACCGTCAGCTGCTCGCGCGCGCCGGCGATCCCCGCCAGCTGAAACATTGCACCGCCAACCTGCGCCTGCATTCCACCATCGAATTGCGCCTCACCGTGATGGCGGACAAGCACCCTGAAATGTTCGCTCACACCCTGCGCACCGCCATCATTGCTTTCGCTTGCGCGCAACGCCATGGCGTTGCGCCGACCGAACTGCCCGCCGTTCTGCTGGCCGCCCTGTGCCACGACTTCGGCGAAATGCATACCGACCCGAGCATCTTGGCGCAGTCGCACCAGGTTACCGCGGAAGAACGCCGCTTCGTGCACGTTCATCCTGTCACGGGCTATGTGTTGCTGAAAGACCTGGCGGGCTTTCCCGCCACCGCCAGCAAAGCCATACTGCAGCACCATGAACGCCTCGACGGCAGCGGCTATCCGCATGCCCTGCGCGGCAAGCAGATCGAACAAATGGCGCGCATCGTGGCGGCGGCTGATGTGACGGAAACCGTGCTGCGCCGGCTCGACATGCAACGCCTGGAAATGCTGTTCCGGATCAACAAGGGCCGTTTCGACGCCGACGTAATGGCCATCCTGCGCGACCTGCTGCAGCTGCAGTCGCTGACTCCTGGCGACAGCGGCAGCGCCGATGATCCCACCGCTCGCCTGGACCACTTATCAAGCCTGTTGCAAGCCTGGTTCGAGCTCAAGGACATGCTGGAAGAGCGCCCGGACGCCGATGCACCGGGTTCGCCGCTGGCCTTCCTGTTCGACCGCATGGCGTCGGTGCGCTCGCTGGTGTTGCAGGCGGGCTTCAATCCGGACAATATGGGCAGCATGCTGGCCATGGTGCAGGGCGACGCAGTCCTGCTGGCCGAGCTGCGCGCCATGCTCGACGAGATGGACTGGCTGCTGGCCGACCTGGCCAATGAAATCGACCGCCGCTCGCCGCAGTTCGATGGCCTTCCTCCCGGCGCCTTGCAAGGCCTGGTGCGGCAATTACGTGCCGAGGTTCATTAACAAAATGGTTTCAATTGCTTACATCGATTACACTGCATGACGTTTTTCCCATGATTGGCCTGCCATATACTGCGTCCACGCACCTCGCGCAAACCAACAAACGAAAGGGAACGCCATGAAAACCACTAAGCTGCTCGCCGCCCTGCTGGTATCGGCCTTTGTCTTGCCTGCCTTCGCACAATCGACCCCGAACCTGGACAAGCGTGAGGAGCGCCAGCAGCAGCGCATCGCACAAGGCGTCCAATCCGGCCAGTTGACCGCGAAAGAAACACAGCACCTGGAGGCGCGCGAAGCCAAGCTGGCCAGCGATGAAGCAGCCGCCAAGGCCGACGGCAAGGTGACCCGCAAAGAGCGCCGCAAGCTGCAGCGCGAAGCGGACCGCGACAGCGCGGCGATCCACCACCAGAAGCATGACAAGCAGACCCGCTGATCTTCCAACGCTTTCGCGCTATGACGCCATCGTGGTCGGCAGCGGCCCCGGTGGCGCAAGCGTTGCGCATACGCTGGCGCGGCACGGACAGCGCGTGCTGGTACTCGAGCAGGGCAGCGCCTCTCCCTTGCGCGACACGCTGGCGCAAATGGCCGGTATCGGCGCCATCCCCGGCAAGGGCGCCTTCTTCCACCGCGATGCTTCCCTGCTGGTTCGCGGAATCACGGCCGGCGGCAGCTCGGCCCTGAATTTCGCCACCGCTTCACCTCCCCCTCTGGAACGTTTCGCCGCGCTGGGCATCGACCTGGCGCCTGCACTGGCATCGTGCCGCGCCGAGTTGCCGATCGGGCCTTTGCCTGACCAGTTGATAGGCCCCATGGCCCAGCGCATCATGCAAGCGGCACTGGCCGAGGGCCTGCCCTGGCAAAAACTCGACAAGATGATCCGCCCCGCCATCTGCCGTACCGGCTGCTGGCGTTGCGTCTACGGCTGCCCCTACGGCGCCAAATGGAGTGCGCGCGATTTGCTGGACGAAGCGCGCCTTCGCGGCGCCCATATCCTGGACCGCGCCGAAGTTTCGCGCGTGCTGGTCGAACAAGGACGCGCGAGCGGCGTCGAATATGTGCGCGATGGCATTGCGCAAACTGCGCGCGCGAACGTTGTGGTGCTGGCGGGCGGGGGCATCGGCAGCCCGCGCCTGCTGTACGCTTCCGGCCTGGCGCCGCGCAGCCTGCCTTTCTTCAGCGATCCGGTGCTAGCAGTGATGGGCGCGGTGGACGACATCGATGGCGGCGCCGAGGTGCCAATGGCAGCCGGCATGGCGCTGCCTGAAGATGGCCTGTCCTTCTCCGACCTCACGCTGCCCGGCGCCATGTACCAAGCCTTTGCATTGCAGGTGGGGCGCATCGACCGCCTGTTCGCGCATCGCCGCACCCTCAGCATCATGGTCAAGATTCGCGACATGGCCGGCGGGGGCATCGGTCCGCGCTGGGTGGACAAGTCGCTGCAGCCGGCGGACCGTGAGCGCTTTAAGCGCGGTGCGTCGCTGGCGCGGGGCATCCTGGCCCAGGCCGGGGCGCATCATGTGTTCCAGAGCTGGCACTTCGCCGCGCACCCCGGCGGGGCGCTGGCCGTTGGCGGCGGCGGTCCGGCTGCGGTGGACAGCGAGCTGCGAAGCACGATTCCCGGCCTGTACGTTTGCGACGCCTCCGTGCTGCCCGCACCCTGGGGCTTACCGCCGACCCTCACCCTGCTTGCGCTGGGCAAGCGCCTGGGCCGCCACCTGCAGCAAAAAGCTTAATCAGGGTTTCAGGCGCAGGATCGAGTGCTGGGTCGCAACGTAAATGACGCCCTTCCTGTCGATGGCCAGCGCGCGCAGCTTGCCGACTTCCTTGAACAAGTCTTTCGCCAGCGTCGTCACGTCGCCCTGTGCGGAAAGCTTGCGCAGCACCCCATCATCGAGCAGGTAGATATTGTCCGCGACGTCGGGCGCCGCGTGCGTGATCCGCCGGAAGCGCGCCATCAGGCCCGCGCCGTCGACGCTGCCCTGCCGTTCCCGGCTACCGGCCACCACCGACTGGTAGCCATCTGTTCCGACACGGGTCAGGTAGCGCTCGTGCAGCATGAAGACGTCATCGCTGGGCGTCACCACCACGTCACCGCAACCATCCAGGCCATCCGCGTCGCCTTGCAAGGTGGTCTTGCGCGCCACGCCGCGCGGGCGTATGCGCCACAACACGCTGTCGGCGCAGTACCAAGCCTGGCCAGTCCCGTCGGCGGCGATGCGATGCTGGCCAAGGCCCGGCAGCATGAATGGTTCGGCATCTTGGCTGGCGTAGGCCCATATACGGCGCAACGCTGACACCAGGCCGGTTTGTTCAGGCGCCATGCCTGGCGGGCCGCTCACTTGTGAAATCAAGCCTTCCGCGCTGACGCCCGCCAGCGCGCCGTTAGCTGTGACGAATACGCCGGTACTTGGGCGCGCCACCATCGCGCCATGCAGGTCGACCTGGGCTGCGGTGTGCTCTTCGCGGAGCTTGCGGAAGCTGCCTTCCTCCTGCAGCGTGCGCACCACGCCCTCCTTGTCGATGCGGCGAAGCTGGTCGCCATCGAGCACGTACAGGCCGCCATCGCGGCCGACCGCGAGCTGGGTGATGTCGCCGAAGCGCGCCTGCATGGCCGGGCCATCGCGGTTGAGCGAAGCGGCGTACTGCAAGGCGAAGGGCTGCGGTTTGCCGCCAGCGTCCCATCTGCTGGCAGACTGGCGCTCGGCCAGCAGCAGATACAGCGTGCCTTCGCGGTCGCGCGCCGCGCCGGATAGTTCGCCTGTCACGTCGCCTGCGCCAAGCAGCGGCGTAATCATGCCGTTGCGTTCAATGCGGTAGATTGTGCCGGTGGCTGGCACCGTCACCAAAAGACGCCCTTGGGAATCGACCGCCATCTGGCCGGGCGGCATGGCTTGCGCATTCTCCGCCACAGGCATGCTCGGCGCCTGGAAACGGCGCAGGCATTTGCCGCGCTGGCATTCCCCCTCAGCCGCAGCGATCGCGCTGGCGATTCGCTCCTGCGCTGATGCTTTCGACTGCGGCCGCGACGCGCCGCCTGCCAGCTGCGTTGACTGCGGTGGTGGCTTCGCAGCGTTGGGCTGCGGCTTGCCGTCCGCGCCGATACGCAGTGCGCCGGATGCGTCGTACGCCACCGCGCCGCCGCGTGCATCGAGCACCACGCCCTGCGGCTGCAGCGGAAGGTGCTGCGCCAGCGTGATGACAGTGCCGTTAGTCATGATCTTGCGCAGCGCGCGGTTGCCGGTATCGGCCACCAACAGGCTGCCCGCACCGTCGAGCGCCAGCCCGGCCGGCTGGTCGAAATGCGCCGCAATGCCTTTGCCATCGTTACGACCCGCTGTACCGGCCTGGCCTGCGACGGTGCGCACGTCGCCCGCAGGCGTGATCGCCTTGACCACGTGGTTGCCCGCATCGGCGACAAACAGCGTGCCGTCCGCGTCAACCGCCAGCCCTGCCGGTGCAATAAAGCGGCCCGGCAATGCGACCAGCTTGCCATCGGTCCGCAGGGCGCGCACGCTGGCGCCATCGGTGAAATATATAGTGTCGTCGGCCCCTACGGCGATGCCGCGTGGCGCCTCAAGCCTTCCGGGATGCAGGGCGACAGGCGCGCCGGCCACCACCTCCCATGAGGCGGCGCATGCAGCATGGGACAGCAGCAAGCTGGCTGCGGCGGCGATCAGGCTTTTCATGGGCGCTCGAGGTTGCCGGCAGAGCCGTGCAGGTGCACCGCCAGCCACATGGCGCCGTCGGAAACCCTCAGCACCGTGTGTCGTGTGCGCGACGGCAAGAACAGGTAGTCGCCGGCCCGCAGCGGGATCTGGCGTCCCGCCACGTCCAGCAATGCTTCGCCGGTCAGGAGAACGACCCATTCGTCCTGCTCCTGCACATACTCCTGCGATTCGATCTTCGATGTGCTGACGATGCGTTCGATCACCAGCCCCTGGTGCGACAGCAGCGTGTCGAAGCGTTCACCCGTTGCGGGCGGCAGTGCATCCTCGTACAGATTCCCCATTATTCTTTTCCTGGTTGGTGCGGGCCATCATGGCAGGCGTAGCATACACCTGTCCTTGAGCGTCGATCAGCATGACTTCGTTCAGTCCCAGGCGCTGCGCCATATCGCACCAGCCCTGCGGGCCGACCACGAACAGCGGCTTTGAATTGCCGTCCGAGCGCAGGCCCGCATCGGACCCGCCGGAAGTGATGATGGTCACCGACGCAACCAAGTCCACCGTTTGCCCTGTGCGGGCGTCGATAATGTGAGCGTGGCGTTTCCCGTCCTTCATGAAGTAGCGCTCATAGTCACCGCTGGTGCCAATCGCCTCGTTGTCATGCAGGGCCACGCGCGCCACCGTTTGCGGCCCGCGGGGATCGCGGATGCCGACCATCCATGGCCGTGCGCCAGGCTGGCCGAGCGCGATCATATTGCCGCCCACATTGACCAGCGCCGCTTTGACCTGCGCCCGGCGCAAGATCTGTGCCGCGCGGTCCAGCGCATAGCCCTTGGCATAGCCGCCCAGGTCCAGCATGACACTGCGGTTAGTGCTGGTGATGCGGGTTCCATCGAAATGCAGGTCCGCCATACGCGGGTTGGCTTTCACCAGGCGAGCGATCTCCATTTCGGAAGGCCCACCGGCGCCGATATCGTTCTTCTGGAAGCCCCACAGCCGGATCAGGCGCCCGATGGCAGGATTGAAGGTGTCTCCAGAGCGCGCGGACAATTCGGCAGCGGAGCGCAGCAGCCCCACCATCTCCTCATCCGCCTCGAACGGTTCGCCGCGCGCAATGGCGTCGTTGAGCGCCGTCAGCTGGCTGGGTTGCCAAGCGTGATACTTGTGATGAAGGCGGTCGAATTCGCGCAGCACGGCGGCGCCCTGCTGCTGCGCCTCCGCCTCCGAAGGCCCGTAGATGCTGACCTCTACCTGCGTGCCGAACACATGGCCCTGCACATGGTGTACTTCGTCCTTGCCCGCGCATGCCGCCAGCAGCGGCAACAGCGCGGCGCAAGCCAACAGCCGTCGGCGCTGCATCATCAGCTCTTGGCCATGTAGTCGATGGCTGCTTTCACCTCATCGTCTTTCAGGCCTGGATTGCCGCCTTTTGGAGGCATCATCTTAAAGCCGTTCAGGCCGTGCGTATAGAGCACTTCCTTGCCTTGCTTGACACGCGGCGCCCAGGCGGCCTTGTCGCCGAACTTCGGCGCGCCCAGCACGCCGGCGCCGTGGCAGGAGGCGCAGTTGGCGGTGTAGACCTTTTCGCCGTTGGCGCCGCCTTTGGCAGCGGGTGCGGCGGCCATGGCGGCAGGCGCCAGGACGGCTGCTGCCATGGCAATAATCAGGGATGCTTTCATGATTGTCTTCCTCTTGGGTTGGTGGTGAAAAATGTTCAGCGCATGGAATCGTCATGCGTGTCGTGTGCGGGCTTAGCGCTCGATGCACGCAAGGCAGCCTGCACCTGGCTGTAATCGAGCACGCGGCCGCCTTCGCGCGCTGCGAACGCCTGCGCGTCTTGTCGGCGGGCGAAGGTGCCGATGGTCGGACCCATCGCACCCTGGGCGCGGCTGTCGACCACATAGAAGGCTGTGCCGGCCGCGATCCAGTGGCCGCGCGGCTTGGCCCAGTCGGCCTGGCCCATATCCTGCACATAGCTGGCGCTTGCGGCGAGCGCGCTGCCGCCGCCTTCGAACAACTCGGCCAAGGTGCAGAAGAAATCGATGCGGCCATCCTTGAAAACGATTTGCGCTTTGGGGCCGGGATAGTCCTTGATGCTCATGCCGTCCAGCGCGCAGACGGCGTCGTCGCCCGGTTCGCCTGCGGCCAGCGTGCGGGCCGCATCGCCGCAGGCGGCCAGCAACAGCATCGCGACGATGGAGACGGTGTGTTTGAGTTTCATTTGAACCTCCAGCTGGCAACGGCAAAAGGAACGGCGATCCAGGCCAGCATTACGCCAGCAAGCAGCGCTGGATTGGTCATTTGCTCCGGCATCACAGTGGCCAGGCCGTACAACCCTTGCACCTGGTCGGAGCTGAAAATATTCAGCAAGCGGAATACGTCGGCGGGATTCAGCATCAGCAAGGCGCCGAAAACGCTGCTATCGAGCGCTCCCTGCGATAGAACCAGCACGCCCATCAGCACCATGTCGAAAACCAATACGAACAGGAACCACAGGCTGATCGCCAGCCCGCTGGCGGCGACGCGGTTACGCGCCAGCACCGACAGGCATAGCGACATGCTGAGGAAGGCCAGGCCAAGCAGGATGGCGCTGCCTGCAAAACCGAAGAAATGCATGGCGTCGCGCGCGTCAAGCTGGTTCGAAAGAGCCAGCAGTGCACCGCCGAAGCCCAGTGCGGTCGATGCGGCCAGCGCAGCGGCCAACCCGCCGAATTTGCCGAGAAGGAGCTCGAAGCGCGTGATCGGCATCGACAGCAGCAGCTCCAGCGAACCGCGTTCGCGCTCGCCGACGATGGCATCGTAGCCGAGCAGCAGCGCGATCAGCGGCACAAGGTAAGTGACAAGGCTGGAAAGACTGACAATGGTGACGTCAATCCCGCGATAACCCACGCTGCCCTGCTGCGCCATGCCGAACCAGGCAATCGCCAGCGCGAAGACCGCGAACACCAGCGCGACCGCCAGCACCCAGCGGTTGCGCAGGCGGTCGCGGAATTCGCGGGCGGCGATGGTGCGCGCCGCCGGCCAGTCAAGCCGCGCGCGCATGGCTGCCTCCCATACCGAAGAACAGGTCTTCCAGCGAAGGTTCGTGGATCGCCACGTCGTCGATGGCATCTCCTAAGGACGACAGCAGCTGTAGCATCTGCATCTTCTGCTTCGGCGCGCACGGCACGCGGATGCAATCGCTCTCCACCTGCACGCGATGGCCGCGCAATGCGGCGATCACCCTGCCCGTACCGCCGGAACGCGCCACCAGGCGGATCTCCGCTGGCATTGCCGCGCCGGCACGCAACTGCGCCAGCGTGCCCTGTGCCGCGATACGGCCACCGCTCAGGATCACCAGCTCGTCCACCCGCTCCTGGATTTCCGCCAGGATGTGGGAGGTGATGACGATGGTCGCTCCCTCCGCCCGCAGCTGGTGCAGGATGCGGTAAAAGTCGTGGATGCCGTCCGGATCGAGGCCGTTGGTCGGTTCGTCCAGGAACACCAGCTCCGGCGCACCAAGCAGCAGTTGCGCAAAGCCCAGGCGCTGGCGCATGCCTTTGGAATAACCGCCCACCCGGCGGTCCGCCGCAGCAGAAAGCCCGACTCGTTCAAGCACATTGCCGCAAGCGCTGCGCGCCACCTTCTTCAAATCCGCGAAGAGCTGCAAGAGCTCCATGCCAGTCAGGTTGTCGTAGGCGACAAAACTCTCCGGCAGGTAGCCGATGCGGCGCCGCACGTCTCGAAAAGCGCCGTCATTCGTGCGCACGCCGCAGATGCGCACCTCGCCGGACGTCGGCTCCAGCAGTCCAAGCATCATCTTGAACAAGGTGCTTTTGCCGGCGCCGTTATGCCCGATCAGGCCGACCATGCGGCCGCGCCCTATTGACAGGTCCACCCCGTCGACCGCCTGCAGCGCCCCATAGCGCATGCCCACGGAGCGCAAGTCAATCAGCTTGTCGTCCATGCCATTTCCTCCAATCTGTGTTCCACGGCTGCATGCGTGGATGCTTGTCGATCACGCTCGGCGCGCGCAGCAAAGGGAATTGCTGCGATACGAAGCGCAGTGTTTGTACGGCCGGACTGCTAAGCAGGAGCTTGAGAAGCGGGTATTGCCAATGCAGGCGGTCCACCACGTCATTGGCTTGGTACAGAACGTCGCCGTTGCCGTCGTTGTCCTGGTCCCAGCCGCTGTAATTGCTCCAGTAATTGCCCTTGCCGCGCCCCCATTCCACATCCTTTGAGGCGACGAACTTCACCTGCTCCGCGTTATGGATAAAGTCGTTTCCGTCCACAGTGTTATTGCTCGAACCTGCCGTCAGGTGGACGCCGGTGCGGTTGCCGATCACCAGGTTGCCGCGCAGGGTATTGAATTCGGCGTCGTAGATGAAGAAACCGCGCCCATTGCCGGCCACGATATTGTTTTCGATGACCGAGTCCTGGATGGTGCGAAGCATGATGCCGTGATCCTCATTGCCCCAGGCGACGTTATTGCGCACGGTCAGGTTGCGCACTTCCATCAGCGCCAGGCCGCCACGGCTCTGGCGCACGGTATTGCCTTCCCAGATGCTGTCGTGGGTGTTCATGTAGTGCGTGCCATAGCGCACGTGGTGCACCGTGTTGTCGCGGAACGTGGCGTGGCGCGAATAGTCGACGTAAATCCCGTCACGCACATAGCTGATGGTATTGCCGATAACCTGGGTGTCGTCGGTGTTATAAACCTGTATGCCGTTGCCGCGCATTTGCGACATCATGTCGCGCCGGCCGGTGACCAGGTTGCCCTGCAATACGGCGCCGCGCGACTGCTCCAGCCAGATGCCAAAAAGGTTGGTGACCAGGTCGCAGTTGACGATGACGATACGATCGGAGCCGGGCATGACATAGATACCGGCGTTCTGCGCGCCGAGGTCGGTGCCGCTATCGCGCACAATCAGGCCGCGAATCGTGACGTCCTGCGCCTTGACGCGAATAACGTCTCCCTCATGTCCGGCGGCGATCGTTGGCTTGCCGACGCCCTCCAGCCTCAGGGGCTTGTCGACCACGATCCGTTCTTTGTAGGTGCCGGGTTCGACCTGCACTGTATCGCCGGGTTGCGCCTGGCGGATAGCGCTGGCGATCGACTCCCCCGCGCGTACGCGCAGCACGGCCGCGTGCGCGCCTGCCGGCGCAGAGGCCAGCATCACCATGAAGGACGCGGCCAAGGCAGCCGCGTAAACCCGGAGAACACTCATGGTTTTACCCTGCCTTCCTTTTCAACTCGCTGCGCAGCGCTTCCAGCGGAATGAAGTAGCCGCGCTCATTGATCGGCGTAAGCGGCTGGCCATTCTTCTCGCGCGTCTTGCGTTCCTTGGCCAGCGGCGGACACGCATGGTCGTCGTAATACATCACCATGCAGTCCAGGCAAAGCAGACATTCCTTCTGGTCGATGCGGCCTTGCGCGTCGATGGCGTGCGAGCCGCAGCCCTTGGCGCAAGCCGTACAGGTTACGCACTCCTGCTTGCGCTTCAGCCCGAACAGGCGGAAGAAGCTCGGCACTGCCAGGCCGGCGCCCAGCGGGCAAATGTATTTGCAATACGGGCGCTCGCTCAGGATCGAGATGCCGAGGATGACCGCCACGAAGGCAGCGAACGGCCAGCCGCGATTCAGCACGCCCACCAGGAAGGTCGTCTTGAATGGCTCGATCTCCGCCAGGTGCTCGGCCAGCTCCATCGAATAGAAGGACACGCCCACCAGAACCGCGAACACCCCGTACTTCACCCATTTCAGCTTGTCGTGCACGCGCTTCGGCAGCAGCCCCTGGAAGCGCCCCAGTCCAAGCAGCGTTCCAAGCTTGTACGCCAGGTGCTGCAGCGAGCCGAATGGACATAGCCAGCCGCAGAACAGCCCCCGTCCCCAAAGCACCACGGTGACCACCATGAACCACCAGAAGATGAAGATGAACGGGTCGGACAGGAACAGCTCCCACTTCCACTGGTAAATCAGGGAATGGAACCAGGTCATTACCTGCGTGATGGACGGTTGCGCCTTCAGGTACAAGCCGAAGAAGCCGACCGCAATCACCCACAGCGCAGTGCGCGGGATGCTGATCAAAGGCTTGCTCTTGCGGTTGGAGGCACGCACCAGGCGGTCGCGCTGCGAGTACAGTACAGCGGTGGTCAGCAGCACCAGCACGAACAGGATGATTTCGCCCTTGCGCGCCAGCCAGGCTGACTTCCAGGCCGCCACCGGGCGCTCCACTTTCGGGCGGCCGCCTTCCAGGTAACGCGGCGGCGTCCAGTATTCCTCGTCGAAGTGGACAAAGACTTTGGCATGCGTTTGCATGTCCAGCTTATTGGCCAGCAGGCTCAGTTGCCATGGCCAGGCGGGATTGAAATTGGCCGAGCGGACGATGAAGATTGCCGACTCCTGGTATTCCGGCGTATCGGCAGGCTCCAGGTGGTACAGGTTGCGGTAATCGGTATCGCGGAAGGTGAAGCGGTCCGCATCCTGCCGCACCTGGATGCGGTCATAGATACCTCCGCGAACAAAGCCGGACCCCTTGAACGATTCAAGGCCGGTACCGATGATGAAGATCGCGTGTTCGTCTTCCTTGAGATCCTGCATCAGGCTCGCGTAATTGCGTTCGCCGAGCAGGCTGATACCCAAAGTCGGCACATTCAGGTAGCCGAAATGCAGGTCCATATAAGGCTTGCCGCTCGATGGCAAGCCGACATCCGCGCTTTCAACACGCAGGTGCTGGACCGCGCCCTCCTTAACGAGCGCGGTCCAGTCCAGACGTTCGCGCAGCGGCGTGAAATGGGCGCGCGGTTTGACCATCCCCTTGAAGATGCCCACCTGCTTGCCAATCTCATACGCGCTTTGCGCAATGGTCTGGTTCTCGGCTATGGCCGTGACGGTGGCCCCGCTGATCGCATCTAGATCACCACCGTCACGCCCAAGGCCGAGTTCCAGCTTGGCGTCGCCGGGCTTGCCGAAGTACTGCTTGACGAACTTCGTCAACACAGTCTCCGGAATGCCCGCCAACAAAATCGGTTCGGAGTGCTTCAGGATACGCACCCCGCTAATCAAACCTTTTGTATCCATGCCGATCAGCGTGACGACCGGCTTGCCCGAGTAAGCGGGAATGTCCACCACGTCCGTGGACAGGAAGACATAACCCACCAGCTTCTGCTTGCCCTGCTCCAGCGCGTAGCCTTCTACGTAGGCCGGCGCGCCTTTGCGCTTGGAGAACGCCGTGGCGGCAGGCAGCACTTCGCTGCATGGCGCTTCGGCGCACAAATCAGGGCCACTCATCAACGCCGGCGTGAGCACGGTGTCGTACATCGAAGTGGCCGAGGCAGGCGCTGCGAAAGCTAATACAAGCAGCGCCCAAAGCAGGGAAATCAGACGATACGGCATGGATAAACCGCCCTTGCGGGCTTAAGCCTCCACCAGGAATCGGCTGCGCATTTCCAGATGCAGCGCGTGGCAGAAGTGGGTGCAATACATCCAGAACGCGCCCGGCTTGTCAGCCTTGAAGGTGACCGACTTGGTCTCCTGCGGGTTGACGATGAAGTTGATGTTGTAATTCGGGATCGCGCAACCGTGGGTCAGGTCTTCCACCTTGTCGTAGTTGGTCAGCGTGACCGTCACTTCGTCACCCTTCTTCACTTTGATGATCGGCATGCTGAAGGCCGGTGCCTGCGACATCAGGCGCACATGCACCTTGTTGCCTTTGCGCTCAATGCCCGCGTTATCGGCCGTCACCTTGTTCGGGAAGTCGTCCAGGTTGTAGATCTGGCGCGTCTTCACGATATCGCGGCGCATGATGATCGCATCGTGCGGTTCCGGATAGGCGGTGTGATCGGACACGATCACCATCTTGTCGCCGGTGATGTCGATCAGCTGTTCGGTCTCGCTGTGCAGCGGTCCGACCGGCAGGAAGCGGTCTTTGGAGAACTTGTTACCGGAGTTAAAGTACTTGCCGTCCGCTTCCTTGGTTTCACCCATCGATGCGTAGCCGTGGCCCGGCTGGTAGTGCACGTCCACGCGGTCCAGCACCACTTTGGCAGCCTTGTCGCCCTTGAACTGCGCGATTGCCGCAGCCACGTTCCACTTGACGATCTGGCTGTCCAGGAACAGGGTGGTGAAGGCGTTGCCCTTGCCGTCGAAGGCGGAATGCAATGGGCCCAGGCCGATTTCCGGCTCCGCCACGACGGCATCGCGTTCGGTTTTCAGCTCGCCGTCGAACCACTTTGCAACCAGGGCCACTTCGATCACGGTGGCCGTTGGCGACAGCTTGCCGGAGCAAACCATGTACTTGCCATCCGGCGAAGCGTTCACGCCGTGCGGATTCTTGCCGACCGGGACGTAGCAGGTCACCGAAGTCTTTGGATCGGCATTGGCTGCCTTGCGGCCGTCAACCACCGGCACTTTCGAGGAACCGATGGTGGTGAACTTGCCGGCCTTGATCGCAGCTTCGATACGCGCCACGTCGAAGAACACGCAGGCATCGCGCTCGGCGGCCATCATGCCCGCCTGGTCTGGCGCATTCTCGGTGTTGTACTGGTTGGAGCAGGCAAAGCGGCCGTCGTAGGACGTGGCCACCAGGTCCATATTGCCGTCCACGCGCACTTGCCAGCGCACGGCCATGGTTTCCGCATCGACGCAGGTGAACAGCGATCCCCATTTGGACGGATCGTCCAGGTCGCGGCCATCGTTCGGGAACGGGATGGCGAATTCGGCGCCGCAGAACACGCGGGTGGTGTGGTTGATCGCCTTGTCGAGCGGATCGCACTTGTCCGGGAAGGTGCCGTGGAAGCCCATCACGTTCGGCAGTTCGGTGATCTTGTCGCACTCCATCGTATCCATACGGATGCGGGCCAGTCGCGAGTTGATCTTGTCGTTGACCCACAGGTAGCGGCCATCATACGTGCCGTCCTTGTAGGAGCCGTGCACGTGGTGGGTGTCGCCGGTGGTGTATTTCAAGCTGCCGTCCGGCTTGGTGCCGAGAATAGCCTTGGATTCGTTGGTGATACCCCAGCCAACCATAGGATCCATATTGAAAACAGGGATGCGGCGCAGTGTGCGCCCGGAAGGCACGCCAATGATGCGCGCTTCGCCGGAGTGGCCGCCGCTTGAGAACAGGTAATAGTCGTCCAGCTGGCCCGGCGCCACATGCACCTTGCTGGCGCCGTGGGCATTGCCCGCCGTAGCTGCCGCCGATGCAGAAGCAGAACCAGGCGCCCCCGCACCGTTCTCCTTGCAACCCGCCAGCACGCCGGCACCTGCCAGACCCAATACCGCACTCTTACCCAGGAATCGACGACGGCTGTTTTTTTGCACGTCGTTTACCTCGTTATCGCTACCCATGTTTCAATACTCCTACTCTGTGTTATTCCAGTGCAGGACTGTACGTAGTTTGCCAATAAATTAAATTGATTCAGGTCAAGCGCTATGAAAAACCTTGTTTCATGCCTGTTAGCCCTACTTGCCGCGAGCAGCGTGATGGCGGCGCGGCTGCCATCCGTACAGATCGTTGAATCAGCTTCGCAGGCGCTAATTGGAGTGCCTGTCACGCTCGGCCAGGTGTTTGCCAAAGGCGACGTGAAGGCCGGCCAGTCGATCACTGCAACGCTGAAGGGCGCCCAAGTTCCGCTGCAAGCCGACATCAAGGCGACGCACGACGACGGGTCGCTGCGCCATGCCGTGCTCACCGCCGTGCTGCCGAAGCTGGCCGCGGGCGAAACCGCCACACTGCAACTGGCAGCCGCACCCGCCACCGCCGCGGCTGGCCGCATCCAGCCCGATGCGCTGCTCGCCAGCGGCTTCCACGCGGTGGTCAATCTGAACGTGGGTGGCACCATCTACAGCGCCGACGCGGCACAGTTGCTGGCCACCAAGTCCTACAAAACCTGGCTAGCCGGCCCACTGGTCAACGAATGGCAGGTTTCCGGTCCTTTGATGGCGAACGGCATCGCCCACCCTCACCTGTCTGTGCGCTTCGCCATTCGCAGCTATGCGCCGGCTGCCGCTTCGACGCGCGTCGACGTCACGATTGAGAACGACTGGGCCTACGAACCAGACCCGAAGAACATCACCTATGACGCCGAAATCCTGCTGAATAAAAAAGAGGTATACCGCAAGGACGCGCTCACACATTTCCACCACGCCCGCTGGCGCAAGGTGTTCTGGCTTGGCGCCGAACCGGCAATCGACGTGAAGTACGACATCGCCTACCTGCTCGGCACCGGCGCCCTGCCCAATTACGACCGCAGCGTCGTGCCCTCGCAGATGGGGCTCGCCAAGCTGAAGGCCGAGTGGGACGCCGCCGACAGCGGCCCCATGTCCATGCCGATCGTGAACAAATACATGCCTGCGCCGGGCGGCCGCCCGGATATCGGCCTGCAGCACGCCTGGGCCGCGCTCTACCTCCTCAGCATGGATGCCCGCGCGCGCCAGGTCACGCTTGGACTGGGCGACCTGGCTGGCAGTTGGCCGGTGCACTACCGCGACAAAAACACCGACCAGGTGGTGTCGATCGTAGACTACCCCTACATACGCGATTGGCGCCTAGGCAGCGACAGCATCAACCCGGCCACCAAAAAAAGCGAGGACATGCCGCGCTGTCCGCCCACAGATAAGGCCAACTGCAAAACGCCCTACGAACCCGACCCGGCGCACCAGCCGTCTTTCGCCTATCTGCCCTACCTGCTCACCGGCGACACCTACCATCTCGACGAGCTGCTGTTCTGGGCGAACTGGAACCTGGTCAGCATGAACCCGTATTACCGCTCGTTTGGCAAGGGACTCGTGCACGGCAACCAGGTGCGCGCCCAGGCCTGGATCATGCGCACGCTGGGGCATGCTGCATACGCCACGCCCGACGCACACCCGATGAAGGCCTACTTCAAGCAGATCCTGAAGGACAACCTGGATTGGTACAACGCGACCTTTGCCGGCGGCGCCGGCAACCAACTGGGCTTCATCGACGCCCACGCCACCAGCTATGCGCTAGGTTACGATGGCCCCACCGGTCCAAAAACCGGCGTCGCACCGTGGATGGACGACTTCTTCACCTCCGCGGTGGGGCACTTGTTTGAAATGGGCTTTGCCGACGCCAAGCCTATCCTGGAGTGGAAAGCACGCTTCCCGATTGGCCGCATGATGGCGGAGGGCTATTGCTGGATCGACGCCCCGGTCTACGCACTGATGGTACGTCCATCGCCGACCATGCCCTACTTCAGCACCTTCGCCGAAAGTTACCAGGCCACCATGCGCAATAAGGACGGCACGCCAAAGGTCACCAGTACCGGCACACTTTACCTGGACCAGCCCTGCGGCAGCCAGCAGCAAGCCGATTGGCGCACGCAATGGGAAAGGGACAACAAGTCGCACCGCACGTGGCTTGCGGGGGAAATGACTGGCTATGCGACCTTACCGGAAGGATTTCCGGCCCATATGCAGCCGGCACTCGCCATGGCTGCCGCCACGGGATTGCCCAATGCGCGCGAGGCCTGGAGCCGCTTCATCAAGCGCCCCGTCAAGCCGGATTACAGCGAGCACCCGCAGTTCGCGATTGTGCCGCGTTGAAGGAGTTCAGTTGCCGATGCCTTCACTGGTCGACGCGCACAGCTGCTCCTTGACGCCGGAGCGATTGAACACGCCTTCGCCCAAAGCGGCGCCCTTGGCCATGGCCAATTTGATATCGGCTTCGCTGACGCCCAGCTCCTGCAGGCAAGGCTTGAACGATTCAAGGTGCTTATCCACCATCCGTTGAATGCGAGGCTGCTCGACGCGGCACAGCTCTCCCATGCGCTTATTCTGGCCGACCGTCGTGACGTCGGCGATCAGGGCATCGTGCGACGCCGGGCAAGCGGCATTGGGGGTTGCAAAAACCGTATTGGCTGTAAGGCTGGCTAGTACGGCTATCAAGACACGCATGAAAGCTCCAGGATTCAAATTGCGAAGCTAATGAGCTTACAGCAGGTCAATACCGGAATCGCGCACGGAATGCAGGAATGTTGATTTTTCGCAACTCCGCGCGCGAAGGTGTTGTCCTTAAGGCTTGATTTCAGTGCCGAGCAGTTTAAGGAACTGCGCCATCCATTGCGGGTGCGCGGGCCAGGCTGGCGCGGTGACGAAATTGCCGTCCGTGACCGCCTGGTCCATCTCGACGGAAACGTAATCGCCGCCTGCCGAGCGCACTTCCGGCGCGCAGGCGGGATAGGCGGAAATGCGCTTGCCCTTCACCACGTCCGCCGCAGTCAGGATTTGCGCGCCGTGGCAAATCGCGGCAATCGGTTTGCCTGCCTTGGCGAACTCCTGGACGGTTTGCAGCACGCGTGGATTGAGGCGCAGGTATTCCGGCGCGCGGCCACCGGCAATCACCAGCGCATCGTAAGCCGAAGCGCGTGCCTCGTCGAAGCTGGCATTTAGCGCGAACTGGTGGCCCGGCTTCTCGGTGTAAGTCTGGTCGCCTTCAAAATCATGGATCGCGGTCTTGATCTTCTCGCCCGCCTTCTTGCCAGGGCAAACGGCGTGCACTGTATGTCCAACCATCTGCAGCGCCTGGAACGGCACCATGGTTTCATAATCTTCCGCAAAATCGCCCGTCAAAAACAGGATCTTCTTGATTGCCATTCCGATCTCCTTGTTCAAACTTGCATGACGAAATGCGCTCACGAGGTGTAGCGCAACTGACGAGGATAGCATCGCTTGCGCGTATGATCGAGATACCTCCTATTACGCCACAGGCAATATTGTGCTGAAAATCGGCTTCCTGCTGCCGCCGGGCTTCCAGATCATGGGCCTGGCCGCCGCTTCCGCCTTCGAACTCGCCAACACCACAGCGCGCGAGCACCTGTACGACATAGGTTTCTACTCCGCGCACGGCGGACCGGTCACCAACTCTTTCGGCGCGGCCGTGGAAACCATGCCGCTTGCCCGGCGCCGGCTGGACACATTGATCGTCTGCGGCCTCGTCGCCCCCGCTCCTACCGATAAGCAGACGCTTGACCGCCTGCGCGCGGCGGCCAGGATCGCGCGCCGCACGGCATCCGTCTGCACCGGCACTTTCCTGCTTGGCGAAGCGGGACTGATCGACGGCCGGCATGTAACAACGCACTGGTTATTCGCCCACGAACTTCAGCGTCAATTCCCCGCAGCCAAAGTCGACGCCGACCGCATCTTCATCAACGATGGTCCAATCTGGACTTCCGCAGGCATGAGCACCGGCATCGACCTTGCGCTAGGCCTGATCGAAACGGATTACGGCGCCGAACTTTCAGCAGCCGTGGCGAAAAAGCTGGTCGTCCACCATCGCCGCGCCGGCGGCCAATCGCAGCACTCCACCCTGCTGCAGCTTGGCGCGAAGTCCGACCGCATCCAGCGCGTGCTCGAATATGCACGCAACAACCTTGACTCCGAGCTATCGGTCCCGGAACTCGCCGCTATCGCCCACCTCAGCCCACGCCAGTTCAGTCGCGCCTTTACGACAGAAACTGGCCAGTCGCCAGCCAAGGCCATCGAGCACCTGCGCCTGGAGGCCGCACGCCTGATGATCGAACAAAGCCGCCACACCGTCGAAGAGATAGCCGCAGAATCAGGTTTCGTCGATACAGAACGCATGCGGCGTGCCTTCTTGCGTGCTTACGGACAGCCGCCGCAAGTCCTGCGCCGTATGGCGCGCACGTCCTAAAAGGAGGCAATTACGACATTTACGCCATAAAGGACGGAACCTATATTGAAGGCATCCGAACCAACCGCCAAGGATTGCCAAAATGTCCGCACTCAAGAAATCAATCGTCGCCGCCGCAAGCACCCTGGCCCTGGCCAGCGCCACGGCCCAGGAAGTCAGCTTCGTAAAGCTCAACCCCGATATCACCTTGCGCCGGATGGTCGTCAAGAACCCCGCCGCCAAGGGCACGGTGCTTCTCCTGCACGGATTCCCGGAAACGATGCTGACCTGGCACGAACTCGCGCTGGACCTTGGCCGCGACTACGAAGTCCACGCCTTCGACTGGCCAGGCTATGGCCAATCCTCTCGCCCTTCCGTCGACAGGTTCGCCTATGCGCCGCGCGATTATGCGCAGGTGGTCAAGGCCTATATCGACAAGGCAGGCCTCGACAAATCGAAGCTCGTCATCTACGCGACCGATGTCGGCGCCCTGCCCCCGCTACTGCTCGCATTGGAACAGCCGGATATCGCGAAAAAAATTATTGTCGGCGACTTCGCACCGTTTGACCGGCCGGAATACATGTCCGACCGCCTGCGCAGCCTGAAAGCGCCGCAAAGCGCCGAAGCGACCCGCAATGCGATCAACCAGAACCGCGACGAAATCGTAGAAAACACCTTCCGCCGCGGCCTGGAAGCCGGTGAGCAATTCAATGTTCCTGCGGACTTCAAGAAAGACATGAGGGCCGGCTGGACACAAGGAAGCTTGAGCACTGGCGACGCCTTCTACCACTACTACTCGCACTTCACGCGCGACCAGCAATACTTCGAGGCCAACCTGTCCCGCCTGAAAACGCCGGTGCAGATTATGTGGGGCGAGAAGGACGTTTACATCGACAAGAAGATGGGCGAAGAATTTGCGGCCAAGTCAGGCAAGGCTTTCACCGTCCTGCCCAAGCTTGGCCACTACCCTCACCTACAAGCGCCGCAGCAAACCAGCCGTGAAATCCGCGCTGCGTTTTAGTTCGGGCGGTTCATCGTCCACATGACGCTGGCGATTTTCCATTTATCGTCAGCGGACTTCATCATCTGCCAGGTCTCGATGCCGTAGTTCTGGGTTTTGCCATTGACAACGAATTCGTAGTCGAACATTACCCAGGCCACGTTTTTGTCCTGCGTGATCTTCACGTTGTAGAACTTCTCTTCCACCTGGTCCTTGGTGGTGCCGATAAAGCGAGCGAAATCAGAATAGCCGCCCGAACGCAGGCCATCAAAGGTGACGTCGACCTTGTTGCGCATCATGGCAATACCCTCAGGGTCCATCGGCGCGTCGAACAGGATGTTCGAATGCAGCACCAGGGTGGAAAGCAGCTTCGAATCCTTGTTCCTGATGGCGTTGCCGAAGTCCTCGACCAGCTTATTGATCGCGGCAGTGTCCTGCTGGGTCGAGGTGTGTTTGCCGATATATGCCGGCGGATTATCCGCCGCCATCGCAACACCGCCGAACAACAGGGTGGCAGCCAAAGCCAGGCTAGTAAAGGGTTGACGCATCGAAGAGCTCCTTCAGGTTATTGAGTACACCCCCATTCTATGGTCCGATGCATCAATAACAAGGCTATTTCAACACTTGGATGGCGTCATCCATCACAACGCCTTGCATTTGGCCAAGCCACTGGTCGAACCAGGGCTTATGCGAGACACCGACAATCGTGAGAACGCGCGCACCCGGCCGTTCGCGGAAAGTCTCGCGGATGTTCGCCACCATGCGCAGGTTGCGGATTTCCCAGCCGGCCACCCACATCAACGGATAGGCGTCGCCCGACTTGGCACGCATTGGGCCCAGGACATTGCCTTCCGCATGAATGCGCAAGCTGTCCGGCGAATTGATAAGGCGGTACAGCGGCAGCATGTCCGTCGCCAGCGCCATGTCCTTCTCTTGCTTCACCTGCGCTTTCATCTCAGCATCGCCCAGCGCCCATGCAGCTTCGAGCGACTTGACGAAAGCCTTGGTATCCGAGACATCGATATTGTCGCCAGTATGGTTGTCGACGGCGAAGACGCGCTGCAGGCCAAGCCGCGCAGCCAGGGGCGCCGCGATCAGGTTGTCCTCGTTCTTGCGCGTTTCGAGCTTCTCCAGCATTGCCACCAATGCCGCATCCAGGCTGTCGCCAGCACGTCGTTCCGCAGCCTGCAACTGCAGCCACTGCACCAATGCAGATGCCGGCTCGTTCGCCGCCAGGAAAGCCGCTGCCAGGCGACGGCGCTGAGCTGGAGTTGGCTGTGCGGGCCACGCCTTCAGGGTCTTGCGCACCTCCGCCAGCGCAGCGGGTGTATCCAGTCCTGTTGCCGCCTGCGCGGCATCAGTCTTGGGGCACCAGTCAGGACCGAACTTTGAAGGATGCCGTGCGGCCAGGTCGCAATCTTCGCCGGGCTCCCGTTCGATGGTAATGATATCGGGCTTGTACGCGGCCAGCCGGTCAATCAGGCCGCCCAGCGACGACGGGTTAAAGTTGTCAGGCGTTTCCCTCAGATGCACCGTTCCCAGGACCAGCACATGCGATTTCGGCCCCGCCATCTCGCGATCAAGCTTCGTCAAATCCACCTGCGCCTGCGCCACCAGCGGCGCTGCCGCTAGCACACCCCAAGCCACATTCGTCCACTTTCCCATATCGCTCCCCGGCATATTGATTGGAAGTCCGATTCTAGGTTCACGCGCGCGTACGCGGAGCCGGAATCCGACAGGCTGCAAGATTTTGCGGCTGGATTGCGAAATTTACGTCATGACGGATGTCCGGCTGCGCCACATCACCGTCCGAAGATGAACGGTAACTAGTCTTTCAATAGCAATAGAAAGCCTTTACCTAAAGCCTTTCTGCATTGGCACGCAATTTGCGAATACGAACTCCAAAGATTTTCCCACCACGTAAAGGAGTACTGCAATGCGAACCAACTTCCTCCAGCGCGCATGCGCCTTCCTCGCCCTGTCCATCGGACTTGCCGCCCCGGCATGGGCCGACCGCGGTCCATCGACGCCAGAAGAACGCGCACGCGTCGTGCAATTGGCCGAAGCCGCCAACCGCGATCCGATCGGCGTGATGACATCCAGCGATGGCCGCTGGTTCATGAAATGGTCGGACGAAATTCCCGACTACATGTTCGGCCCGGACAAAGTCGCCTTCTGGATGGAGAGCGGCGCAGCGAAGGGCGACCTCCGCCGCGTCATGCGCTTCCACCATATGCTGAGCACCGCCGCCTACCAGGTGCAGCACCAGATCCTCGACCCGGAAAAAGACGCAGCAACGCTCGAGGCCAAGACCATCGCGGCCATTGAGGGCCTGCTGCACGCCTACGAAAGCCTGAAAGACAAGCGCCCGGAAAACCGCTCCGATGAATTGGACAAGGCCATCGCCATGCGCGACCAGGGCAAGCTGGCCGCCTTCATCCAGTCCCTGCCACCAGCCCCAAAACGGTGATCGTCATGGCCCGCTTCCTGCCCGTTTTCTTCAGCGCACTGCTTGCGGCCGGCCTCGCCAGCGCAGCCGATAAGCCCGCTGACATGCTGGCGAGTGAAATCGCCGCCCGCTCGGAGATCCAGCGCAACCTGGAAGAGCTGTGCGACGACATCGGCCCGCGCATGACCGGCACGCCCGGCTTGCAGCGCGCGGAGGAGTGGGCCATGCGCAAGCTCGCATCCTACGGCGCCAGCAAGGTTCACTTGGAACCCTATGAACTGGGCCGCCCGTGGCAGCGCGGTCCCGCCCATGCCCGCCTACTGAATGCCAGCGGCATTCAGCTCAATGTGATGCAGAAAGCGTGGACAGAAGGCACGCGCGGTGCGATCCGCGCCGATGTCGCCGTCCTGAATGTGAAGACGCTGGCCGATTTCAACGCCGCCCTGCCGGGACTGAAAGGCAAGATCGTTCTCGCCGAAGCCGCGCCGCGTGAGGCACCAAAACAGGCCTTGCGCGAAGCCGGCGTTGCAGCCGTTCTGCAGGTCAGCGCCAAGACCGACGGCCTGCAGGATATGTGGGGCGGCCCTGGCCAGCGTTACGACAGCAATGCCGCCATCATCACACGCGAACACGCCAACCTGCTCAAGCGCCTGCTTGCGCGCGGCGTCGCCCCACGCGTGGAGCTAAGCCTGCAAGGCGGTTTCGCGGCAAAACCAGTGAAAGCATATAACGTCGTTGCCGACTTCCCCGGCAGCGATCCAGGCGGTGAAATGGTCATTCTTGGCGCGCACCTCGATTCGTGGGATTTATCGAGTGGCGCCACCGACAATGGCGCCGGCGTCGTAACAATGCTTGAAGTAATCCGCTCAATGCGCGCCTCCGGCGTGCAGCCAAAACGTTCCTTGCGCGTCGTGCTGTTCTCAGGCGAGGAACAAGGCCTGCTGGGCAGCAAAGCCTACGTCGAGACCCACCGCGACGAACTGGCCCGTATCCAGGCTGTACTCGTGCAAGATGCGGGCAGCGGCCGCATTCTCGCCTTCCCCGATATGGAGGAAGAGAGCTGGTACGGACCCTTGAAGGAAGCACTCGCTCCAACCAAGGCGCTCGGCGAAATCGACGTCCACTACGCGAAAGGCTTCGGTTCCGACCAGGACACCTTCTTCAAGAAAGGAATCCCCGCCTTCTCGCCGCTGCAGGAGATGCGCGACTACCGCACGCACACCCAGCACAGCGAGCTCGATACGGTGGATCATATCGATCACGCTGCACTCGTGCAGGCGGCCCAGGTAACCGCCATCCTGGCTTGGGGCCTGCTTAACGGCGAACGGCTGCCGCAGTCCCCCGGGATGCAGTGATCAGGACTTCTGCTTGAAAACCAGCGACAGCTGCTCGCTATTCTTCTTGCCGCAGCTGCGCTTCAACTGATCCGAAGACAGGGTGCCGTCGAACGATACTTGCTTGAGTGCGCCCTTGTATGGAAGCGTGAAAGTCGCAGCATCATCGTAGTAGACCAGGATCTGTGGCAGCGCCTTGCCGTCATCGCCCTGAGGATTGAAGATCTCCAGTTCGACCTTGCCCTTATTCTCCTCAAACCCGGCTACAGCATGGCCGGTCATGCTGAAGTGGCAGGCGCCTGCACGCTGCTCGTACACATAGTCGAAGGAAGGAACGCCCTTCTTGTCCACCTTGTATGCGCTGACCTGCAGCGAATGCTCCACGCCGGCTGCATTCAGCTTGAAGCGCGAGTCGCCATCAAAGGCTTGGGCGGCGTTCGCACACATAGCCAGTGCGCACAGGATCAAAGTTTTCATGTATTTCTCATTCTCTTAATGGGTTGACGCGGCTGTCATGGGCGCATTATCGCTCGCAACGTCGTGCAGCACATAGTCGTCATCATAATCCGGATAGTCGGCAGGATAGCGGTACGCGATCACCATCGTTTTCGGGCAATGGCTGTGGCTCACTTCGTGCGCCTTGCCCTGGTTGCCGCCCAGCGTGGCGATCCGCTGCTTGTTCGCGCTGATGCCGGCCACGAAAGTCACGTGATGGCCGCCGCCTGGGAATTTGATCAACGCAACCGCGCCCAGCGCCGGCTTATTGTCCTTGGTCGGACGGCCCCATTTGGCAAACGACGCTGCCAGCGCGCTGTTGCTGCCCTTGAAGCCGGCCGAACCCAGGCACCAGTTGACGAAAGCCGCGCAATACGGCGTCTCGTCGACCGACGCCGAACCCTTGTCCAGCGTTGGCGTAGCCTTGAAGTACTCCAGGATGCGCGGATCGTTTTGCTTTCCCGCGCGGCGCTTCACGCCCTTATCGAATTCGTCCTGCGCGGGTTTCATCCAAGGCGCGCGGCTGGAGTGCATCAAATCGGTCTGCGGATTGGCAGCCTGGTTGCGGAAGAAGATCGTGTGCAGGTAGGTCGATCCTGCATCGATCAGCTTGCCCCACTCGGCCAGCGAGAACCCGCTCGAGCTGTCTTCATCTTTATGCTCGTCATGCCTAGCCGGGGTGCTTTTGGCTGGCGCAGTGGCGGCACCAGCCTCCACGTCCGGGATCTTCAGCATCTGCTCAGGGCGAATGATGTAAGGCGAAGTAATGCCATTGGCATCAGCAATCGCCTTATAGCGCATCTTGTAGTGAGCCGCGATCAAGGCCAGGCTCTCGCCTTTCTCCACCTTATGCATCTTCATGGTCTTACCCGCTGGCGCCTTCGACGGCGTGTTTGCAGGCGGCTTTGCCGGCGGCTTGGATGACGGCTTCTTCTCGTGCTCGCGCGTACTGGTCTGCGCAGTAAACGTTGGAGCAAGGACGGTCACCGTGACGGATTTCACCGGCGCCGGCATCTTCACCGTTTCAAGACTGATCCACTTCTGCGCCTCTTTATCGAACACCTTGAGCGCGAGATCGCCGCTGGTCGGCGTAACGCGGACGGCAATGCGCCCATGTGAATCGGTCGCGATTTCGGCTTCCTTGCCGTTTTGCGTCGCCATTACGCGTGCATTGGCAATCGGCACGCGCGCACCATCCTTGAGTACCACTTCCACCACCGGAAGGATCGGCCCGCAACCGCGCTTTTGCGCAATCGCGATAGCGCGCTTCATTGATGGACCATCAAACACTTCCTGCAGCCTGGCCGCATAACGCTTGTCGGTCGCGTAGCCTGCAGCCTGCAGCGCTTTCGCTTCGGCTTTCAGGTTGCCTTTTACGTTGTCGTCAAACAGGTGATTTTTGGCGTAGGTCGGATTACTCTTCAAAAACTGAGCTCGATCACGCAAGCTCTCCAGATAAGAACCATAAACCCGAAATGGATCATCGACCCAGTACTTCCTACCATTTGCATCTTCCTCATGAACGTGGAAGACCTTTTTCTCCCCTTTCCAACCAGGATCCGCTTTGATATTGAAAACATTGTTGGTGCCAGGTAGGACCTTTTCTCCCCACCCTGTTTCTTGAGCCGCTTGCGCCAGGATCAACTCCCATGAACAACCGGTCTCGTCGGCCAGCATGCGCGCCGGACAATATAGGTCCGCGATGAAATTGAGTTTATCCTCGTAAGTGTATGCCATCACTTACTCCTTGATGGAGCCAAATTGCAGGGACAAGCGTTTCTTTCCGTCCTTTGCCACGACAAACCATTGATTGTTATTAGTAGTAGCAAATACCGGCTCACCCGACACCAGTTTCAAGGCGGTTTCCTTGCCGCTGGCCGGTGCGATAGAAACCAATTCGGCAACAGCTCCCTGGCCATGGCATGGTTCACGCAAAGCCATCACCGCATCACCAAATTCGGCAACCGACAGTGTGTTGCACATTTTCCCCGGATAGCTTACCGACGAAATCTGTTTGCCTTCGGCGCTCGTCACGGCCAAAGTTGAAGTACCACTTTTGGCGCCCAGCGAATAGATTATTCCGCGCTGCGACACCCCGGTTTCAACCGAGCGTTGCTCCTGTTTGAACGGACGAACACTCCAGGCGTATCCACCATTGGCTTGTATGCGGGATTGTGCATAGTCGATCTTATAATCCTGTTTACTCAGTTTCGCCGGGGCGAACTGGCCTGCGATAAACAATTGATCTCCCACAAAACGCGCAGCCGCGGTATGGTCAAATGCCCCCGTCTTTCGAAGGTTAACCTTTCCCTCAATCAGACGTTTGTCGACCGCGACGGTAAACATCGAGTTGTATTCGGTATCCTGATCTTCATCCTTGGCATAGCCAGAAACCAGTACGCCAGATGCCGATGATCCAATAGCCAAGCCAAATTTATTGCGCCCTGGGATGAGCAGCTCCTTGTAGCCAAGCTGTTTCCCTTCGAAGTCAAATTGGTATATGTAGACCAAGGTCTGATTCAAAGAGCGAGGCTTTTGAGTATCAACATTTGCGAGCAGGTAAACATTGTCGCCATCGAACACACATTGCTTGGATGTCAGAGCAACGTTTCCATCTGGTGCAGGAATGTGCTTTTTCCAAAGTACAGCATTGCGCTTATAGTCGACCATCAGCAGCTCGCCACTACTCTGTGCATCTTCAACATCAAAGCTATCGCCGGCAATGCATGCTCTCGCACCATCGGCGGAAAAACCCAAATGGTTAACTCCGAACTGGCTATCCTTCAACTGCAGGTCCAGCGCGTGTGCTTGTGAAATGGAGATCGCCGCAATAGCGGCTAAGAAGGTTCGGGAATTTTTCATGGTTCTTATACGTGATGCTGTCAGATCAAATGGCTGTCGTCTTCAAGATGCGCGAGTTCGGTGTCGATGTCTTCGTTGCCATGGCCCTCGTAATCGAAGACGAGTGTCGGCGCGTCCGTACTCCGGTCGACGCGCTCGGTGAGGAATTGTTCCCACTTGCCGTTATTGACATCAACCTGGATGAAGGCAAGCTGGCTTTCGGCCGTAAACAAAGGCTTCGTCTTACCGCTGCCATCGAAGGAGCCGCATCCAAGGACCTGGTTGGTATCGGAAAGGAATTTGTATTTGAGCATGCGAATTCCGGAAGGCAGATCCCACAAGGCTGGATCGACAAACACTTGCTGGCTGTACTTCTTTGGTTCCGCGCGCTCGAATTCGGCCTGGCGGATCGTGTCCATATTTTTCGCGCCCGCCATCTCGTGCATGCTGGCGTGCATTTTGAGCTTGCCGCCGGTGCCGTGCTCGATGCCTTTGCCGTCGATACGGATATAGCTTCCCGCTGCGGTCAGCAAGATCTCCTTCGCCGCCGTGATCTCGATTTTCTGCTTGGTGCTGATAATCTTCAGCACCTGCTCGGCGATGATTTCCACGTTGTCGCTCTGCGCCTGGATTTCCACCTTGCCCTTGCCGGCGAAGATCTTGATCCCCGCATTGGCGGCGAACATGCTGATCTTCTCGCGGATGCTGGCGAACAGGCTCTTGCCCGTGACAAGCGACAGGTGGCCACCGCTGCTGACAGCCGTGTGTTTGCCGCTTTGCAGATGCGTGCTTTCCGGTGTGCTGCTGGCGATGCCCGCCGGGCTGGAGATCACGATATGCGGCGCACTGAATTCGCCCTGCGCCGCTCCATCGCCGCGGATCGCATCGTACTGCGCCTTCAGCGCATCGACAGCTTCACCCTGGTCCTGTTTGGCCGTCTGCGCATTCTGGTGCTGCGCCGCTTCGGCGCGCTCCTGGTGCAGCGCTGCGCCGGAACTCAGTCGCGCCAGCGTTTCGCCCATATCCTTGATATGGCCTGCGGCCCGCACACGCAGCTCGGTCGACAGCAGCATGCCTTTGCCGGCGCGCAAAGCGCCCCATGCCTCCGTCGCCAGCTCAAAGCCCTCGCCGCGGAAATCCTGGCGGCCGGCATTGTTCTCGATCCGCGTGACGTGGCCCAGCGACAGCTGGCTATGCGCGTGGTCGCTTTTAAGCTGCGCCTGGATAGAGCCATTACTGTCGTCCAGCACCAGATGGTTGCTGCGGCCCTGCGCCGCATTGCCGCCCTTCGGCGTCAGCTCGCGGCTGCGCATGCCCGTCAACGCCTGCTGCTGCGGCAAGGCCCATGGCGGCTGGTTGAATTCGTTGTACACCATGCCGGTGACGATAGGGCGGTCCGGAGAACCACCCAGCCACTGCACGATCACCTCCGAGCCGACGCGTGGAATCGAGATCGCACCAAGGTCGCTGCCCGCCCAATTACTGGCCACGCGCAGCCACGCTGAACTGCGCTCGTCGTTGCGTCCCTCGCGGTCCCAATGGAACTGCACGCGGATGCGGCCGTATTCGTCGGTATGGATGCTGTCCGGTCCCTGCGGGCCTACAACGGTGGCCGTCTGCGGCGCCAGGATGCGCGTTTCCGTGCTGCTGTAGCCACGGCCCGGACGCCAGGGGATGTCCTTGCGAATGCACTGCAGGCGGTTGCTGTACTCCGCCTGCGCGGAGGTTTGCCCGGATAACTGGAGATAGTTGTTCGTGACCGTATGCTGCACGCCCAGCACCAGGTACTCCGCCCCTTCGTCGAAGTGGCCCGTGAGCGAAAAGCTGCGACCCGGCTGCAACCAGCGGCAATTGCCCGCGCCGTCGTAATGCTTGGCGGCCGCTTCGATTTCCTCCATGCGCAAGCGCGCGGTGCGTTCCATATCCTGCGCACTGCCGGTCGAATTCGCGCCGGCATATTCATAAGACTCCACCGCCAACACGGCGCCTTGCTGGTTCAGCGTAGGCTGCGTGGTGAAACTCGGCACAGGATTCTTGAAGTTGAATCCTCCCAGTGCAACGCTGCCGTGCGCAAGGGCGCGCGCCGGCGACCACTCGCCAATGCCATCCTCCTCACGCGCACCGCCGTGACGCTGGAATTCCACCATGCCCGAACCATCGAGCGACCGTGCCGCTGTGCTATCGTCGGACAGCACCAAAGTATGCCCTTGCGCCGTGTGCTCGTACCAATAGCTCCAGCCCGCAGCTTCCCAGCGGCGATGCAGGTAATTGTGGTCGCATTCGTCGAACTGGCATGCATCGGTCAGCTGCACGTCCGCCCCCTGGACGCGGCAATCCCATTGCGGCAGCGTAGAGTAATCCTTGAAGATGCTTTCCGTCTGCTCACGCAAGGTATGGCCGTGGAACAGGTAATTATCCTTGCGCAGTTTCAGGTAAGCCAGCCACGGCGCCAGCTCCGCCTTGTAGAAAGCCACGCCGCCATCTGTTTTCTGCAGCGAGAAACCGAACACATAGCCGGTGAAGAAACGAGCGCTGCCATCGGGGCGAACCAGTTCAACGCAAAGCAATCTGCCCTGCATGTCCTTGAGCGCCAGCATGGCGTTGTCGGACAAAAGCTCGACCGTATACGCAAAATCGCGCGACATCGCCTCATCGGCATCGAGCCGGTTCGGCAAAAGCTGGCAGGACGGGCCATCTCCCTGGGGGAACGAAAGGCGAAGGATTCGGTTGGTCTGGCGAAGGCCTAGGAGTTGTTGCAAGCCGCCGAGTACATCAAGCATGACAGGGTTAGCATCTTGGCAAAAATACGATTGAGCAAGATTACCATATCAACAAGATATGCTGGAGCACGATTGGCGTCGCGGTTCCTGAAAAACAAAAGACCTGCAGCGCGAGGCATGCAGGTCTTCCGTAGAAATATTGGTAGGCCCTCGCGGAGTCGAACCGCGCACCAAAGGATTATGAGTCCTCTGCTCTAACCAAGCATGAGCTAAGGGCCCTGAGAACCCGGCAGGATAGGGCCCTTGGCCCCATCCGTCAAGTTTAGTTACCTTCCAGGAAACTCTTCAGTTTGTCGGAACGCGATGGGTGGCGCAGCTTGCGCAGTGCCTTGGCTTCGATCTGGCGGATACGCTCGCGGGTCACGTCGAACTGTTTACCGACCTCTTCCAGCGTGTGGTCGGTGGACATTTCGATACCGAAACGCATGCGCAGCACCTTGGCTTCGCGCGGGGTCAGCGAGTCCAGCACATCCTTCACCACACCGCGCATCGAGGCATGCAGCGCGGCGTCGGACGGCGCCAGCGTGTTGTTGTCCTCGATGAAGTCGCCCAGATGGGAATCGTCGTCGTCACCGATCGGCGTTTCCATCGAGATCGGCTCTTTCGCGATCTTCATGATCTTGCGGATTTTATCTTCCGGCATTTCCATCTTGATCGCCAGGGTGGCCGGGTCCGGCTCGGCGCCGGTTTCCTGCAGGATCTGGCGCGAGATCCGGTTCATCTTGTTGATCGTTTCGATCATGTGCACCGGAATACGGATGGTACGCGCCTGGTCGGCGATGGAACGGGTGATCGCCTGACGGATCCACCACGTTGCATACGTGGAGAACTTGTAGCCACGGCGGTATTCGAACTTGTCCACCGCCTTCATCAGGCCGATATTGCCTTCCTGGATCAGGTCGAGGAATTGCAGGCCGCGGTTGGTGTACTTCTTCGCAATCGAGATCACCAGACGCAGGTTAGCCTCGGTCATTTCACGCTTGGCCTTGCGCGCCTTCATTTCGCCAGCCGCCATCTGGCGGTTGATGTTGCGCAGGTCCGGCAGCGGCAGTACGACGCGCGCTTGCAAGTCGATCAAACGCTGCTGCAGTTCCTTGATGGTCGGGATATTGCGGCCCAGGATGGCGCTGTAAGCGTGACCTGCGGCGACTTCGCCATCCACCCATTCCAGGTTGGTTTCGTTACCCGGGAAGACCTTGATGAAGTGGGCGCGCGGCATGCCGCACTTGTTCACGGCCACGTCGAGGATCTGCTTCTCGATATGGCGCACTTCGTCAACCTGGCCGCGCAGGGTGTCGCACAGCTTCTCCACCACTTTCGCGGTGAAGCGGATGCCCAGCAGCTCGGCCGAAATGGATTCCTGCGCCTTCATATAGGCTTTGGAATTGTAGCCGTCCTTCTCGAAGGCCTTGCGCATGCGCTCGAACTGGTTGGCGATGGAATCGAATTTTTCGAGGGCGGCCTGCTTCATCGCTTCCAACTGCTCGGCGGTATAGCCGGCAGCGGCGCCGCCTGGGCTGGCTGCTTCTTCCTCTTCTTCTTCGTCTTCTTCCTCTTCGTCCGCATCCTCGTCCTCTTCCTCCGAAGCGGCCGTTGCAGGGGCGACGTTTTCGCCATCCTCGTCGACCAGGCCGTCGACGATTTCGTCGATCTTGATCTCGTCGATGCGGATACGTTCGGAGGTAGCGAGGATCTCGGCGATCGTCACCGGGCAGGCGGAAATGGCCTGAATCATGTCGCGCAGGCCGTCTTCGATACGCTTGGCGATTTCAATCTCGCCTTCGCGGGTCAGCAGCTCGACCGAACCCATTTCGCGCATATACATACGCACAGGGTCGGTGGTACGGCCGAAATCGGAATCAACGGTGGACAGCGCGGCTTCCGCAGCAGCTTCGGCTTCGTCATCGCTGGTGACAGTGGCGACGTTATCCGACAGCAGCAGGGTCTCGGCATCAGGCGCGTGTTCGTACACGGCGATGCCCATATCGTTGAAGGTGCCGATAATGCCCTCGATCGCTTCCGGATCGACGATATTTTCTGGCAGGTGGTCGTTGATTTCAGCGTACGTGAGGAAGCCGCGCTCCTTGCCGAACTTGATCAGCGTTTTGAGCTTTTGGCGGCGGCGTTCGAGTTCTTCTTCGGTCGCTTCGGTGTCGGATGAGAACGCATCTTTCAGCAGAGCCTTTTCCTTGGCCTTGCGGTCCTTGGCTTTCGCCTTATCCGCAGCCTTCAATTCGGCACGCTCAACAGCGTTGAGTGCTGCAACCTCGTCGTTTTCCGGGGTGAATTCTTTCGGCTTGCGGCCACGGCGACCCGGCACCTTGACGCTCGGCAGCACGTATCCGGAAGTATCGATGGCAGCCAGTGCGGCTGCGTCCGTTGTCTGACTAACCACCGGCGGTGCCTTGGTGACGCGAGTAGCCGGCTTATCAGCCGACTTCGTCGCAGGCTTGGCGGTCACTTTGCGAGGCTTTTCAGCCGCTTTGGTTTCAGGTTTCTTTGCTGGCACAGGCGCTTTCGGGAATAGTTAAGTCCACTACAAACCGCAACAACTACTACTGTAACTTACTGAAAACAAACGAAAAAACAGACCCGCTAAATATTGCAATATTTAGCATTTTATTATAGCACGCCACTTTACAATTACCAGACGGGAAGGTTTGCGTGCGTGCTGGCAATTACCTCGGGCTTAAATCAGCTTCAGCTTCTTTCCTCAGTTGATCTTGCTTTGCAGTAATTTCGCGGTAGCGTACGCCAATCTCCTCAGAAGACAAACCGGCGGTGAATAGCTGGTCCAGCTCCTGTTTCAAAGCATCCATCTTAAGGTGGCGCACCGTAGCCAGCAGCCACAGGCGCTCGCCCTCGATATCCGGTTCCGGCGCGGCGGCAATCTCACCGATGAGCGCATCATAATCGCTGCCGGTTTCTTTCACCAACTGGCAGAACGCAGCGAAACTGCCCTGCTCTCCCAGCGATTGCGCCTGGACCATCAGCCACACCAGGCGCTCGGCAGCTTCCTGGCCGAAGTGACTGAAGGCCAGCAGCGCTTCGTCATCCAGCGCCAAGGCCAGCGTCGGGTGGGTCAGCACCACGCGGATCAGCTTCAACTCCAGCCCCACCGGCTGCTCACGCCGGCTCCTGGGCGGGGCAACCTTGTTGGCCGCCACCGGTTTGGCGAGCTCGAACAGCTGTTCAACCTCGCCCGGAGTGCTCTGCGTCATGGTCGCCAGGCCGCGCACAATTTGCAGGCGCAGCGAGGTTGGCGGCATGGCCTGCAGCAGCGGCTTGGCGTCGAACTGAACGCGCGCGCGGCCTTCCGGCGATGTTAAATCATGCTCGCCGGCAGCTTCGCGCAGCAGGAACTGGGACAGTGGCATTGCCTCATGCACCTGCTGCTCGAAAGCCTGGGCGCCATATTCGCGGATATAGCTGTCCGGGTCATGCTCAGACGGGAGGAACAGGAACTTGATCGTCTTGTCGTCCGACACATGCGGCAGACAGGCCTCCAGCGCGCGCCGTGCAGCGCGGCGGCCAGCCTTGTCGCCATCGAAGCTGAAGATCACGTTGTCGGTTTGACGCAACAACTTTTGGACGTGAGTCGTGGTGCAGGCGGTTCCCAGCGTCGCGACCGCCTGGGGGAAGCCCATCTGGGCCAGCGCCACCACGTCCATATAGCCTTCCGTCACCAGCACATAGCCCGCATCGCGGATTGCCTGGCGCGCTTCGAACAAGCCATACAGCTCTGAGCCCTTTGAAAATAAAGGCGTTTCCGGAGAATTCAAGTACTTAGGCTCGCCCTGGTCCATAATGCGGCCGCCAAAAGCGATCACCTGGCCCTTGGTATTCCGGATAGGAAACATTACCCGCTCGCGGAAGCGGTCGTAGCGCTTGGTGCGCTTGCCGTCCTCATCCACGTTCTGAATGATCAGGCCAGCCTCCACCAGGACAGGGTTTTCATAATCAGGGAACACGGATTTCAAGCCATCCCAGCCGCTTGGCGAATAGCCGAGGGCGAAGCGCGCCGCGATTTCGCCAGTCAGGCCACGCCCCTTCAGGTAAGCGATAGCCTGCGGCGCCAGGCGCAACTGGGCGCGGTAGAACTCATTGGCCTTGCTCATAGCATCCGACAGCGCCATCGATTGCTGCTGCTGGGCAGCGCGCTGAGCCGGAGGAATCTTATCGTCCTGCTCAGGCACCGTCATACCAACGTTTTGCGCCAAATCCTTCACGGCATCGACAAAGCCCATGCCCGAATACTCGATCATGAAACCGATAGCAGTGCCGTGGGCGCCACAGCCGAAGCAGTGATAGAACTGCTTGGTCGGGCTGACTGTAAAGCTAGGGGACTTTTCGCTGTGGAAAGGGCAAAGCCCCTGATAATTAGCGCCGCCCTTTTTGAGCTGGACGTAACGGCCCACCACATCGACGATATCGACGCGGTTGAGCAAATCGGCAATAAATGACTGTGGAATCACGAGGCTGAACGGTATTTGTTATAAATCAGACTATACCGCCGCGCGCGCGATGTGTTTGATCCACATCAACACCCGCGGCCCACGATATGGCTGGGCTCGTGTCACACCTTGGGGTCACACCCCAAACGGGACACGGCCTCGGCCATGACTCGGCTCAGGCCGTGTCCCATTTCGGGTGTGACCCCAAGGTGGGACACGGACTGGGCGGTTAATTATGCCGGGGTGAGGGCCTTTTTGACCAGTGCGGAGACGACGGTCATGTCGGCGCGGCCAGCCAGCTTTGGTTTGACGATGGCCATGACCTTGCCCATGTCTTGTGGGCCGGCGGCGCCGGAGGCGGCCACCGCAGCCTGTACTTCGGCGGCGATTTCTTCGTCGGACAGGCCGGCTGGCATGTAGTCCACCAGGAAGGCCAGTTCGGCTTTCTCGATATCCGCCAGGTCGGAACGGCCGCCGGCTTCGAACTGGGTGATCGAATCCTTGCGCTGCTTGATCATTTTTTCGACAATCGCCACGGTCTGGACGTCGTTGACTTCGATCTGCTCGTCCACTTCCTTGCGCTTGATCTCGGCCAGCAGCAAGCGGATGGTGGCCAGCTTGCCGGCTTCCTTGGCGCGCATGGCGGCTTTCATGTCTTCGGTGATCTGGGCTTTCAGGCTCATAGCTACCTCAAAAGTGTGCGTGGAAAAAGGAAAACCCGCTGCGGTTCAGACCGGAGCGGGTTGAAACTCTGGCGTGGGCATCCGTGGCGATCAATGCGCCTGCAAGAATGCCCAACGAGAGCTGAATTAGTACAGCTTCTTAGGCAGTTGCTGGCTGCGGATGCGCTTGTAGTGACGCTTCACGGCAGCTGCCAGCTTGCGCTTGCGCTCTGCGGTTGGCTTTTCGTAGAACTCGCGTGCGCGCAGTTCGGTCAGCAGACCGGTCTTTTCGATGGTGCGCTTGAAGCGACGCATTGCGACTTCGAACGGCTCGTTTTCTTTAAGGCGGATAGTAGTCATGTAAAAATTCAAACCGTTAGGGTTCAGGAAAGACAGCGATATTAGCAGCTTTTGCTCAAAAATGGAAGAGACAATAGACGCCAAACCGGCCTCGCAGGCGGTTCCGAAGGGGATCTCGACGTCGTTTCGCGGGCAATCTTTCAGCCCAGCTAACACCATGAATCCGGCGAAAAATGCGTTGCCGGGAATGGAATGATATCAGATTGCGAGGCCCGCAGCCACTCCAGATGCCCAGGCCCACTGGAAGTTGTAGCCGCCCAACCATCCGGTCACGTCGACTGTTTCACCAATAAAGTAAAGGCCCGGGACATTCTTGCATTCCATCGATTGCTGGGACAGTTCGCGGGTATCTACGCCGCCGCGTGTGACTTCGGCCTTGCGGTAGCCTTCCGAACCGTTGGGCGTGATCGTCCACTGGTTCACGGCGCGGCCCAATTTGCGCAGGGTGTCGTCTTTCATATCCGCAATACGCGCCTCGGGGTCGAGGCCGTGCACTTCCAGCAAGCCCTCGGCCAGGCGGGTCGGCATCCATTGCGAGAGGAGGTTGCCTAGTTGTTTCTTGAGCGTACCCTTCCCTTCGATCAAAGTTTGCGCCAGGTCCATCTCAGGCAGCAGGTTGATCGTGATCGGGGTGCCAGGCTGCCAGAACGAGGAAATCTGCAAAATGGCCGGGCCGCTCAGGCCGCGGTGCGTGAACAGTAAGTCTTCGCGGAAACGGGCGCCGGTCGGGTTGCGGCCCTTCAACGAACCAGTTTCCACGTCCACTTCCAACGATAAGCCTGACAGTGGCACGAAAGGCGCCCATTCCTGGGCGTCAAAGGTCAGAGGCACCAGCGCCGGGCGCGGGTCGACCAGTTTCAGGCCGAAGTGCTTGGCCACGCGATAACCGAAGTCAGTCGCACCGATTTTCGGGATCGACAGGCCACCCGTCGCCACCACCACCGCCCCGGCGTGGATCTCGCCCTCATCGGTTTGCAGCACGAAGCCGGCGCCATTTTGCGCCACTGACTGCACCTTGCTCGGCATGCGCCAGTGCACGCCGCCATCGGCGCACTCATTTCGCAGCATGTCGATGATCTGTTCCGCCGAGTCGTCGCAGAACAGCTGGCCCTTGTGCTTTTCGTGGAAGCCGATGCGGTACTTTTTCACCATCGACAGGAAATCCTGCGGCGTAAAGCGCGATAGAGCGCTCTTGGCGAAGTGCGGATTTTCGGACAGGAAGTTGGCGGGGCCAGCGTTAACATTGGTGAAGTTACAACGGCCACCGCCGGAGATGCGGATTTTCTCCGCCAGCTTCCCTGCATGGTCGAGCAGCACCACACGCTTGCCGCGCTTGCCGGCCGTCGCCGCACACATCATGCCCGCCGCGCCCGCGCCGATCACCGCTACATCATACTGATTTGCCATTTCCTGCCGCCCTGCCCAAAAACCAAACCCACCATTTTACAGGAGAGCGAAATGTCCACCTTGGGGTCAGGAACAATAGTGGACATTTTCCTTCACGAAATGTCCACTCCGGTTCCTGACCCCAAGGTGGACATTTTGCGCGAGACATCTTTGCAGTGGGCGACTTGCTGGGCAATCGAATCGGGCACGGGGATTTCACCGCGCAGCACGGCCTGGATCCAGGCGGCGGTGGATTCGGCGCTTTTGTCTTCCGGCAGTTCGGGCAGCTTTTCTACCAGGGTCTGTTTTTCAACGAGCACGGTGCGCTCGCCATCGTGGAACCAGTCGATCTTCTGGGCTTTGTTGGCGTTGGCGACGGTTTCGCCTTCCGTGCCGCGCATCAGGAAGGCGTGGCCTTTGTTCAGCGTGAAGAACTCCCCCAGCGATTCCAGGTATTCCGGGTGGGTGTAGGACACCAGCCGCAGCGCCGGTCCGGAAAATGGCTGCATGATCTTCACCAGCGTATGCGTGGAATTGCGCACGCCGAGGATGCGGCGCAGCGACAGCATCCACGCCAGCCGCGGCGCCAGTGCATCAATGGTGATGAAGGCGACTCGGTCCTTCGCCAGCGCAGCTTCAGCGGCCGCATGGTCCACCGCCGCATGCACGCCCAGCGCCTCGAACACTTCGGCGGTGGCGACGCGGCCCACGTCATGTGCGACGCCGTGCACCAGCACCGGTACGCCTTCACGCGCAAGCAGCAGCGCAAGCAAGGCCGTCAGGTTCGCCATCTTGCGGGCGCCGTTATAGCTTGGGATCACCACCGGCGCGAACTCGCCCGCCGGGGCTAGCAACTTTTCGAACGAGGCTTCGGAAGCTTCCAGGAAGCCTTCCAGCTCATCCACCGATTCGCCCTTGATCCGCATCGACAGCAGAATACCGCCCAGCTCCAGGTCCGATACGCGCCCGTCGAGGATGGCGCTCCATAATTCGCGTGCCTGGCCGCGGTCCATGCTGCGGGCGCCCTTTGCGCCCCGGCCGATCTCCTTGATGTATGGAGCGGCTTGGAAAGGTGGTTTAGTCGTCATCCGGCCAGTTTACGGCATTTCGGCTACACTGTTAGGTCCCCCAAGCAAAAACACAGTGAATAGCAGACTGATCATGATTGCCCAAAACCTTGAAAACATTAACGTTACTTCGTTCGCATCCATGCCTACCCCCGAGGAGCTGCATGCGAAACTGCCGCTGAGCGAAAAGGCTTCCGAGACCGTTACCAAAGGCCGCGCCGACCTGCGCGCCATCCTGGAACGCAAGGACAAGCGCCTGTTCGTGGTGGTAGGTCCTTGCTCCATTCACGACCCGGTTGCGGGTCTGGACTATGCGCGCCGCCTGAAAGCGCTGCAGGAAGAAGTCAAGGACACCATGCTGCTGGTAATGCGCGTGTATTTTGAAAAGCCGCGCACCACCACCGGCTGGAAGGGTTATATCAACGATCCGTATATGGACGACTCGTTCCGCGTCGACATCGGCATGGAGAAGGCGCGCCAGTTCCTGCTGGATGTGTGCGAACTGGGCCTGCCTACCGCCACCGAAGCGCTGGACCCGATTTCGCCGCAGTACCTGGGCGACCTGATCGCCTGGACCGCCATCGGCGCCCGCACCACCGAATCCCAGACCCACCGCGAAATGTCGTCGGGCCTGTCAACGCCTGTGGGCTTCAAGAACGGTACGGACGGCGATATCGGCATTGCGATCAACGCCATCCTGTCGGCGGCCAATCCGCACGCCTTCCTGGGTATTAACAGCCAGGGTAATGTGTCTGTCGTGCGCACGCGGGGCAATCCGCATGGCCACGTGGTGCTGCGCGGGGGCGACGGCCGGCCTAACTATGATTCCGTGTCGGTGGCAATCGCGGAACAATCGCTGCAGAAGGCCAAGCTGCCGGCCAATATCGTGATCGACTGCTCGCACGCCAACTCGTACAAGAAGCCAGAACTGCAGCCGCTGGTGATGACCGATGTGGTCAACCAGATCGTGCACGGCAATGAGTCGGTGGTGGGGGTGATGATTGAGTCGAATATCGTGGCAGGAAATCAGAAGATCCCTCTGGATTTGTCCGAGCTCAAATACGGCTGCTCGGTGACCGATGCTTGCATCGACTGGGACACCACAGTCAACATGCTGAAGGAAGCGGATCGCGAGCTGCGCGCACGCCCGGCTCAATAACGCCAGCTGCCTTCTACTCGAATCTCGGACTTGACCGACCGCGCCAGGAAGCACTCACCATGTGCTTCGTGGTGCAAGCGGTCAAGCTCCGTATCCGTCGGCGCCTTCTCGCCCGAGAAGACGACTAAAGGCTTCAGCGTCACCACGCCTATCCAGCCATCCTGCATCAATCCTTCCGCCGCATCGACATAGCTATCCACTACATACCCATCGCGCGCCGCCAGGCTCAGGAACCACAGCATATGGCAGCTCGATAAGGACGCCACAAACGCCTCCTCCGGGTCAACCGCCGTGGGATCCGACAGCGGCACCCTCACCACATGCGGCGATGAAGACCCCGGCACCACCGTGCCGCCATCAAACGTCCATTTATGCAGCCGGCTATAGCGGTTATCGGTAAATTTGGCATCGTGGCGGAACCATGCCACTTCGGCGGTGTGCGTCGACATCTCGGGCCTCCTTAACAAGAATGCAAGCAAGATACACCCGCGCGCTTTCCATTACAATGGCGGATTGCCCTTTCAACTTTAAGCATTCCAATGATCGTTCTCGGCGTCGAATCCTCTTGTGACGAAACCGGCCTGGCCCTGTATGACACGCAGCGCGGCCTGCTGTCGCACGCCCTGCATTCGCAGGTCGCTATGCACGAGGAATACGGCGGCGTCGTGCCGGAACTGGCTTCGCGCGACCATATCCGCCGCGCGATCCCGCTGTTGGAACAAGCACTGGCCAAGGCCAACATGCCTGCCAGCGCGATCGATGCCATCGCCTACACGCAAGGTCCCGGCCTGGCCGGCGCCCTGCTGGTCGGCTCGGCCATCGCCTGCTCGCTGGGCATGGCGCTGGATAAGCCGGTGCTGGGCGTGCACCATCTGGAAGGCCATCTGCTCTCGCCACTGCTCGCGAGCGAGCCGCCGGAATTCCCCTTCGTGGCACTGCTGGTATCAGGCGGTCACACGCAGCTGATGCGAGTGGACGGCGTCGGCCAGTACGAGCTGCTGGGCGAGACCCTCGACGATGCGGCAGGTGAAGCCTTCGACAAATCCGCCAAACTGCTCGGCCTGGGCTACCCGGGCGGCCCTGCCATCTCCCGCATGGCCGAGTTCGGCGATCCGGAAGCCTACAAGCTGCCGCGCCCCATGCTGCACTCGAAGGATCTGATGTTCTCCTTCTCCGGCCTGAAAACAGCGGTGCTGACGGTGGTGAACAATAACGGCGGCGCCGCCAATGTCTGCGAGCAGGACAAGGCGAATATTGCGCGCGGTTTCGTGGATGCGATTGTGGATGTGCTGACGGCCAAATGCCTGTCCGCCCTCAAGCAGACCGGCTTGAAACGGCTGGTGATCGCAGGTGGCGTGGGCGCGAACGCGCAGTTGCGTGCTTCACTGAACGCGGCAGCGAAGAAGAAACACTTTAAGGTCTACTATCCCGAGCTGGAATTCTGCACCGATAACGGGGCAATGATTGCCTTCGCCGGCGCCATGCGTCTGCAGATCAATCCGCAGGCGGCGCAGCGGAATTATTCCTTCAATGTCCGTCCGCGTTGGCCGCTGGACGAACTGCGGGACATCTGATTAAACCAGCAGCCAGGCGCTCAGGCCCACCAGGGCCAGCAAGCCGGCTGCGATGCCGGTCGTACGCAAGCCCTTGTGGCTCACTTGCTGGCGCGCGAATTCGTGACGGTTTGGCTTGTCTTCTTGCTTTGCCTCTTTGCCAACTTTCTGCTGCATTACTTCGGTGTTCATCACAATTCTCCATTTGTATAGACCACAAATGTAGCAGCAGAGCAGAACCGCTGCCACACTTTTGTACATTGCTATGCAGCAAATCGTTGTGCCGGACGGCCTTGCCTCTGATAGAGGAATTCCAACACACTTGTCCGGTAGTCAAGGTAGAGCGGGTCCTGCGCCAGAGCTAAACGGTCGCGTGGACGGTCCAGACGAACCTTCACGATATCGCCGATTGTTGCGGCCGGGCCATTGCTCATCATAATGATGCGATCCGACAACAAAACTGCCTCGTCCACGTCGTGCGTCACCATGACGACCGTGGCGCCGGTCGCGGCGACGATGCGCATCAACTCATCCTGAAGGTGGGCGCGCGTCAGTGCATCGAGTGCGCCGAACGGTTCGTCCATCAGCAGGACCTTGGGCTCCATCGACAGCGCGCGGGCGATGCCGACGCGCTGCTTCATCCCGCCGGAGATTTCATTAGGGCGCTTGCCGCCCGCCGCCGCCAGCCCGACCAGTTCGAGCGCTTTCCAGGTGCGCTCTTCGAGTTGGGCGCGAGTCTCCTTGGCGTCGAACACGCGCTCCACTGCGAGCAGGATGTTTTCGAAGCAGGTGAGCCAGGGCAGCAGCGAATGGTTCTGGAACACCACGGCGCGCTCCGGCGCTGGGCCGGCGATCTCGCGGCCGCTGCAAACCAACACGCCGCTGCTCGGAAGCGTCAGGCCCGCAATCAGGTTAAGCAAGGTGGACTTGCCGCAGCCCGAATGCCCGATCAGCGTAATGAACTCGCCCTGCTCCACGGCCAGGTTGATGTCGCTCAGCGCATGGAACTGGCCGAAGCGCATATCGACCTTGCTGATATCGATGAATTTCGACGTCATCTCATTTCTCCTCATAGCTGAAGGCTTTTGCCAGCGCCACCAGCGCCAGTTCCAGCAGCAGGCCAACCACGCCGATCACGCCAATCGCAATCAGGATGTGCGGCACGTTCATATTGTTCCATTCGTCCCACACCCAGAAGCCGATGCCCACGCCGCCCGTCAGCATTTCCGCGGCGACGATCACCAGCCACGCGGTACCAATGGCGAGGCGCACGCCGGTGAGCATATAAGGCAGCACCGATGGCAACAGGATCTTGGTCACCACCTTCCATTCGGACAGGTCCAGCACGCGCGCCACATTCAGGTAGTCCTGCGGCACGCGCTGCACGCCGACAGCGGTGTTGACGATCATCGGCCAGATCGAGCAGATGAAAATGGCCCAGATCGCGGCAGGGTCGGCGGCCTTGAATACCAGCAGGCCAATCGGCAGCCAGGCCAGCGGCGACACGGGTTTCAGCAAGCTGATTAAGGGGCTGCACATGCCGTACACAAAACTGAACCGGCCAATCAGGAAACCGAGCGGAATGCCGACCAGCGCAGCCAGGCCGAAGCCCAGCGCCACCCGGCGCAGCGAAGCCAGGATATTCCAGCCTATGCCCTGGTCGTTCGGTCCCTTGCGATAAAACGGATCGGCGAACAGTTTCAGCGCTTCATGCCAAGTCTCCAGCGGCGTCGGGAAGCCAGGATTGCGCAGCGCCAGTACTTGCCATGCCAGCACCAGCAAGGTGAGCCCTAACAGCGGCGGCAGCACCTTCATGACGATAGGCCGCAGCATGCCGCCTTCCGGCGCCAAGCGTATGCCTTTTGCCGCCAGCCGCGCGCGGCGTGTCGGCCTTCCCGGCAGGTGCGGGGCGGCCTGCCCCTCCGCCTGCGCCACCTTAGTGGCCCCCACGCCGGCCGCCGAGCCAACCGATTCGGCAGACCTGCCCACGCCGGCCGCAGCCAGCGCGGCGGCGGCCGATTCGCGAGCTGCATCGCGCGCGACCAGCGCTCCATGCGCCGTCCCATACACAGCACTCATACGCCCTCCCTTCACGCTTTGATCTTGAACGAATCGGCGTAGGCCTTGGGATTCTTGCCATCCCAGACCGTCCCATCGACCATCTTCACGCTGCGCAGCGGCGACTTGGGTACGCTCACCTTCGCCATGTTCGCCGCATCCTTGTAGACGTCGATCTGGTTAATTTGCGTGGCGACGGCAAGGTAGTCCGGCTCCGCCTTCAGCAAGCCCCAGCGCTTCTGCTGCGTGAGGAACCACATGCCGTCGCTCAGGTAAGGGAAGTTCACCGAGCCGTCATTGAAGAACTTCATATAGTTAGGATCGTCCCAGGTTTTGCCCAGGCCGTTCTGGTAGCGGCCCATGATGCGCTGGCCGATCACGTCCACCGTCGTATTGACATAGGATTTATCGGCAATGGCCTCGGCCATCTTCACCTTATTGGACAAAGACGCATCGATCCAGCGCCCCGCCTCCAGCACCGCGGCAATGAGAGCACGTGCAGTGTTGGGATACTTCTTCACCCACTCCGCGCTGGTACCCAGCACTTTCTCAGGATGGTCGCGCCAGATGTCCTGCGTCGTGGTGGCCGTGATGCCGATGCCATCGACAATCGCGCGGTGGTTCCACGGCTCGCCGACGCAATAGCCATCCATATTCCCGATCCGCATGTTCGCCACCATCTGTGGCGGCGGAACCGTGATCATCTTCGCGTCCTTCATCGGATCGATGCCGTAGGAAGCGAGCCAGTAATACAGCCACATCGCGTGCGTGCCGGTCGGGAAGGTTTGCGCGAACGTGTATTCGCGCTGATCGGTACGCATCAGTTTCGCCAGCGATGCGCCGTCAACCGCGCCCTTGTCGGAAAGCTTTTTCGACAGCGTGATTGCCTGGCCGTTGTGATTGAGGTTCATCAGCACCGCCATGTCTTTCTTCGGGCCGCCGGCGCCAAGATGCACGCCATAAACCAGGCCATATAGAACATGGGCTGCGTCGAGCTCACCGTTCACCAGCTTGTCGCGCACAGCGGGCCACGAAGCCTCCTTGCTCAACACGATCTTGATGCCGTACTTCTTATCGAAGCCGAGCAGCGACGCCATCACAACCGAGGCGCAATCGGTGAGGGGAATGAAGCCGACTTTGACTTCTTCTTTCTCCGGCTTGTCGGAGCCTGCAGCCCATACGCCTTGCGACGCAAGCCCTGTTACGGCAGTAGCAGCACCGGCCGCCAACAGGCGCCGGCGGGTAAGGCTGAACGTATGATCCATCTCTATCCCCGTGAGTAAATAATGGGGATATTGCAAGTGCCGTGCCACCCCGCTTTCAAGGGTAAGACACGTGAAAATCCGGCACCGCGATTGTGCGCCGCACCAACTTAGCGCCGTTAACGCACCGGGTGAAGCCTCGGATCGGTGCGCAGACGCTCGGCCATGAGGTCCACAAAGCTGCGGATGCGGGTCGAGCCCTGGCGGCTGTCGCGATGGATGATATGGATAGGCACGGCCGGCGTGGCATAGTCCGGCAGCACCTCCACCAGTTCGCCCGCATCGAGCAAGGCTGCAGCCTGGTAGGACAGCAGGCGCGCAATGCCAAAGCCGCTGCGCACCGCCTCGATTGCCGAATCGTTGTTGTTTACGCCCAGGCGCGGCTTAACCCGCAGCGATTGCGTGCTGCCGCCGTGCTGGAAGCGCCAATCCGGCGGCACGCTGGAACCGGACGAGCCGACGATGGTGTGCTGCTCCAGTTCCTGCGGCGTACGCGGCGCGCCGTGCTTCTCTATATAGGAGGGCGAAGCGATAATCATGCGCCGCACGCTCCCGACGGGCACCGCGCGCATGCTCGAATCAGGCAGCTCGCCGATGCGGATGCCGACATCGATCCCCTCTTCCAGCAGATTCGTCACACGGTCAACGAAAACAGTCGAGACGTCCATTCCCGGATAGCGCTGCAGGTAATCGACAATACCCGGCACCACATACAGGCGTCCAAACAGCACCGGCGCCGTCACGGTCAAATGGCCGCGCGGCGCGGCGTTGATGCCGGCGACCGCATCGTCGGCCTCATCGACTTCCGCGATGATGCGGCGCGCATCGTCCAGATAGCGCTGGCCAGCTTCGGTCACACGAACATGGCGCGTGGTTCGGTCCAGGAGCTTGACGCCCAGTCGCTCCTCCAGCGCCGCCACAGCGCGCGTGACGGCCGGCGGCGACATCCCCAATCGGCGCGCCCCCGCCGCGAAGCCCTGCTCCTCAGCCACGGCTACGTAAACAGTCATCAGGTAAAGGCGGTCCATGGATATTTCATCATGAAGTCGATAAAGTGCCGCACACGCATAGGCATGCGGTTACGCTGGGCATAGTACATGTAAATGCCGGCATTTGACGTGACATGCTGCGGCAACAAGTGCACAAGCCTACCTTCTGCGAGATCGCGCTCCACCAAATACAGGGTAAGCTGACCAATGCCGACGCCGGCGCGCACCGCTGCCACCTCGGCCTCCGCGGTGTTGAAGCTGGCCACGCAGGGCACATCCTGGTAGATAGTGCCGCCCTCGCCACGCAGCTCCCAAGGCACGATGCGGCCGGTGTTGGGCTGGCGGAAGCCTGTGCAGCGATGCTTCTGTAAGTCCGACACGGTTCTCGGTGCACCGTGCTTTTCCAAATAACTGGGCGCGGCGCAGATGTACAAAGCGATCTTGCCCAAACGGCGCGCCACCAGGTTACGCTCCGGCGGGTTTCCGGCGCGGAAACCGACATCGATCTTCGATTCGATCATGTCGGTGAAATGGTCCTCAAGATGAAGGTCGAAATGGGTGCCAGGGTGCATAGCCTGGAAGTCGGCCAGCAAGGGCGCCAGCACCATGGTGCCGATCGAGGTTGGCGCGGTAATGCGAATCACCCCATCCATCGCCTCACGGCTGCTTCGCACATGGTCCAGCGCTTCGTCCAGCAAGCGCAAGCCGGGAGTAGCCAGCTCATACAGTCGCTGACCTTCATCGGTCAGGCTCAGGCTGCGCGTAGTGCGATGAAACAGGCGCACGCCGAGGTCATCCTCGAGCAGCCGGATAGCTTTGCTGACGGCCTGCGCGGACAGGCCAGCCTCGACAGCGGCTTGGCTGAAGCTGCCGGCATGCACCACGCCGATGAAAAGTGAGATAACGCGCGCTTTATCCATTTACAACCACAGGATGAAAATCAAACATCTTTGCCATATCTAGTGTAACAGCTCGCGGATGCCTACCATGCACCTACCAATCACCTATTCCAAGGAGTACATCATGGCAAACAAAGTCTGGTTCATCACTGGCGCTTCCCGCGGCTTCGGTCTCCTGATTGCACGCGACGCGCTGGCACGCGGCGACGCCGTAGTCGCCGCCGCGCGCAACCCACAAGTCATCACGGATGCCCTGGGCGCGCATCCGCAACTCTTGGCGCTCCAACTGGACGTAACGAAGGAAGCCGCCGCCGTCGTCGCAATGCAGCAAGCAGTGGAGCGATTCGGCCGCATCGACGTACTGGTGAATAATGCCGGCTACGGCATTCTGGGCGCCGTCGAAGAAACGTCCGCTGACGAAGTACGCCGCATCTACGAGACCAATGTCTTTGGGCTGCTGCACGTCAGCCGTGCAGCGCTGCCAATAATGCGCAAACAAGGCCGAGGCCATATCATGAATATCTCGTCGGTCGGCGGCTACAGCGCCTACCATGGCTGGGGTGTTTACAGCTCGACCAAGTTCGCCGTGGAAGGCTTAAGTGAAGCGATGGCTGCCGAACTTGCGCCGCTGGGCATCAGAGTGACGGTGGTTGAACCTGGCTTCTTCCGCACCGACTTCCTTGACCCCAGCTCGCTGGTGGAGACTGCCGCCCGCATCGGCGACTATCAGGACACTGTCGGCGCCATGCGCACCTTTGCCGGCGGCATGAACCATCAGCAGCCGGGCGATCCGGAAAAATTGTCCATCGCCCTCCTTCAGCTGGCCGATGCCGCGCGGCCTCCGGTACGCCTGCAATTGGGCAGCGATACCGTCGCACGCGTTCGCGAAAAGAACCAATCCGTGGAGCAGGAAATGTCGGACTGGATGGAACTCGCGCTGTCAACTGACTTCGAGCAGCCGGTCAGGCAAGCCGCTTAAGGCGCAGGCGCCCCGCCCAGCAGGTCGGCGCGGGGCATGCCCCATTGCGGCACGGCGTACGGGCAGGCAGGCTTCACCGCAAGCGGCAAGGTAGTGAAGTTGCCGCCCGAGCCGGCGGAGAAACGCCGGTCGGTGGCTTCCGCGCTGCCCACGGCCGGCATGCGCGCAAAGCGCAGCCACGCGGATAACTGGCAATCGCTGGCCGCGCGCTCACGCAATGCCGCAATGCTGCCCTGCCAGGAGTCGGACAGCAGGACACCGGGCACCTGGACCGGCATTTCGCGCACGGCATCGGCAGCCAGTGCAGGCGGGCATTCGCGCGGCGGCAGCAGCGAAGGCGCAAGGCTCAAGTGGCCGCGCCGCAGCAGGTAAGTCTTGCCGTCCGATTCAATCGAAGTGAAACTCCAGCACAAAGGCTGCGAAGGAAAAGCCGTCAGCGCCACATCCAGCACCCGCGCCTGCGGGTCTTGCAATACCAGCGCGGCCGTCACCGCCTGACGCGCCTTATTCGAAGCCGACGCCTGCACGCCGATATACGCCAGCACCACGCCCGATGCCAGCAGCAAGGCACGCCGGCTATGCATGTGCATGAAGCGCAGCGCCGCCACGGCCGCACCAAGCGTCACCAGCGCTTCAAAGGAAGTCCAGCCAAGGTAGCCATGCATGGTGAAGTACAAGAGCACCACCGGCAACACCGCCAGCACGACAACCCTACCGCGCCGCGACGGCAGCGCCATCGCCAGCGGCACACCGAAGGCCACCCAGAACACCGGCTCGATGATGAAGACCATATCGCCGAAATACCAGGTCCCGCTGAACGGGTAGAAAGGATGGACGCCATAGTTGTTCATGAAGTCCATGCCGATGTGCAGCAGGAAGCCCGCCGCCAGCGCGCTGCCCAGCCCGCGCCGCGCCGCCCTGCTTTCACGCAGAAGCACCCGCGCATTCGGCCACAGCGCCCATAACAAGGCCAGCAGCAACAAAGCCTGCGGCAGCAGGTAAAGCAAGGTATGCGTATGTCCGCGATGATGCAGCAGGTAACCAAGCGGCGCCGGCGCAAGGTGGGTGAAGAGCAGATCGAGGTCGGGGAAATTGCTGGCGACAGCGCAAGCCGTCAACAGCAAACGATGACGCGTCTTATGCCGCGCATGGTCGGCTTCCGGCGGCAGCGAGCGCTGAATCAGCTCGCCAATGCCAAGGCCAACAACGGAATGAGTAATGTTATCCATGCTTCATGAAAGTCGGGGTCAGGTCGAGCAATCGGACACGGGCTCAAGCGCTGCGCGCTTGAGCCCGTGTCCGATTGCTCGACCTGACCCCGACTTTCAACAATTAATGCTGGACCTCGACGCCGTGCCAGAAGGCGATGCGGTCTTTGATCTGGCTGGCGGCTTCTTTCGGGGCCGGGTAGTACCAGGCGGCGTTGGCGTTGACCTTGCCGTCCACCACTACGTTGTAATAGCTGGCGACGCCCTTCCACGGGCACAGTGTGGTGTGCTGGCTCGCTTGCAGGTAGTCCTTGTTGACCCGCGCTGGCGGGAAGTAAATATTGTGCTCGACGATCTCGACTTCGCTGCTGTCCGCCTCTGCGATGACGGCGCCATTCCATATTGCCTTCGGCATGCAAACTCCTGTCCTGTTCAACCTTCTACACGGTTGCGGCCATCGGCTTTGGCTCGGTACAGCGCGTCATCGGCCTGCTTCAACAGCATGTCGGCATCGTCGATGTCCATGTGGTTGAAAGAGCCGACGCCTAAGCTGGCCGTCACCTGCACCGTGCGCGCCCCGGCGCTGTGCACCTGGGCTTCTATCCTCGACCGCAACGTCTCTGCGAACTTGCGCGCTCCGTCGAGCGGCGTGTTCGGCAACAGGATACACAATTCTTCGCCACCGTAGCGTCCGGCGACGTCTATTACACGTACGTTCTCGCGTACCAGGCGTCCGATGGCGGCCAGCACTTCGTCGCCGACCAGGTGGCCGAACTCGTCGTTGATGTTCTTGAAGTGGTCTACGTCGATCATCACGGCCGACAGCGGCGTGCGGAAGCGGCGCGTGCGCGCTACTTCGAACTTGAGGCGGTTCATCAGGGAACGGCGGTTGTGCAGTCCCGTCAGCTCGTCGGTGGTAGCAAGCGTTTCCAGCTCATCCATCGAGGCTTTCAGTGCCTTTTCGTTGGCCCTCAGTTCGAGCAGGGCCATGACCTGGCGTGACAGTTTGCGCAGCATTTCGCGTTGGGCCGTAGACAGGCAGCCTGCCTTGGTATCCATCACGCACAGGGTGCCGATGGCGTAGCCGTCGCTGGTGGTCAGGGGCACGCTGCTGTACATGCGCATGAACGGCGCTTCCATGGTCAGGGGCATGCCGGCGGTGCGGGTATCCTTGCTGAGGTCGCAGATCTCGGTGGCGTCGTCGCCCAGCACTGCCAGCGAGCAATAGCATTGGCCGCGTGGCATCGAGTCAACTGCCAGTCCCGTGAAGGATTTGACGAACACTCGCTCGGCGTCGACCAGGGTGATGAAGGCGAAAGGAACGTCGCAAACCTTGGCGGCCAGCTCGGTGAGGAAGGTGAAATCTTCGCCCGATGCCGTCTCCAGGGCGTCGTAGCGGTGCAGCGCTGCCAGGCGGCTATTGTCGTCCGCCGGGCGAGGGTACAGCACTGTTATCTTTTTTTCTGCGGCTGTCATGCATCTCTCCCATGTTACTTTTTGTAGTGTAACAAGGTTGTTTGCAAGATAATAGTGTTTATTTTAAAGCTACTATTTGCCGCAGCGCGCGCTCGAAGGCTTCTGGCGGTTGTCCGCCGGAAATCAGATGCGTTTCATTAATAATCACCGCAGGTACGGATTGAATTCCATTGCGGTGATAGAAGTGTTCCATATCCCGAACTTCCTGCGCGTAGCGGCCAGATGACAGCATTTGCACTGCTTCGGCCTCGTCCAAGCCGACCTTTCCTGCCACTTGAATTAGCAAGGTGCGCGAGCTCGGGTCTTGTCCGCGCGTGAAATACGCGTCAAATAGCGCCTTTTTCAGCTCTTTTTGCTTGCCGTGTTCGCCTGCCCAATGCAGCAACCGGTGGGCGTCAAAAGTGTTGTAAATTCGGCTACGCATACCTACGCCGAAGTCAAAACCGACGTCGGCGCCGCGCTGGCGGATCATTTCACGGGTTTGTTCTTGCTGGGCAGGGCTGGCGCCATATTTTTGGCGCAGATGCTCGGTGATGTCCTGCCCTTCCGGAACCATGTGCGGGTTCAGTTCGAAAGGCTGGAAGTGAATTTGCGCCTGAACGCTGTCACCAAGGCGGGACAGCGCGACTTCCAGGCTATTCAGCCCGATCGCACACCAGGGACAGGAAACGTCGGAGACGAAGTCGATGCGGATCGGGGTAGTAGTCATGATGATCTAGGCCTTTTTCTTGGCTTTGCTGCCGATACGGCTTTCTTTGCCAGCAATAAGGTTAGCAATATTTTTGGCATGGCGCCAAAACAGCAAACCGCTCATGACCAGGACAGCCGCCAATTGGGGCTCGGCGCCGAACAACAGGCCGTAGTAGAACGGAGCAAATACGGAGGCAATCAGGGCCGCCAGCGAAGAATAACGGAAGGCATACGCCACCACCAGCCAGGTGACCAGGGTCGCCAGGCCGAGCCAGATGTTCAGCGCCAACAACACGCCCAGTGCAGTCGCCACTCCTTTACCGCCAACAAATTTGAAGAACACCGGCCACAGGTGGCCGACGAAGACCGCCACGGCCACCAGGGCAATGATCTGGTCGGCTTGTGCGCCCAGGCCCAATTGCTGCTGGAAATGGTCGACCAGGAATACAGCCAGCCAACCTTTGAAGGCATCGCCAACCAGGGTCCAGATCGCCGCGCCTTTGTTACCGCTGCGCAGCACATTGGTGGCGCCGGGATTGCCGGAACCATAAGTGCGCGGGTCGGCCAGGCCGTAAAACTTGCTCACCACCACGGCGAAGGAAATCGAGCCGATCAGGTAGGCAGCAATAATAAGAAGCAAAGAAGTCATAAATCCCCACGGAATCGTTGTTTTTATATGCGGCAGCGACTATACACCATAGCGCCGAGCCCGGGCTGCCCAGAAGCAATGCAATTCTATCAATCCGGCAAGGCGCATTGCACCGGCTTGGCGGCCAGCACTTCGGTCAGCACCGCCGGTTTGATGCCAATCAGGAAACCGCGTCGGCCGCCATTGATATAAATCGTTTCCAGTGCGAGCACGCTTTCTTCCACATACACCGGCATCGCTTTCTTGGTGCCGAACGGCGAAGTGCCGCCCACCATATAGCCGGAGTGGCGCTGCGCCACGTCGGGCTTGCAGGGTTCGACGGATTTGCAGCCGATGTTGCGGGCCAGGTTTTTGGTCGAGACTTTGCAGTCGCCGTGCATCAGCACGATCAGCGGCTTGGCCGCTTCGTCCTGCATCACCAGGGTTTTCACCACATGGTGTTCGTCGACTCCGAGTTCGCGCGAAGAGACCGAGGTGCCGCCATGCTCTTCGTACTCATATGGATGTTCGGAAAATGCGACTTTGTGCTTACGCAGTAAAGCTGTCGCGGGAGTTTCGGAAATGTGCTCTTTTTTTGCCATGCCGTGATACGCTAGTGCCAGAGAGGAGTTTCTCATTATGCAGCAAGAAATTCGCTTTGCCACCTTCAACGTCTGCAACCTTGCCCCGCCTGGGGCGAAACTGTACGACAACCTGTTGCCATTGACGGAGCAGGAATACGAGGCCAAGGTCGAATGGACTGCACAGCAGCTGGACCAGCTCGATGCCGACGTGATCGGCTTCCAGGAAATCTTCTCCCAAGAAGCTTTGCGCGACGTGCTGTCGCGCACCCGCAAGTACCGCGATGCGGTGCATGCCGGATTCGATCCCGATCCCCATGCTGCCCGCCTGACGCCCAATGTGGCGTTGGTGTCGCGCCTTCCCCTGGCTGCGGCGCCGGAAGTCTATGCCAATTTCCCGGAAGGCGTGCCGGCCGATTCCGGCGTGCCGGAGTCGGACCGCTTCGCCCGCGCGCCCTTGCACGCGCAGGTGGTGCTGCCCAACGAGGTGGTGGTCGACGTGATCGTGGTGCATTTAAAATCGCGCCGCCCCGATTACCGCGGCGGCGACACTTCGGAAGACCCGTTGCACCTGGCGATGGCCAGCCTGCGTTCGCTGGTGTGGCGCGGCACTGAAGCGGTGGCCCTGCGCGTCCTGCTTAGCAAGATGATGCGCGAGGCGCGCCGTCCTTGCATCGTGCTGGGGGATTTCAACGATACCGCCGATGCGGTGACCACCACCATCGTGCTGGGTAACGGCGGCGGCATGCCGCCCGGCGACGAACGGCGCGGCCGCATGTACGACGCCAACCAGATCCAGCTGCGCCAGGACCATTTGCGCCACGTGGCCTACACCAGCATCCACGAAGGCCACTATTCGACCATCGACCACGTGCTGGTGTCGGAAGAATTCAACCCTGCCTCGCCGCGCGCCATTGGTGAAGTGCTGGACGTCAGCTACTTCAACGACCACTTGCGCCAGGAGCGCCCCGAAGTCTCCGACCACGGCCAGGTCCTGGTGCGGCTGCGGCTGCGCTAGGTGGATTTGCTCGCCAGATGGCCCTGGTATTGGTCGCAGCCCAGCTCGCGCAGTAGCTGGAGCTGGTCTTCTGTTTCCACGCCTTCGGCGATGACGGTCATGTCCAGGCTGCGGGCCATGGCGATAATGGTGCGGATGGCCGTGGCGTCAGTGCCGTTACCGAAGAAGGCTTGCGCGATCTTCAGCTTGTCGATCGGGCTGTCCTTCAACTGACCGAGCCGGGAGTAACCGGTGCCGAAATCATCTACTGAAAGACGCTCACCAAGCGCGCGCAACTTTTCCAGCACGGACTCGGCCTGCGCGCCGGCCTGCATCAGCATGGCTTCGGTCAGCTTCAGTTCCAGCAGCCGCGCCGGCAGCCCGGCCAAGCGCAGCGTATCGCCCAGGCAATCGATAAGGTCCTTATGCACGAACTGCGCCGGCGCCAAGTTGACCGACACAATCAGCTCGCGGCCATCTTGCTGCCATGCGCGCGCCTGGCGGCAAGACTTCTGCAGCACCCAATTGCCGATGGCGACCATCATGCCCGCCTCGGTCGCTACGTCGATAAAGCGCTCGGGCAGCAGCAGGCCCAGCTCGGGATGGCGCCAGCGCAACAGCGCCTCCATCCCCACCACAGTGCCGCTGGCAATTTCCACTTCCGGCTCGTAGGCCAATTCGAACTGCTGCTCGGCCAGCGCCCGCCGCAGGCCCTGCTCCAACCCGGAACGCTCGACGATACGGGCATTCATTTCGCCGCTGAAGAACCGGTAGCCATTCCGCCCCTCCTGCTTGGCATGGTACATGGCAATGTCCGCGTGCTTGAGCAAGGCGTCGATCTCTTCCCCGTCGCCGGGAAACATGGCGATGCCGAGCGAGCCGGATATATGCGCGATATGTTCACCCAGCACGAATTCCTGCTCAAGCGCATGCAGCACCGTTTCCGCCGCATGCGCCGCACCGGCTGCTCCGGCCAGATCCGGCAGCAGGATGATGAATTCATCCCCGCCTTGCCGGCTGACCGTGTCCGCCTCGCGCACGCAATGCACCAACCGGCTGGCGACTTCTTTCAGGAGCCGGTCGCCAACCGCATGTCCCAGGTTATCGTTCACCATCTTGAAGCGGCCCAGGTCCACGAACAGCACCGCCAGCAAACCCTGGTTGCGGCGTGCTGCTGCCACGGCAAGACGCAGCCGGTCCAGCAGCAGGACCCGGTTCGGCAGGTCGGTCAGGAAGTCGTGCTCGGCCAGGTGGCGCGTATGCTCCTCGCTTTTCTTTCGCTCGGTGATATCAGTGACGGTGCCCATATAGTTGCTGACGCGGCCCGCACTGTCGCGGATGGCGCTGATACTGGTCCAGCAAGGAAACAGGCCGCCGTCGCGCCGCCGTCCCCAAGATTCACCTTCCCAGTGGTCGCTGGCGTCCACCTGCGCCCACACTTCGCGATAAAACGACTCCTCATGCACGCCGGAACGGAACAGGCTGGCTGGCTTGCCCAGCATCTCCTGCGGGCTGAAGCCGGTAATCTCGGTGAAAGAACGATTGAGGGCAATGACGCGCCGCGCGCGATCGGTCAATACGATGGCGTCGCGGCTGTTTTCGAACACTTGCGCCGCCAGGTGCAACATGCGTTCGGCTTGCTTGCGTTCGGAAATATCGCGCACCGCCGCGTAATATAGATTGCTGCCGTCAAGGGAAACCGCGGTCAGCACCACTTCCGCCCAGAGCAGACCGCCTTCGCAATCGACGTAATGCCATTCGCTGCGCGCAGTGCCGTCGCGCCGCGCCGTGCCCGCCATCACTTCCTCCGCGTCCGAAGACAGCGCACCGGACGGCTGATGCATGGGCGAGAAGTCGTGCAAGCTGCGCCCCAGCAGCCGTGCCGGCCCGTCGCACTTGAACAGGCGCACCGCGGCCGGGTTGGCCTCCTCCACCACACCGTCGCGCAGCAGCAAGATGGCATCGCTGGAACGCTCGAACAGATGGTGGAAATTCTCGCCGGCCGCCTGCAAGGCGTCGAACTCGCGCCGCCTCTGCGTGATATCGATCTCCATGCAAAAGATTTGTGCCAGCTCTCCATCGTGCCAGACAGGAATGTTTGTTGAATACAGCCACAGGTCACGCCCATCGCCCGTTCGTATTTGCCAGTCGCCGGCCGGACTCGCGTGGCCATTGCGCCATATCTCTTCCACCAACGCATCGTATTCACCTTGGCGCTCGCCATGCGAACGCAGCTGAACCATGCGCCGGCCGACCACGTCGCTGGCCTGGCTGCCGAGCATGTCGGCACACGCCTGGTTACAGAATTGCACGACGCCGTCCCGGTCGAAACTACAGACGGCAATCAGGGGCGTCAACTCAAGCGCCGCAACCATACGAGCGATCAGGTCGAGCGCGGCGTGGGCGGGAGTCAAGGCGTTGGGCAGCGGGGGCATTGCGGCAGTCATGTTCCCATTTTTTGCGACCCCGGGCGGCGCGCCGATTGCGCTGCATCAAAGGTGCGCGCTAAAGCGCAGCTCCATCCCCACTTTTTGCATTTCATGTCGCCGTTTTTGCGCTTTATCGCATTCACGTGGCTGCTGGACTTGTTAAAACCTACAGTGACACCATCGCATTCCGCGCCAGCGGACAATATTGACGAAGAGATCATAATGAGCCCACAACCCGTGCACCTGAAATCCCCTCAACGCTGGCGCCTTCCCCTGATCGGCCTGGTAGTGCTGGGGCTGGCGGGCGGCGGCTGGACTGTCATGATATCGCAGGCCAAGCCGGCCGATGCGCTGAAAACTGCGGCCGCGCCCGCCAAGGCGACCGTGCTGGAGCTGGCCAGCGCCGACGTGGCGCCGATCAGTGCGCGTCAGCTGGCCGTGGGCCTGCCGCTGTCCGGTTCGCTAGCTCCAGTCAGCCAGGCCACGATCAAATCCAAGGTTTCCGGACAGGTGCAGGAAGCGGCGCTGCGTGAAGGTGTCACCGTGCAAGAAGGCCAGGTTCTGGCCCGACTCGATCAGGCTGACCTGAAGGCCCGCCTGGCACAGCAGCAAGCCATGCTGGAAGAAGCCCAGGCCAAGCTGTCCATGGCGCAAAAGAACGAGTACAACGCCAAAGCGCTGCTCTCGCAAAAATTCATATCGCAAACCAGCTTCGACACCACGGCCAACGCGGTGGAGCTGGCGCATGCCAATGTCAAATCTGCTTCCGCCATGGTCGACCTGGCCCGCATCGCGCTGAATGACAGCGTGATCCGCGCCCCGATCAGCGGGATCATCTCCAAACGTCATGTTCAGGCGGGCGATAAAGTCGCGCCTGACATGCCCGTCTACACCATCGTCGGCCTGCAAGAGCTGACGCTGGAGGCGCAAGTGCCCACCACCGATATCCCGCGCGTGAAAGTCGGCCAGGAAGTCAGCTTCCACGTCGATGGTTTTGCCAAGCGCGAATTCAGCGGCAAGGTGGCGCGCGTCAACCCGACTACTGAAGCCGGCTCGCGCGCCATGCTGGTGTATATCTCGGTGCCGAATAAGGACGGCGCGCTGCGCGGCGGCATGTTCGCCAAGGGTGAGATCACCACCGAGCGCACCAAGGAGGCGCCGATGGTGCCGCTGGCCGCGCTGCGTGAAGAAGCAGGCAAGCAAGTGGTGTACAAGGTTTCCGAAGGCGTCATCGTTTCGCAGCCGGTCAGCATTGGCCTGCGCAGCGAAGACCAGGGCATGGCCGAAGTGACCGCGGGCCTGGATGCCGGCGCCAATGTGATCATTTCGAAACTGGAAGGAGTGAAGCCGGGCGCAAAAGTGAAGCTGGCGCCGGCCGCAGCTCCTGCCGGCAAACCAGCCATGCTGGCAAAGGGCTAAGCCATGTGGATCACAAAAATCTCGATCCGCCAGCCGGTGTTCGCCACCATGGTGATGGTGGCGCTGATGGTGCTCGGCATCTTCTCGTACAAGGGCCTCGGCGTGGAATCCATGCCGAATGTCTCGTTCCCATTTGCCGCGATCGAGGTGGTGTATCCGGGCGCTTCGCCGGAAGCGGTGGAGAACGACATTACGCGTCCGCTCGAAGACATCGTCAACACCGTGTCCGGTGTCAAAACCATCCGCGCCAACTCGTGGGAAGGCAAGGCCGGCGTGTACGTCGAATTCGAACTGTCCACCAATATGGACAAGGCGATGCAGGACATGCGCGACAAGATCTCGCTGGTGCGTCCGAAATTCCCGCGCGAAGCGAAGGAGCCTTTTATCGCCCGTGCCGAAGGCGAGAACGACCAGCCTATCGTCAGCCTGTCGCTGTCTTCGGATAAGCGCAGCCTGCGCGAACTGTCCACCATGACGGACCAGATCTTGGCGAAGCGCTTCCAGGGCGTACCGGGTGTGGGCCAGGTGCGCGTATTCGGCACCACCAAGCGCCAGATGCTGGTCAACCTGCGTCCTGCCGACATGCGTGCGCAAGGCGTCGGCGTGGACGAAGTGATGCGCGCCATCCAGACCACCAACGCCAACCTGCCCGCCGGCCGCCTGTCCGCCGACGTCACCGAGACCCTGGTGCGCGTTGAAGGCAAGATGAAGGAGGCGTCGGAGTTCAACAAGATCATCGTGGCGCGCCGCGCCAACGGCCCGGTTTACCTGGACCAGGTGGCGGACGTGATCGACGGCGAAGCGGAAGAACAGTCGATCTCGCGCGTCAACGGCAAGAGCGCCGTATCGCTGGATATCACCAAGGTGCAGGATGCGAACGTGGTCGAAGTCGGCAACGGCATCCTCAAGGTGGTGGAGAACCTGCGCAAGACGCTGCCGGAAGACATCAAGATCAAGGTGCTGAATTCGCAGTCCGAGCGCGTGCAAGCGCAGCTCGATAACGTCAAGCGCACCATCGTCGAAGGCGCGATCCTGACCATGGTGATCGTGTTCTTCTTCCTGCACTCTTGGCGCTCGACCATCATCACCGGCCTCACTCTGCCAATCTCCGTGCTGGCTTCCTTCATCGCCATGAAGGCTTTCGGCTTCACGCTGAACTTCTTGACGCTGATGGCGCTGTCGCTGTGTATTGGCTTGCTGATCGACGATGCCATTGTGGTCCGCGAGAACATCGTGCGCCATCTCGGCTTCGGCAAGAACCACCGCAAGGCGGCGGAAGACGGCACCAACGAAATCGGCATCGCCGTCATGGCGACCACCTTCGCAATTGTCGCCGTGTTCGTGCCGGTGGCCTTCATGAACGGCATTATCGGCCGATTCTTCCTGCAGTTCGGCGTAACGGTGACGATGGCCGTGCTGGTGTCGCTGTTCGTTTCGTTCACGCTGGACCCGATGCTGTCGTCGGTATGGCACGACCCTGTCAAGGACCGCTTCAAATACCTGCCGTGGCTTGGCCGCATCATGGAAAAAGTCGAACACGGCGTGGAGAAAGTGCACGCGCTGTATGCCATCGTGCTGGCCTTCGCCCTGCGCTGGCGCAAGATGACCCTGGTCACCGCCTTTGCCCTGTTCGCCGGCAGCCTGATGCTGGTGCCGATGATCGGCGGCGAGATGTTCCCGGAAACCGACCAGGGCCAAATTGTCCTGCAATTGAAAGTGCCGGTCGGCTCCAGCCTGGAATACAACGACGCCAAGGTAAGGCAAGTGGAAGCGGCGCTGAAAGAATTCCCTGAGGTGGATGCGATCACCGCCAACGTCGGCGATCCTTCCGGCCGCCACATCTCCTTCATCCGCATCAAGCTGACCGACGCCAAAACGACCCACCGCCAATCGCAGCAAAAGCTCGAAGGCGCAATCCGCAAACGCATCGAACGCATTGCCGGCATCACCCTGTCGGTGGGCCAGAAGCCGATCTTCATCGCCATCCTCGGCACCGACGAAGCCAAGCTGGATCAGACCGCGAAAACGCTGATGGCCAAGATGCGCAAGATCAAAGGCGTGGCCGACCTGGAATACAGCCAGGAAGGCGCCAACCCGTCGACCATGATCAAGATTAACAACGAGCTGGCCAGCGACCTGGGGCTGAGCGTGCAGCAGATCGGCAGCGCCATGCGTCCTTTCGTGGCGGGCGATACGGCCAGCTACTGGCTGGCGGCCGATGGCCAGAACTATGAGGTGAACGTACAGCTGCCGAAATCGGGCCGCCAGCGCATCGCCGACCTGGCCGACCTGTCGCTCACCTCCAGCAAGATCGGCCCCGATGGCAACCCGCTGATGGTGCCGCTGCGCCAGGTGGTGGACTTCGTGCCCGGCTTCAGCCCGCAAGTGCTGAAGCGCCAGGCCCTGCAACGCCGCGTAGCAATCTACGCCGGCACTGAAGGCCGCCCTGCCGGCGACGTGGATGCCGACGTGAAGAAAGCCATGGACTCGATGACGCTGCCGGACGGCGTGCGCTTCGACGTAGCAGGCAACGCACAACAGATGCAGGAAACCATGAGCGGTGCGATCACCGCGCTGGGCATCGCCGTGGTGTTCATCTACATCGTGCTGGCATCGCAGTTCGGCAGCTTCCTGCAGCCGATCGCGATCATGGTATCGCTGCCGATGTCTTTGATCGGCGTGCTGGTCGCGCTGCTGGCGACGGGTTCCACGCTGAACGTATTCTCGGTGATTGGCGTGATCATGCTGATGGGCCTCGTGACCAAAAACGCCATCCTCCTGGTGGACTTCACCAACCATGGACAGCGCGACGGCATGAACCAGTTCGACGCCATCATGGCCGCCGGCCAGGTGCGCCTGCGGCCAATCCTGATGACGACCTTGGCGATGATCTTCGGCATGCTGCCGATGGCGATCGGCCTCGGCGAAGGCGGCGAAACCCAGGCCCCAATGGGACGCGCAGTGATTGGCGGTGTGATCACCTCCACCCTGCTGACCCTGGTGGTGGTGCCGGTGGCGTACTCCTACCTCGACAACTTCGGCAAGCGCGCCAAGCGCTGGCTGCGCCGCGGCCACCACGAAGAGGCACCAAAAGCCGACGTGGCCGAAGCCGCCTGAACAGTTTTCGCCCGAACAGTCCTTGCGATGGCGGGGACGTGACGGCACCCCGACTTTTATTCTGGTGTTGTAGTGTCGGTCTCTTCAGTCTCGTAGCCGGCCTCGTCGGCGTCTTGCTCACCTTCGGGGCGATGTTTTGCTGCCAACTTTTTCTGGGCCTTTTCTTCGGCCTTGCGCTTCTTTTCCAGCTCTCGCTGTCGCTTCTCGAATGCAAAATTCGTCTTTGCCATGGAAATCCCTCCTGAAAGCCTACATTAGGCCGATTGCAGACTCTGCGCAAACGAAATTATCCTCGAGGATGATGTAGCGCATGAATCTGCTTCAAACGCTCACGGGCGACGTGGGTATAGATCTGTGTGGTGGAGATATCGGAGTGGCCTAAAAGCAACTGCACGACACGCAAATCGGCTCCGTGGTTCAGCAAATGCGTAGCGAAAGCATGACGCAGCGTGTGCGGTGACAGCGGCGCGGTGATGCCTGCTTTTAATGCATGTTTTTTTACTACGACCCAGAACATCTGCCGCGTCATCGGGCCGCCGCGGCCCGTGATGAACAGGGCGTCGTCCTGCTGGCCATCGAGGATGACACCGCGTGCTTCGCGCAGGTAGCGCTCGATCCACATGCGCGCCTGCTCGCCAAACGGCACCAGGCGTGTCTTGGCGCCCTTGCCGGTGATGCGCAGCACGCCGTCGTTCATACTCAGTTCCAGCGTCTTCAGCGCCACCAGTTCGGAAACACGCAGGCCGCTGGCATACATCAGCTCCAGCATGGTGCGGTCGCGGATGCCGAGCGGGGTGCGCAGGTCGGGCGCCGACAGCAGCGCTTCCACCTGCCCTTCACTCAAAGTGTGCACGAAGCGCAGCGGCTGCTTGGCCGATGCCATGCGCAGGCAGGGATCTTCTGAAATTTGGCGCTGGCGCAGCGCCAGCTGGTAGAAGCGCTTCAGCGCCGACAAGCGGCGGTTGGCGGAGCTGGCCTTGGTGTCCTCATGGCGCGCGGCGAAGTAAGCTTGCAGGTCGCCAGTGCCGGCGGCGTGCAGGCTGCCCACGGTGGGCCGCGCGGTTTCCAGCCACTTGGCGAAGGCAGTCAGGTCGCGCCGGTAGGCATCGAGCGAATTCTTGGACAGCCCGTCTTCCAGCCACAGGCTGTCGCAGAATTCGTCGATCAGAGCAAGGTTGCCTGCTGCCATTGGTACTCTTTGTGTCCTTCATGCGCGAGCAGCCAGCGCTTCACGCCCAGGGTGAAGCCGTTCTGATCGTCGCTGCCGGCGAAGCCGCCCAGGCTATTGACGCCCATCACGCGGTGGCACGGCACCAGCGGTGGGAACGGGTTGGTGCGGCAAGCTTGGCCCACGGCACGCGCCACGGAGTCGAGGTGCTTGGCCAGCTCGCCGTAAGTGCGCACCTGGCCACGCGGGATTTCGCGCAGGGATTGCCATACGCGGCGCTGGAATTCGCTGCCGCGCATCGCCAGCGGCAGGTCGAACACGTAGTCGGCATCGTCGCAATAAGCGAGCAGCTGCTGCACGGCTTTTTCGGCCAGTGCATTGGTCGGTGCGACTTCCGGCGTGTCGCCGGGCAGGTAGAACATTTCCGTCACTACCCCGCCGGCCGTTCCTACGCCCATGGCGCCGAACGGGAGGTGGACGATGGCGGCGAATTCTTTGCCAGCCTGTTGTATTTCGGTCACGGTTGCTCCATTAGAACTGTGGCTCTGATGCTACACCAGCGCGCCAGGATAGGGCAAAAAAAAACGCACCCGAAGGTGCGTCTTGAGTCTTTTTTTCACCACCCCGGCCATTTAACCCCGCTTGTGGCGGCGGCCAACAGCATACTGTCAGGCGGCGTGTCTCCTCTATATCCGCGGCGGCGCCGCTAAGTTCTTCTTCTACACTCCCCACTAAATTCTGGCCCATTACTACCTTGGTGCAAGCCGCACCGTTTGGGGGCGACGCCATAGTAACCGATCTTTTTCCAGATATCGTTATTTATTTTGGGCAACTTGACAGCGGGATTATTTTACTGTCTCGCGATTGATAGCCTGGATCAATTCTTTGCCGATGCGCTCTTCCATCTGCTTTTGCACCGGCAGCATGGCGTTGCGCCACATTGCCTGTTCCTGGGCGCTGAGGTTGTAGATTTGGGTTTTGCCGGACTTGCGGATCGCTTCCAGCGCCATGTCGTTGTCGCGCTGGGCGATGGCTTTTTCGTAAGTGGTGGCTTCCTTCATCGCCGTTTCGAGCTGGCTGCGGATATCACCCGGCAGGCCGTCCCAGAACTTCTTGTTCACGATGACGGCGTAACCCAGGTAGCCGTGGTTGGAGATAGTCAGGTTTTTCTGCCACTCATGCATCTTCTGCGTGTACATATTCGACGGCGTGTTCTCGGTACCATCCACCACGCCGGTCTGCAGCGCCATGGTGACCTCCGAGAAGGCCAGCGATTGCGGGACCGCACCGAGCGCACGCATTTGGCTATCCAGCACCTTGGAAGCCTGGATGCGCATCTTCTGTCCCTTGAAATCGGCGGGCACCCGCAGCTGGCGGTTGGCCGACATGATCTTGAAGCCATTGTCCCAATAGGCCAGGCCCGTGATGCCCTTGGTCTCAAGCTTTTTCAGCAGGCCCTTGCCGATCGGTCCTTCGGTCACGTTGTACAACGCGGTCTTGTTGGGGAAGATGTACGGCAGGTCGAAGACTTCGAATTCCTTGACGCCCAGCGGACCGAATTTGGCCAGCGATGGCGCCAACATCTGCACCGCGCCCAGCTGCAGCGCTTCCAGTTCTTCCTTGTCCTTATACAGCTGGCTATTCGGGTAGATCTGGACTTTGACGCGCCCGCCGGTGGCCTTTTCCGCCAGTTGCCGGAAGCGTTCCGCCGCCTGGCCCTTGGGTGTGTCCGGTGCGACCACGTGGCTGAATTTGATGACGATGGGCGCTTGCGCCATTGCCTGGGACGTGAGAAGTGCGGCCGCGCCGAGGGCGGCCAGGAGGTGCTTCAATTGCATGGTGTCTCCCGGCGTTTTTGATGCATTATTATTCTCACCTTATATTGTGTTGAGCGAAATAGTGGCACACAACTGTGGAAACCCACAATACAGGCTGTTAGTGGATGTTATACCCTCGGCGCATGTCTAAACGCATATTCCTGCCCTCCTCCGTGCGCTGGCTGCTGCCAGTGGTACTGGTGCTGCTGTTCCTCGCCATCGTGTTCTGGCTACCCTGGCAGGCGCGCCAGCTGGAGAGCAATGAGCGGCAGGAGCAGTTGATCGCCGATACCTTGTGGGTCGAGCAATCGATCCGCTTCCAGCTTGGCCGCCACGAGGAAAGCCTGCGCGGCCTGGCCAATGAAGTCGCCACCGGTCACCCGACGCCGGCCGACGTGCAGCAGCGCATGGAGCGCATGCTGAAAAATGGCGCCGAATTGAAAAGCGTGGTGCAGCTCGATGCGGAGGGTCGCATCGTCGTTGCGAGCGATGGGACGCCGGCCGGCGCCCATGCCGCGCTTGGCCAGGCGTCGCTGGCGGCGCAGGACCGCGCACGCCGCACCCATATGCCGGTCTATGCCGAACCTGAACCGGGCAGCGCCACCGCCGGCACACTGAAGATGGACTTGCACTTCCCCATCTACCGCGGCAACCAGTTGCTGGGCGACCTGGTCGCGACCTTCCAGCTCAGTAGCCTGCTGGACGAAATGGTGCCCTGGTGGTTTGCGCAGGATAACCAGATCAGCCTTCTCGATCGCGACGACAAAGTGCTGGCGCGCCGCAGTTCGGCTGGCCCGGGCCACGGCGTCTACACCCACAAGCGCGCGCTCGACCTGCCCGGCGCCACCATCACCCTGATGACCGACAGCGTCAAGAGCGAACCGAAACTGCTGCCCAACCTGCTGGTCGGTTCGGTGATCGCGCTCTCACTGGCCCTGTTATGGAGCCTGTTCGCGCTGTGGGGCCACATTTCACGCCGCCTGGCCGCAGAGGGCGAACTGCGCCAGCAAATGACCTTCCGCACGGCGATGGAGAACTCGCTGGTGACCGGCCTGCGTGCGCGCGACCTGGAAGGCCGCATCACCTACGTCAACCCGGCCTTCTGCCAGATGGTCGGTTATACCGCGGAAGAACTGATCGGCCGCTCGCCGCCCATGCCCTACTGGGCGCCGGACGTGATGCAGGAATACCAGGACCGTCTTGCCAATGTGCTGGCCGGCTCCATCACGCCGGAATTCGAAACGCTGTTCCAACGCCCGGACGGCACGCGCATCCCGGTGCTGGTCTTCGAGGCGCCGCTGGTGGACAAGGAAGGCCGCCACACCGGCTATATGGGCTCCATCCTCGACATCTCCGACCGCAAGCGCATGGAGGAATTGAACCGCCAGCACGAGGAGAAGCTGCAAACCAGTGCGCGCCTTGCCACCATGGGCGAAATTGCCTCCATGCTGGCGCATGAACTGAACCAGCCGCTGGCCGCCATCTCCAGCTACACCACCGGGGCCTTGAACGTACTGGCTCGCGGCGGCGACTCAGCCACCTTGAAGGCGCCGCTGGAACAGGCCTGCGCCCAGGCCCAGCGCGCCGGCCAGATCATCCGCAGCGTGCACGAATTCGTGAAGAACCGCGAATCGGAGCGGCAGGACGTGGCGCTGCAAACAATGTTGGACAGCATCCTGGTGCTGATCGAGCTGCAGTCACGCCAGCACCAAGTTTCGCTGCAAATCGAACTGCCCGAATCCCTGCCGCTGGTGCGAGCCGACCGCATGCTGATCGAACAGGTGCTGCTGAACCTCACGCGCAACGGGATCGAATCCATGGGCGACGCACAGCCTCTGAAGCGCATTCTGCGCGTGGTGGCCCACTACGACCCTGCGGCGGGCATGGTGGTGGTGCAGGTGATCGACAACGGCCACGGCATCCCAAAAGAGGTAGCCGAACGCCTGTTCTCGCCTTTCTTCTCCACCAAGGCGGAAGGCATGGGCATGGGACTCAACATCTGCCGCACAGCGATCGAATTCCACGGCGGTACGCTTACGCACCGCGACAACCCGCAAGGCGGTACTATATTCACGTTCACGCTGCCGGTGGCAGGCTGATTTAAACGGAGACCTCAAGAATGCTACATATCGTTGACGATGAAGCCGTGGTGCGCGACAGCCTGTCCTGGCTCGCCTCCTCGCGCGGCATCGCCGCAACCGCCTACGACAGCGCGGCAGCCTTCCTCGTCTTTGCACAGAGCGGCGCCTTTGACCCGGAAGGCGATTGCGTGCTGCTCGACGTGCGCATGCCGGAGATTAATGGCGTGGCCGTGTTCGACCAGTTGGCAGCGCACGGGCTGACGGCGCGCCTGCCGGTGATCTTCCTGACCGGCCATGGCGACGTGCCGATGGCTGTCGACACGCTCAAACGCGGCGCTTTCGACTTCTGCGAAAAGCCCTTCAACGATAACCAGCTGATGGACCGCGTGCAGGAGGGCCTGGCCGCATCGCGTGAAGCCAGCGTCAAGGCGGCCGTGCAGGCGCGCCTTGCCACGCTTTCCAGCCGCGAACGCGAAGTGCTGGACCTGATCCTGGCCGGAAAAATGAACAAGGTGGTGGCCGATGAACTGGGCATCTCCATGCGCACGGTGGAGGTGCACCGCGCCCATATTTTCGACAAGATGCAGGTTAAAACCGCCGTGGAGCTGGCAGGGTTGCTGAAATAATGCGCGAGCGGCCTATACGGCCATGACGGCCCGGTTGCGGCCGCCCTGCTTGGCGCGGTATAGCGCCTGGTCCGCTCGCCGCACCCAATGCTCATAACTTAGTTCGTGCGGATCGCTGACGGCGATGCCAAGGCTGACGTTGCAACGGAACGTGCTCTCGTCATGCCGCACATCGCAGGCAGCTACCCGTTCGCGCAAGCGCTCGGCAAACACGAACGCCCCTTCGCAACTGGTTTCCGGCAGCACGATCAGGAATTCTTCGCCACCGTAACGCGCGCCCACATCCACCTCGCGCATCACTGAACAGATACAGGAAGCCAGCATGCGCAAGGCTTCATCGCCGCCAGGGTGTCCATAACTGTCATTGACCTGCTTGAAGTGGTCGAGGTCGAGCAGCACCAGGGCGGACGCATGGCCGGAACGGCGTGCACGCTGCCACTCCGCTTCCAGCTGGCGGTCGGCGGCGCGGCGGTTCAGCAAACCGGTCAGAGCGTCGGTCGTGGCCAGGCGTTCAAGGTCGGTGTTCATGCGCTGCAGCTCGTGCAGCAAGCCTTCGGTCGAATCCTGCCAGTGCGAGAACAGCTGGTAACCGAAGAAGGCGATGAAAATGATAATGGCCGCAAACACCCAGTAGAAAATCCATACCGTTTGCCGGAACACTTCGAGCGCGCCCGCTGCATCGGCTTCGGCCAGCTGGATGGTGACAAAGCCATACAGCAGCACGCCCGCCGCCACCGTCGCCAGCATGCGCAGCACGGAACGGCGCGAGCCGCTGCGCCGCCTGCGCATCAATTGCTGGCGTTCCAGCTGCCAGCGCGCTACGCGCGGCCACAGCACGGCCATCACCGGCCCGCCAATGAATACGCTTTGCAGGAAGGAGCCAAGCCACCAGCCCTGCCAGATCGGCAATTGAGCACCGGGCGCCAGGTGGTTGGTATAACTCCAGATCAGGGCTCCGGCGGAACCGAAGATGCTGGCCACGAAACTAAGCTGGATGAAATACAGGAACGAAGTCAGGTCGCGCAAGTCGCGTCGCACCGCCATGGCGCGATAGCCGATGGCCAGAATGCTGAAACCAAGCGGATTGGCGAAGGCGAATAGCAGCGCCCATTGCAGCGGCATGCCCGCGTACAGCGCCAGCACCAGGGTCGAACAATAAGCGGGTATTGCGCCCCACCACCAGCCCAGGGTCAGCGTGAGCAGCAGGCAAATAGGCAGCGGAGGATAGACCGTGACGTAGGCGGTGACGCCACCCATCTGGATCGGCAGCCCTGACCAGCTCCATTTCACGGTCGCCAGGCCGAGCGCCACGCAAAGCAGCAGCAACAGCAGCCAGCCGCCGAAAATGGCGCGCTTTTCTGCCGGACTGCCATGCCGCCAAACATGCAAAGGCGACAACTCGCGATAACTCTGGACTGCTTCCGCAAATGGAGACACTTCGTCACTCGGGATTTTTGACCTGAACAACCATTATGCCCTAGTCTCCTGCTAGTCACCCATGTTGGCGGATAGCCCACTCCACATGTTCGCGCAGCAGCTCCGATGGATGGCCGCGGCGCGCCTCCAGCGCCGCCAAGATAGAACGATCGCCCTTGGCCCCCATGCGCGCGGCGTTCCCCAGTCCCACCGCGATATTGCGCAGCCAGCGCTCGTGGCCGATGCGGCGAATCGGGCTGCCTTCCATGCGACGGTTGAATTCCTCTTCGGTCCAGGCGAACAGCTCGATCATGCCTGCGCTGCCCAGCGCATGACGCTCGTCGAAGTCCGGCAGCGTGGCGCGCTGGGCGAACTTGTTCCATGGGCAGACGGTCTGGCAATCGTCGCAGCCGTACACCCGGTTGCCGAGCAAAGGCCGCATGTCTTCCGGGATCGGGCCTTTGAGTTCAATGGTCAGGTAGGAGATGCAGCGCCGCGCATCCAGCCTGCCCGGGCCGAGGATGGCCTGGGTCGGGCAAACGTCGATGCAGGCCGTGCACTGGCCGCAATGGGCGCCCGTCGGTTCGTCGACCGGCAGCGGCAGGTCGACCAGGATCTCGCCCATGAAAAACAGCGAGCCCGCGCTACGGTTGATCAGCAAGGTGTGCTTGCCGCGCCAGCCCAGTCCCGACTTCTCAGCCAGCGGCAATTCCATCACGGGCGCCGAGTCGGTGAATACGCGGTAACCGAACTGCCCGACGGCCGCGCTGACCTTGTCGGCCAGCGCTTGCAGCCGCGAACGCAGCACCTTGTGGTAATCGCGGCCACGGGCATACACGGAAATCACGGCCTGGGTAGGATCGGACAGGCGCGCGGTTTCGCGCTCGCGCCAGCCTTCGTCGGCGGTGCCGGGCAGGTAATTCATGCGCGCCGTGATCACGCGCACCGTGCCGGGCACCAGCTCCGCCGGACGCGCGCGTTTCATGCCATGGCTTGCCATGTAGTCCATTTCGCCGTGCATGCCGGCATCCAGCCAGGCTTGCAGTCCCGCCTCGGCGGCCGACAGGTCGATATCGGCAATGCGCACTTCCGCGAAGCCGAGCTCCTGCCCCCAAGCCTTGATGCTGGCGGCTAATTCGTCTAAATTGGCTTGGGAGAGTGACACGGCCGTACAATGCGGGAAATTCCAAACCATCATTTTATTCGATGCAGCACTTCAAATCCCATCTTCACGACGAAGCCGGCACCGCAGCCCTGGGCGCGGCGCTGTCGCGCGCCCTGCTGCCCGGCATGGCAATCTACCTGCACGGCGACCTCGGCGCCGGCAAGACCGCGCTGACACGCGCTTTGCTGCACGCTGCGGGCCACGCAGGTCCGGTGAAAAGCCCGACCTACACCTTGTCGGAACCCTACCGCGTGAAAGTGGACGGCAAGCTTGCCAACGTCGTGCATTTCGACCTGTACCGCATGGGCAGCCCGGAAGAATTCCTCGATGCAGGCTTCCGCGAAGAGTTCAACGGCGAGAACGTCTGCATCGTCGAATGGCCCGAAAAAGCGGATGGTGTGTTGCCACCACCCGACCTTCATGTTTTCCTCTCTGTAGCCGGCACTGGACGTGATGTAGAATTGCAGCCGTCTTCAGCTCTTGGTACGTCATGCCTGCAACGCCTCCAATTCGCCCCAAATCTGTAAGCCGCCGCACGGTGCTCAAGGCCGGCGGTACGTTGCTGCTGTCCGTGTTCGCACCGATGACTGCGCAGGCAGCGCAGATCCTGGCGGTACGCGTGTGGCCAGCCGAAGACTACACCCGCGTCACGCTGGAAAACGACACGGACCTTAAGGTCAAGCACTTCCTGGTGCCCGATCCCGACCGCCTGGTGGTCGACATCGAAGGCCTGGTGCTGAACTCCACGCTGAAAAGCCTGGTCGCCAAGATCGAATCCAACGACCCGTACATCAAGGAAGTGCGCGTCGGCCAGAACCGGCCCAACGTCGTGCGCCTGGTGTTCGACCTGAAAGAAAAAGTCAAACCGCAGGTGTTCACGCTGGAGCCTGTCGGCACCTACAAGCACCGCCTGATCTTCGACCTGTACCCGGTGAAGGCAGCCGACCCGATCGCCGCCATGATCGAAAAAGGCGAATGGTCGCAGGACGGCATGCCTGCCACCGCCACTACGGGCACCACCGCGACCGCACAGCCTCCCGCCGCTGGCACGCCTGCCGGGCAGACGGCGGCATCCGGCCAGGCTACAGCATCCGGACAGGGTGGCTCCCCCGCCAACGGCCCGGCCACAGCCGGCCAGTCCGCCGCTGGCGCCACGACGCCCGGTTCCGCCGGCACCGCGTCCAACCAGCCGCCCACCATCGCCGACCAATCCGGCAAGCCAAGCCCTGTCGAGCCAGAGCAAACGCCCGCGCGCCACAAACCCGGCCAGAAATCCGCGCCGGAGAAAATGGTCCGCATGCTCACCATCGCCCTCGACCCAGGCCACGGCGGCGAAGACCCTGGCGCCATGGGTGCGCGCGGCAGCCGTGAAAAAGACATCGTGCTGGCCATCGCCAAGCGCCTGAAAGACAAAATCGAAGACCACCCGAACATGCGCGTCATGCTCACGCGCGACGGGGACTACTTCGTCCCGCTCGGCAAACGTGTGGAAAAAGCGCGCAAGGTCGACGCCGACCTGTTCGTCTCCATCCACGCCGACGCCTTTGTGAAAGCCAGCGCACGCGGCTCCTCCGTCTTCGTGCTATCCGAAAAAGGTGCGACTTCATCCGCCGCACGCTGGCTGGCAGACAAGGAAAACCAGGCCGACCTGATCGGCGGCGCCAACGCCGCCGGCCATGACCCGCAACTGGCAAGCGTGCTGTTCGACCTCTCCACCACCGCGCAGATCAACGACAGCATGAAGGTCGGCAAAGCGGTGCTGGGCGAGATCGGCGGCATCAACCAGCTGCACAAAGGCTCGGTCGAACAAGCCGGCTTCGCCGTGCTGAAGGCTCCGGACATTCCATCGATCCTGATCGAGACCGCCTTCATCTCCAACCCGGAGGAAGAAGCGCGCCTGCTCGATGACGCCTATCAGGACAAGATCGCGGATGCCATCGTCAAAGGCATCCGCCGTTACTTTGCAAAGAACCCGCCGCTCGCCAAGAACCGGCTTACCTAAGGACCAGGCATGAACGAAGTTCGCATCTCCACTCCAGAAGGCGCCGAAGCCATCATTTCATTATTCGGTGCACATTTGATGTCGTGGAAGACTGCGGACGGCAAGGAACGCCTGTTCCTCAGCCAGCGTTCAGCGCTTGACGGCAGCGCCGCAGTTCGCGGCGGCGTGCCGGTCATCTTCCCTCAATTCAGCACGCGTGGCGACGGCTTGCGCCACGGCTTTGCACGCACCGCCACCTGGCGCCTGGCCGAGCAAGCCAACGACTGGGCGGAATTCGCGCTGGCCCAGACCGACCTGCCGCGCAACCACTTCACATCCTGGCCGCGCCCTTTCGAACTGCGCCTGCGCTTCACGCTGCGCGGTAATGCGCTGGAAATGCACTACAACGTGCGCAACACCGGCCAGCAGGACTTCAGCTGGGCCGGCGCCCTGCACACCTATTTCGCGGTGTCCGAATTCACCAGCGCCACGGTGGAAGGCATGCCCTTCACCGGCGCGCTGGACGATATCCGGCCCGCCACCCCGCAACTGCGCCTTGATACCGGCGCCGGCGTGCTGCAACTGGAGCAGCAAGGCTTCTCTGAATGGGTGGTATGGAATCCCGGTGCGGAAGGCGCAGCGGCCATCGCCGACATGGAAGACAGCGAATACCGCCGCTTTGTCTGCATCGAGCCAGCCCGCGTGGACAAGCAGGTGCTGGCAGCCGGCGCCGAATGGACCGGCCTTCACACCATCAGTTTGATTCCTTGATCATACGGCCGGAGCTGGCCTGGATCGGACGAGCGTTGAATGGATACAGGCGGCTGAACAATGCCAGTTGCGCCGGCGAAGCCTGTACCGGCTCCTTCATCACCAGCCACAATACGCCTTCGGTGCAAGGCGGCGTGGTCAAAGAACCCATGAATGTATAGTAGTCGCGGCGCTGCGGCAGCATCTCGTTCGGGTCCAGCACGATGGTCGGCGCTGCCGTATCGCCCTTCTCCAGCGGCAGGTTGTTCCACACGGTCTGGATGGTTGCTTGCGGCTTACCGCGTTCCAGCAACAGCGCCAGCACCGCCAGCCTGCCTTCCGGGTCCTTGTGCACCAGGTGCACCACCATCTCAAAGCCCTTACCGTTGACGCGCTCTTCCGCCGGACGGTGGAAGTGGAATTGCTGCAGCTCATAAGTGCGGCCAGCCACGCTCAGGTAATTGCCCGGGGCGACCATCACCTGCACGGTATGGCCGTTATCGGTCACGTTAAAGCCGGACGGGTGGTAGTCGAAGGAGATCTGCTCCAGGTCCACCTTCATGCCGTCGCGGATATCGATAGGCGATTGGCGGCTGCCGACCGAACACTTGGACCAGTCAGAATTAATCTTCGACCAGTTGGCCGGGCCGGATTCACCTTCGTAGGACCAATGGGTGCCGTACACTTTTGGCGGCGGCGCCTTGGCTGCGATTTCCGCAGCGGCGACCTTGGCGGCCTTTTGCTTGCGCACCTTCTCGGCAGCGGCCAGGCGGGCGGCCTGGTTGGCTTTCATTTCAGCCAGGCGTTGGGCGATTTTTTCCGACAGCTCCTGCTCTGCGCGTGCTTCTTCCTCGCGCTGGGCAGCCGAGTTTTTCTTCTGAGGCGGAACGTACTTAAGCTTTTCAGCCGGCTTGTCGGTCGGCTTGCCGTCCTTCTCAATATTCGCCTTCTCGGCCGCAGCGGCAGCGGCCAGGTTGGGGCGAATATTGGGCACGCCCTTGGTTGGCGGCGGGACGATAGGATCGGCGGCGCCTGCGGTCCCGAGGACAAGACAACAGGCCGACAGGGCGATCAAGTTACGCATGTTAAATCCGGAGGAAAGACTGTTTCTCCGGTTAACGGTTGCGCAGGGGGAAAACTTGAGAGCGGCTTAACGCTTCAGCATACGGCGGCCCAGTTTCCAGGCTCCGCCCAGCGCCATCGGCACAATCGCCACGCCCACGCCGAACAGCACGATGGCGCTCAGGTGCTCGCGCACGAAAGGTGTATTGCCGAAGATATAACCGGCCACGCACAGCGACACCACCCAGGCCACAGCCCCGGCGATATTAAATAGCTGGAAGCGCGCATGGGTCATATCCGACACGCCGGCCACGAACGGAGCGAAGGTGCGCACCACCGGCACGAAACGCGCCAGGATGATGGTTTTACCGCCATGCTTTTCAAAGAATTCATGGGTGCGATTCAGGGCTTCCTTATTGATCCAGCGGTAGTCGTGGGTGAACACACGCTGGCCAATCGCTTCGCCAATCCAGTAATTGGTGGTGTTGCCCAAAATTGCAGCAGTCGCCAGCAGGAACATCAGCAGGCCGAGATTCATTTCGCCGGTCGCGCAGAACGCACCGCCGATAAACAGCAAGGTATCGCCGGGGAAGAAGAACAGTACTACCAGGCCAGTTTCGCAGAACACGATGGCAAACAGCAGTGCATAGACATACATGCCGTACTGGGCGATCAGGGTACCCATCGCACGGTCTACGTGGACCAGCATGTCCAGCAATTGAACGAAATCCATTATTTATCCCAAAAGGTTGCGGCGGGAATCATACCAAACTGTCTATCTTACAGGCTAAAATTGCCCGGCAACTTAGAACCTGCTTAGAAAACCCCACGAAGGAGACATCAGTGAAGTCCTATTTGCCCGCAGCTCTCGCGCTGGCCCTACCCCTGGCCGCGATGGCGGCGCCCCTCAAGGAATTGCCGCCCAAGCCTACCGTCGGCGACATCATCAAAGCATCCAAGCCCACCGAGTGGCGCCAACTGGACCCGGCCAACACCTTGTATATGGACCTGCCAAGCGGCCGCGTGATCATCGAGCTGGCGCCGGCCTTCGCGCCGAACCACGCCGCCAACATCCGCACCATGGCCAAGGAAGGCTACTGGGACGGGCTGTGGATCTACCGCTCGCAGGACAACTGGGTGGTGCAGTGGGGCGACCCGAACGAGGACAAGCCAAAGCCGCTGGGCACGGCAAAGGCCAAGCTGGAACAGGAATTCACGGTGCCGATGAAGAATGACACCCAGTTCACCCGCATGCCGGAAAAGGACGGCTACGCGCCGCAAGTCGGCCACTCGAACGGCTTCCCGGCCGCACGCGATCCGAAAACCGGCCAGACCTGGCTGGCGCACTGCTACGGCATGGTGGGCGTGGCGCGCGGCAATGAGTCCGACAGCGGCAATGGCGGCACCCTGTACGCGGTGATCGGCAATTCACCGCGCCACCTGGACCGCAACATCACCGTCGTGGGCCGCATCGTGAGCGGCATGCCGCTTCTCTCGGTACTGCCGCGCGGCCCGGCGCCGATGGGCATGTTCGAGAAAGAAGAGAACTGGGTGCCGATCAAGTCCGTCAAGCTGGCAGCCGACGTACCGGAAGCCGACCGCTCGAAGTTTGAAGTGATGCGCACCGAATCGGCCAGCTTCAAGGCCGTCACCGAAGCGCAGCGCAACCGCGGCGGCCCATGGACCAAGTACGCCGCCGGCCACGTTGACCTGTGCAACGTGCCGATCCCCGTCCGTGAGATGAAGTAAAGAAATGTCCACCTTGGGGTCAGGAACGAAATGGGACATTGTCCACTTTTGTTCCTGACCCCAAGGTGGACACAGCCCCGCAGTTATAATCCTGTCCATGAACGCCCCAACTCCACCTCGCCCGATCCGGGCCCTCCCCGACCAACTGATTTCCCAGATCGCCGCCGGCGAGGTGGTGGAACGCCCTTCCGCAGTCGTGAAAGAGCTGCTGGAGAACGCCCTGGACGCCGGTTCGACCCAGGTCACCGTGCGGCTGGAGGAGGGTGGCGTCAAACGCATTTGCATTACTGACAACGGAAAAGGCATCCCGCCCGACCAGATGCCGCTGGCCCTGGCCCGCCACGCGACGTCGAAGATCGCTTCGCTGGACGACCTGGAAAACGTCGGCACCCTCGGTTTCCGCGGCGAGGCGCTGGCCTCGATCGCCTCCGTCGCCGCCGTCACCCTGACGTCCCGCACCGCCGACGGCGCACACGCCTGGGAACTGGAAGGTTCGCACGAAGGCACCGTCGTGCCCTCCTCCGGCGCCCCCGGCACCACCATCGACGTGCGCGACCTGTATTTCAATACGCCTGCGCGCCGCAAATTCCTGAAATCCGAGCAGACCGAATTCGGCCACTGTGCTGAAGTGGTGCGCCGCATCGCCCTGGCGCGCCCGGACGTCTCGTTCACGCTAAGCCACAACGGCAAGACCGTCGACCACTGGATGGTCAGCGACATGGCCAAGCGCAGCGCCCAAATCCTCGGCAGCACCTTCGAGGAAGCGCGCCTGGCACTGGACGAAGGCTCCGGCGTATTGCGCATCCACGGTTTTGCCGGCCTGCCGACTGCATCAAAAGGCCGCGCCGACAGCCAGTACTTCTACGTCAACGGCCGCTTCGTGCGCGACAAGCTGCTGGTGCACGCCGTGCGCGCCGCCTACGAAGATGTGCTGCATGGCGACCGCTATCCATCCTATGTGCTGGCGCTCGACCTCGACCCGGCGCTGGTCGACGTGAACGTGCACCCGTCGAAGATCGAAGTCCGTTTCCGCGACGGCCGCGCGGTGCACCAATTCGTTTTCCACGCCGTGCAGCGCGCGCTGGCCGCCACGTCGGCCACCTCGCATGGCAGCGTGCCGTCGCCGCTGCCTGCCGCCGAAAACCTGCAGACTACCGGCCCGGTTTGGCGCCCGCAGCAGCAGACCAGCTTTGGCTCCATCCTGAATCCTGAATACCGCCCGACCTTCTCGCCTTCGCCGTTCGGTGGCGCTAGCAACGGCGGCGTTGCCCAGAACACGGAACGTTACGGCGCACTGTGGTCCAACGACCCGCGCGACAACGCCGGCCCCGGCGCCACCGCGGCTGACGGCGGCAACGGCTTCCGCGCCACCTCCGACTACGCGCTGCCGCAAGCGGCGCCTATCGCAGCCAGCTCCGCGCAAATGGCGGGCGAAGAATTCCCGCTTGGCTTCGCACTGGCGCAACTGCACGGCATCTACATCCTGGCCCAGAACAGCAAAGGCCTGGTTCTGGTCGACATGCACGCCGCGCATGAACGCATCCTGTACGAGCAGCTGAAGAACGCGCTGGACGCGCAGATCGACGGCACTGAATTGTCGGTGCAGAACCTGCTCATTCCCGTCACCTTCTACGCCGACGCTGTCGAAGTAGGCACCGTGCAGGAACACGGCGACACGCTGAAGACGCTCGGCTTCGACATCGCCGTGATGTCGCCAACCACACTGGCGGTGCGCGCCGTCCCTGCCCTGCTGAAGAACGCAGACGCCCAGACCCTGGCGCGCGACGTGATCCGCGATGTGCGTGAATACGGCGGCTCGCGCGTGCTGATCGAGCGCCGCAACGAGCTGCTTGGCACCCTGGCCTGCCATACCGCCGTGCGCGCCAACCGCATCCTCGCCGTGCCGGAAATGAACGCCCTGCTGCGCCACATGGAAGCCACTGAGCGCGCCGACCAGTGCAACCACGGCCGCCCGACCTGGGTGCAGATCGACATCAACGCGCTGGATAAACTCTTCCTGCGCGGGCAGTAATCAATGAATCAGCAGTCCAACAAGCGCCCACTGGCGGTCGCCATCATGGGGCCAACCGCGTCGGGCAAGACCGCCGCCGCGCTGTCCATCGCCCAGCAGGTTCCGTGCGAAATCGTCTCCGTCGACTCCGCGCTGGTGTATCGCGGCATGGATATCGGCACCGCCAAGCCTTCGAAAGAAGAACTGGCCGCCGTACCACACCACCTGATCGACATCATCGATCCGCTGGATTCGTATTCGGTGGCCCAGTTTCGCACCGACACGCTGCGCCTGGTCGCTGAAATCAGCGCGCGCGGCAAAGTCCCACTGCTCGTCGGCGGCACCATGCTGTACTACAAAGGCCTGGCCGACGGCCTGGACGACCTGCCCGGCGCCGATCCCGTCCTGCGCGCGCAGCTCGATGAAGAAGCATCCCGCATCGGCTGGCCCGCCATGCATGCACGCCTGGCGCAAGTCGATCCCGAAACCGCCGCCCGGCTCAAGCCCGCCGACTCCCAGCGCATCCAGCGCGCACTGGAAATCCACGCCTTGGCCGGCAAACCGATGTCCGAGCTGCTCGCCCTGCGCGAAAAGGAAGATCTGCCGTTCGACCTGGTGTCGTTTGCGCTCGAACCCTCCGACCGCGCTTGGCTGCACGAACGCATCGCGCGCCGCTTTGACATCATGCTCGATTCCGGCTTCCTCGATGAAGTGAAGACCTTGCGCGCGCGCGGCGACCTGCATCTTGGCCTGCCATCAATCCGCTGCGTGGGCTATCGCCAAGCCTGGGAGTACCTGGATGGCACGATCGACTACGCCACAATGCGCGAAACCGGGATCATCGCCACCCGCCAGTTGTGTAAGCGCCAGCTAACCTGGTTACGCTCCATGCCGGACCGGATCATGGTCGACTGCTGCGCCCCTGAAGCAGCGCAGACATTGCAAACGCAGGTGCTTGCAAAATTGGCTACAGCGCAAATCAATTCTTGACAGACTTGCGCCCAGCAACGATAATGCTGGCCTTGCGGTGATATAGCTCAGTTGGTTAGAGCATAGCATTCATAATGCTAGGGTCGGTGGTTCAAGTCCACCTATCACCACCAGTA